>NZ_FYDS01000003.1:0-559692 GCF_900187545.1 Pseudomonas sp. Irchel 3F3 | reverse complement strand
ACAGCTGTACATCGCCGTCGGTATCTCCGGCGCGATCCAGCACCTGGCCGGCATGAAAGACTCCAAAGTGATCGTTGCGATCAACAAGGACGAAGAAGCGCCGATCTTCCAGGTGGCCGATTACGGCTTGGTCGCTGACTTGTTCGAAGCGGTTCCGGAGCTGGAAAAGCTGGTCTGATCCGCCTGCTTCACTTATAAAGAACCCGGCCCTCGCATTGAGGGTCGGGTTTTTTTATGGGTTGAGGAGTGAGGGATGACGTTGCGCGGAACGGGCAGGGCGCTGGTATGCATGGCGGCGTTGGCGTCGCCGCTGGCCATGGCAGCAGGCAAGTGTGAGCGCCTGGTGGCAACCGGCAGCCCCGATGCGCCGCCCTACTCTTGGCAGGACCCGAAAGACCCGAAACATTTGATCGGTGCCAACGTGGACCTGTTGCGCCAGGTGGCTGGCGAGCTGGGCGTGAAGGTGGAGGTGCTGAATGCCGGCCGTCGCGACCAGGCCCTGGAAGAGGTGCGCAGCGGGCGTATGGACCTGCTGCTCGATACACCCATGCAGGTCGAACAGCTCACCGCGCTGGACTACATCCACCCACCCCTTCAGCTCAACGAATACCTGGTGTGGACACGCCATGACGCCGAGTTGACGTTCGATGGCCCGGCGGACCTGGCCAAATACCAGGGCAGCTTGTCCGAACGCGCGCGCCTGACCCCGGCCTTTACCGCGTTTGCCAAGGCCCAGCTGAAGCTGGTGCCGGCGCAGAACCTGACCCAGGCATTCCAGAAGCTGGTGCTTGGCCAAGTGGATTATGTGCTCGCCGGCCGCTATTCGGGCATGGCCATGGCCCAGAGCCTGGGCATGAACAATGACCTGATCGCCCGCGGCCTGCCGGTGGACCGGCCAGGTCTGTATCTGGCCCTTTCGCACAACTCGGCATGCAATGACAGCTGGTTGCGTGGGCAATTGGCAAAAAAACTGACAGAATTGCCGATCTCCGGTGCGTCCGAGGCCGTCCTGCAACGAAATGTCGAGCGCTGGAAAGCGCAATTGCAGGTGCCGGCGGACGCCCCCAAACACTAGGAAGATTGCGTGAGAACCCAACCACTAATCCTTGCCTTGGCCGTGCTCGGCCTGGCTGGCTGCGCCAATGATCCGGCCCCTGACGAGCAGATGCGCATTTCCGAACAGGCACTGGAGCAGGCCAGGGCCGTAGGTGCCACCGAGCAGGTCGAGACGCTGAAGATGGCTGAAGACAAGCTGGCCCGGGCCAAGACCAACATGCTGACCGAAGATTACCGCGATGCGCGCATGCGCGCCGAGCAGGCCGAACTGGATGCTCGCCTGGCCGAGGCCCAGGTGCTGAACCAGAAGAGCGAAGAGCAGTTGCAGCTGCTGCAGTCGCGGGTCAAGCGCTTGCGCAAGCAGCTGGAGGTGCAGCCATGATCCGCCGTACGCCATTGGCCGCGTTGGCGTTGCTGGCGCTGGCAGCAGCCTTGCAAGGTTGCGCCAGCCAACGCAGCTCTGCAGCGCTGGAGGAAGCCAGTGCCACTTTCGCCAAGGTCAAGGATGATTCCGATGTGCTGCGCAGTGCGCCGCGTGACGTGATCCGCGCGGGCGAGTCGCTGGCCCGTGCCGAGCGCCTGTCCAGCTACATCGGCACCGGTTCCGATGTGCGTCATTACGCTTACCTGAGCCAGCGTTACAGCGAGATTGCCAGTGAGCATGCCAAGCTGGCGCTGAACCAGGAGCGCCAGGCCAAGCTTGACCTCGAGCGTCAGCGCCTGCAGCTGGCTTTGCGCGAGGCCAAGCTGGCCAGCGTGCAGCAGCAGGGCAAGTGGGTCGAGTCGCAGATCGCGGCGCTGGCTTCGGAGCAAGCCGACCGTGGCCTGGTGATGACCCTGGGTGACGTGCTGTTCGATACTGGGCGTGCCGACCTGAAAAACTCGGCCAGCCGTACCGTACTCAAACTGGTGCAGTTCCTTCAGCTGAACCCGCGACGGGTGGTGCGTATCGAGGGTTATACCGACAGCACTGGCGCCGCCGAGGACAACCTGAACCTGTCCCGTGACCGGGCGCAGGCCGTGGCCGACATGCTGGTGGACCTTGGCATCGACGAAAAGCGCCTGCAGGTCGAGGGCTATGGCGACCAGTACCCGATCGAGGCCAATGCCTCTGAGCGGGGCAGGGCGCAGAACCGCCGGGTGGAGATCGTCTTCTCCGACGACAAAGGCAAGCTCGCGCCGGCGCGCTGAGTTACAGCTCCCACAGGGAATGCGTGTCAGGCGTCATTGTGGGAGCGGGCTTGTCCCGCGAAGGGGGGCGCGCGGTGCATGGCACCGGCTTTTCCGGTGTTCGCGGGGCAAGCCCGCTCCCACAAGGTCCCTGCCAGATCAAAAGCCATGTTTTTGTTGAAAGGAGGCTGGATTGCCGGGGGGGGGCCGCCAGGCAGCCCCGCTTTTTGTCGGCTTAGTCGTTTCGATAGCTGTCACGCTGTTGTATTGTCGACTATGTTGCATTCTGTCCCAGTACACTTTGCAACTGTTACGGTATCCTCTACCGTCACTGAGCCGCACAAGAACAACGAGCCTGCCGCCATGACCAACCTGCTGCTGTACCAGCGTATCGCCCAGCAACTGGCCGATGACATCCGTCGCGGTGTCTACCAGCCAGGCGAGCGTGTACCCTCCGTGCGCAAGATGAGTGCCCAGCTCAATGTCAGCCATGCCACGGTGCTGCAGGCTTATGCCAACCTCGAAGACCAAGGGCTTATCCGCGCGCGGCCGCAGTCGGGCTACTACGTGCACCAGACGCCGGCCCTGACTGCGCAAACGCCGGACATTGCCCGGGTGGAGCGCCCCGGTCTGGTCACCCGCGCCAGCATCATCCAGCAAGTGCTGACCGAGGCGCGCCGTGATGGCGTGTTCCCGTTTGGTGCTGCGGTGCCGCATGTCGACTACCTGCCGGTCCGTGCCCTGCATCAGCAAATTGCCAAGGTCACCCGCTTTCACAGCCCGCGCGCGTTCAGCTACATGTTCAGCCCCGGCTTTGAGCCGTTGCGCCGGCAGATCGCCATTCGCATGCGCGATGCTGGCGTGCTGGTCGACCCCCGTGAAGTGATCGTGACCCATGGCTGCGTCGATGCCCTGCAAATGTCATTGCGCGTGCTGACCCGCCCGGGCGATCTGATTGCGGCCGAGTCGCCGACGTATTACGGCTTGCTGCAACTGGCCGACCTGCTGGGCCTGAAAGTGATCGAAATCCCCAGTGACCCGTCCACCGGTATCAGCCTTGAAGCCTTGCAGCTGGCGGCCAACCAGTGGTCGATCAAGGCCCTGGTGCTGACCGCCCGCCTGAGCAACCCGTTGGGCGGCACTGTTCCTGAAGAGCGGCAGAAGCAGTTGCTGCGCCTGGCGTCGGACTTCGACATCCAGATCGTCGAGGACGACATCTATGGCGAGTTGATGTTCGAGCAAGGCAAGACCAAGGCGCTGAAGGCATTCGACCGGCTGGACCGGGTGATCTACTGTTCAAGTTTCTCCAAGACCTTGTCCCCTGGTGTGCGCGTTGGCTGGATGATCGCCGGGCGCTATCAGGACGAGATACAGCGCCTGCAGACCTTCACCACTCATTCGGCCTGCAGCGTGACGCAGATGGGCGTGGCGGCCTACCTGGAAAATGGCGGCTACGACCGGCACCTGCGTTACATACGCCAGGAGTATCGCAAGAACCTCAGCGCCTACCAGTTGGCGGTGCAGCAGCACTTCCCGGAGGGTACCCAGATGACTCGGCCGACGGGCGGTTTCATCCTCTGGATAAGCTTGCCCGGGCGGGTCAATACCCAGGAGCTGCATGTGCGGGCGCTGGAGCAGGGCATCAGCATTGCGCCGGGGTTAATATTCAGTAACACAGAACAGTTCAATCACTGCATTCGCCTTAATTGCGGCATCCCGTGGAACAAGGAGGCCGAGCGGGCAGTGATGACGCTGGGTTTGCTGGCTCAGCAGTTGTGCAGGGAGCCTGCGCTCACACTTTTGTAAGGCTTGCCAGGCGCTTGTGGAACATGGAGCATACGCACCTTTCTTGCCAATCTGTCCATTTGCCATGAATGCTTTGCGCCGTTTTGCCCTGATCTTGTGTCTTGCACCGCTCTGCTACCCGGGCGGTCCAACCTTGGCTGCGCAGCCGGCGCAACAGGCGCAGGCAGCCCAGAGCAAGCCCGTGCAAAAAAAAGTGGCAGCCAAGCCCGCGCCGAAGCAGGTGGTGAAAAAAACCGGCAACAGCAAGACCAAGGCGCACAAACCCGTCAGTAAAGCGGTTGCCAAACCACTGCCCAAGGCAAAGCTGGACCTCAGCCTGCCAGTCGATATGGTCAATACCCTTGAGCCGGATGTGGGTACCCCGTCGCCCATCCAGCGGCGCAAACCTTTGCTGCCGCCGATGTTCACCGAAAAGCCCGAAACCAATGACAGCCCGTTCCAGCTCAATGGCCGGCTTATCAATAACGAAATGCAGCTGCAGTTGCGTAATGACAGCCGTCATGACGTGGAGGGGGCGGCGATCGATTTCGAGTATCGGCAGTAGCCGGGAACTGACTGCCGGGTCACGGCAGATTTCATCGTGCCAGCAATTTCAAACGCCTGTTTGAGCGGTTACTATCCAGGGACGTTCGTCCCGTTTTGTTCCAGGGAGTCCTGATTTTGGTGAATAGCCATGAACTGCCGTGAAGGCTGTGGTGCTTGCTGCATCGCCCCGTCCATCACGTCTGCGATGCCGCGCATGCCCAATGGCAAGCCGGCTGGTGAGCGCTGCCTGCACCTGACGGCTGCCAACCTGTGCGACCTGTTCGGCAAGCCCGAGCGGCCGGCGGTATGTGGCGGCTTCAAGGCAGATGTCGAGGTGTGCGGCAGTGACCGTGACGAGGCAATCAGGATTCTTGGCTGGTGGGAGCAGATGACGGCGGCGTGACAGGCTGGATCTTCGACAACAAGGATAAACATGATGAGATCGTTCAAGCGAATTGCACTGCTGTGTGGCGTGGGTGTTCTGCTGTCGCCTGCGGCCTGGGCCGAAAACTGGCAGGTGGCCAAGGACGAAGAGGGCATCAAGGTATCCCTCAGTGAAGTGGCCGGGTCCAAGTACAAGGCTTATCAGGGCGTCACCGTAATCAAGGCGCCGCTGGCCAAGGTGCAGGCGTTGCAGGAAGACGTGGTCGGGGCCTGCGCATGGATTCATGAGTGCAAGTCGCAGAAGCTGCTCAAGCACGAAGGTGATCAGAGCTGGACCTACACCCAGTTCAATACCCCTTGGCCGGTAACGCCGCGAGATTCGATTCTGCACGTGACCACTGTCAAGGGAGCGGACGGCAGCCTGGTGCGTAACCTGAAGGAAGAGCCGACCTATCTGCCGGAAGAGAAGGGCTATGTGCGGGTGGCCAAGGTTGAGGGCTTCTGGAAGCTGGTACCCAAGGGCGACAGCACGGAAGTGACCTACCAGGTGCACACCGAGCCGGGGGGGAGCGTGCCGGCGATGGTGGCCAACAAGTTCGTGGTGGACGCGCCGTTCAATACCCTGAAAGGGCTGCGGGAGCGGGCTGAGAAAAACTGAGGTTTAACGCAAGGCCGCTCCCGCAAGGGTCGAACTGCGGCCACCAGGACCTGGAAGAAAAAAGGCTGCCCGAGGGCAGCCTTTTGCGTTCGGCTAGAAAAGCTTACTTGCGGTCTTTCAGTGCAGTGATATCGCGTTTTTGCTCGCCGGTGTACAGCTGGCGCGGACGGCCGATCTTGTACGGGCTGGAGAGCATTTCTTTCCAGTGCGAGATCCAGCCGACAGTACGTGCCAGGGCGAAGATCACGGTGAACATGCTGGTCGGAATGCCGATCGCCTTGAGGATGATCCCCGAGTAGAAGTCGACGTTCGGGTACAGCGAGCGCTCGATGAAGTACGGATCGGTCAGGGCGATCTCTTCGAGGCGCATGGCCAGTTCCAGCTGCGGGTCGTTCTTGATGCCCAGCTCGCGCAGGACTTCGTCGCAGGTCTGCTTCATGACGGTAGCACGCGGGTCGCGGTTCTTGTACACGCGGTGACCGAAGCCCATCAGCTTGAACGGGTCGTTCTTGTCCTTGGCCTTGGCGATGAAGGTGTCGATGTTCGATACATCGCCGATTTCATCGAGCATGGTCAGTACGGCTTCGTTCGCACCGCCATGGGCCGGGCCCCACAGTGCGGCGATACCGGCGGCGATACAGGCGAACGGGTTGGCACCCGACGAGCCGGCCAGGCGAACGGTAGAGGTGGAGGCATTTTGCTCGTGGTCGGCGTGGAGGATGAAGATCCGGTCCATTGCCTTGGCCAGCACCGGGCTGATCGGTTTGATCTCGCACGGGGTGTTGAACATCATGTGCAGGAAGTTTTCCGCGTACGACAGGTCGTTGCGCGGGTACATCATCGGCTGGCCCATGGAGTACTTGTAAACCATCGCGGCCAGGGTCGGCATCTTGGCGACCAGGCGCACCGCGGAAATTTCGCGGTGTTGCGGGTTATTGATGTCCAGGGAGTCGTGATAGAACGCCGACAGGGCGCCGACTACGCCACACATCACCGCCATCGGGTGAGCGTCGCGGCGGAAGCCGTTGAAGAAGGACTTCAGCTGCTCGTGAACCATGGTGTGGTTCTTGACGGTGCTGACGAACTGGGCCTTCTGCTCGGCATTCGGCAGTTCGCCGTTGAGCAGCAGGTAGCACGTTTCGAGGTAGTCGGACTGTTCGGCGAGTTGCTCGATCGGGTAGCCGCGGTGCAGCAGGATACCTTTGTCGCCGTCAATATAGGTGATCTTCGACTCGCACGAGGCGGTCGCCATGAAACCGGGGTCGAAGGTGAAGTGACCAGTGGCCCCTAACCCGCGGACGTCGATTACATCAGGACCAACGGTGCCGGTTAAAATGGGCAGCTCGACGGGGGCAGCGCCCTCGATGACCAACTGCGCTTTTTTGTCAGCCATGTGGCCTCCTATTAATGCTTGAAATCATCAGACAGACCCCCCACGCAGGGCCCGCACCACTATAGAGGGATAAATTCAGATGTCAATTTGCCTAAAGGCTTGTTGAATCAGGCATTCAAGCCTGATTTTTCCCGAAATTCTCGCCCATTTACGCCTTTTGTTCGTTAAAGGCAATGCGCTATTTGGGCTACCCCGTCACGTTGTCATAAGCAGCCTAACTGTCTATACTCGGCACCCGACCGCCAGGGGCTTGCAAGCCCGAACTGCTGGGGGTCGCCGTTCCCTGGGTGGTGGGTACCTGACCAGTACACTTACCAACAACTTTGCCCTGATTCGCTAGGGGCTCTTCAGTGTGAAAAAAGCCGTGAAAAGCCAACGACCTGTAAACCTAGACCTAAGGACCATCAAGCTCCCTGTCACTGCATACACGTCCATTCTGCACCGTATCTCCGGCGTCATCCTGTTCATCGGCCTTGCCATCATGCTTTATGCACTGGGCAAATCGTTGGGCTCCGAGGAAGGCTTCGGTGAGGTGAAGGCGTGTCTGACCAGCCCGCTGGCCAAATTCGTGACCTGGGGCCTGTTGTCCGCCCTGCTTTATCACCTCGTGGCAGGTGTACGCCACCTGATCATGGACATGGGCATCGGTGAGACGCTGGAAGGCGGCAAGCTGGGCTCGAAAATCGTGATTGTCATCTCCGTGGTGCTGATCGTTCTGGTGGGAGTTTGGGTATGGTAACCAATGTCACGAACCTGTCGCGTTCGGGCCTCTATGACTGGATGGCGCAACGCGTCTCCGCGGTCGTTCTCGCGGCTTACTTCCTCTTCCTGATCGGCTACGTGGTCGCCCACCCAGGCATCGACTACACCCAGTGGCATGGTCTGTTCTCCAACAACGCGATGCGGATCTTCAGTCTGCTGGCCCTCGTTGCCCTGGGCGCTCACGCCTGGGTCGGCATGTGGACCATTGCAACCGACTACCTGACGCCTATGTCGTTCGGCAAGTCGGCAACTGCGATTCGTTTCCTGTTCCAGGCGGTATGCGGCGTTGCGATGTTCGCTTACTTCGTCTGGGGTGTGCAGATTCTCTGGGGTATCTGATCCATGGCTAGCATTCCAACCATCTCATTCGACGCCATCATCATCGGTGGCGGCGGCGCCGGCATGCGTGCTGCGCTGCAACTGGCTCAAGGCGGCCACAAGACTGCCGTAGTCACCAAGGTCTTCCCGACCCGCTCGCACACTGTATCCGCCCAGGGCGGCATCACCTGCGCCATCGCTTCGGCTGACCCGAACGACGACTGGCGCTGGCACATGTACGATACCGTCAAAGGTTCCGACTACATCGGTGACCAGGACGCTATCGAATACATGTGTCAGGAAGGCCCGGCTGCGGTCTTCGAGCTGGACCACATGGGCCTGCCGTTCTCGCGTACCGAAACCGGCCGTATCTACCAGCGTCCGTTCGGTGGCCAGTCCAAGGACTTCGGTAAAGGTGGCCAGGCTGCCCGTACTTGTGCCGCTTCCGACCGTACCGGTCACGCGCTGCTGCACACCCTGTACCAGGGCAACCTGAAAGCCGGTACCACCTTCCTCAACGAGTACTACGCTGTTGATCTGGTAAAGAACCAGGAAGGCGCTTTTGTCGGTGTGATCGCGATCTGCATCGAAACCGGCGAAACCATGTACATCAAGTCCAAGGCCACCGTTCTGGCCACTGGCGGTGCAGGCCGTATCTACGCCTCCACCACCAACGCCCTGATCAATACCGGTGACGGTATCGGTATGGCCCTGCGTGCCGGTGTACCGGTGCAGGACATCGAGATGTGGCAGTTCCACCCGACCGGCATCGCCGGCGCCGGTGTACTGGTCACCGAAGGCTGCCGCGGTGAGGGTGGCTACCTGATCAACGCCCACGGCGAGCGCTTCATGGAGCGTTACGCGCCGAACGCGAAAGACCTGGCCGGCCGCGACGTGGTTGCCCGTTCCATGGTCAAGGAAATCATCGCCGGCAACGGCGTGGGCCCGAACAAGGACCACGTACTGCTGAAGCTGGACCACTTGGGCGAGGAAGTGCTGCACAGCCGCCTGCCAGGTATCTGCGAGCTGTCCAAGACCTTCGCCCACGTCGACCCGGTCGTCGCGCCGGTGCCGGTCGTTCCGACCTGCCACTACATGATGGGCGGCGTTGCCACCAACATCCATGGCCAGGCCATCACCATGGACGAAGAAGGCAAGGATCACATCATCCCTGGCCTGTTCGCCGTAGGTGAAGTGGCGTGCGTATCGGTTCACGGTGCCAACCGCCTGGGCGGCAACTCGCTGCTCGACCTGGTGGTGTTCGGCCGTGCAGCCGGTCTGCACCTGGAGAAGGCGCTGAGCGATGGTATCGAGCACCTCGACGCCAGCGACACCGACATCGAAGTTGCCCTGAACCGCCTGAACAAGCTCAACGAGCGCTCCACTGGCGAAGACGTTGCCAGCCTCAAGCGCGAGCTGCAGAGCTGCATGCAGAACTACTTCGGTGTATTCCGTACTGGCGAATACATGCTGAAGGGTATCGAGCAGCTGGCCGGCCTGCGTGACCGCATCGCCAACGTCAAGATCAACGACAAGTCCCAGGCCTTCAACACCGCGCGTATCGAAGCGCTGGAGCTGCAGAACCTGCTGGAAGTCGCCGAAGCTACCGCCATCGCGGCCGAAGCCCGTAAAGAGTCCCGCGGCGCTCACGCCCGTGAAGACTTCGAAGACCGTGACGACGAAAACTGGCTGTGCCACACCCTGTACTACCCGGGTGAGAAGCGCGTTGCCAAGCGTGGCGTCAACTTTGCGCCGAAGACCGTACCGGCCTTCGAGCCAAAAATCCGGACTTACTAAGGGTGGCTGCTATGTTGAAAGTCGAAGTTTATCGTTACAACCCCGACACCGACTCGGCGCCCAAGATGGAGTCGTTCGACGTCGATACCGGTGGCAAGGACCTGATGGTTCTCGATGTATTGGCGCTGATCAAGGAAAAGGACGAGGGTTTCTCGTACCGTCGCTCCTGCCGTGAAGGCGTGTGCGGTTCCGATGGCATGAACATGAACGGCAAGAACGGCCTGGCCTGCA
Organism: Pseudomonas sp. Irchel 3F3; assembly: GCF_900187545.1. Classification (NCBI taxonomy): domain Bacteria; kingdom Pseudomonadati; phylum Pseudomonadota; class Gammaproteobacteria; order Pseudomonadales; family Pseudomonadaceae; genus Pseudomonas; species Pseudomonas sp. Irchel 3F3. The sequence goes on along the minus strand of NZ_FYDS01000003.1, from coordinate 549,592 downwards.
TCACCCCGCTGTCGGGTGTGGTCAAAGGCAACAAGCTGGTTCTGCGCCCGCTGCCAGGCCTGCCGGTCATTCGTGACCTGGTGGTCGATATGAGCATCTTCTACAAGCAGTACGAGAAGGTGAAGCCATTCCTGCAGAACGACACGCCGGCCCCGGCCATCGAGCGCCTGCAGTCGCCTGAAGAGCGTGACAAGCTGGACGGTCTGTACGAGTGCATCCTGTGCGCTTGCTGCTCGACCTCCTGCCCGTCGTTCTGGTGGAACCCGGACAAGTTCCTGGGCCCCGCCGCACTGTTGCAGGCCTACCGCTTCCTGGCCGACAGCCGTGACACCAAGACTCAGGAGCGCCTGGCGTCCCTGGATGACCCGTTCAGCGTATTCCGCTGCCGCGGGATCATGAACTGCGTAAACGTTTGCCCGAAAGGTCTGAACCCGACCAAGGCAATCGGTCACGTACGTAACATGCTGCTGCAAAGCGGCACCTGATACAACCTGTTGTACCTGCAGTAAGCCGAGGTGCGGGTGTTGAGCCCGCACTGAGGTAAAACCCGAACAAGGGCCCACAAAGCCCGCGTTCATACCTATGAAGATATGAGACCAGCAGGGGCTTTCCGGGCTGGTACCCGGAAAATCAGCAGGATCCAAGTGGCGTGGTTCAGTCGCTTTATTCGGACTTTTCCAGGTTTGCTGTGGCTCTCGCCGATCAGTCCCCTAATCGAGGGTGACCAAGCATGCAAGAAAGCGTGATGCAGCGCATGTGGGATAGCGCCCACCTTTCAGGTGGTAACGCTGCATATGTGGAAGAGCTCTACGAACTCTACCTGCACGACCCTAACGCTGTGCCAGAAGAGTGGCGCACTTACTTCCAGAAGTTGCCAGCCGACGGCAGCACCGCTACTGATGTATCGCACTCGACAATCCGCGACCATTTCGTACTGCTGGCAAAGAACCAGCGCCGCGCCCAACCGGTATCCGCCGGGAGCGTGAGCAGTGAACACGAGAAGAAGCAGGTTGAAGTTCTGCGACTGATCCAGGCCTATCGTATGCGCGGCCATCAGGCTGCCAAGCTCGACCCGTTGGGGTTGTGGCAGCGCCCTGCGCCCGTAGACCTGTCGATCAATCACTACGGCTTGACCAATGCCGATCTTGATACGACCTTCCGTGCCGGCGACCTGTTCATCGGCAAAGAGGAGGCGAGCCTACGCGACATCTTCGATGCACTCCAGAAGACATATTGTCGCACCATTGGCGCCGAATTCACCCACATCGTCGATTCCGAGCAGCGCAGCTGGTTCCAGCAGCGCCTGGAAAGCGTACGCGGCCGTCCGGAGTTTTCCGCTGACGTGCAGGCGCACCTGCTGGAGCGCGTGACCGCCGGTGAGGGCCTGGAAAAGTACCTGGGTACCAAGTATCCGGGCACCAAGCGTTTCGGCCTTGAAGGTGGCGAGAGCCTGATCCCGATGCTGGATGAAATGATCCAGCGTTCCGGCTCGTACGGCACCAAGGAAGTCGTCATCGGCATGGCCCACCGTGGCCGCCTGAACGTGCTGGTGAACACCTTCGGCAAGAACCCGCGCGAGCTGTTCGACGAGTTCGAAGGCAAGAAGATGAACGAGCTGGGCTCCGGTGACGTGAAGTATCACCAGGGCTTCTCCTCGAACGTGATGACCACCGGTGGTGAAGTTCACCTGGCCATGGCGTTCAACCCGTCCCACCTGGAAATCGTTTCGCCTGTGGTCGAGGGTTCGGTGCGCGCCCGTCAGGACCGCCGCAACGATACCGCTGGCGACAAGGTGCTGCCGATCTCGATCCACGGCGACGCCGCATTCGCCGGCCAGGGCGTGGTCATGGAAACCTTCCAGATGTCGCAGACCCGCGGTTTCAAGACCGGCGGTACCGTGCACATCGTGATCAACAACCAGGTGGGTTTCACCATCAGCAACCCGCTGGACGCGCGCTCCACCGAGTACGCCACCGACGTTGCCAAGATGATCCAGGCGCCGATCCTGCACGTCAACGGCGATGACCCGGAAGCCGTGCTGTTCGTTACCCAGCTGGCCATCGACTACCGCATGCAGTTCAAGCGTGACGTGGTGATCGACCTGGTCTGCTACCGTCGTCGTGGCCACAACGAGGCTGACGAGCCGAACGGCACCCAGCCGCTGATGTACCAGCAGATCAGCAAGCAGCGCACTACCCGTGAGCTGTATGCCGAGGCGCTGATCCAGGCCGGTCGTATCGACGCCGAGCGTGCTCAGGCCAAGGTCGACGAGTACCGCAACGCGCTGGACAATGGCCTGCACGTGGTAAAAAGCCTGGTCAAGGAGCCGAACCGCGAGCTGTTCGTCGACTGGCGTCCGTACCTGGGTCACGCCTGGACCGCGCGTCACGACACCCGTTTCGACCTCAAGACCCTGCAGGACCTGTCGGCCAAGCTGCTCGAGCTGCCAGAAGGTTTCGTGGTCCAGCGTCAGGTGTCGAAGATCTACGAAGACCGTCAGAAGATGCAGGCCGGCGGCTTGCCGATCAACTGGGGTTATGCAGAGACCATGGCCTACGCCACCCTGCAGTTCGAAGGTCACCCGATCCGCATGACCGGCCAGGACATCGGCCGTGGCACCTTCTCGCACCGTCACGCGGTGCTGCACAACCAGAAGGACGCCAGCACCTACATTCCGCTGCAGAACCTGTTCCCGGGCCAGCCACGTTTCGACCTGTACGATTCGTTCCTGTCCGAGGAAGCGGTACTGGCCTTCGAATACGGCTACTCCACCACCACGCCAAACGCGCTGGTGATCTGGGAAGCCCAGTTCGGCGACTTCGCCAACGGTGCGCAAGTGGTGATCGACCAGTTCATCACCAGCGGTGAGCACAAGTGGGGCCGCCTGTGCGGTCTGACCATGCTGCTGCCACACGGTTACGAAGGGCAGGGCCCGGAGCACTCCTCCGCGCGTCTGGAGCGTTACCTGCAACTGTGCGCCGAGCACAACATCCAGGTCTGCGTACCCACTACCCCGGCACAGATCTACCACCTGCTGCGTCGCCAGGTCATCCGCCCGCTGCGCAAGCCGCTGGTGGTCCTGACGCCGAAGTCGCTGCTGCGCCACAAACTGGCCGTTTCGACGCTGGAAGACCTGGCAGAAGGCTCGTTCCAGACCGTGATCCCGGAAATCGACGCAATCGATCCGGCCAAGGTCGAGCGCCTGGTGCTGTGCAGCGGCAAGGTCTACTACGACCTGCTGGAAAAACGCCGTGCCGAAGGCCGCGAAGACATCGCCATCCTGCGTCTCGAGCAGCTGTACCCGTTCCCGGAGGACGACCTGGTCGAAATCCTGGCCCAATACAGCAACCTCAAGCACGCCGTATGGTGCCAGGAAGAGCCGATGAACCAGGGCGCCTGGTACAGCAGTCAGCACCACATGCGCCGTATCCTGGGCCGCCACAACAAGGCTCTGACCCTGGAATATGCCGGTCGCGACGCTTCTGCCGCACCCGCCTGTGGTTACGCTTCGAAGCACGCCGAACAGCAGGAAAAACTGCTGCAAGACGCCTTCACTGTCTAACGCCTTCGCGCACCTGAAACCGAATTTAAGGAAACACAGATAATGGCTATCGAGATCAAAGCCCCAACCTTCCCGGAATCGGTTGCCGATGGCACCGTTGCCACCTGGCACAAGAAGCCGGGCGAAGCCGTCAAGCGTGACGAGCTGATCGTCGACATCGAGACCGACAAGGTTGTCCTGGAAGTACTGGCGACTGCCGATGGCGTGCTGGGCGACATCGTCAAGGGTGAGGGCGACACTGTCCTGTCCGACGAATTGCTGGGTTCGATCGTTGAAGGCGGTGCTGCCGCTGCTCCTGCCGCAGCAGCCGCGCCTGCTGCAGCTCCGGCTGCTGCCGCTGACGCTGGCGAGGATGACCCGGTTGCTGCACCGGCCGCGCGTAAGCTGGCTGAAGAAAACGGCATCGACCTGGCCTCTGTTGCCGGTACCGGTAAAGGCGGTCGTATCACCAAGGAAGACGTGGTTGCTGCTGTTGCCAACAAGAAGTCGGCCCCTGCCGCTGCCCCGGCTGCCAAGCCTGCTGCTGCCGCTGCTGCCCCGGTTGTCGTCGCTGCTGGCGACCGCACCGAGAAGCGCGTGCCGATGACCCGTCTGCGTGCCAAGATCGCCGAGCGTCTGGTCGAAGCCCAGTCCAACATGGCGATGCTGACCACCTTCAACGAAGTGGACATGACCGAAGTCATGGCCCTGCGTTCGAAGTACAAGGACCTGTTCGAGAAGACCCACAACGGCGTGCGCCTGGGCTTCATGTCGTTCTTCGTCAAGGCAGCTACCGAAGCGCTGAAACGCTTCCCGGCTGTCAACGCCTCGATCGACGGCAACGACATCGTCTACCACGGCTTCGCCGACGTCGGGGTTGCCGTGTCCAGCGACCGTGGCCTGGTGGTACCGGTGCTGCGTAACGCCGAGTCGATGAGCCTGGCTGAAATCGAGAACGGCATCGCCACCTTCGGCAAGAAGGCCCGTGACGGCAAACTGTCCATCGAAGAGATGACCGGTGGCACCTTCACCATCACCAACGGTGGTACCTTCGGTTCGATGATGTCGACCCCGATCGTCAACCCGCCGCAGGCCGCCATCCTGGGCATGCACAACATTATCCAGCGCCCGATGGCCATCAATGGCCAGGTCGTGATTCGCCCGATGATGTACCTGGCGCTGTCGTACGATCACCGCCTGATCGACGGCAAGGAAGCGGTAACCTTCCTGGTCACTATCAAGAACCTGCTGGAAGATCCGTCCCGCCTGCTGCTGGACATCTAATCGCGCAGCTGTAAGCTGCAAGCCGCAAGCTTCAAGCCGAAGCCTGCTGGTCTTGCGGCTTGCGGCTTGCCGCTTGAAGCTAAAAAGGAATCTTTTATGACCCAGAAATTCGACGTAGTGGTGATTGGTGCAGGTCCTGGCGGCTATGTAGCTGCCATCAAGGCTGCCCAACTTGGTCTGAAGACTGCCTGTATCGAGAAATACACCGACGCCGAGGGCAAACTGGCCCTGGGCGGCACCTGCCTGAACGTAGGTTGCATTCCGTCCAAGGCGCTGCTGGACAGCTCCTGGAAGTACAAGGAAGCCAAAGAGAGCTTCAACGTCCACGGTATCTCCACTGGCGAAGTGAAGATGGACGTCGCCGCGATGGTTGGCCGCAAGGCTGGCATCGTCAAGAACCTGACCGGTGGCGTTGCCACCCTGTTCAAGGCCAACGGCGTTACTTCGATCCAGGGCCACGGCAAGCTGCTGGCTGGCAAGAAAGTCGAAGTCACCAAGGCTGACGGCACCACCGAAGTCATCGAAGCCGAGAACGTCATCCTGGCTTCCGGCTCGCGCCCGATCGACATTCCGCCGGCTCCGGTTGACCAGAACGTCATCGTCGACTCCACCGGCGCCCTGGAATTCCAGACCGTACCGAAGCGCCTGGGCGTTATCGGTGCCGGCGTGATCGGCCTGGAGCTGGGCTCGGTATGGGCTCGCCTGGGTGCTGAAGTCACCGTGCTGGAAGCCCTGGACACCTTCCTGATGGCTGCCGACACTGCCGTGTCGAAAGAAGCCCAGAAGACCCTGACCAAGCAAGGCCTGGACATCAAGCTGGGCGCTCGCGTCACCGGCTCGAAAGTCAATGGCAACGAAGTTGAAGTGACCTACACCAACGCCGAAGGCGAGCAGAAGATCACCTTCGACAAGCTGATCGTTGCGGTCGGCCGTCGCCCTGTAACCACCGACCTGCTGGCTTCCGACAGCGGCGTGACCATCGACGAGCGCGGCTACATCTTCGTCGACGATCATTGCGCCACCAGCGTGCCGGGCGTGTTCGCCATCGGTGACGTGGTGCGCGGCATGATGCTGGCCCACAAGGCTTCGGAAGAGGGCATCATGGTCGTCGAGCGCATCAAGGGCCACAAGGCCCAGATGAACTACGACCTGATCCCGTCGGTTATCTACACCCACCCGGAAATTGCATGGGTCGGCAAGACCGAACAGTCCTTGAAGGCCGAGGGTGTTGAGGTTAACGTAGGCACCTTCCCGTTCGCGGCCAGCGGCCGTGCGATGGCCGCCAACGATACCGGTGGTTTCGTCAAGGTCATCGCCGATGCCAAGACCGACCGCGTGCTGGGTGTACACGTGATTGGCCCGTCGGCTGCCGAACTGGTGCAGCAGGGTGCAATCGCAATGGAATTCGGCACCAGTGCCGAGGATCTGGGCATGATGGTCTTCAGCCATCCAACCCTGTCCGAAGCGTTGCATGAAGCAGCGCTGGCGGTGAATGGCGGCGCCATTCACGTGGCCAACCGTAAGAAGCGTTAATTATAAGAAACCACGGCGGGCAGCCCGTCGTGAGTCTTGCGTGCATGACTCACCGCGGAACGTCCGCCGGACCGGATCACACGGGAAAACCCGGGGTCAACGGTCACAGGTGGTGCGGCGCCAGTAATGGCGCAGCGCCGAAGCGCAGTACCTAACGAAGACGGTAAAAAGCATGAATCTTCACGAGTATCAGGGTAAGCAGCTGTTCGCTGAATACGGCCTGCCAGTTTCCAAGGGTTTCGCAGTCGATACCCCTGAAGCTGCAGCAGAAGCTTGCGACAAGATCGGCGGTTCCGAGTGGGTTGTAAAAGCCCAGGTTCACGCAGGTGGTCGCGGTAAAGCGGGCGGCGTCAAGCTGGTTCGCAGCAAAGAAGACGCCAAGGCGTTCGCTGCGCAATGGTTGGGCAAGCGCCTGGTAACCTACCAGACCGACGCCAACGGTCAGCCAGTGACCAAGATCCTGGTCGAATCCTGCACTGACATCGCCAAAGAGCTGTACCTGGGCGCTGTAGTCGATCGCTCGAGCCGCCGTATCGTGTTCATGGCCTCCACCGAAGGTGGCGTGGACATCGAGAAAGTCGCTCACGAAACTCCTGAGAAGATCATCAAGGCTACTATCGATCCACTGGTCGGCGCTCAGCCGTTCCAGGGTCGTGAACTGGCATTCCAGCTGGGTCTGGAAGGCAAGCAAGTTGCACAGTTCGCCAAGATTTTCGTAGGCCTGGCCAAGCTGTTCAAAGAACACGACCTGGCCCTGCTGGAAGTCAACCCGCTGGTCATCAAGGCCGACGGCGACCTGCACTGCCTGGACGCGAAGATCAACATCGACGCGAACGCCATGTACCGTCAGCCTAAGCTGAAAACCTTCCACGACCCGTCGCAGGACGATCCTCGTGAAGCCCACGCTGCCAGCTTCGAGCTGAACTACGTGGCCCTGGAAGGCAACATCGGCTGCATGGTCAACGGTGCCGGCCTGGCCATGGGTACCATGGACATCGTCAACCTGCATGGCGGCAAGCCAGCCAACTTCCTCGACGTTGGCGGCGGTGCTACCAAAGAGCGCGTTACCGAAGCCTTCAAGATCATTCTGTCCGACAGCAATGTCGCGGCCGTTCTGGTCAACATCTTCGGCGGCATCGTTCGCTGCGACATGATTGCCGAAGGCATCATCGGCGCGGTGAAAGAAGTCGGCGTTAAAGTTCCGGTTGTAGTTCGCCTCGAAGGCAACAACGCCGAACTGGGCGCTAAAGTACTGGCAGAAAGCGGTTTGAACATCATTGCGGCAACCAGCCTGACCGACGCTGCTCAACAAGTTGTCAAAGCTGCGGAGGGCAAGTAATGAGCGTCCTGATCAATAAAGACACCAAAGTCATCTGCCAGGGCTTCACCGGCTCGCAGGGTACTTTCCACTCCGAACAAGCCATCGCCTACGGCACCAAGATGGTCGGCGGCGTAACCCCAGGCAAGGGTGGCACCACCCACCTGGGCCTGCCGGTGTTCAACACCGTCAAGGAAGCCGTGGAAGCTACCGGCGCTGACGCTTCGGTCATCTACGTACCGGCTCCGTTCTGCAAAGACTCGATCCTGGAAGCGGCCTTCGGCGGCATCAAGCTGATCGTCTGCATCACCGAAGGCATTCCTACCCTGGACATGCTCGATGCCAAGGTCAAGTGCGACGAGCTGGGCGTGACCCTGATCGGTCCTAACTGCCCAGGTGTCATCACCCCGGGCGAGTGCAAGATCGGCATCATGCCAGGCCACATTCACCTGCCAGGCAAGGTCGGTATCGTTTCGCGTTCCGGCACCCTGACCTACGAAGCTGTGAAGCAGACCACCGACGCCGGCTTCGGCCAGTCGACCTGCGTCGGCATCGGCGGTGACCCGATCCCGGGTTCCAACTTCATCGACATCCTGAAGCTGTTCCAGGAAGACCCGAAGACCGAAGCGATCGTCATGATCGGTGAGATCGGCGGTTCGGCTGAAGAAGAAGCTGCGGCCTACATCAAGGCCCACGTGACCAAGCCAGTCGTTTCCTACATCGCCGGTGTTACTGCACCTGCGGGCAAGCGCATGGGCCACGCTGGCGCCATTATCTCCGGCGGCAAGGGCACTGCGGACGAGAAGTTCGCCGCCCTGCAGGACGCTGGTGTGAAGACCGTGCGTTCGCTGGCTGACATCGGCAAGGCCCTGGCCGAGCTGACTGGCTGGGAAGCCAAGAAGTAATACTGCTACACCCCCCACGCGCACAGAGGCCACCTTCGGGTGGCCTTTGTCGTTAATGCGCCTGGGTTCCCGTTTGGGGCGCTTCGCAGGCTAAAAAGATTTTTCGATGGGTTTGATAGGATTTTTCACACAGACCAATGTTTCAATCCGAGGATAATTCCTACTGTCCTCGGTCGCACAGACGACAAACATGTACGCACATCGGACAAGCAGCACTGTGCCAGTGCGTTTGACTGACAAAACAGTTACATTACGCGTTCACTCTGTGCCCGTACCCCAAAAGGGAACGACACGCTAAACGGGTCTGGCCTATCAAGCCGGGCAGCATTTCCCCTCATCCAAAGGGAAATCCCCTCTCGAATCCCGATTTCAGCAGTGTGGTACTACCTTAAATGAAAGTTCTCAAAGGCCAGGATATCCTGGCGCTTGGCTTTATGACGTTTGCGCTTTTCGTTGGCGCGGGCAATATCATCTTCCCGCCTATCGTCGGTCTGCAGTCTGGCCCGCACGTATGGATGGCAGCACTGGGCTTCCTGGTGACCGCCGTGGGCCTGCCGGTCATTACCGTGGTCGCTCTGGCCAAGGTCGGTGGCGGCATGGATGCACTTAGCAGCCCGATCGGCAAGTTCTTCGGCGGCCTGCTGGCGGCGGTGTGTTACCTGTCGGTCGGCCCGCTGTTCGCCACCCCGCGTACGGCGACCGTGTCGTTCGAAGTGGGCGTTGCACCGCTGACCGGTGAAAGCCCGCTGGCACTGTTCATCTACAGCCTCGTGTACTTCGTCGTGGTGCTGGCCGTGTCCATGTACCCGGGCAAGCTGCTCGACACCGTCGGCCGCTTCCTGGCACCGCTGAAGATCATCGCCCTGGCCGTGCTGGGGATTGCTGCCTTCGCGCTGCCAGCGGGCACCATTGGTGAGGCACAGCCGGCCTATGCCGCTGCCGCGTTCTCCAAGGGCTTCTCCGATGGCTACCTGACCATGGATACCCTGGGTGCCCTGGTGTTCGGTATTGTCATCGTCAACGCCATCCGCTCGCGCGGCGTCGAGTCGCCGAAGCTGATCACCCGCTATGCCATCATCGCCGGCCTGATCGCGGGTGTCGGCCTGGCCCTGGTGTACATCAGCCTGTTCCGTCTGGGTGCCGGCAGCCACGACATCGCGGCTGACGCCACCAACGGTGCGGCGGTACTGCATGCCTACGTGCAGCACACCTTTGGTTCGCTGGGCAGCGGCTTCCTCGCTGTACTCATCGCGCTGGCTTGCCTGGTGACGGCAGTTGGCCTGACCTGCGCCTGTGCCGAGTACTTCAGCCAGGTTCTGCCGCTGTCTTACCGTGCGCTGGTGGTGATCCTTGCGGGCTTCTCGCTGCTGATCTCCAACCTGGGCCTGACCAAGCTGATCATGTTCTCGATCCCGGTGCTCACCGCCATCTACCCACCCTGCATCGTGGTGGTCGGCCTGAGCTTCGTGAAAGACTTGTGGAACTCGCCGACCCGCATCCTCGCACCGGTGATGCTGGTTTCGTTGCTGTTCGGCATGGTCGATGCAATCAAGGGCAGCAGCATCGCCCACGTGCTGCCGGACTTCATGGCGCACTTACCGTTGAGCGACCAAGGCCTTGCCTGGCTGGTGCCTTCGGTGGTGACCCTGGTTGGCGCCGTGGCCTGCGACCGCATGCTCGGCAAGCCACGCGAGGCGTTGGCCTGATGGTTGAAGCCTGAGGGCGGCACCGGCCACAAGCCGAAGGGTGCTCGCCAGAGGTCTAGACTCGAAAGCCCCGTATCCGGAAGGATGCGGGGCTTTTTTGTGCGGTCCCTTTGCCCGGTGCGCTCTTTGTGGGAACCACGCCTATTTCTCTGCACAGCTGTGTCTTTTGCCGCTTGCCAGCGTCGAAACCTGGTCCCTATCCTCTAGGCCTCTGGCGCTTTCGGGAACCCTGCATGAACTTCATCCAAAGCAACTTCAATAACCTGCTGGCCATCGCATGGTTTGCCCTGTGCTGGGGTGGTTATACCCGCTATGCCATCTGGAAGGGCCGCGACACTGCGTGCCTGGCCAGCGTGTTGCACCTTTACCGTGAAGACTGGATGCGCCGCATGCTGCTGCGTGACAACCGCATTGCTGATGCCAGCGTGATCGGCAACCTTGAACGCAACGCGTCGTTCTTTGCCTCCAGCACCCTGATCATCCTTGCTGGCATTCTTACCGTGCTCGGTGCCTCCGACCGTGCGCTCTCGCTGCTGGCAGACCTGCCGCTGGTGCAACAGACCTCCCAGGGCATGTCGGAGATCAAGCTGCTGTGCCTGGCCACGGTCTTCGTCTACGCTTTTTTCACGTTCAGCTGGTGCATGCGCCAGTACAACTTTGCCGCGGTGCTGGTGGGTTCGGCGCCCATGATCGGGGAACGGCTGGTCAATGAGCTGGAGCGCAAGGCGTTCGCGTCGCGGGCGGCACGGGTATTGTCGCTTGCCGCCAACCAGTTCAACCTGGGCTTGCGTTCCTATTACTTCGGCATGGCCATGTTGAGCTGGTTTATCAGCCCGTGGTTGTTCATGGCGATGAGTGTGGGTGTCGTGTTTATTCTGTACCGTCGTGAGTTCCACTCGGATGTGCTGGATGTGATGGTGTTCACACCCACCGAAAGTGTACCGGCAGAGCCTGTCAAGGAAAGCCCCGTGGTCGGAAACTGAAACGTTTAATCGAAAACTTTCAGGCACAAAAAAACCCGACAATGTCGGGTTTTTTTGTTTTAAACAATTACTGTTTGGCAGGTTCAGCCGGAGTAGCTGGCGCGGCTTGCGGAGCCGGAGTAGCCGGTGCGGCTTCTTCGGCAGCCTTCTGCTCGGCTTCGGCCTGATCTTTGGCGGCTTCGGCGTTTTCCTTAGCAGCGTCGTTCATTTTATCCTGAGCTTCGCCCATTTTTTCCTGGGCTTGCTCGGCGTGTTCCTGTGCGTCTTGGGCTTTGTCTTCGCTCGCTTTATCGCAAGCGGCCAGGCCCATGGCAGCAGCCAGCATCAGAGCAAAAGCAAAAGGTTTACGCATGGGTGTGTTTCTCCTTGGTGGAATAAGTGACTTGTTCCTTCGAGTGCAACTATGCGGAATAAGTTCCACGCAGATTACAGATATATAACGCCGTGTTCTACATGGACTTTTTAACGAACTCATGCCGCCGCGTGGCGGCGGGCGGGAACAGCCTATGAGCGATTCAACCTTGATGGCAATGGCCGAGCGGTTTCTCTCGGCGTTAAAACATTGCCAGCTGTTGCAGATGCGTGTGGCGCAGGCTGATGGCGATGGCATGACCTTGGTCCTGCCCTGGTCAGCAGCCATCGTCGGCAACCCCCAGACCGGCGCCGTGCATGGCGGTGCGCTGACTACGCTGATGGACACCACTTGTGGCATGGCCACGCTGTGCGTGCTGCCCCGCTTCGAAGTGTGCCCCACGCTGGACCTGCGCATCGACTACATGCACCCGGCCGAAGCTGGCAAGGACATCTACGGTCACGCCCAATGCTACCGGGTTACCCGCGACGTGATCTTCACCCGTGGCACAGCCTATCAGGACAACCCCGACCAGCCCATCTGCCAGGTGGTGGGGACGTTCATGCGCCTGGGGCAGGAGATCAAGGGCGGTATCCGTTTCGGCAATGGCCTGAAGGAGGGCGGCGCATGATTCCGCATGCGGTTCGCCAGCAACTCAACGCTGCCCACGCGGTCGGTGATTACCGGCCATTGCTGGCGCTGATTCCCTACGCAGGGCTTATCGGCATCGAATGCGAGCGCCAGGGTGATGACCTTCTGTTCCGCCTGCCGGCGAGTGCGGACAACATCGGCAACCCGTTGCTGCCCGCTATCCATGGTGGCGTGATAGCGGGGTTCATGGAGTTGTCCGCCGCGCTGTACCTGCTGATCTACAGCGAAAGCGCGAGTATTCCGAAGATCATCGATTTTTCCATCGACTACCTGCGCGCCGGGCATTTTCGCGATACCTATGCCCAGTGCCAGCTGTGGCGCCAGGGCCGCCGGGTGACCAACGTCGCCATTACCGCCTGGCAAGGCGACAGGCAGGCACCCATTGCCACCGCCCGTGCGCATTTCAAGATCGAGCCGGAAAAGCCCTTGAAATCATCCGCTCAGCCCCCATCTGAATGACATCCGCCATTAACGCAGGCCAAATCGCTTGCCAGGCGCCACTGCCATCAGATCGGAGTTTCGAAGACCATGACTGTGGAAACACAAAAGGAAACGTTGGGCTTCCAGACCGAGGTAAAGCAACTGCTGCACCTCATGATTCATTCGCTGTACTCGAACAAGGAAATCTTCCTGCGGGAACTGATTTCCAACGCTTCCGATGCCGTGGACAAACTGCGCTTCGAAGCCCTGGCCAAGCCAGAGTTGCTTGAGGGTGGCGATGAACTGAAAATTCGCCTGAGCTTCGACAAGGACGCCGGTACCGTTACCCTCGAGGACAACGGCATCGGCATGAGCCGCGAAGACGTCATCGCCCACCTGGGCACCATCGCCAAGTCTGGCACCGCCGACTTCATGAAGAACCTCACCGGTGACCAGAAGAAGGACTCGCACCTGATCGGTCAGTTCGGCGTGGGCTTCTACTCCGCGTTCATCGTGGCCGACAAGGTCGACGTTTACAGCCGTCGCGCTGGTCAGCCTGCTGCCGAGGGCGTGCACTGGTCGTCGAAAGGCGAGGGCGAGTTCGAGGTCGCCACCATCGACAAGCCACAGCGCGGTACCCGCATTGTCCTGCACCTGAAGCAGGAAGAGAAAGAGTTCGCCGATGGCTGGCGCCTGCGCAATGTGGTCAAGAAATACTCCGACCACATCGCCCTGCCTATCCAGCTGCCGAAGGAGCAGGCTGCCGCCGAAGGTGAAGAGCAGCCGGCCGAAGAGTGGGAAACCGTCAACCGCGCCAGTGCCCTGTGGACCCGTCCGCGTACCGAGATCAAGGACGAGGAATACCAGGAGTTCTACAAGCACATTGGCCATGACTTTGAAAACCCGCTGACCTGGAGCCACAACAAGGTCGAAGGCAAGCTCGAGTACAACTCGCTGCTGTATGTGCCGGCCCGCGCACCGTTCGACCTGTATCAGCGCGAAGCGTCGCGCGGCTTGAAGCTGTACGTGCAGCGCGTGTTCATCATGGAGCAGGCCGAATCGTTCTTGCCGCTGTACCTGCGCTTCATCAAAGGTGTGGTCGACTCCAACGACCTGTCGCTGAACGTGTCTCGGGAAATCCTGCAGAAAGACCCGATCATCGAGTCGATGAAGACCGCGCTGACCAAGCGCGTGCTGGACATGCTGGAGAAGCTCGCGAAAAACGAACCCGAGCAGTACAAGGGCTTCTGGAAGAACTTCGGCCAGGTGCTGAAGGAAGGCCCGGCCGAAGATTTCGCCAACAAGGAGAAGATCGCCGGCCTGTTGCGCTTTGCTTCCACCCACGACGACAGCGGCGAGCAGAGCGTTGCCCTGGCCGACTACCTGGCCCGTGCCAAAGAGGGCCAGGACAAGATCTACTACCTCACCGGCGAGTCGTACGCGCAGGTCAAGAACAGCCCGCACCTGGAAGTCTTCCGCAAGAAAGGCATCGAAGTGCTGCTGCTGACCGACCGTATCGATGAGTGGCTGATGAGCTACCTCAACGAGTTCGACGGCAAGGCTTTCGTCGACGTCGCCCGTGGCGACCTGGACCTGGGCAACCTGGATTCGGAAGAGGACAAGAAGGCCCAGGAAGCAGTCGCCAAGGACAAGGAAGGCCTGGTCGAGCGCCTGAAAGGCGCGCTGGGTGACAGTGTTGCCGAAGTGCGCGTGTCGCACCGCCTGACCGACTCGCCGGCGATCCTGGCGATTGGCGAGCAGGACCTGGGCTTGCAAATGCGCCAGATTCTGGAGGCCAGTGGGCAGAAGGTACCGGAGTCCAAGCCGATCTTCGAGTTCAACCCGAGCCACCCGCTGATCGAGAAGCTGGACAACGAACAGAGCGAAGACCGCTTCGCCGAGCTTTCGCATATTCTGTTCGATCAGGCGGCCTTGGCGGCCGGTGACAGCTTGAAGGACCCGGCGGCTTACGTTCGTCGCCTGAACAAGCTGTTGGTCGAGCTGTCTGCTTGAGTTGATGCAAAGGAAAGCCCGCTTCGGCGGGCTTTTTTCATGGCGCGCTTTTTATAGAAAGTGCCTAAGGAGTGCTTGATGAGCAAGGTAATCGTCGAATCGCTGGTTTATCACCTGTCCGGCAAGGCTTACGAAAGCCGGCTGGTCTTTGAGCCAGGTGCGCTGGGCCGCCCAGGCCTGGTGATGGCGCCGAACTGGATGGGTATTGGCGAAGGTGCCGAACGCATCGCCAAGGAAGTGGCCGAGAAGGGTTATGTGGTGCTGATTGCCGACCTGTACGGCCAATCTGTACGCCCGTCCAATGCCGACGAGGCCGGTGCGGCGATGATGCCGTTGAAGAACGACCGTGGCGAGCTGCGCAAGCGTATGCAAGAAGCCCTGGCGCAACTGCTGGGGCAGTCGAAGGCGCTGCTGGAGCCTGGCAAAGTTGCCACGTTCGGCTTCTGCTTCGGTGGCTGCTGTGCCCTGGAACTGGCCCGTTCTGGCGCCGACCTGCGTGCGGCGGTGTCGTTCCACGGCACGCTGGACACGCCGAACCCTGAAGATGCCAAGCACATCAAGGGATCGGTGCTGGTGTTGCATGGCGCCTCCGACCCGTTGGTGCCGAAAGAGCAGTTGCCAGCATTCGAGGACGAGATGAACGCGGCCAAGGTCGACTGGCAGTTGCTGAGCTATGGCGGGGCGGTGCACTCGTTTACCGACCCGAATGCCAACGTACCAGGCAAGATGCAGTATGACCGCCGCACTTCCGAGCGGGCGTTCCGCTCGATGCACAACCTGCTGACTGAAGTGTTCCAGCGCTGATATAGCAGGGGGCGCTGCGCGCCCCATCGCCGGCAAGCCAGCTCCCACAGTACAGCGTACGCCGCTCTTTGTGGGAGCTGGCTTGCCGGCGATGGGCTGCAGAGCAGCCCCAGATTTACCGGGGCAACTCGATCCTTGAGGTTTCCCCCGGCACCACCGGCCAATCCCCCGCAGCCCACCGCGCCCTGGCTTGTTCGATCAGTTCCGGGTCACTGGCCACGAAATTCCAGTTCATCCGCCGCGGCCCATCCAGTGGTGCCCCGCCAATCAGCACCAGCTGGCACTCCCCCTCTGCATACAGGGTCATGTCCTCGCCCTCTGGCAGCACCACCAGGCTGCAAGGCTCCACATCCTCATCGTTCAGCAACAGCTCGCCATCCAGCAGGTAAAGCGCCCGCTGGACGTGCTCACTCGGTATCAGCAGCGTCGTCGCTGGTTGCATCTGTACATGCGCATAAAGAGTGGGGGAGAGCACCGGCACCGGTGACGCCAGGCAGAACCCGGTGCCGGCAATCATGCAAATGCGCACCCCCAGGTTGTCACTCACCGGCAGGCTCGCCGCCGGGTAGTGGCTGTAGCTCGCCGGGCCTTGCTCGTGCTCCTGTGGCGAGGCTAGCCACACTTGCAAGCCGTGCAGGCACGAGCCATGGGCCAGGGCATCTGCGGGTGTGCGCTCGACATGGGCCACGCCGCTGCCAGCCGTCATCCAGCTGACATCGCCGGGGAGTACCCGCTGCTCCGAGCCGAGGCTGTCCTTGTGCAGGATCGCTCCCTCGAACAGGTAGGTCAGGGTCGACAGGCCGATGTGCGGGTGCTGGCGGATGTCCATGCCATGCCCTGGGGCATAGTCGGTTTCGAGCATGTGGTCGAAAAACACGAATGGGCCGACGCTACGGCACTGGGCTGCCGGCAGCGGGCGCAGGATCGGCTGGCCCTCGACCGATTCGGCACGTGGGCGGATGATCAGGGGGCTGCTCATGCGGTGGGCTCCAGGCGCGGTGGAAATGCCTCAAGCATAGCGGTTTGCCCGCTGTGGCTGAACCGTCTGGATCGCCGGCGGGTCTACTGTTTTCATCACCGGAGAAGGAAGCTGCCCATGATTGCCCGAGCGCTGGCCTGCGTGTTGTTGTCTGGCAGTTTGTGCCACGCGGCACTGGCGCGCGACTACCGCTACAGCGATGCTCACCTGCACTACGTCGACTTCTTCCAGGAAAGCGAAGGCATGCCGGCGTTGCTTAAGGCGATGGATGCTGCGGGCGTCGAGCAGTCGATGATTTCCGGCATCCCGGTGGCCAAGAAATGGCATGAAGACGAGCCCAAGCGCCCGCGCTATTACGCGGGTGACGACGCCGATGCCTACTGGTACAGCGCCACCGACACTTACGTGGCCGCAGCCCTGCAGCAGTTGCCGGTCGAGCAGCGCAAGCGCTTTCATCCGTTCCTGACCGGTTTCAACCCGGTGGACAAGAATGCCGTCAGCCATATTGAGCGCATGCTCGATCTGTACCCAGGGCTGTGGCAGGGCATTGGCGAGGTCTTCACCCGCCACGATGACCTCACGGCGCTGACCAGTGGGGACACGCCACGGGCCAACAACGAAGCCATGACGCGTATCTACCACCTGGCGGCGGAGCGTGACCTGCCGGTGCTCCTGCATTCCAACATCACCTCCAAGCGCGAGCGCAATCCACTGTACCTGGCGGAAATCGAAGAGCCGCTGCGCAATCACCCGCATACGCGCTTTATCTGGGCGCACGCTGGCAGCAGCATGGAGATCCACCGGCACCAGACACAGATGGACTTTTTACTGCCGGTGCTGACGCGGTTGCTGGAGGATTACCCGAACCTCTATGTCGACCTGTCGTGGAGTGTGTTGCAGCCTTACCTGCTGGACGACAAGGGTGTGCCGCGCAAGGAATGGCTGGCGTTGGTCGAGCGGTTCCCGGAGCGGTTCATGCAGGGGTCGGATGTGGTGGGGCGGTTTGGCAGCCTGGGGGAGCAGATGCACGGGTTCAGGCCGTTTCTGGATGCTTTGCCTGAGCATGTAGCGAACAAAGTAGCCCGCGATAACTTTCTGGCTGTGCTGCCCAGGCAAAAATAGGGGTTGCCCGTACGGGCTACACATGAAAACGCCCCGAACCAGTCGGGGCGTTTTCGATTACCGCATCAGCGTCTTACTTGCCTTCCCAGCGCTTGAGCACCAGGGTGGCGTTGGTGCCGCCGAAGCCGAAGCTGTTGCTCATGACCGTGTCGATCTTGGCGTTTTCTTCGGTTTTGCGCAGGATCGGCAGGTCAGCGACCTCCGGGTCCAGCTCGTCGATGTTGGCAGAGCCGGCGATGAAGTTGTTTTCCATCATCAGCAGGCAGTAGATCGCCTCGTGCACGCCAGCAGCGCCCAGCGAGTGACCCGACAGGCTCTTGGTCGAGCTGATCTTCGGTGCCTTGTCGCCGAATACTGCGCGAACGCCCTTGATCTCGGCAACGTCACCGACCGGGGTCGAGGTGCCGTGGGTGTTCAGGTAGTCGATCGGGGTGTCGACGGTGGACAATGCCTGCTGCATGCAGCGGATGGCACCTTCGCCACTCGGGGCAACCATGTCGTAGCCGTCGGAAGTGGCGCCGTAGCCAACGATTTCAGCGTAGATCTTGGCGCCACGGGCCAGGGCGTGTTCCAGCTCCTCGACCACCACCATGCCGCCACCGCCAGCGATGACGAAGCCATCACGGTCAGCGTCGTAGGCGCGAGAGGCCAGTTCCGGGGTTTCGTTGCGCTTGGTCGACAGGGCGCCCATGGCATCGAACAGGAACGACTGGCTCCAGTGCTCTTCTTCACCGCCACCGGCGAAGACGATGTCCTGCTTGCCCCACTGGATCTGCTCCAGGGCGGTACCGATGCAGTGTGCCGAGGTGGCGCAAGCCGACGAGATCGAGTAGTTGATGCCCTTGATCTTGAACGGGGTGGCCAGGCATGCCGAAACGGTGCTGCCCATGGTGCGGGTAACGCGGTATGGGCCGACGCGCTTGACGCCTTTCTCGCGCAGGGTGTCCAGCGCTTCCATCTGGTTCAGGGTCGAGGCGCCGCCGGAGCCAGCCACCAGGCCAGTACGCGGGCTGGAAACCTGCTCTTCGGTCAGGCCGGCGTCCTTGATCGCGTCCTGCATTGCCAGGTAGGCGTAGGCAGCGGCATGGCCGACGAAGCGGTAGACCTTGCGGTCGATCAGTTCTTCGAGGTTGAGGTCGATCGACCCGGAAACCTGGCTACGCAGCCCCATTTCCTTGTAATCCGGGTTGAAACGGATACCCGGACGGCTGTTGCGCAGGTTTTCGGTGACGGTAGCTTTGTCATTGCCCAGGCACGATACGATGCCCAGACCAGTGATAACGACGCGGCGCATGCGAATAACCCTTAGAAATTGTCAGTGGAAGTGAACACGCCGACCCGCAGGCCTTCGGCAGTGTAGATCTCACGGCCGTCGACGCTGACCGAGCCATCGGCGATGGCCATGTTCAGCTTGCCCTTCAGGACACGCTTGATCTGAATGTTGTAGGTGACTTTCTTGGCTTCGGGCAGTACCTGACCGAAGAACTTCACCTCGCCCGAGCCCAGGGCGCGGCCGCGGCCCGGCAGGCCTTGCCAACCGAGGAAGAAGCCAACCAGCTGCCACATGGCGTCGAGGCCCAGGCAGCCCGGCATGACCGGATCGCCTTCGAAGTGGCAGGCGAAGAACCACAGGTCCGGGGTGATATCCAGCTCGGCGACCAATTCACCTTTGCCGTACTTGCCGCCTTCTTCGCTGATATGGGTGATGCGATCGACCATCAGCATGTTCGGCGCGGGCAGTTGCGCATTACCTGGGCCGAACAGCTCACCGCGACTGCAGCGCAGCAGGTCTTCCCGAGTAAAGGCGTGTTGTTTGGTCATGCGAGCTCCTCAATAACCCCCTGTGGCAGGGGATGAATCTTCCCGGCCGGCCCGAAAACCAACGGCTTCGAGACGGCAGCCTACAGGTAGACTATTGCGTTGTGGTGAAAGTCACAGCGCACCTGCCGAAAGAAGTACAGGTGTGCACTGAAACGTCTATTTTCAGGTCCGATGAAGGTCCTGTCCAGTGTTTAAGACTGCCGCACTTTAGCATTTATCGCCAGTCGCGGTTGTCTGACCGGGCAACCAGCGTTGCAGCACCCGCTGCAGTTCGGTGCGACGCAAGGGTTTGCTCAGGTAGTCGTCCATGCCGGCGGCCATGCAACGCTCGCGGTCGCCCTGCAAGGCATTGGCGGTCAAGGCGATGATCGGTAGGCCGGCGCCGTTGGGCAGCTGGCGTATGCGCCGGGTAGCTTCGTAGCCATCCAGGTGCGGCAGGCGGCAGTCCATCAGCACAGCGGCAAAGCGCTGCCGGCCAACCAGGTCGACCGCCTCCAGGCCGTCTTCGGCCGTGCATACCGCCAGGCCCAGACTGCGCAGCATGGCTTCGATGACACTTTGGTTGACCGGATTGTCCTCTACCAGCAGTACCTGATCGTTGTCAGACACCGTGGTTGGCGCAGCTGCTGGCGGCGTCAGCGCGACGGGGGCAGGGCTGGCGAGGGCCAGCGGCATCTCCAAGGTAAAGGTGGAACCCAGGCCTTCACGGCTTTCACCGCGCAGCTTGCCGCCCATGCGCTCGGCAAGGGTGCGGGCGATGGACAGCCCTAGCCCGGTACCGCCATACCGGCGGGAAATCGAGCTGTCAGCCTGCTGGAACGCAACGAACATCATCTCCAGGCGGGCGCTGTCAATGCCGATACCGGTGTCGCGCACGCTGCAGGTCAGCCAGATCAGCTGCCGGTCGAGTACCTGCCAGCGCGCCTCCACCTGCACTTGCCCGCGTTCGGTGAATTTCAGGGCGTTGCCGATCAGGTTCAGCAGGATCTGGCGGATGCGCGTGGGGTCGCCGTTCACCTGCAGTTGCCCGATACCGGGCGGCAGTTGCAGGTGCAGGCCCAGGCCGCGCTGCTGGGCGCTGTGCTGGAACGACTGGACGCTGCTGGTGATCAGCTCGGCGAGGTTGAAGTCGATGTGTTCCAGTTGCAGCGCGGCGCGCTCGATGCGCGAGAAGTCGAGGATGTCATTGATGACTTTCAGCAAATGCCCGGTGGATTCGCTGGCCACTGCGGTGTAGTCGGCCTGTTCGTTGCTCAGTGGCGTGGTTTCCAGCAATTGCAGCATGCCCAGCACGCCATTCATCGGGGTGCGCAGCTCATGGCTCATCATCGCCAGGAAGTCCGATTTGGCACGGTTGGCCTGTTCGGCCTCCTCACGGGCCTGGATCAGCTCGGCAATGGCCTGCTTCTGTTCGTCACTGGCCTGCTCCAGGGCGCTGGCCAGGTTGTTGATGTGGCGCGCCAGGTGGCCCAGTTCGCTGTCGTCGACCACTGGCAAGGGGGTGTTGTACTCGCCTTGCTGGATTGCCTTGACCGCATGCCCCATGTCGCTGATCGGCTTGGCCAGGCTCAAGGCCAGGCGACGCGCCAATATAAAGGTGAACAGCAGGGCGAACAGCGCCAGGATGCCGGCCTTGATCACGATTTCCTGTTGGCGTTGGCTGAAGGCGTCATCAGACATGCCGACGATCACCCGGCCCAGATAATCATCGCCAATGGCGGGTGAGGCGGCCTTGCCCTGCTGCAGGAAGTCGCTGTCCAGGCGGATTTGCTGCAGCCGTATGGGCGCCTGGAACACCTCGACACGTTGCGCGCGGTTAGCGCTCTCGTCGGACTGCTCGACGTACACAAGGATGTGGTTGCGGCTGTCCTGCACCTCGAGAAAGCGCACGTGCGGGATACTGAGGGTGGCACGCATCAGGCCTTCGAGCACTTCGTTGTTGCCTGAAATCACCCCGTACTCCGAGGCTGGGGCCAGCTGGTTGGCGATCAGTTGCCCGGTGTGGTTAAGCTCCTGGCGCAGGTCCTGGATCCGCACGAAGGTGAAGAAGCTGATCAGCAGCGAGGTCAGCAGCAGGGCAGGGCCCAGGCTGATGATTTGCGTGCGGGTGTGGATGTCCCAGCTCAGGCCTTTGCTCATGGGGTGGGCTCTCCTTCTGCCAGGGCCTTGGCGGCGGCGTTCGGATCGATCGGTTGCAGGCCCAGGGCGCGCGCCACCTGCTGGTTGCCGCTGACGCCGAAGCGTGCCGGGTACAGGCTGCGCGGCCAGCGCCCTGGCGGCTGGTCGAGCAACTGGTCAAGTACTGCCAGCCAGTCCTCCTGGTCGCTGTAGGTGCTGGCCAAGGCGCCGGCGCGAACAAAGCCGGCGTTCGGGCCGATCAGCGCCATCTGACGGCCATAACTGCTCAACAGCAGGTTCTTTGCAGTCTTGGAGTTGTACAGGTCCGGGTCATCCAGGCCCAGCAATACATCACTGTTACCCAGCAGGTGCTGCAGGGGGCGGCTGTCACGCAGGTCGGGCCAGGCCTGGGCAATGATCTCCAGGCCTAACGGTCGAGCCGCATGGCGCAGCTCTTCAAGCAGGAACCCACTGTGCTCGCCGTACAGCACACCAATGCGCTGTGCCTGCGGCAGCAGGTAGCGCGCAAGGCGCAGTTGCCGGCCCAACGGCGGGTCACTCCACAGCAGGGTGAGGAACGCTGGGCGCGACTTTCCCAGGCGCTGCTCAGCCTGTACCCGGCTTATGCGCATGGCCAGCGCTGGCGGGCCGGCGTTTTCACCCAGCCGCCATTCCAGGGCGGCATTGTCCATCAGAATCAGGCGCTGGCCAGTTTTGAGCTTGCCAGGGCTTGGCAGGTCGGCTGTGGTCTGGAAATGCACATGATCGCCCGGCCGACGGCTTTCGAGTGCGGCGACGAAACTGCGGATGCCAGGCTGATCTTGCGCGCCTACCAGCAGAATTTCGCTGGCGGACAACGGCCCCAAGGGCCACAGGCACAGCAGCAACAGGCGCAGCACCAAGGCCATCAGAACGCCAGCTCCGCGCTGAAGCTGAGGCGGTGGCGGCTGTCGTAGCGGTTCTGCACGGTTGTGGTCGGTTCGTCGTCCAGGCGCTGCTGCCACAGCGCCGCCAGTTCCAGGTTGCTGCCCTGCACCCGAAAGCGTTTGGCCACGCGCAGGTCCAGGCGCTCGTAGCGGTACTGGTTGAGCGCATCGTC
Source organism: Pseudomonas sp. Irchel 3F3 (assembly GCF_900187545.1). Classification (NCBI taxonomy): domain Bacteria; kingdom Pseudomonadati; phylum Pseudomonadota; class Gammaproteobacteria; order Pseudomonadales; family Pseudomonadaceae; genus Pseudomonas; species Pseudomonas sp. Irchel 3F3. The sequence continues at coordinate 526,943 of NZ_FYDS01000003.1, read as the reverse complement.
ACCGTAGTAGAACAGCGCACTCGACCAGCCATCGCCCCATTCGCGCATCCAGCCGACCGAGCCGCTGTTGCGGGCGGTGAGGCGGCGGTCGTCGGGGTTGCTGGCCCAGGCATCGACATAGGCATAGGTCAGGCGCAGGCGGTCACGCAGGGTGGGGCGCCAGTCCAGTTGCGTCTCGCTGCCGCTGAACCGGGCCTTGTTGGCGTTGCTGGCGATGTACTGGTTGTTCTTCAGGGGCTCGCTGATCATGCCGGTGATCTCGTCATAGAACAGCTTCACATCCATGCTCAGGTCGATGTCGCTGAAGTAGCCGTTGTAGCCCAGTTCGCGCGAGCGCATGCGCTCCTGGTCGAGGTCGCCCGGGCCGCGGGTCTTGACGAAATACTCGCCGTGCTGCTGGCCGAACACGTCGCGGCTGAGGTTTTTGACCGTGTAGCTCCAGTTGATGTTGTTCTCGAACATGTCGGGCGAGCGCACCGCCTCGGAATACACTGCGCGCAGGCCGTGGCGCGGGGTGATCAGGTAGTTGACCGCTACGCGCGGCGTCAGCGAACTGCCCGACAGACGCGAATCTTCGAGCATGGCCCCGCCCTGCAAGATCCAGTGCTCGTCAGCGCGCCATTCCAGCTGGCCGAACAGGCGCCAGGTCTGGTCATCGATGCTGCCGTTGAAGTAAGTCTGCGAGTCGGCACGATCATAGCGGTAGTTCACCCCACTGAGCAGGCGCAGGCTGTCGGTGAGGCTGAGGGTGTCCTGGATTTCCAGGTCATAGCGGGTTTCGCGCGTGCTCTGGTCGACATCGCCGCACACCGCACTGCTGCCGCCCTGGTTGTTCCACTGATCCTTGATGGCATCGACCAGCGCTTGTTCAGCAGGGTTGTTGCTGGGCGGCGGGTTGTTGGCACCGCGTGCCACCAGCTCGGCGTAGTTGGGGTTCATCTGCCACAGCCGGGTCAGTTCGGGGCTGAACGACAACGCGGCATCACAGGCCCGCCAGACCTGTTGGCGGTCAAAGTGTTGGGCAGAACCCTGCACATACAGGCTGTGATCGGGGTTGAAATCGATGTTCCAGCGTACCGACCCTGCGTAGTCCTTGGCATTGACGTCGGCATTGTCGCCGCGCTGGGTGACGTAGGGGAAGACAGGTTGGTAGGTGTAAGGCCGCTGGTTGCTGCCTTCTTTTGCCGCCAGTTGCCATTCCAGGGTCTGGTTCAGCGACAGATTGTGGCTGGCACTGAGGTTGAAACGGGTCAGCCGGCGGCTGTCCCGGTAATCCTGGCCGAACGGGTCGTGGTCGAAACCGTCGTCCTGCTGGCCCGACAGTGACAGGCGCATGTCGCCGCCCTCCCAGCCGAAGCCGTGGCTGGCATAGAAGTCATTGATGCCGTCCTCACCTCGGGTCACCTTCAGCCGTGTGCCGTGGCTGTCGGCAGGGTTGCGGGTGAGAATGTTGACCACCGCCATCAGCGCGTTGGCGCCGTAGCTGACCGTGTTGGGGCCGCGGAACACCTCGATGCGCTCGATGTCTTCCATGGCCAGGGGGATGTCGCTCCAGTCCACCGTGGCCAGGCCTGCACGGTACACCGAGCGGCCATCGATCAGCACCTGCATGCGCCGTGCTTCGCTGGCGTTGCTGCCGTGGTAGTTGACCGTCGGCTGGTTGCCGGCACCGTAGCCGATCATCATGCCCGGTACCAGGCGCAGCAGTTCGGGGATGTCACGTGCGCCGCTGGCGCGGATCAGTTCGCTGTCGAGCACGGTCATGCTGCCCGGGACTGCCGCCGGGGATTGTTTCAGGCGCGTGGCGGTCAGAACCTGCGGCAGGTCACTGTTGTCGATGAACAGGTCGTCGCCCATGGCCGGGCCACCGAGCAAGGCAGTCAGTATCAGCAGGCGCGGGAACGGGGGCGTGCCAGGGAACACGGGGGGGCCTTGTATCAGGAATGGAACAGGCATGGTAACTGACCTTGGCGTATTTTCCAGTGATCTGCGGCGGTTTTGCAGCGTGTCTGTCCTGACGCTTTTATGGGGGCGAAAATCGAGCGCCGCCCGGGCGGCGCATCGCGAGCCAGCTCGCGCCTACAGGGGTTGCAACGTGGCCATGACAGTGTCATCTGCGTTGCTGGCCTTGGCGCAAGGCAGGCGAGCCGTATAATGACGGGGTCGCCACTTAACTTTTGGCTTTAACGGATTGGATATGACTGAACAGCAACCTGTTGCAGTTCTGGGAGGCGGCAGCTTCGGCACCGCCGTGGCGAACCTGCTGGCGCAAAACGGTGTGCAGGTGCGCCAATGGATGCGCGACCCGGCGCAGGCCGAGGCCATGCGCGTCAACCGCGAAAACCCGCGCTACCTCAAGGGCATCCGCCTGCATGATGGCGTGGAGCCGGTCAACGACCTGCTGGGCACCTTGCAGGCCAGCGCGTTGATTTTTGTCGCCCTGCCATCCAGCGCCTTGCGCAGTGTGCTGGCGCCCCACGCCGAGCTGTTGCGGGGCAAGGGCCTGGTCAGCCTGACCAAGGGGATCGAGGCGCAAAGCTTCAAACTGATGAGCCAGATCCTTGAAGAGATCGCCCCCGATGCCCGCATCGGCGTGCTGTCGGGCCCCAACCTGGCCCGCGAGATCGCCGAACATGCGCTGACTGCCACGGTGGTCGCCAGTGAGGACGAACAGCTCTGCCAGCAAGTGCAGGCCGTACTGCATGGGCGTACCTTCCGTGTCTACGCCAGCGCCGACCGCTTCGGCGTCGAGCTGGGCGGGGCGCTGAAAAACGTCTACGCCATTATCGCGGGCATGGCCGTGGCCTTGGGCATGGGCGAGAACACCAAGAGCATGCTGATTACCCGGGCCTTGGCCGAGATGACCCGCTTTGCCGTCAGCCAGGGTGCCAACCCCATGACCTTCCTTGGCCTGGCCGGTGTGGGTGACCTGATCGTCACCTGCTCCTCGCCCAAGAGCCGCAACTACCAGGTGGGCCATGCGCTGGGTCAGGGCCTGAGCCTGGAGCAGGCGGTCAACCGCCTGGGCGAAGTGGCCGAAGGCGTCAACACCCTCAAGGTGCTCAAGGCCAAGGCGCAGGAGGTGCAGGTGTACATGCCGCTGGTGGCCGGCCTGCATGCCATCCTGTTCGAAGGCCGCACGTTGAACCAGGTGATCGAGCACCTGATGCGCGCCGAGCCCAAGACCGATGTCGATTTCATTTCCATCAGCGGTTTCAACTGAGCCCTTGGCGGCTCTGACACGAGCAAGGAGCAACACATGAACGATACGCCCGAACGCGCCCAGCGTGAGTCGATCATCCTGCGGGTCCTGTGGATGCTGGTGTTCCTGGTAGTCTGGCAACTGGCCGAATTGCTGCTCGGCGGCCTGGTGCTGGTGCAACTGATCTACCGCCTGGTGTATGGCGCGCCCAGCGCCAGCCTGATGAACTTCGGCGACAGCCTGAGCCAATACCTGGCGCAGATCGGCCGCTATGGCAGCTTCCACACTGAGCAGAAGCCCTGGCCGTTTGCCGACTGGCCAGCACCGCGTGCTCCGGAAGGCGAGGCGCCGCATGCCGTGGCCCCGGCCCCGCACCCGGTGCGGGACGAGGAACCCAAGCTGTGAAGCTGTGGGTGCTGCGCCACGGTGAGGCAGAGCCGCGGGCCAATACCGATGCCGAGCGCCGCCTGACCGCCCATGGCCGCGAGCAGGTGCTGCACAGCGCTGCTCGCCTGTTGGGGCAGCCGTTGCAGGCGATCATCGCCAGCCCCTACGTGCGCGCCCAGCAAACGGCCGCGCTGGTGCATGACACGCTGGGTTTCAGGGAGCCGGTGCGCACCGTGCCCTGGCTGACGCCAGAGCATGATGTGCAGCAGGTGATCGGCGAAATCGAACGGCTGGGCCTGGAGCATGTACTGCTGGTCAGCCACCAGCCGCTGGTAGGCACCTTGGTTGGCGCGCTGGAGCATGGTCATCAGCAGCAACCGGCGGCCATGAGCACTGCCAGCCTGGCGGAGCTGGAAGGGGATTGGCCACTGGCCGGGCTGATGACCCTCCGGGCGATCAACCCACCGGTGTGATGCCCCCGCAGATCGACAAGGCAACTGGCATTTTTGTCAGTTGTCGCACTTGATGGCCTCTTGCTAGCGTTGCCTCAAAGCAATCAGGCAGGGAGCAACGGATGAGCGGTGACATGCGGGAGCTGTTGAGTTCCCTTGACCTGCAACCCACCGTAGACAAAGTGGGGCAAGGTATTGCGCTGGACTTTGCCCAGTACAGCCTGCTGCGCGATTCGGCCGACGCCAAGCTCTACCAACTGCTGCACAAGGTCAACGGCAACGGCAAGCTGGAACCTGCTACCAGGCAGCAAAGCGAGCAAGACCTGCGCACGCTTCAGGACGCCTGCCTGCGAGTCTCCCACCTGCTGCAAACCAGTTGTCTGGCGTTGCGCCGCCTGCAGCTGGACTTTCAGGACCAGCGCCTGGCCCGTGAGGCGTTGGAAAGCCAGTTGGCCTACATGCAGGCCTGCTTGCGCCGGTCTCTGGCCAGCTTCGACCGCTCGGCGTGACCTGATAGCCCTCGTCGATGACCTTTCCGGATGTTGCTCAATGGCGTCCCGATGCCGACAATGAGCCATCATCTTCCGTCTGGACCAGGCGCCATGTCGCAGCAGATCTTCTTCGCTCATGCCAACGGTTTCCCTTCGGCCACGTATGGCAAGCTGTTCGCTGCCCTGGCGCCGGACTACCAGGTGCAGCACCTGGCCCAGCATGGGCACGATCCGCGCTTTCCGGTAGACGACAACTGGCAGAGCCTGGTCGATGAACTGCTGCATCACCTGGCACAGCAGGACCAGCCCATCTGGGGGGTCGGGCACTCGCTGGGCGGGGTGTTGCACCTGCACGCTGCATTGCGTCGTCCTGAGTACTACCGCGGGGTGGTAATGCTCGACTCGCCGGTGCTTACCCGTGCTGACCAGTGGCTGCTGCGCACCGCCAAGCGTTTTGGCTTCATTGACCGCATCACGCCCGCCGGGCGCACGCTGGGGCGGCGCGAAGTCTTTAGTGACCGCGACAGTGCCCGGGACTACTTTGCCGGCAAATCACTGTTTCGCCATTTTGACCCAGACTGCCTTGAAGCCTATGTCGAACATGGCTTGCAGGCGATGGAGCAGGGACTGCAATTGCGCTTCGATCCCGCCACCGAAATCAGTATCTACCGCAGCATCCCGCACACCAGCCCCGCGCCTGCCCGGCAGTTGCAGGTGCCGCTGGCCATGGTGCGCGGCCAGCGCAGCAACGTCATTCGCCGTCACCACACCCTGGCGGTGCGCGGCATGCCCAAAGGCGAATATCACAGTGTGCCCGGCGGGCACATGTTCCCGTTGGAGCGCCCGACCGACACCGCCAGCCTGATCAAGGGCCTGTTCGACCGCTGGAGCCAGGTATGAGCGCGCAGGTGGAGGAAGTCCGTCTGAGCCTGGGCCATATCGAACTGGCGGCTCACCTGTTCGGCCCCGAAGACGGGCTGCCGGTGATTGCCCTGCATGGCTGGCTGGATAACGCCAATAGCTTCGCCCGCCTGGCGCCGCAACTGAAGGGCCTGCGGATCGTCGCCCTGGACCTGGCCGGGCACGGTTACTCGGAACATCGCCCGCCTGGCGCCGGCTATGCCTTGGCAGACTATGCCCACGACGTGCTGCGGGTTGCCGAGCAGCTGGGTTGGCAGCGTTTCGGCTTGCTAGGCCATTCGCTGGGCGCAATCATTTCGGTACAACTGGCCGGCGCCTTGCCCGACCGGGTCAGCCACCTGGCGCTGATCGACGGGGTCATCCCGCCAACCGGTGCCGAGCAGGACGCTGGCGAACGGTTAGGGATGGCCCTGCAAGCCCAGCTGCGGCTGGATGGCAAACGCAAGTCGGTGTACGCCACCCTGGAAGAAGGCGTGCATGCCCGGATGAAAGGCATGGTCGCGGTCAGCCGTGAGGCTGCCGAATTGCTCGCGCAACGTGGCCTGATGCCAGTGCCCGGGGGTTACAGCTGGCGCAGTGACAGCCGCCTCACCCTGCCATCGCCGGTGCGCCTGAGTGAAGCCCAGGCCATGGCCCATGTGCGCCGGGTGCGTTGCCCGGCGCTGTTGGTGGTGGCCGCCGAAGGTATGCTGGCGCGCCACGCCGTGTTGCTGGAGCAGCTACCCTTTGAGCAGGTGACGCTGCCCGGTGGCCATCACCTGCACCTGAATGACCAGCAGGGCGCGGCCCTTGTCGCAGACTGTATCAATCGCTTCTTTGGCTTTGCTTGACTTGCACCGGACAAGTGTCGAGGCTTGGCGGGTTGAACAGGGAGACAACCATGCAACTGCCAGACATCCTGGAGCTTCATTTAGGCGCCGCGCGCCGCCTGGTTCGCCAATGAGCGCGCCTGTTGCCATCCGTAATGCTGTCGTCGCCTGCCTGGCGCTTGCCAGCCCGGTATTGTGGGCCGGCAGCCTGCCGGTGCCGGTGGACGCAAAGGTTGTTGACCAGCGCCCGGCCGTGGAGCAGGAACGCGTCTACCCCATGGGCCCGCTGCGCAAGATCAGCGGTCGTCTGCGGGTCGATAACAAAGTCGAGAGCCGGGGGCAGGTCAGCTCGGTCACCTACGAACTGCCGGTCGAACGTACAGCCCGTGAAGCCTTCACCAGTGCCCGCGAAGCACTGCAGCGTGATGGGGGTTACCCATTGTTCTGGTGCCAGGGTCGCGATTGCGGCGAGGCCAGCCTGTGGGGCAACGATGTGTTCGCCAATGCCCGCCTCAACGGTGGTGACGAGCAGCAGGCGTTCATCCTGCTACGCCGCTCGGCAGCCGAGGCCGACACGCTGGTCGCGCTGTACAGCGTTACCCGCGGCAACCGCCGCGCCTACCTGCATGTGGAGGAGTTCGTCGCCGCCAGCCCGCTGGGCGAGCTTCTGCCAACCGCCGCCACGGTGCTGCGCGAAATGCGCGACACCGGCAAGCTCGACTACCCTGACCTTGCGGCGCCGCAAGACGCCTGGGTGAACCTGCTGGCCCGCAGCCTGAACCTCGACAGCACCTTGCGCGCCAGCCTAAGCGGCGCCCAGGCTGAAGCCTGGCGTGAGGCGCTGGTCAAGGCAGGCGTACGCAATGGCCGCCTTGAAGTCGGCAGCGCACCCACCGATGGCCTGCACCTTGAATTGATCCGTTGAACGAGCGCCACCATGGTTAACAATGACCGCCTGCTGATCCAGATTCTGCTGCTGGCCTTGCTGGGTGCCGGCCTTTGGGTGATGGCACCGTTCATTTCTGCATTGCTGTGGGGGGCTATCCTGGCTTTTGCCAGCTGGCCGTTGATGCGCTTGCTGACGCGTGTGCTGGGCGGCCGTGAAACCCTGGCGGCCAGCCTGCTGACCACGGCCTGGATACTGATCGTGGCACTGCCGCTGGTGTGGCTGGGGTTCAACCTGGCCGATCATATTCGCGATGCTACGGCGTTTGTGCGTGACGTGCAGGTCGACGGGCTGCCCGATGCGCCGGCCTGGCTGGGTGGCATTCCATTTGTGGGCGAGCGCCTGGTCAACGGGTGGCAATCCCTGGACCAGCAGGGCGCAGCCCTGCTGGCCTCGGCCAAGCCCTACTTCGGGCAAGTGGGCAACTGGTTGCTGGCGCGCAGTGCGCAGATTGGCAGCGGCGTGCTGGAACTGACCCTGAGCCTGGTGTTCGTGTTCTTCTTCTACCGCGACGGGCCGCGCCTGGCAGCATTCGTGCTGCGCTTGCTGCACCGCCTGGTGGGCGAGCGCGCCGAGTATTACCTGGAACTGGTAGCCGGTACCGTTCAGCGGGTGGTCAACGGGGTAATCGGCACGGCGGCTGCGCAGGCCGCGCTGGCGCTGATCGGCTTTCTGATCGCGGGGGTACCCGGCGCGATCGTGCTGGGCCTGGTGACCTTCATGCTCAGCCTGATCCCCATGGGCCCGCCACTGGCCTGGATCCCGGCCACTGCCTGGCTGGTGTGGAAGGGCGAATACGGCATGGCGGTGTTCCTGGGTATCTGGGGCACCTTCGTCATCAGCGGCGTGGACAACGTGCTCAAGCCCTACCTGATCAGCCGTGGCGGCAACCTGCCGCTGGTGATCGTGCTGCTGGGCGTATTCGGAGGCTTGCTTGCCTTTGGTTTCATTGGCCTGTTCATCGGCCCGACCTTGCTGGCGGTAGGTTACAGCCTGCTGCTGGACTGGAGCCGTAACGCGGCGCAACAGCCGCCACAACAGTAAGTCCGCGCCGGCCTCTTTGCGGGCGTGCCCGCGAAGAGGCCGTTACAGGCAGACCCAGCGCTGATCTTTACGCATTCTTTATCCCCACGCCCATCCCCCGATCTCGCCCCTTTACGCCCCTCCCTCGGACAATTTCCCCAAAGCGGCCCAAGCCGTACCACGGGGAGATCCACACATGAACATGCTCGACGGGCTGTCACTGCTGCTGGCAGTGGCCTTGGCGTTTTATCTGCTGGTGGCGCTGCTGCGCGCCGATCGCAGCTAGGGAGCGGCCATGCACAGTTACGATTTCGCCTTGCTCCTGGCGTTCTTTGCCATCGTGCTGCTACCCGCACCCTGGCTTGGGCGGTTCTACTTCAAGGTCATGGAAGGCCAGCGCACCTGGCTGTCGCCGCTACTCGGCCCGGTCGAGCAAGCCTGCTACCGGCTGGCGGGCGTGAACGCCATCCAGGAGCAGAACTGGCGGCAGTACACCCTGGCCCTGCTGGCCTTCAACCTGGTCGGGTTCCTGCTGCTGTTCGCCGTGCTGCTGTTGCAGGGGTACCTGCCGCTCAACCCGCAGCACCTGCCAGGCCAGGAATGGTCGCTGGCGTTCAACACCGCCGTCAGTTTCGTGACCAACACCAACTGGCAGGCCTACAGCGGTGAAGCGTCGGTCAGCTACCTGAGCCAGATACTCGGCCTGACCGTGCAGAACTTTGTCAGTGCTGCCACCGGCCTGGCCGTGCTGGTGGCGCTGTGCCGTGGCATTGCCCGGCGCAGCGCGTCGACGCTGGGCAACTTCTGGGTCGACATGACCCGTGCCACCCTCTACGGCTTGCTGCCGCTGTGCGTGCTGCTGGCGCTGTTGCTGGTCTGGCAGGGCGTACCGCAGACCTTTGCCGACTATGCCCATGCGCTGACCTTGCAAGGTACTGACCAGACCATTCCACTGGGCCCGGCCGCCAGCCAGATCGCTATCAAGCAATTGGGTACCAATGGCGGCGGCTTCTTCGGCGTCAACTCGGCGCATCCGTTCGAAAACCCTACGGCCTGGAGCAACCTGTTCGAGGTGGCTTCGATCATTCTCATTCCGGTGGCCCTGGTGTTCACCTTCGGCCACTACGTGAAGGACTTGCGCCAGAGCCGCGCTATCCTGGCCTGCATGCTTGCCCTGTTCCTGATCGGTGGCAGCACGGCGTTGTGGTCCGAGCATCAACCCAACCCGGCGTTGCAGAGCCCACAGGTGCAACAGACTGCCCCCCTGGAGGGCAAGGAAAGCCGCTTCGGCACCACCGGTTCGGTGCTGTGGACGGTCACTACCACCGCGGCCTCCAACGGTTCGGTCAATGCCATGCACGACAGCCTGAACCCGCTGACCGGCATGGTGGCGATGGTCAACATGATGGTCGGCGAGGTGATATTCGGCGGCGTCGGCGCGGGTCTCTACGGGATGCTGCTGTTCGTCCTGATCGCTGTATTCCTGGCCGGGCTGATGATTGGCCGCACCCCGGAGTACCTGGGTAAAAAGCTGCAGGCTCGTGAGGTGCAGTTGCTGGTGGCGACCCTGCTGGTGATGCCGGTCGGCGTCCTGATACTCGGCGCCATTGCCGCCAGCCTGCCAGGCCCGGCGGGGGCGGTCAGCAACCCGGGGGCGCACGGTTTCAGCCAACTGCTGTACGCCTACACCTCGGGCACTGCCAACAATGGCTCGGCCTTCGCCGGTTTCGGTGCCAACACGGTGTACCACAACCTGATGATCGGCCTGGCCATGCTCATTGGCCGCTTCGGCTACATCCTGCCAATCCTGGCCCTGGCCGGCAGCCTGGCGGCCAAGAAGAGTGCGCCACAGGGGCAAAACAGCTTCCCCACCCACGGCCCGCTGTTCACCGGCCTGCTGCTGGTGACCATCTTGCTGGTCGGCGGCCTGACCTTCCTGCCGACCCTGGCCCTTGGGCCAATCGCCGAACACCTGAGCCTGGGTTTTTGAGGACCGATCATGAACATGCCCATTCCTGAAGTGAATACCCGGCACACTGCCAAGGACCAGACGCGCTTTGCCGCGCTGTGGCGCCCGGCGCTGGTGCAGGCGTTTGTCAAACTCGACCCGCGCCAGCTCAAGCGCTCGCCGGTGATGCTGGTGGTGGCCCTGACCGCAGTGCTCACCACCGTACTGTGCTTCGCCCCTGGCAATGGCGTGAGCACGGGTGTTGCCGTGCAGATCGCACTGTGGCTGTGGTTTACCGTGCTGTTCGCCAACTTCGCCGAGGCCCTGGCCGAAGGCCGTGGCAAGGCCCGCGCCGACAGCCTCAAGGCCGGTAGCCAAGGCCTGACTGCCCAGCGTCGCCAGCGGGATGGCAGTTACGAGACGGTTGCTGCCAGCGCGCTGCGCAAGGACGACGTTGTGCGCGTGGTCGCCGGCGAGATGATCCCCGGTGACGGCGAGGTGCTTGAAGGCATCGCGGCTGTCAACGAGGCCGCCATTACCGGCGAGTCCGCCCCCGTGATCCGCGAGTCCGGCGGCGACCGCTCGGCGGTGACCGGCAATACGCGGCTGGTCTCCGACTGGCTGCTGATCCGCATTACCAGCAACCCGGGCGAGTCGACCCTGGACCGCATGATTGCCCTGGTCGAAGGTGCCAAGCGGCAAAAGACCCCCAACGAGATCGCCCTCGACATCCTGCTGATCGGCCTGACGCTGATCTTCCTGATCGTGGTGGTGACTTTGCAGCCGTTCGCCCACTTTGCGGGTGGCAGCCTGCCGTTGATCTTCCTGGCCGCGCTGCTGGTGACGCTGATTCCCACCACCATCGGCGGCCTGCTGTCGGCCATCGGCATTGCCGGTATGGACCGGCTGGTGCGGCTGAACGTCATCGCCCGCTCGGGTCGCGCGGTCGAGGCCGCCGGTGACGTGCATACACTGATGCTCGACAAGACCGGCACCATCACCTTCGGCAACCGCCGCTGCAGCGCGCTGCATGCTGCGCCAGGTATCACCGCTCGCGAATTGGGTGAGGGCGCCTTGCTGGCCTCTCTGGCCGACGACACCGCCGAAGGCAAGTCGATTGTCGAATACCTGCGCCAGCTCCATGAGTTTGTCGAACCGGCGGCCGGGCAGTTCGACGCTGTGGCCTTCAGTGCCGAGACACGCCTGTCAGGCATCGACTACCAGCAGCACCGCTACCGCAAGGGTGCCGTCGATGCCGTGCTGGCATTTGTCGGCATGCAACGCCTGGAAATGCCCCCGGCGTTGGCCCGCGAAGTGGAGCGGATTGCCCAGAGCGGTGGTACGCCGCTGCTGGTGTGTATCGACAAGCGCCTGCTTGGCGTGATCCACCTCAAGGATGTGGTAAAGCCCGGCATCCGCGAGCGCTTCGCCGAGCTGCGCAAGCTGGGCATCCGCACGGTGATGGTGACCGGCGACAACCCGTTGACTGCCGCCGCCATCGCCGCAGAAGCGGGCGTGGATGACGTATTGGCAGAGGCCACCCCCGAGAAGAAGCTGGCGCGTATCCGCCAGGAGCAGAACGACGGCCGCCTGGTGGCCATGTGCGGCGACGGCGCCAACGACGCCCCGGCACTGGCCCAGGCCGATGTGGGTATGGCCATGAACGACGGCACCCAGGCCGCGCGCGAGGCGGCCAACATGGTCGACCTGGACAGCGACCCGACCAAACTGCTGGATGTGGTGCAGGTGGGCAAGGAATTGCTGGTGACCCGTGGTGCGCTGACCACGTTCTCCATTGCCAACGACGTGGCCAAGTACTTCGCCATCCTGCCAGCGCTGTTCGCCGCCATCTACCCACAGTTGGGCGTGCTCAACCTGATGCAGCTGGCCAGTCCGCAGAGCGCGATCCTGTCGGCCATCGTGTTCAATGCACTGATCATCATCGTGCTGATCCCGCTGGCGTTGCGTGGCGTACGCGTGCAGGCGGCCAGTGCCGCGCACCTGTTGCGGCGCAACCTGCTGATCTACGGGCTGGGCGGCATTGTGGTGCCGTTTGCCGGGATCAAGCTGATCGACCTGCTGCTCAATGCCCTGAACCTGGTCTGAGGAGGCCGCCATGAATGCTTATGTACGCCCGGCTCTAAGCCTGGCCCTGTTGATGACGCTGGTGACCGGCGCACTGTATCCGCTGGCAGTAACCGGCATCGCCCAGGTTGTTTTTCCGGAACAGGCCAATGGCAGCCTGGTGCGGGATGACCAGGGCCAGGTGCGCGGTTCGGCGTTGATCGCGCAGGATTTCAAGGGGGATGGCTGGTTCCATGCGCGGCCTTCGGCAGGCGCTTTTGCCACGGTGGCCAGCAGTGCCAGCAACCTTTCGCCTAGCAACCCGGCGCTGGCCGAGCGGGTCAAAGGGGAGGCGGCTAGCCTGTACCAGGCGCAGCAGGGGCCGGTGCCGCAGGCGTTGTTGACCACCTCGGGCAGCGGCCTCGACCCGCACCTGCCACCGGAGGCCGTGGCCTATCAGATCCCACGGGTGGCGGCGGCGCGTCAACTGCCGGTGGAACGCTTGCAAGCCTTGCAGGAAGAGGCCACCCTCCACCCATTGATCGGCCCACCGGTGGTCAATGTGCTGGCGTTGAACCAGGCCTTGGAAAAGCTCGCAATTACCAAATGAATTGAAGCGGTAGCAGGGACCCTGTGGGAGCGGGTTCACCCGCGAATGCGATGGTGCTGCCAGCAACGCATTCGCGGGTGAACCCGCTCCCACAGGTACGGTGCTTGCCCCTGAAATAGCAAAGGATGAAACATGAGTGATTCCGCCCGCGCAGATGCGCTGTTGGCTAACCTCCCGCGCACCGGCCGGGGCCGGCTGAAGGTGTTTCTTGGCGCCGCGCCCGGCGTGGGCAAGACCTTCGCCATGCTCCAGGCCGCCCACGCCCAGCAACGCCAGGGCGTGCAGGTACTGGCAGGCGTTGTCGAAACCCACGGCCGCGCGGAAACCGAAGCGCTGCTTGCAGGTCTCCAGCAGCAACCTCTGCTGCGCAGCCAGTACCGCGACGTCACCCTTGAAGAAATGGACCTCGACGGCCTGCTCAAGGCCGCGCCAAAACTGGCCCTGGTGGACGAACTGGCCCACACCAATGCCCCCGGCAGCCGCCACGCCAAGCGCTGGCAGGACGTACAGGAACTGCTGGCCGCTGGCATCGACGTGTACACCACGGTCAACGTCCAGCATCTGGAAAGCCTCAACGACAAGGTGCGTGACATCACTGGCGTACAGGTGCGTGAAACCCTGCCGGACTGGGTGCTGCAGGAAGCCTTCGAACTGGTGCTGATCGACCTGCCACCCCGCGAACTGCTCGAACGCCTGCGTGAAGGCAAGGTTTACGTGCCCGAGCAAGCGCGGGCGGCCATCGATGCGTACTTCTCGCAAACCAACCTCACCGCCTTGCGCGAACTGGCCATGCAAACTGCCGCCGCACAGGTCGATGCCGACCTCGCCGACGGCTATCGCCAGCGTGGCCAAGAGGCCCCGGCCTTGCGCGGGCGGCTTCTGGTAGGCGTGGACGGCGACGACCAGGCCGAACGCCTGGTGCGACATGCCAGCCGCGTGGCGCAACGCCGTCACCTGCCCTGGAGCCTGGTGCATGTGGACAACGGCCGCTTGCGCGACGAAACCGCGCGTCACCGCTTGCAGGCCGCGCAGCAGCTGGCCGAGCGCCTGGGCGGCGAGGTGGTGCTGCTAAGGGCTGGCGAAGTGGCGCGCACGTTGATCCAGCATGCCGCCGAACGGCGGGCCAGCCTGGTGCTGGTGGGGCAGTCCCGTGACCGCCTGCGTCGTCGCCTGTTCGGTGCCGGTGTGGCTGCGCGGCTGCTGCGCGAAAGCCATGGGCTGGAAATCAACGTGCTGGACCGCGACGTGCAGCCGCAAGCACCGCGGTCGGCGGTGCGGCGGGTGTGGGTGTGGCGCCACTACCTGCTGGCGCTGCTGGCCACGGTCATGGCGGCGGGGCTGGCCTGGGCGGTGTCGAGTGTGTTGGCGCTGCCCAACATCTCGCTGGTGTTTCTGGCTGCGGTGTTGCTGGTGGCGGTGCGCAGCAGCCTGGGGCCTGCGCTGGCGTGCGCCGCGCTATCGTTCCTGACATACGATTTTTTGTTCATTCCACCCAATTTCTCGTTCAGCATCCAGCGCGAAGAAGACGTGCTGACCCTGGTGTTCTTCCTGCTGATGGCCGCGCTTACCGGCAATCTGGCTGCACGCCAGCGCCGCCAGTTGCAGGCGCTACGCGAAACCCAGGCGCAGACCAGCCAGCTGCTCGACTTGTCGCGCCGACTGACCGTGGCCACCGACCGCCAGGCCGTGTTCAGCGCTGCGGGCCAGCACCTGGACGGCTGGCAGGACATGCAGGTGTGCCTGCTGGAGCGCAACCCCGAAGGCCAGCTGCAGGTGGCCAGCGGCGAAGCCCACGCCTTCAGCGACACCGAACGGGCTGCCGCCGATTGGGCCTGGCAGCACGGCCAGGCCGCTGGCCATGGCAGCGACACCTTGCCCAATGGCCGCTGGTGGTGGTGGCCGCTGGCGGTGGACGAACAGCCTTTGGCACTGCTGGGGGTGCGCCCGCGCAACGGGCAGCCGCTCAACGACCCACGCCGGCGCCTGCTGACGGCCCTTGGCCAGCCACTGGCTCAGGCCCTGGCCCGCGCCCGCCTGGCCGAGCAGTTGGAGGCTGCGCGCCTGCATGGCGAAACCGAGCAGCTGCGCAGCGCCTTGCTGGCGTCTGTCTCCCACGACCTGCGCACGCCGTTGACCGCCATGCGCGGCAGTATCGACAGCCTGCTGGCGTTGGGCGAAGCGATCCCGCCTGAAGACCGCCGCGAGCTGTTGGAGGGCACACGCAACGAGGCCGAACGCCTCGACCGCTATATCCAGAACCTGCTGGACATGACCCGCCTGGGCCATGGTGGCCTCAAGCTTGCACGCGACTGGGTAGCCCCGGCCGACATCGTTGGCAGTGCGCTCAACCGCTTGCGCGTTGTGCTGGCGCCGCTGCGGGTGCACACCGACGTGCCGGCCGAGCTGCCCTTGCTGTTCGTGCATGCGGCGCTGATCGAACAGGCGCTGGTCAACGTGCTGGAAAACGCCGCACGCTTCTCCCCGGGCAATGGTCGGCTTGAGCTGCAAGTGGCCGTGCATGAAGACCAGTTGCGCTTTACCGTCAGCGACCAGGGCCCTGGCATTCCGGTCGCCGACCGCGAGAAGATCTTCGACATGTTCTATACCGCTGCCCGTGGTGACCGCGGCGGGCAGGGCACAGGCCTGGGCCTGGCAATCTGCCAGGGCATGATCGGCGCCCATGGCGGGCAGATTCTGGTGGGCGAAGGCATCGATGGCCAGGGCACCGGCATCACTTTATGCTTGCCGCTACCCCCTCAACCTGAAGCCGAAAGCGAAACCCCATGAGCCAGTCCGCCACGCTGTTGGTCATCGACGATGAACCGCAGATCCGCAAGTTCCTGCGCATCAGCCTGGCCTCGCAGGGCTACAAGGTGCTCGAAGCTGCTACCGGCCAGGAAGGGCTGGCCCAGGCTGCTCTGGGCAAGCCGGACCTGGTGGTGCTCGACCTGGGCCTGCCGGACATGGACGGCCAGCAGGTGCTGCGAGAGCTGCGCGAATGGAGCGCGGTGCCGGTGATGGTGCTGTCGGTGCGCGCCAGTGAGGTGCAGAAGGTGGATGCGCTGGACGGCGGGGCCAACGATTACGTGACCAAGCCGTTTGGCATCCAGGAATTTTTGGCGCGGGTGCGGGCCTTGCTACGCCAGGTGCCACAGGCCGGGGGCTCGGAAGTGGCAGCCAGCTTTGGGCCGTTGACCGTGGATTTTGCCTTTCGCCGGGTAACCCTCGACGGTGTGGAGGTGGCGTTGACGCGCAAGGAGTATGCCTTGCTGGCGCTATTGGCCGGGCACCCAGGGCGGGTGATTACTCAGCAGCAACTGCTCAAGGATGTCTGGGGGCCTACCCATGTGGAGAATACCCACTACCTTCGGATCGTGGTCGGGCATCTGCGGCAGAAGCTGGGCGATGACCCCACGGCGCCACGGTTTATCATCACCGAGGCAGGGGTGGGGTACAGGTTGGTGGCGCCGCCCATCTAACTCCCCCTTGCGGCAGCATACTGGCTGTGCCGTTGATCGCGGGCAGTTACGTCCGCAAGGGGCGTCAGGCTCTGGGTGGCTCCTTCTCGAAGAGCTGGCGCGTGACCTCCAGGTAACGCCTGGCACCGAGGCCCAGCGGCCGTGACTTGATCCAGATGATGTCCACCCATAAGCGCAGGCGGCTGGCCATGTTGTCGAACCTCACTTCTGCCAGTGCACCCGAAGCAATCAGCGGTTCAACCAACGGCTGCGGCAGGTAGGCCCAGCCCAGCCCGGACTGCACCAGGTCCAGCGTGGCCAGGTAGCTGTCGGTCAGCCAGATGCGCCGCGACAGCACCATGCGTGGGTCCGAGCCGGTGGCCTTGCCTGAGGCCACGATGATCTGCCGTTGTTCGGCAAAGGCCTCCTCAGGCAATGGCGTGCCGCTGTTCTGCCCGGCTGGATGGCGTGGTGAAGCGACGGCCACCAGCAGTTGGCTTCCGGCTTCGAGGAACGACTCACGTTCGTCGATGCCGGGCCGCTCGAACACCAGTGCCAGTTGCACACTGCCGTCATGCAAAAGGCGAATGGCTTCGGTCTGGGTGGCCGAACGTACCTCGATTTCCAGGCTGGGAAACGCTTGGGCGAGGGTCTCCAGTGGCTGGCTCCAGCGGCCGGTCTGCAGCTCGGGCGCCATGGCGATGGTCAGGCGCTTTTCCAGGCCTTGGTGCAATTGCAGGGCTTGGGCATCCAGCAGGTTGAGCTGGCAGATCACCTGCCTGGCCTGGGGCTCCAGCGCCAGGGCGGCGCTGGTGGGCAAGGCTTTGCGTGTGGCCCGGTCGAACAGCGGCAGGTCCAGCTCGGCTTCCAGTTGGGCGATTGCCATGCTCACGGCCGAAGGCACACGGCCCAGCTTGCGCGCTGCGGCGGAGAACGAGCCGGCATCCAGCACCGCGAGGAAAGTTGCCAGGGAGTCGCTGGTAAAGGCCATTGTCAGTAAACCTGATGATGATCAGCTTTTGTTGCAGAAAATTATGAACATTAATGCGCGTACAGGACAGCCCCTCAATGGAGATGAGCATGCAGAGACCAACCGCGTGGCATGTCACTCACTGGAGTACAGACCCGTTCAGCCTCGGTGCCTACAGCGCGCTGCTGGCAGGAGGAACGCCGCAGCATCGAAGTGCCCTGGGCCACGTACTGCAAGAGCGCCTGGTCATTGCCGGAGAAGCCTGTAACACCCGCGCGCCAGCCATGGCGCATGGTGCCTGGAATGATGGCCTGCGTGCCGCCGAGGCAGCCTTGAGTGCTGGCGCGCGCAAGGTGATCGTGATCGGGGCGGGATGTGCAGGCCTGGCTGCTGCACAACGCCTGCGGGCGCAGGCCATCGATTGCACTGTGCTGGAGGCACGGGGGCGAACAGGTGGGCGCACGCATTCTGTCGATCTGGGTGGTGTGAAGGCGGATGAAGGTGCTGCATGGCTTCAGCATTTCGCTGAAAACCCGTTGGCCGCTTTTGCGCAGCAACATGGGTTGGCTTGTGTCGAGACCGACTTCAGCCGCCCGCTTGCAGCCGCAAGAGGCGGGGTACTGCCCGATGTCGACGCTGCCTGGATTGCCTTGACCCAAAGTATTGATCGGCGGCTGCCCTTGTCTGAAGCGATCACCGGCTACATGGCCACACTCGACCCTGCGCGCACGCGCGCCACGCAGTTCGCCATCGACGCCAACCTTGTACTGGAGGCGTGTTTGCCAGTGGAGCAGCTGTCGGTCACTGCGCTGGACGAAGAGGGGGTCGGGCATGGCGATCGCATGCTGCCAGGTGGTTACAGCGAGCTTGTCGAGTTGCTGGCAAAAAATCTGGATATCCGCCTGAACACGCCGGTAACCCACATTGACTGGTCGAGCGCGCGCGTCAAAGTGAATGGAGAGGTGTGCGACTTCTGCATTTGCACAGTCCCTGTGGGGGTGTTGAAAGCATTGCACTTCACCCCTGCATTACCTGAAACACAGCAGCAAGCCCTGGTACATCTGGGCATGGGCAAGCTGGAGAAGGTGATTCTGCAGTTCGATGAGCGTTGGTGGCCTTGTTCACCCTCTGGCTACCTGCGCTGGTATGACGTACCTGCCAGTTGGGGGGAGTGGCTGGACCTGACCGATGCCGTAGGCAAGCCTACCATTGCCGGGCTGATCGCCGCCGACGCGATCGAGCGGCAGTTCAGCGGGCGCACGGACGAACAGATCGCCATGGCAGCGACTGAGGCATTGCAGGCGTGGGCCGCAGCCATCGGGCCCACGCCGTGATAGTTACAGGCCTTCGCCCAGCACCCGGTCAATGCTGTCGACAAAGTAGTCCACGCTCGCCCGGGTGGTGCACATTGGTGGCTTGATCTTGAGGATGTTCAGGTAGTCGCCGGTCGGCTGCATGAAGATGCCCAGGTCACGCAGGCGATTGCACAGCGTCATGGTTTCTGCGGTGGCCGGCTCCAGGGTTGTGCGATCGCGCACCAGCTCCAGCCCCAGGTAGAAGCCCGAGCCATGTGCCGCGCCAGCCAGCGGGTGCTTGTCGACCAGCGCCTGCAGGCGGGCCTTGAAGTAGCGGCCGGTGTCGCGGGCGTTGTCCCACAGGCCTTCTTCCTGCATCACATCCAGCACCGCCATGCCAATGCGGCAGCTGACGGGGCTGCCACCGGCCGAGGAGAAGAAGTAGCCCTCGGCTTCCAGCGCCTCGGCGATTTCACGGCGGGTGATGACCACGCCCAGTGGCTGGCCGTTGCCCATGCCCTTGGCCATGGTGATGATGTCGGGCACCACACCCTGTTCCTCGAAACCCCAGAAGTATTCGCCCAGGCGACCATAACCCACCTGTACTTCGTCGGCGATGCACACCCCGCCACGGGCGCGGACCTTGGCGTAGGCATCGCGCAAGTAGCCGGCCGGTAACGAGATGCCCCCGGCATTGCCGTACACCGGCTCGCAGATGATACCCGCCAGCTGGCGGTTACGGGCATCGAGGTCAGCCAGTTTGGCGTCGACGTCCTGCAGGTAGTCGGCGGCGCTGTCGGGCCCGCGGAAGCGGCCGCGGAAGGTGTTCGGCGCTTCGACCGGGTGTACCCAGTCCGGGCGGGTTTCCAGGGCTTGCGGGTTGTCGGCGATCGACGTGGAGATGGCATCGGTGGCCACCGACCAGCCGTGGTAGGCCTCCAGCACACTGAGCAGGTCACGCCCGCCGCTGTAGGCCCAGGCCAGGCGGATTGCCAGGTCGTTGGCTTCGGTACCGCTGTTGACCATGAACACCCGGTCGAAACCTTCGGGGGCCAAGTCCAGCAGCCGTTCGGAGAACTCGGTGATGGCTGCGTAGTGAAACCGCGAGTTGGTGTTCAGCAGTGACCACTGTCGTGCCGACTCGGCGACCATGCGGGGGTGGCCATGGCCCAGTACCGCGACGTTGTTCAGCATGTCGAGGTAAGAGCGGCCCTGCATGTCGATGAGGTAGTTGCGCCAGCCGCGTTCGATGTGGGGTGGCTGCGCGTAGTAGTGCTTCTGCGAACGGGCGAAGCTGGCATCGCGGCGTGCCAGCAGGGCCTGCGGATCAGGCAGCGGATCGGCATCGCAATCGAAGCCCAGCAGTGCGGCTGGTGACGGGCACAGCGCCAGCCAGGCGGCAGCCTGGGACGGGGTGGCGAACAATGGCGGCTGAATGCAGTTGTCCAGGCACAGCTGCACGCTGAGGAAACCGCAGCTGATGCCCAGCGACTGGCCTTGTTCAACGGCCAGGCCATTTGCCGGGACATTTTCCAGACCCTGCAGCCACAAGGCCCAGTGCGCGGTGCGCAGGCAGCCACGGCCATCCCCATGGCGATGCCAGGTGCCCGCTGCCGGCGCTTGCACCGCGCTGCCGTTGGGTACATGCAGCTCTACGCCAAGGGCGCAGGTGGCTGGCTCCTCGGGGCGGTCGATATGGGTTTGCGACAGGCGATACTGCCCGTGCAGGCTGCAGGCCGGGGCAGGGTGCAGGGTTAGCAGGCGTTGGTCGAAGCCGGGTTGCTCCCAGTTGCCCGCTTCACAATGCTTGCTGAGCACACCGAGGTCAATGCGCGTCACAGGGTGCCCCGCCAGTTCGGGCAGCAGGGGCGTGCAGCCGTTCAGGTCTGGCGTGGCGGGTTGCACGCCGGCAGCCTGCAGGATGGCCGCTTGCATGAGTGCGAAAGGCACGGCGGTAGCGGTGTCGAAAATTTCCCACTCATGGGCCACGTTGTCGCGGGTGTACTGGTTACCCGGGTCCACGGCCAGTTGCTGCGCGCTACTCAGCACCAACACTGCCGCGCGGTTTAGTACCAGAGGCCACAGGGCACGCAGCTCGGCGTCGGTCAGCGGGTTGAGCGCCTGGTAGGCGCTGACCGCCGGCAGGACCCGCAGCGGGTCGCCTTCGGCGTGGTGCAGCAGTGCTGCACAGGTCACTGACAGGTCGGCGATGCGCCAGGTGCGCAGCAGGTCGCCGAAGTCGATCACCCCTTGCAACTGCCACTGGCGCTCGCCGTCAAGGGCCCACACGGTGTTGTCGTCGGTGATGTCCAGATGCACGGCCTGGCTTGGCAGTTGCTCGGCAAGCGGGGCGAGGTGTTGGGCGGCGACGCCGGTGGCCTGTTCGATGCGGGCGCGTTGCTCGCTGTTGTCCAGTACGGGCAGCAGGTGCTGGATCAACGCCTGGGCGTGTTGCGGGTCCCATTGCAGGGTGCGCGCAAGGCCGGGGTGGTCGAAGTCGGCCAGGGTGCTGTCGAGCCGCGCACACAGCCTGCCCATTTCGGCCATCAGCTGCGCCGGCATGTGCTTGAGGCGCGTCAACGGTTGACCTTCGATGTAGTCGAGCAGGCGCACGCGCAGTGGTTGGCCATCAATCTCCACGGCCAGCAAGTTTTCGCCGCTGTGCGCCGCACGTACGGCAGGCACCGACAGGCCGTGCTCACGCAAATAGGCGAGGGCGGCATGCTGCGCCTCCAGCTCCAGCTTTGCGTAGCTGCCATGGCAGGCCTTGAGTACGAACTGCCCTTGGGCCGTGTCGACCCGGAAGTTCAGGTCCTGCTGGCTGCCCAGAGCCGACAACCCACCGCCAACGCCGTAGTGCATCTGCAACAAGGCATGTGCCTGGGCTTCGCTGAGCGTGGGGCCGGGCAGGCTGGCGCGCTGGATCATCTGCTCAAGGGCAGGGGAGACGTTCTTTTGTGGATGACTGGGCATGGGCTCTACCGTTGAAGCAGGAGTGACAGCAGCGACTGTATGCCCGAGATGACTGATGATGAAAGACGATCGTGATCAGAAATCCTGATAAGTGGCGGCCCTTTGCCACGGGCGCAGGTTGATGTTTGTGTTTGGTAAGCATTACCATTTGCGTTCTGTTTCACCTCCTCCGCGCTGTCAGGAATTATCCCATGCCTTCCCGTGTCCCCTCGCGTCCTGCACTACTGGCGATCTGCTGTTCCGTAACCCTGATGGCGCAGGCTGCCGAACCGATCCAGCTGGAGGCGACCGATGTCAGCGCCGATGCCCTGAAAGCGCGCCCCGACGCATTGCCCGACGAGTTTGCCGGCGGCCAGGTGGCCCGTGGCGGGCGAATGGGCGTGCTGGGTAACCAGGACTACATGGATGTGCCCTTTACCATGACCAGCTATACCGCCAAGGTGATCGAAGACCAGCAGGCGGAAGACATCGGTGACGTCCTGGCCAACGACCCCTCGGTGCGTGAATCATTCGGCTTCGGTAACCAGTCCAAGGTCTTCGTGATCCGGGGCTTGCCGCTGGCCGGCGATGATATTTCCTTCAATGGCCTGTACGGCATCTTGCCGCGGCAGATCATGTCCACCGACGGCGTCGAGCGGGTCGAAGTGTTCAAGGGGCCCAATGCCTTCCTCAATGGCGTGAGCCCGACCGGCACGGGCCTGGGCGGCAACGTCAACCTGCAGCCCAAGCGCGCCGGTGATGAGCCGACCCGCCGCTACACCCAGGACATCAGCGCCGATGGCCGTATTGGCGAGCACCTGGATATCGGCCAGCGCTTCGGTGAGGACAACCGTTTCGGCGCGCGCCTGAACCTCAGCCAGCGCGAAGGTGAAACTGCCGTGGATGACCAGGACCAGCGCACCAAGCTGTTCACCGCTGGCCTGGACTACCGTGGCGACAACTTCCGCGTGGCGACTGACATCGGCTACCAGAAACAGCGCATCAACCATTTGCGCAATTCCGTGCGCCTGGGCAGTACCACGACCAAGGCCCCGACCGCGCCGGACGCCAGCCACAACTATGGCCAGAGCTGGAGCTACAGCGAGTCGGAAGATACCTTCGGCATGGTCCGTGGCGAATGGGACCTGAGCGACAACTGGACCGCCTACCTCGCCGGCGGCGCCCGGCACACGCGCGAGCAGGGCACCTACGGTACCCCGGTACTGGTCGGCAACAGCGGTGCAGCGACGATGACCCCTTCGGACATCGTGCACGGTGAAGACAACACCAGCTTCAGTACTGGCCTGAATGGGCGTCTGCAGACCGGGCCGATCAGCCACCAGATCGCCTTGGGGGCCAATACCATGTGGACCCAGGCGGAAAACGCCTACACCTTCTATTCGCCGGTCAGCACCAACATCTACGACGGCGTGCAAAAGGCCAAGCCGGGCACTGTCACCAGCACGGGTGGCGAAATGGGTGACCCCGGTGTTACCGGCAAGACCCGCGCGCGGAGCATCGCCATTTCCGACACCATTGGCGTCTTCGATGATCGCCTGTTGCTGACTTACGGCTTGCGACGGCAGCAGCTGCGGGTGGAAAGCTATACTTACGATGGCACGACCTCTCAAGGGCAGGCCAACCTGGCGAATGACGGCAGCCGCAAAGGCGACCCGTATGAGGAGTCGATCACCACACCGGTGTATGGCATCGTGTTCAAGGCCACCGACAGCATTTCCTTGTATGCCAACCGCATCGAAGGCCTGGCTCAGGGGCCAACGGCGCCAGCCAATGTGTCCAATGCCAACGAGATGTTCCCGCCAGGCCGCACCAAGCAGCTTGAGGCTGGTATCAAGTTCGACCGACAGACCTTTGGTGCGAACCTTGGCGTATTCCGTATCGAGAAGCCTTCAGACGGCTATACGTTGAACAACGTCTTCATTCGCGACGGTGAACAGGTCAACAAAGGCCTGGAGTTGAGCCTGTTCGGCGAGCCGGTCCAGGGTCTGCGCCTGATGGCTGGCGGCACGCGCATGACCTCGGAGCAGAAAAAAACTGCCAACGGCAGCAACGATGGCAACCATGCCATTGGCGTGCCGACGTTCCAGCTCAATGCCAGCGTCGACTGGGACGTGCCTGGTGTACCTGGGCTGGCGCTGAATGCGAGGATGCTGCGCACCGGTGGCCAGTTCGTCGATGCGGCGAACAACGTCAGTTTGCCGACCTGGAACCGTTTCGATGCCGGTGCCCGTTACAAGTTGAAGGTAGCGGAGAAAGACCTGACCCTGCGGGTGAATGTGGAAAACCTGACCAACAAGAACTACTGGGCCTCGGCTAACGGTGGTTACCTGACCCAGGGTGATCCGCGACTGCTGAAGTTCTCCGGCACCATTGACTTCTGATAATCCGGCCGGTGGTGGTGCGGTGTCGCGTAAATCGAGCGCCGCCCGCGCGGCGCTGGATCTGCAACGTGCAACAAGGAGCGAGGCAAACACGCACCCCTACGAAACTTCAACCTCTAAGAACGCCGCCTCCAACAACTGTCGCGTGTACGGATGCTGCGGCGCATGGAAGATCGCCTGCGCATCCCCTTGTTCAACCACCTGCCCATGCTTGATCACCATCAACTGGTGGCTCAGCGCCTTGACCACCGCCAGGTCATGGCTGATGAACAGGTAGGTCAGGTTGTACTTCTGCTGCAGACTGCGCAGCAACTCGACCACCTGCCGCTGCACGGTACGGTCCAGCGCTGACGTGGGTTCATCCAGCAGAATCAGTGCTGGCTTCAACACCAGCGCCCGGGCAATGGCGATGCGCTGGCGCTGGCCGCCGGAAAACTCATGGGGGTAGCGGTGGCGTGTGCGGGGGTCCAGGCCTACCTCCTCCAGGGCCGCGATAATCGCTGCTTCCTGTTCCTGCGCGGTGCCAATGCCGTGAATGCGCAGCCCTTCGCCCACAATGTCCGCCACGCACATACGCGGGCTCAGGCTGCCAAACGGATCCTGGAACACCACCTGCATTTCCCGCCGCAGCGGCCGCACGGCCTTCTGGTTCAGCCCTTGCAAGTCCTGCCCATGGAAACGGATGCCTCCCTGGCTGGAAATCAGCCGCAGGATCGCCAGACCGAGCGTTGACTTGCCCGACCCGGACTCCCCGACAATCCCCAGCGTTTGCCCTTGGGGCAAGCTGAAGTTGACCCCGTCCACGGCCTTTACATGGTCAACCGTGCGCCGCAGCAGCCCCTTCTTGATCGGGAACCACACCTTGAGATCATCCACCTCCAGCAGTGGCGCGCCGACCGGGTTGTGGGCCGGCAGCCCGCTGGGCTCAGCATTGATCAGCATCTGTGTGTAGTGGTGCTGTGGCGCGCTGAACAGCGTGGCACATTCGGCTTGCTCGACAATTTGCCCGCGCTGCATCACGCACACGCGGTGGGCGATGCGACGCACCAGGTTCAGGTCATGGCTGATCAGCAGCAGCGCCATGCCCAGGCGCGCCTGCAGTTCCTTGAGCAGGTCGAGAATTTTCAACTGCACGGTCACGTCGAGCGCCGTGGTCGGCTCATCTGCAATCAGCAGTTCAGGCTCGTTGGCCAGTGCCATGGCGATCATCACCCGTTGCCGTTGCCCCCCCGACAGCTCATGGGGCAGGGCCTTCAAGCGCTTGTGCGGCTCGGGAATGCCGACCAGATCCAGTAGCTCCAGGGTGCGAGCGGTCGCTTCCTTGCCGCTCAGGCCCTTGTGCAGCAAAAGGATTTCGTTGATCTGCTTCTCGATGCAGTGCAGCGGGTTGAGCGAGGTCATCGGCTCCTGGAAGATCATCGCGATGCGGTTGCCTCGGATTCGCTGCAAGGTCTTCTCGTTCTGCTGCAGCAGGTCCTTGTCCTGGTAACGGATGCTGCCGCTGGGGTGGCGGGCCAGGGGGTAGGGCAGCAGGCGCAGGATCGAGTGCGCGGTGACCGATTTGCCCGAGCCGCTTTCGCCCACCAGCGCCAGTGTCTCGCCTTTGCGGATATCGAAGCTGATGCCGTCTACCACCCGGTTGATCTGGTCCCCGGTCACGAACTCCACTGCCAGGTCCCGCACTTCGATCAGGTTCTGTTCACTCATGTCACTTCCTCGGGTCGAAGGCATCGCGGGCGGATTCGCCGATGAACACCAGCAGGCTCAGCATCAGCGCCAGCACCGCAAAGGCGCTGATGCCCAGCCATGGCGCTTGCAGGTTGGACTTGCCCTGGGCTACCAGTTCGCCCAGCGATGGCGAACCGGCGGGCAGGCCGAAGCCGAGGAAGTCCAGGGCAGTGAGGGTGCCGATAGCGCCGGTGAGAATGAACGGCATGAAGGTCATCGTCGAGATCATGGCGTTGGGCAGGATATGGCGGTACATGATTGCGCCGTTGCGCATGCCCAGGGCACGGGCGGCGCGCACGTATTCCAGGTTGCGCCCGCGCAGGAACTCGGCGCGGACCACATCCACCAGGCTCATCCACGAGAACAGCAGCATGATACCCAGCAGCCACCAGAAGTTAGGCTGCACGAAGCTGGCCAGGATGATCAGCAGGTACAGCACCGGCAGGCCCGACCAGATTTCCAGGAAGCGCTGCCCGGCCAGGTCGACCCAGCCGCCATAGAAGCCCTGCAAGGCGCCGGCGATGACGCCGACGATGGAGCTGGCCACCGTCAAGGTGAGGGCGAACAGTACCGAAATGCGAAAGCCGTAGATTACCCGCGCCAGCACGTCTCGGCCCTGGTCGTCGGTACCCAGCCAGTTATCGGTCGAGGGCGGAGCGGGGGCGGGCACGCGCAGGTCGTAGTTGATGCTTTGATAGCTGAACGGGATTGGCGCCCACAGCACGAAGCTGTCTTTCTTCGCCAGCAGTTCGCGGATGTACGGGCTTTTGTAGTTGGCCTCCAGCGGGAATTCGCCGCCGAAGGTGGTTTCCGGGTAGCGCTTGAACGCCGGGAAGTACCATTCACCGTCGTAACGCACGGCAACGGGCTTGTCATTGGCGATCAGCTCAGCGCCCAGGCTCAGGCCGAACAGGATCAGGAACAGCCACAGCGACCACCAGCCACGGCGGTTTGCCTTGAAACGCTCGAAGCGCCGGCGGTTGAGGGGGGACAAGGCCATGTCAGTGCTCCCGGCTGGCGAAGTCGATGCGTGGATCGACCAGGGTGTAGGTCAGGTCGCCGATCAGTTTCACCACCAGCCCTAACAGGGTGAAGATGAACAGGGTGCCGAAGACCACCGGGTAGTCGCGGTTGATGGCCGCTTCGAAACTCATCAGGCCCAGGCCGTCGAGGCTGAAGATGACCTCGATCAGCAACGACCCGGTGAAGAAGATGCCGATGAACGCCGACGGGAACCCGGCAATCACCAGCAGCATGGCGTTACGGAATACGTGGCCGTACAGCACCCTTGGCCGGCTGAGGCCCTTGGCCTTGGCGGTGACCACATATTGCTTGTTGATCTCGTCGAGGAAGCTGTTTTTGGTCAGCAGGGTCATGGTGGCGAAGTTGCCGATGACCAGTGCGGTGATCGGTAGCACCAGGTGCCAGAAGTAGTCCAGCACCTTGCCGGTGGTGCTCAGTTCGTCGAAGTTGTTGGAGGTGAGGCCACGCAGCGGGAACCAGTCGAAGTAGCTGCCACCGGCGAACAGCACGATCAGCAGGATGGCGAACAGGAACGCCGGGATGGCATAGCCGACGATGATCGCCGAGCTGGTCCACACGTCGAAGTGGCTGCCGTGGCGCACGGCTTTGGCGATGCCCAGCGGGATTGACACCAGGTACATGATCAGCGTGCTCCACAGCCCCAGCGAGATCGACACCGGCATCTTCTCCACGATCAGGTCGATTACCTTGGCATCGCGGAAGAAACTGTCGCCGAAGTCCAGCCGGGCGTAGTTCTTGATCATGATCCACAGGCGCTCGGGCGGCGACTTGTCGAAGCCGTACATGCGCTCGATTTCGGCGATCAGCGCCGGGTCCAGGCCCTGGGCGCCACGGTAGTTGGAGCCGGCCACGGAAACCTCGGCGCCACCACCGGCAATGCGGCTGGTGGCGCCTTCGAAGCCTTCGAGCTTGGCGATCATCTGCTCGACCGGGCCACCGGGTGCGGCCTGGACGATGATGAAGTTGATGATGAGGATACCGAACAGGGTCGGGATGATCAGCAGCAGGCGGCGCAGGATGTAGGCCAGCATCTTAGTTGGCCTCGTCCGCAGGGGCTTCGCTGACCGCCGGGGTTACCCCGGGCTTGATCCACCAGGTGTCGATGCCGATGTCGTATTTGGGCGACACTTTCGGGTGGCCGATGTGGTTCCAGTAGGCCACGCGCCAGGTCTTGATGTGCCAGTTGGGGATCACGTAGTAGCCCCATAGCAACACGCGGTCGAGGGCACGGCAGTGGTCGATCAGGCTCTGGCGGGAGTCGGCGTTGATCAGTTGTTCCACCAACTGGTCGATGGCCGGATCGCGCAGGCCGATGAAGTTGCGGCTGCCGGGGTTGTCGGCGGCGGCACTGGACCAGAACTCGCGCTGTTCGTTACCCGGCGAGTTGGACTGCGGGTAGCCGCCGACGATCATGTCGTAGTCACGTGAACGCAGGCGGGTGATGTACTGGGAAACGTCGACCCGGCGGATGCTCAGGTCAATGCCGAGGTCGGCGAGGTTCCGCTTGAACGGCAGCAGAATGCGTTCGAACTCGGTCTGCGCCAGCAAAAACTCGATGGTTACCGGCTTGCCTTGGGCGTCGACCATCTTGTCATCGACGATTTTCCAGCCGGCGTCCTGCAGCAGCTTGTAGGCCTGGCGCTGCTGCTCGCGGATCATGCCGCTGCCGTCGCTGACCGGGTTCTTGTAAGCCTCGGTGAATACCTGATCGGGGATTTTGCCCCGCAGCGGCTCGAGGATGTTCAGCTCGTTGGGGCCAGGCAAGCCATGGGCGGCCATTTCCGAATTCTCGAAGTAGCTGCCGGTGCGGGTGTAGGCGCCGTTGAACAGCTGCTTGTTGGTCCACTCGTAGTCCAGCAGAAGGCTCAGTGCCTTTCGCACGCGAATGTCCTGGAACACCGGGCGGCGGATGTTGAAGACGAAACCTTGCATGCCGGTGGGGTTGCCATTGGGCAGCTCTTCCTTGATCAGGCGGCCTTCGCGCACGGCGGGCACGTTGTAGGCGGTGGCCCAGTTCTTCGCGCTGACTTCCAGTGCATAGTCGAACGCCCCGGCCTTGAGCGCTTCCAGGGCGACGGTGGTGTCGCGGTAGGAATCGAAGGTCATGACGTCGAAGTTGTAGAAGCCACGGTTGATCGGCAGGTCCTTCGCCCAGTAGTCCTTGACCCGCTCGTAGCGCACCGAGCGGCCGGCCTTGACCTCGGCGACCTTGTACGGGCCGCTGCCCAGAGGGATTTCCAGGTTGCCACGGTTGAAGTCGCGGTTTTCATACCAGTGCTTGGGCAGCACGGGCAGTTGGCCGAGAATCAGCGGCAGCTCGCGGTTGCCCTTGTGCTTGAACCTGAACAGCACCTTCAGCGGGTCTTCGGCGACCACCTCAGCGACGTCGGCGTAGTACTGGCGGTACAGCGGTGCACCGTCCTTGATCAGGGCGTTGAAAGTGAACACCACGTCCTCGGCACGCATCGGGTGGCCGTCGTGGAAGCGGGCTTCGGGGCGCAGGTAGAAGCGCACCCAGCTGTTGTCCGGGGCTTTCTCGATTTTGCCGGCCACCAGGCCGTATTCGGTGAACGGCTCGTCCTGGCTCTGGCGCATCAGCGTGTCGTAGATGCTGGCGATGTTCTCGGCCGATACGCCTTTGTTGATGAACGGGTTGAGGCTGTCGAAGCCGCCGAAGCTGGACTGGCGGAGGGTGCCGCCCTTGGGCGCGTCGGGGTTGACGTAGTCGAAGTGCTTGAAGTCGGCAGGGTACTTGGGTGGCTCGTCGTACAGGGTGAGCGCGTGCTGCGGTGCGGCCAGGGTGGGAAGGCTCAGGCAGGCGAGCAACAGGCTGCATGCCAGCCGGCGCAGGCGGTGCGTTGGCGTCATTGGGCTTTCTCCGAAGTCTTGATCCACCAGCTGTTCAGCCCGAGGGTATAGGGCGGCGTGGTGACGAAGGCGAACCGGTTGCGGTAGGCCAGGCGATGGTTGTCGAGGTACCAGTTGGGGATCATGTAGTACTGCCATGAGAGCACGCGGTCCAGGGCGCGGGCGGCGGCGACCTGGTCGTCGCGGGTGCGTGCGGCCAGCAGGGTGTCGAGCAGGTGATCGACCACCGGGTCCTTGACCCCAGCATAGTTCTTGCTGCCCTTGGTCGCGGCCTGGCTGGAATGAAAGTACAGCCACTGCTCCAGGCCGGGGCTCAGGGTCTGGTTCAAGGTCATCAGAATCATGTCGAAATCGAACTGGTCCAGACGTTGTTTGTACTGGGCACGGTCCACGGTGCGCAAGCGTGCATCGATGCCGATGCTGGCCAGGTTTTCGACATAAGGTTGCAGGATGCGTTCAAGGTTGGGGTTAACCAGCAGCAGTTCCATGCGCAGTTGCTGGCCCTTGCTGTCGAGCAGGCGCTGGCCATTCAGCTTCCAGCCAGCCTCGGCAAGCAGGCCCAAGGCCTGGCGCAGGGTCTGGCGGTTGATGCCGCGGCCATCGGTCTGGCTGACCTTATAGGGTTCGCTGAACAGCTTGGCCGGCAACTGGTCGCGGAACGGCGCCAGTAACAGCCATTCCTTACCGGTAGGCACGCCGCTGGCGGCGAACTCGCTGTTGGGGTAGTAACTGGTCGAGCGGCGGTAGGCGCTGCTGAACAGGGCGCGGTTGGTCCACTCGAAGTCCAGCATCAGGCCCAGCGCCTGGCGTACCCGTGGGTCGCTGAAGGTGGCCCGACGGCTGTTCATGAACAGGCCCTGGGTTTGCGTGGGGATGCGGTGCGGGATCTGCGCCTTGATCACCTCGCCGCGGCGCACGGCCGGGAAGTTGTAGCCGTTGGCCCAGTTCTTCGCCTGGTGCTCGATGTAGATGTCGAATTCGCCAGCCTTGAACGCTTCGAACGCGACCGTGGCGTCGCGGTAGAACTCGTATTCCACGCGCTTGAAGTTGTACTTGCCACGGTTGACCGCGAGGTCCTTGCCCCAATAGTTCTTCACCCGTTCGAACACCAGCCGGCGCCCGGGTTGTACCTGGGTGATGCGGTAGGGGCCGCTGCCCAAGGGTGGCTCGAAGGTAGTGGCTTTGAAGTCGCGCTTTTGCCAGTAGTGCTTGGGCAGCACCGGCATTTCGCCCAGGCGCAGGATCAGCAGCGGGTTGCCGGCGCGCTTGAACACGAAACGGATGCGCAGCGGGCCGAGGATGTCTACCCGCTGCACTTCCTGCAGGTTGGTGCGGTAGATCGGGTGGCCGTCCTTGAGCAACGTGCGGTAGGAAAAGGCCACGTCTGCCGAAGTGATCGGCTGGCCGTCATGCCAGCGGGCTTCCGGGCGCAGGTTGAACACCACCCAGCTGCGGTCCTCGCTGTATTCGACCGAACGGGCGATCAGGCCGTAGCTGGAGGTCGGCTCGTCACCCGACGGGTCGTACTGGCCGGTGCCGACCATCAGCGGCTCGTTCAGCTCGCTGATGCCGTACTGCTGGAAATTGGGCGTGGTGATCGGGCTCGACCCCTTGAAGGTGTAGGGGTTGAGGGTATCGAAGGTGCCAAAAGCCATGGCGCGCAAGGTACCGCCCTTGGGCGCTTGCGGGTTGACCCAGTCGAAATGGGTGAATGTGGCTGGGTACTTGAGCGTGCCGAACTGCGCGTATCCGTGGCTTTCGCTCACCATCGCGGCTACGGGAAAGCTCAAGGCCAGGCTGAGTGACAGCAGGAGGGGACGTATCAAGTCGGCATCCGATCCAGAGGCGTTGGGCTTTGATCGGGTACAGTAACAGCTTGGTGAGATTGGAAAAAGAGCGTCCGAATGGACGCTCCATCTTGATCTCAACCTGGATAACGGGCGATGCCGATCAAGTTGGCGTTATCTTCTGAAGTGAATTGGATTTTGTATTCGGTGCCGTGCTGGTCGGTCAGAACCCAGTACGTGTTCGCAACCCAATTGTCCGGCACATCTCGCTCTTGACGAAAGCGCAGCGCGTTCATCTGCCCAGGTACCTGATTGACGGTTATGTCGGTGTTGAGCACTTTGTGCGTCAGCTGCTTTCCAGCAGGATATACAAAATGAAGATACGAAATGTGAGAGGAGAAAGTACCCCTCATGAAATGGTCTGAATAGGCTACCAGGATAGGCGCCACGGCCGGCTTCAAGCGCCTATGGTCGCCTCTGTCATGTTGCGCAGATTTGGCGATCTGGTACTGGGGATCGATAAAACGCAAGGTATAGAGGTCGAAGTCGCCATCATCGTT
Source organism: Pseudomonas sp. Irchel 3F3 (assembly GCF_900187545.1). NCBI lineage: Bacteria > Pseudomonadati > Pseudomonadota > Gammaproteobacteria > Pseudomonadales > Pseudomonadaceae > Pseudomonas > Pseudomonas sp. Irchel 3F3. The sequence goes on along the minus strand of NZ_FYDS01000003.1, from coordinate 495,026 downwards.
GATCAGGTACTCCGCCCGGGTAAAGCTGAAGACATCATGAATGTTGGCTTCGAAGCGTTGGAGCTGGCTGTTTTGAGACGGTGCCATGGGTGCAGCCTCTTTGATGGAGTGGAGGCTGCAGCTTCAGCTGTTGGAGGTTGCGCGAGGTATTAGCCGATTACCACACCATGGCAGGTGTACCCGGAGCTTCAGATCAATGCGACAAGTAAACGGTCAGTGTCTGCCCGGGCTTCAATGCATGCCCGCTGCGCGGGTTCCAGCGCTTGAGGTGCTGCATCTCAACGTTGAAACGCTTGGCCACCAGGTACAGCGAGTCGCCCTTGCGTACTTTGTACTGGGTAGAGCGCTTGCCGGAAGCAGCAACCCGATTGCCGGCGGCGCTCGGCCCATTGCCACCGCGCAGGGCCAGCACCTGGCCGGCACGCAGGCTGTTGCCGGACAGGCGGTTCCAGCGCTTGATGTCACTGACCGAAACGCGGTTGGCCTTGGCGATGGCGCCCAGGTTGTCGCCACGCTTGACCCGGTAGCTGCGTGCCGCTACCGGCGCCTTGGCTTCGGCCACAGCGCGGGCGAACACGGCCTTGTTTGGTTGCAGGCTGACCAGTTGCTCGGGCTTGAGGTTGGACAGGCTGTCGCTCAGCAACTGCGCTTTGGCGGTTGGTACCAACAGCTGCTGCGGGCCGTCCACGGTCATGCGCTTCTTGAAGGCCGGGTTGAGCTGGATCAGCTCGTCTTCGTCGATATTGGCAAAGGCCGCCACCCGCGACAGGTCCAGGCGATCATTGATGGCTACCGCTTCGAAGTAGGGCTCGTTGGCGATCGGGTTCAGGTTGACGCCATAGGCTTCAGGCGTGAGTACCACCTGCGACAAGGCCAGCAGCTTGGGCACATAGTCGCGGGTTTCCTGCGGCAGCGGCAGGTTCCAGTAGTCGGTTGGCAGGCCGAGCCTTTCGTTGCGTTCCATGGCGCGGCTGACCGTGCCTTCGCCGGCGTTGTAAGCGGCCAGGGCCAGCAGCCAGTCGCCGTTGAACATGTCGTGCAGGCGGGTCAGGTAATCCAGTGCTGCGTTGGTCGACGCGGTGATATCGCGGCGGCCATCGTAGAAGTTGGTCTGGCGCAGGTTGAAGTGGCGACCTGTCGCTGGCATGAACTGCCACATGCCGGCAGCGCTGGCACGTGAATAGGCCATCGGGTTGTAGGCGCTCTCGATGGCGGGCAGCAGCGCCAGCTCCAGCGGCATGTCGCGCTCTTCAAGACGCTCGACAATGTAGTGCAGGTAGAGGCTGCCGCGCTCACCGGCGCTTTCGATGAAGGTGGGGTTGCTGGCGAACCACAGGCGCTGCTGCTCGATGCGCGGGTTGACGTCGATGCTGTCCTGCAGGGCGAAGCCCTGGCGCATGCGCTCCCAAACGTCCTGCGGCGTTTTCTCAACCGGCTTGACCAGCAGCGGTGCAGGCTTGTGCTTGATCCGCGCCTGGTAATTGTGCGCGCGAACGCTTTCGGAGTCGTCAAGCTGACGGGTGCTCTGGCAGCCCACCAGGGTGGCGGCCAGCGCCAGCGCACTGATTTGGGCCAGGCGCGTCAAGGCGACTGAATGAGCGGTTCTGCGGCTACGGGAAGACATCGGCTGGGACAGGTATCCGGGCAAAAAATTTCGGCGATTCTAGAAACCGCTCCCGGCCGGGTCAACCGTTGTCAGCGCTTTGCGATATATCTTGAGGTTATCAGAAGGTGTCCTTCCAAGACCTCAAGGCAGCAAAAACAGTGACCTGCGAGTCGTTTGAATGTCCCTTCCATTCGTCTGCTTTTTGTTTAACTAATGTTTCAGAGGTGCGCAGGAAGGGGTTGGTGAGGCGTTCCAGGCCAATCGTTGATGGCAAGGTGATGCGATTGTCGGCGCGCAAACGGGTAACGTCCTCGAACCGCTCAAGAACGTGCGGGTTGGTGGGTTCCACCGCCTTGGCAAAGCGCAGGTTGCTGAGGGTGTATTCGTGGGCGCAGTACACTTCAGTTTGTGGCGGCAGCGCCGCCAGGCGGGCGAGGGCCGGTTGCATCTGTTCGGGTGTACCCTCGAACATTCGCCCGCACCCGGCGGCGAACAGGGTGTCGCCACTGAACAATACTGGCGTCGGCGGCTGATCGCTGAAGAACGCGATATGCCCCAAGGTGTGGCCAGGCACCGCCAGGACCTGAAACGTCACGCCAAGCACCGTCACTGGGTCGCCGTCGTCCAGCGCCAGGTCGCGGCAGGGAATGTGCTCGTTGGCCGGGCCGCAGACCCGTGCGTCGGTCAGTTGCTTGAGCCGTTGCACGCCGCCGACATGGTCGTTGTGGTGGTGGGTAATCAGGATGTCGCTGAGCACCCAGTCTGGGTTGGCCGACAGCCAGCGTTCCACTGGGCCGGCATCTCCGGGGTCGACCACCGCGCAGCGGCGTTTGGCAGTATCCTGTAACAACCAGATGTAGTTGTCGGAGAAAGCGGGGAGAGCATCGATCTGTATCATGGTGCGGATCCGATTCGCCAAGCGTGGCACATGAAGGCATCTTAGCCGCGATGGCGCGGTGGGAGAACCTTCGAGGGAGAGCGCAATGACCGACCAAGCCTTTGCCCAGGCCGACCCGGACTGGGTCAAGCTGATCAGCCTGGCCCGTGAGTGGTTCAATGGCCCGCTCGGCCAGCTGATGCTCAAGGAAGAGGAAAAACTGCTGGAAGAAGAGCTCGGGCGCTTCTTCGGGGGTTACCTCGTGCACTACGGCCCCTGCGCGGAGCCGCCGCCCAGCGCTCCCCAGGTGCAGCGCAACGTGCGCCTTGGGGCGCCGCTACCGGGGGTGGAGATTGCCTGTGAAGAACAGGCCTGGCCATTGAGCGAGCACGCCGCCGATGTGGTGGTGCTGCAACATGGCCTGGATTTCAGCCTGTCGCCTCACGGTTTGCTGCGCGAGGCCGCCAGCGCCGTACGCCCGGGCGGGCACCTGCTGATCGTCGGGATCAACCCGTGGAGCAGTTGGGGCATGCGCCACTTCTTCAGCCATGATGCCCTGCGCAAGGCCCGCTGTATCTCGCCGTCGCGGGTAGGCGACTGGCTCAACCTGCTGGGCTTCGCGCTGGAGAAACGCCGCTTCGGGTGCTATCGTCCGCCGCTTGCCTCACCGGCCTGGCAGCAGCGCCTGGCGGGCTGGGAACGGGTGGCTGGCGGCTGGCAGACCTCTGGTGGCGGGGTGTACCTGCTGGTGGCGCGCAAGATGGTGGTGGGCCTGCGGCCGTTGCGCCCGGAGCGCCGCGAGCCGATGGGCAAGTTGCTGCCGCTGCCGCTGGCCAAGGTGAACCGCACGGCGGCCAACCCTGAAACTGACAAGCACTGAATTCAAGAGTGGTACATGAGCGATAGCGTCGAAATGTTTACCGATGGTGCCTGCAAAGGCAATCCTGGCCCGGGTGGCTGGGGCGTCCTGATGATCTACAAGGGCGTCGAGAAGGAACTGTGGGGCGGCGAACGTGAAACCACCAACAATCGCATGGAACTGATGGCGGCCATCCAGGGGCTGATGTCGCTCAAGCGTGAGTGCGACGTGGTGCTGACCACTGACTCGCAGTACGTGATGAAGGGTATCAACGAGTGGATGGTCAACTGGAAGAAGCGCGGCTGGAAAACCGCAGCCAAAGAGCCGGTGAAAAATGCCGACCTGTGGCAGCAGCTCGATGAACAGGTCAACCGCCACAAGGTGAGCTGGAAGTGGGTGCGCGGCCACATTGGTCACCCCGGGAACGAGCGCGCCGACCAACTGGCCAACCGTGGGGTCGATGAGGTGCGCGCCCAGCGTTGAGCTGGGGTACAATTGCGGCCTTTGTAACTGATGCAAGTTGGAGCGCCCCGCGTGGAGCAGCAGCAAGATAAACGCTTCGTCATTCTCGATACCGAAACCACGGGTATGCCGGTCAGCGAAGGCCACCGCATCATCGAGATTGGCTGTGTCGAGGTCATCGGCCGGCGCCTCACCGGGCGGCACTTCCACGTCTACCTGCAGCCGGACCGCGAGAGTGACGAGGGCGCTATCAACGTCCACGGCATCACCGATACTTTCCTGGTCGGCAAGCCACGCTTTGGCGATGTAGCCGAGGAATTCTTCGAATTCATCCAGGGCGCCACGCTGGTCATCCATAACGCGGCGTTTGACGTTGGCTTCATCAACAACGAATTCGCCTTGCTGGGCCAGCAGCATCGCGCTGACATTTCGCAACATTGCACCATCCTCGACACCCTGTTGCTGGCGCGCTCGCGTCACCCGGGGCAGCGCAACAGCCTCGATGCGCTCTGTAAACGCTACGACATCGACAACTCGGGCCGTGAGTTGCACGGCGCATTGCTCGACTCGGAACTGCTGGCTGACGTCTACCTGGCGATGACCGGTGGCCAGACCAGCCTGTCGCTGGCTGGCCATGGGGCGGATGCCGAAGATGACGGGCAGGGCGCTGGCGGCAGCGAGATCCGCCGCATTGTCGGGCGTACGCCGGGGCGGGTGATCATGGCCAGTACCGAGGAACTGGAGGCGCATGCCGAGCGGCTGGCCGCCGTTGCCAAGTCGGCGGGTGGGCCCTCCATGTGGCAGGTCCTTACCGAGACGCCAACAGGGTAATTTTTTCTGCTTGCCGTGGGTTGTGTGGCGCCTTTGAGATCGAGCGCCGCGCGGGCGGCGCTCGATCTACGCGTCACCTCAACGCTCAAGACCGGCCCGTCAACTACCCTGAAGTGGACGCCATGTCCTTCGGAGGTAGCCACCTGATGTACAAGGACCTCAAGTTCCCGATCCTCATCGTCCACCGCGCCATCAAGGCCGACAGTGTCGCTGGCGAGCGCGTGCGGGGTATCGCCGAGGAACTGCGCCAGGATGGCTTCGCCATTCTCGCCGCCGCTGACCACGCCGAAGCCCGTCTGGTCGCCGCCACTCACCACGGCCTGGCCTGCATGCTGATCGCTGCCGAAGGCGTTGGGGAGAATACCCACCTGCTGCAGAACATGGCCGAACTGATCCGCCTGGCCCGCCTGCGCGCACCCGATCTGCCGATTTTCGCCCTGGGTGAGCAGGTAACCCTGGAAAACGCCCCCGCCGAAGCCATGAGCGAGCTTAACCAGCTGCGTGGCATTCTTTACCTGTTCGAAGACACCGTGCCGTTCCTCGCCCGCCAGGTGGCGCGTGCCGCACATACCTACCTTGACGGCTTGCTGCCGCCGTTTTTCAAAGCCTTGGTGCAGCATACCGCGCAGTCCAACTATTCTTGGCACACCCCGGGCCACGGCGGTGGCGTGGCCTACCACAAAAGCCCGGTGGGCCAGGCGTTTCATCAGTTCTTCGGGGAAAACACCCTGCGCTCGGACCTCTCCGTATCCGTGCCGGAACTCGGCTCGCTGCTCGACCACACCGGCCCCTTGGCCGAGGCTGAAGCCAGGGCGGCGCGTAACTTCGGTGCTGACCACACCTTCTTCGTCATCAATGGTACTTCCACGGCCAACAAGATCGTCTGGCACGCCATGGTCGGCCGTGACGACCTGGTGCTGGTGGACCGCAACTGCCACAAGTCGGTGGTTCACGCAATTATCATGACTGGCGCCGTTCCGCTGTACCTGTGCCCGGAGCGCAACGAGCTGGGTATCATCGGCCCGATCCCGCTCAGCGAATTCAGCCCCGAGGCTATCGAGGCGAAGATCCAGGCCAACCCCCTTGCCCGTGATCGCGGGCGGCGCATCAAGCTGGCGGTGGTGACCAACTCCACCTACGACGGGCTGTGTTACCACGCCGGGATGATCAAGCAGTGCTTGGGTGCGAGTGTAGAGGTGCTGCACTTCGACGAAGCCTGGTTTGCCTATGCGGCGTTTCATGATTTCTTCACCGGGCGCTATGCCATGGGCACGGCCTGCACGGCGGGCAGCCCGCTGGTGTTCAGTACCCATTCCACCCACAAATTGCTGGCCGCGTTCAGCCAGGCCTCGATGATCCATGTGCAGGACGGGGCCAGGCGGCAACTGGACCGAGACCGCTTCAACGAAGCGTTCATGATGCATATCTCGACCTCGCCGCAGTACAGCATCCTTGCCTCGCTGGATGTAGCCTCAAGCATGATGGAAGGGCCGGCGGGGCATTCACTGCTGCAAGAGATGTTCGACGAAGCGTTGAGTTTTCGTCGTGCCCTGGCCAACTTGCGCGAGCACATTGCTGCGGATGACTGGTGGTTCAGTATCTGGCAGCCGCCGGGCACCGAAGGTATCCAGCGCCTGGCCGCGCAGGACTGGTTGCTGCAACCGGGTGCCGAGTGGCATGGCTTTGGCGAAGTGGTGGACGACTACGTGCTGCTCGACCCGCTCAAGGTCACATTGGTAATGCCGGGCCTGAGTGCGGGTGGTGTGCTGGGCGAGCATGGCATCCCGGCGGCGGTGGTCAGCAAATTTCTCTGGGAGCGGGGGCTGGTGGTGGAGAAAACCGGCCTGTACAGCTTCCTGGTGCTGTTTTCCATGGGCATTACCAAAGGCAAGTGGAGCACTTTGCTGACGGAGTTGCTGGAATTCAAACGCCACTATGATGGCAACACAGCCCTGAGCAGTTGTCTGCCGAGCGTGGTGGCAGCTGATGCTTCACGCTACCAGAGGATGGGGTTGCGCGACCTGTGTGACCAGTTGCATGACTGCTACCGCGCCAATGCCACGGCCAAGCAACTGAAGCGGCTGTTCACGCGTTTGCCGGAGGTGGCCGTGAGCCCGGCCCGTGCCTATGACCAGATGGTGCGTGGGGACGTGGAGGCGGTGCCGATCGAGGCGCTGCTGGGGCGTGTGGCAGCGGTGATGCTGGTGCCGTATCCGCCCGGTATTCCATTGATCATGCCGGGCGAGCGGTTCACCGAGGCGACCCGCTCGATACTCGACTACCTGGCCTTCGCCCGGGCATTCAACCAGGGCTTCCCCGGTTTTGTCGCCGACGTGCATGGCCTGCAGAACGAGAGCGGCCGTTACACCGTGGACTGCATCACGGAATGCGAATGATCTCGACGCCGCTGCGCGCCAGTTCGAAGCGGTTTTCACCGAGGTGGTTGACCTTGTCGCCGATGGCCAGGCGGTAAGTGGTGATGGGGGCGCCCAGCGTGCTGCCGTCAAGTTGCAAGGTGGACTCCTGGAACTCGTGCACGGGGTAGATACGGCCTTCGGCGTCACGGGCGTGGAATTGGCCGACCATTACTGCTGCCATTTGGGTGGAAACCTCTGAATTACGTAGAAAATGTCTGAAGGCATAGACCGTGCAACAGCCTCGGAAGTTTTCACCCTGAGGAAAAAAAACCAAAGCGCCGAGCAACGGTCATCTATAACTACAACGTCCCTTTACCCAGCAAAGGTTGGAAATTGCCATGAGCCAGGTGTATTCGGTAGCGGTTGTCGTGGGTAGCTTGCGCAAGGAGTCGTACAACCGCAAGGTCGCCCGCGCACTTTCGGAGCTGGCGCCGTCCAGCCTTGCCCTGAAGATCGTCGAAATTGGCGATTTGCCGTTGTACAACGAGGACGTCGAGGCCGAAGCGCCGCCAGAGGCGTGGAAGCGTTTTCGCGAGGAGATCCGCCGCAGTGATGCGGTGCTGTTCGTTACCCCGGAATACAACCGCTCGGTGCCTGGTTGCCTGAAAAATGCCATCGACGTGGGTTCGCGGCCCTACGGGCAAAGTGCCTGGGGTGGCAAGCCGACGGCGGTGGTGAGTGTATCGCCCGGGGCCATTGGAGGCTTTGGCGCCAACCATGCCGTGCGCCAGTCGCTGGTGTTTCTGGACATGCCATGCATGCAAATGCCCGAGGCCTACATTGGCGGGGCAGCAAGCCTGTTCGAGGACTCGGGCAAGCTCAACGACAAGACCCGGCCATTCTTGCAGGCGTTTGTCGACAAGTTTGCTTCGTGGGTGAAGTTGAACAGGGCGGTTTGATCCGCAATCATCGGGTGAGCGCGGCCTTTGTAGGAGCAGCACAAGGCTGCTCCTGCAGAAACACTGCGCTGCATGTTCTAGCGGAAGCTGTAGGAAACACCGGCGTAAACGCCAAACCCTTCGCCCGGCGTCGAACGGGCGTTGTCCTGGCCGGCATCGTTGTAGGTGGGTGTCACTGTCGCCGCATAGCGCTTGTTGGTCAGGTTGCGCAGGTCCAGCCACGTCTGCCAGTCCTGTTTGGGTGAATTCCAGCCCAGGCGCGCGCCTAGCAAGGCATATGCATCGGCGTGATAGCTGTTGGCATAGTCCACCTGCACTTTCGACGCCATTTGCGTGTTGACCCCGGCGTAGAAGCCGCTCGGCCAGTCATAGCGCAGTTCGGCCTGGTAGTAGTGCATGGGGATGCCGGGCAGGCGGTTGTCGCCAAACTTGTCGTCATCACGGTAGTGGAAGTCGCTGAAGGTGTAGGCTTGGCGTACGCTCAGCTTGCCGGTACCGGCGCGTTCCCACAGGGTGCTGTCGAGGCCGGCTTCCACGCCTTGATGCACGGTGGCGCTGGCGTTGAACTCCGAGGTGAAGTTCGGCACCACTTCCACGGCCAGCAGTTCGTGGCGCACTTGCGAGTAGTACCAGGCAAGGTCCCAGTGGCCAAACGCCGAGTCGCCACGCGCCCCCAGCTCAAGGGTAGTGGCGGTCTGGTTCTGCATCTCGATCGGCTGGATCTGCTTGCCGCCTGTGCTGGGGGCGCTCCAGATCAGCGACCACGGGTGTGGCGGCTCTACCGAGCGGCTGAGATTGCCATACACCTGCAGGTCCGGGCGGATGTCGTAGCGCAACCCCAGGCGCGGTGCAAAGTCCCAGTCATACATGCTCACCTTGCCGCCTTCGGCCGGGTAGGTCACGTCACTTTCGCGGCGCGTGTAGATCATGGCCAGGCCGGTGGTCAGCCAGAGGTTGGGCACCAGCTCCAGGTCATTACCTGCATGCACAACGGTGTCCGACCCCTGGTAAGTGAAATCGCGGGTACGTGCGCCGAACACATCGCCATTGCGCGCGAACTGCGAGGCTCCGCTGTTGGGCAGGTGCTTGGTGGTGCGCCAGCCGATGGTGGTCTTGCTCTCATGACCGAACAGGGTGTCGCGGCGGAAATAGTTCAGCGTACCGCTGACATCGGTGTAGGCCACTTTCAGGCGCATCGGGCCTTCGCGCAGGTCCATCGGGTAGTCGTGGTAGACCAGGCCGGCTTCCAGGCGCGTATCGTCGTCGAGGTAGAAGGTGGTCTTGTTGCCCACCCAGGTGCTGCCTGGCTGCGGGCGGCTGTCGTCGCGCGCCAGATAGGCGGGGTTGGCCGCGCGGGGGTGGTGCTTGATCTGGTCTTTGGTCAGGCGCCCGGCCAGTTCGTTTTCGGTCTCCCGGTAACGCAGGTAGAAGCGGGTTTCAAGGTTCGGGTTGAAGCGGTAGCCGACATTGGCGGCAATGCCCTTGGCGCTGCCGCTGCTGTGAGCCTGATAACCGTCATATTCCGAATCGGTCAGGGCCACGTAGTAGTCGAGATTGCCCAGCACTTGACCTGAGCTGATGTGCCGGTGCTGGTAACCGCGGCTGCCGACCTCGTAGCGCACCTGTAGCGGTGCGGCGTCGTAGCCGGTGTGGGTGACATAGTTGATCGCACCGCCCAGCGCAAGGGCTCCCTGGTCGAAACCGTTGGCGCCGCGCAGCACTTCGGCACGGCTCAGCCACAGCGGCTCGAACAGCTCGTAGGGGGTACCGCCCGGGCCCGTCAGGGGCAGGCCGTCGAACATCGTGTAAACCCCGGAGCCGTGGGCCCCTGGAGCGCGGTTGATGCCCGAGCCGCGGATCGACAGTTTGATGCCATCGTTGCCCGCCGATTGGGCAAAAACGCCGGGCTGGTAGGCCAGCACATCCTGGTTGCTGGCAACCCGGCCTTGCCCTGCGCGTTGCATGTCTACCAGATTACTGGCGCCTGGCACCTCGCGCAGGCGTTCGCTGGCAGCTGACAGGTCGTTCTGCTCCTCATCGGTGATCAGCACCTGGCCTAATTCGACCGAGGTTGCTGCCAGGGCCGGCTGGGTGGCAGCAAAGGCAGCCAGCAGGCCAAGGCAGTGCGATGGGGGGAAAACGGAACGCATTGTACGACTCCAGGCGAAAAACGGATGGATAACGGCGTTGAGACGAGCGAAATGCCGCTTGGAGCACGCAGGAACTCAGCAAATTTCGTGAAGCCTTCATCAGATGGTTTTGTACGAAAGTTCTTTACAAGCCGCATCGGTGGAGAGGGTGGCGTGCGCTTCGTAAGGTGGCTGCAAATTGGCAGCGATGCCTCGCTCAACCAGCTGCGGAGTTCAAACATGACTGACAATGCCCGACATTTGCTGCAACACCCCGCTGACGCTCCGGTTCGCTTGACGCCACGTGAACAGCAGGTGCTGTTGTGGTGTGCCTATGGCAAAAGTTCCTGGGAGATAGGCCAGATCCTGGCGTGCAAGGAGTCGACCGTGAACTTTCATGTGTCCAACATCCTGCGCAAGTTCGATGTGCCTACACGGGTGGCGGCAGTGATCAAAGCCATCCGCTACGGCATGCTGGCCGGGCAGTGAGGGGGTGATGCATGGATAACGATCCTCGGCTGCCGCGCTTTGCCGATAGCCACGACCCGTTCTGGCCGCGGGTGGACCTGGGCAGGCTGCGTGAGCGCCTGCAACTGCAAGCGCCTGTCAGTGAGGTTGCACTTGAAGTAGCTGCCCGCTGTGCGGCCATCGACGCGGCACGCGAATTCGCTCGCTGGCGGGCAGTATTGCGAGAGCGCGGCTACAAGCGCCTCGAAGATGTCGCCGGGCATGACCATGGGCGTGCCTTGCGGGTGTGCTACATCCGGTTCGTCGAAGCGGCGGTCATGTACAGCCTGCGTTCGACGGCCTGCCTTTCTGTGCCGCGACGAGGGCAGTCCCATGCCTGAGCAATCTGTGCTGGATAACCTGGCATCGGCCTTCTTGGCGCTGCTCGGTGTGGATGGCAATGTACTGTTCGCTGCGCTGCTGGGGGCATTGCTGGTCAGTGCGGCGCGCGATCGGTTGATTACCAATACAGCCAGGCGCCTGACGCTGAGCAAGAAATTGCTGTTGGTATTCATCACCGTGGGTGTGGGCCATTTATTCGAACCACTGGTTTCGTCACTGGTGCCACTGTTGACCCGTGGCATGGCGGCATTCGTGGCTGCCGTGGTGGTGATCCCCATCAGCCTCAAGGTCATGGTGCTGGTGGACACGCTTGACCCGCGTGAGCTGATCCAGCGCTGGCGCCGGCGGGGTTAGCCACCAAGCTCACTCAACTGCCGCTCCAGTTGCTGGATACGCTGCTTGTCCTTGATGAACAGCAGGATGGCCTGGCGATCACTGGGCGATAGCGTACGCAGGCGCTCAAGCATGTCGCATTCCCAGCCTGCTTCATCAGGGCCTGCGGGGTGCTGATCGGCCTGGCCCAGCAACAGCCAGTCCAGTGAGCAGTCATACTGCCTGGCGATATCTATGCAAAGTGAGTATGGAATGCTGTCGCGCGTCTTCCAGCTGCTCAGCGTTTGTGGGCTCACCGAAAGTGCCCGGGACAGCTCGGCATCGGACTCTGAGCCGGTCAGCAGTTTAAGGCGCGTGAGCACCGCAGCAAGTACGTGAGTACTCATAACAAATATCCATGACTGGTTTAATGATATTCCATGGGCTTAAACTACTCGTTATGAATACAGCCCTGCGTTTTAAGGAGCACTTCTGCAATGAGAACCACCCAATTGAAGAATACACCCACAGTTGCAGCCAATACTTACACACAGGCTGGCTTGGGCAATGCTAGCAGGTACTTGCCGTGAGTACTTACAAGCTGGTTTGCCCGCATTGCCACAGCCGAATGCGCATACGTACTAGCGAGGGGCGCCATATTTTCCTGCGTATCGCTTATTTGCAATGCACCACCGAGGCGTGTGGCTGGTCAGTACGTGCCGAATTCGAAATGACCCATGAACTGTCCCCTAGCGGGATGCCCAATCCGGAAGTGTACCTGCCTTCGGCCAATGGTGATTTGCGCCAGGCCGCCCTGCCTGGAGCAGGCCAGCCCAGCCGGGTTGAGTGAGGCGTCACTGGGGGCAGGCCAAAAATGCGCCGATAAAAAAACACCCCGCATAGGCGGGGTGTTTTGTGTTGCCGGGGCAATCAGCCTATCAGTTGCAGGCCGGCTTGCTGGACCAGCTCCAGCAGCGGTTGCGGGTAGACGCCGAGTACGAAGGCAAGAATGGCGATGGCCAGCAGCATGACGCCACCGGTGCGCTGTTCCCACTTCAGCGGGGCGTCGTGGCGACGCAGGTTCGGCTCGACCAGGTACAGGGTGACCATGACGCGCAGGTAGTAGTAAACGCCGATGGCGCTACCGATCACCAGGGCACCGACCAGCCACCACAGGTGCGACTCTACGCCAGTGGCGATGATGTAGAACTTGCCGATGAAGCCAGCGGTCAGCGGGATGCCCGCCAGCGACAGCATCATCACGGTCAGTACGGCCGTCAGGTACGGACGGCGCCAGAACAGGCCGCGGTACTCATACAGTGCATCGGCGTCACGGCCGCCGTAAGGCGAGGACATCAGGGTGATGACACCGAAGGCACCCAGGCTGGTGATCACGTAGGTGACCAGATAAACGCCCATGGCTTCCAGGGCCAGGCCCTTGCTGGCAACCAGGGCAATGACCAGGTAGCCGAAGTGGGCGATGGACGAGTAACCCAGCAGGCGCTTGAGGTTGCTCTGGGTCAGCGCCAGCAGGTTGCCAATAAGGATCGAGGCCACGGCAATCACCGCCAGTACGGTGCTCAGCGCGCCGCTGCTGGCAGCAGGGGAGAGCATGAACAGGCGCACGACCACAGCGAACACCGCGACCTTGCTGGCGGTGGCCAGGAACGCGGCGACCGGCGCCGGGGCGCCTTCGTACACGTCCGGGGTCCACAGGTGGAACGGTACCAGCGACAGCTTGAAGGCCAGGCCGACCAGCATCATGCCCAGGCCCAGTTGGGCCACCAGGCTTGGCATGCTGGTGGTCGCCAGGGCTTTGCCGATCTGGTCAAAGCTCAGGCTACCTGCATCCGCGTACAGCAGGGCCATGCCGAACAGCAGGAAAGCCGAGCCTGCAGCCGACAGCACCATGTACTTGATGCCGGCTTCCAGTGAACGCTTGTTGAAGAACGCATACGCCACCAGGCCGTAGACCGGTACCGACAGCAGCTCCAGGCCAATGAACAGGCCGGCCAGGTGGTTGGCGCTGACCAGTACCAGGCCACCGAGTGCCGACATCAGCAGCAGCAGGTACAGTTCTTCACGGTTGCCCGGGAAGCCCTTGGAGCCTTCGCCAAGGTAGGCGTGGGCCAAGGTGACGCACGCCAGCGTCGCCACCAGGATGATCGCCATGTACAGGCAGGCGAACTTGTCGATGGTGATCAGCGCGGTGACGGCCAGCGGCGCTACCTTCAGCGCCGGCAGGATCGACAGCAGGGCCAGGTTCAGGCCCACGGTGGACAGCAGGAAGGTCTGCGAGTGGTTGCGCTTCCAGGCGATCGCCAGCATCACCACCACCGTGGTGATGGTGGTGATCAGCATCGGCGCCAATGCGATGAAGTGTTGAGTGGTGAATTCCATAGCGCTCTTACCGGGCCGAAGCGAGTTGAGTGAAAGCGGAACCGAGCCACTGCTGCACACCACTCATGGTGGCGGCAGAGGTGTCGAGGAACGGCTGCGGATACACGCCCAGCAGAATCAGCAGTCCCGCCAGGCCCAGCACCATGATCAGCTCGCGACCATCCATGCCAGCCAGCACGGTGTCGGCCTTGGCCGGGCCGAAGTAGGCGCGGTGGATCATGATCAGCGAGTAGACAGAACCGAATACCAGGCCGGTGGTGGCGATCACGGTGATCCATGGTACATGCGCGAAGCTGCCGATCAGGATCAGGAACTCGCCGACGAAGTTGCCGGTACCTGGCAGGCCCAGGGAGGCAGCGGCGAAGAACAGGCTGATCGCCGGGAGGTAGGCGATGCGGTGCCACAGGCCACCCATCTGACGCATGTCACGGGTGTGCAGGCGCTCGTACAGCTGGCCGGACAGGATGAACAGCGCCGCAGCCGACAGGCCGTGGGCCAGCATCTGGATCACCGCGCCTTGCAGGGCCTGCTGGCTGCCGGAGTAGATGCCGATCAGCACGAAGCCCATGTGCGAGACGCTGGAGAAGGCGATCAGGCGCTTGATGTCGGTTTGCGCAAAGGCCAGGAAGGCACCGTAGAAGATACCGATCAGGCCCAGGGTCATGGCGATGGGCGCGAACTCGGCCGAGGCGTTCGGGAACAGCGGCAGGGCGAAGCGCAGCAGGCCGTAGGCCGCGGTCTTCAGCAAGATACCCGCCAGGTCCACGGAACCTGCGGTCGGTGCCTGGGCGTGGGCATCAGGCAGCCAGGAGTGGAACGGTACCACTGGCAGCTTCACCGCGAAGGCGATGAAGAAGCCCAGCATCAGCAGGTACTCGACACCGGCTGGCAGCTCGGCCTTGAGCAGGTCGCTGTAGTTGAAGGTGAGCACGCCGGTGGTGTTGTAGTTGACCAGCACCAGGCCCAGGATCGCCACCAGCATGATCAGGCCGCTGGCCTGGGTGAAGATGAAGAACTTGGTCGCCGCGTAGATCCGGGTCTTCTTGCCGTCTGCCGAGCTATGACCCCAGAGCGCGATGAGGAAGTACATCGGCACCAGCATCATTTCCCAGAAGAAGAAGAACAGGAACAGGTCCAGGGCCAGGAACACACCGACCACGCCGCCGAGAATCCACATCAGGTTGAGGTGGAAGAAGCCGACGTGGCGCTGGATCTCTTTCCAGGAGCACAGTACCGACAGCACACCGAGCAGGCCGGTGAGCAGGATCATCAGCAGCGACAGGCCGTCGAGGGCCAGGTGGATGCTGATGCCGAAGCGCTGGATCCACTGGAGTTTGTATTCCAGGGCCCAGGCAGGTTCGGCGCCCGGAGCGGGGGCGAGGGTGTAGTCGCCGGTCGCCCACAGCCACAGGCCGATGCCGAGCAGCAGGGACATGGTCAGCAGCGCGATCCAGCGCGGCAAGGTGGCGCCGAAGCGCTCACCCAGCCAGCACAGGAAGCCGCCGATGAAGGGGATCAGGATCAGCCAAGGCAAAATCATGACGGGTTGGTTTCCTTTGGCAAAGTCGCAAGATTCATTGTCATACCGCAGCCACTAACACGGCACCGAGCACCAGCACGGCACCCACGGCGATAGAGGCGGTGTACCAGCGCAGTTGGCCAGTCTCGGTCTTGCTCATGGCGACATGACCGCCACGCGCCATCCGAGGAATCAGGCCGATGCTGCGGTCTACCGGGTCCTTGCGCAGGATGTGGCAGATCAACAGGTACGGTTTGACGAAAAGCTTGTCGTAGATCCAGTCGAAGCCCCAAGCGGCGAACCACCAGGCCGACAGGACGCGGCCGATGCCGCTGTTGGCGACTGCGCTGACGAAGCTGCGCTTGCCCAGGAACAGCAGGGCCGACAGCAGGATACCAGCGATGGCGATGGCACCCGAGGTGATCTCCAGCGCATGCTTGGCTTCACCACCGGCGTGGCCGGCGCTCTCAGGCAGCACGCCTGCCAGCGGCGGGGTGATCCAGGCACCCACGAAGGTCGACAGCACGATCAGCACACCCAGCGGCAGCCAGTGGCTGATGCCGTGACCCGCGTGAGCTTCGGTCTTGGCTTCGCCGTGGAAGGCGATGAAGATCAGGCGGAAGGTGTACAGCGAGGTCATGAACGCACCGACCAGGCCGGCGTACAGCAGGCCGGTGTTACCGCTGGCAAACGCTTCCCAGAGGATTTCGTCCTTGGAGTAGAAGCCCACGGTCACGATCGGCAGGGCGGCCAGGGCAGCACCACCGACCACGAAGCTGGCGTAGGCCAGGGGCAGTTTCTTCCACAGGCCGCCCATTTTGAAGATGTTCTGCTCGTGGTGGCAGGCAACGATCACCGCACCGGAGGCAAGGAACAGCAGGGCCTTGAAGAAGGCGTGGGTCATCAGGTGGAAGATCGCCGCATCCCAGGCGCCAACGCCCAAGGCCAGGAACATGTAGCCGATCTGGCTCATGGTCGAGTAGGCGAGGATACGCTTGATGTCGGTCTGTACCAGCGCGGCGAAGCCGGCCAGTACCAGGGTCACGCCACCGACAACACCTACCAGGTGCAGGATGTCCGGTGCCAGCAGGAACAGGCCGTTGGTACGGGCGATCAGGTACACGCCCGCAGTCACCATGGTTGCCGCGTGGATCAGTGCCGAAACCGGGGTTGGGCCCGCCATTGCGTCGGCCAGCCAGGTCTGCAGTGGCAGCTGGGCCGATTTACCGACCGCACCGCCCAGCAGCATCAGCGTTGCCAGCACCATCCAGGTGTCGCCCGCCTGGAACTTCTGCGGTGCCAGCACCAGCAGTTCCTGCACGTTCAGGGTACCCAGCTGGGCGAACAGGATGAACAGGCCGATGGCCAGGAACACGTCGCCGATGCGGGTGACGATGAACGCCTTGAGTGCCGCGTTACCGTTGTTGCGGTTGCTGTAGTAGAAACCGATCAGCAGGTACGAGCACAGGCCTACACCTTCCCAGCCGAAGTAGATGAACAGCAGGTTATCGCCGAGGATCAGGAACAGCATGCTGGCGATGAACAGGTTGGTGTACGAGAAGAAACGCGAGTAGCCGGCTTCGCCACGCATGTACCAGGACGCGAACAGGTGGATCAGGAAGCCGACACCGGTGACCACGCCGAGCATGGTGACCGACAGGCCGTCCAGATACAGGGTGAAGTTCGGCGCAAAGCCGTCCACCGACATCCACTGCCACAGCAGTTGGCTGTACGCGCCACCTTCAGGTGGTGCGACATTGAACTGCCAGATGACATAGGCGGCGGTGGCGGCCGAAAGGCCCACCGAGCCGACGCCGATCAGGGCGGACAGGTTCTCCGAGAACCGCCCGCGCGAGAACGACAGCAGCAGGAAGCCGACGAGGGGGAAGACGAAAGTCAGGAAGAGAAGGTTCATCCGCGCATCTCACTGGCAGCATCGATGTCGAGAGTGTGGAAGCGGCGATACAGCTGCAGCAGGATGGCCAGGCCAATACTGGCCTCGGCGGCTGCCAGGCTGATCACCAGGATGAACATCACCTGGCCGTCGGGCTGGACCCAACGGGCCCCGGCGACGACGAACGCCAGGGCAGAGGCGTTCATCATGACTTCCAGGCTCATGAGCACGAAGAGGATGTTGCGGCGGACCATCAGGCCAACCAGACCTAAGCAGAACAGGATACCGGCGACCGCCAGGCCATGCTCGAGAGGGATAGCACCCATGATTTACTCCTTCGCCTCGTTGCGGCCCAGGTGGAAGGCGGTGACGGCTGCAGCCAGCAGCAGCATCGAGGCCAGTTCGACCACCAGCAGGTACGGCCCGAACAGGCTGATGCCCACTTCTTTCGGGCCCACGGTGGTGCCGCTGATGCCAGCGCCGCTCGGGGCGACGAACAGCACGTACAGCAGTTCCAGCAGCAGCAGGGTGCCGAGGATCACCGGCCCTGCCCAGATGCCGGGCTTGAGCCAGCCCCGTTCCTGGGCGACCGAAGCCGGCCCCAGGTTGAGCATCATCACCACGAACACGAACAGCACCATGATGGCGCCGGCGTAGGCGATCACTTCCAGGGCACCGGCGAACGGCGCACCCAGTGAGAAGAAGATCATGGCCACGGAGATCAGTGAAATGATCAGGTAAAGCAAGGCGTGCACGGGGTTTGTGCCGGTCACCACCCGAAGGGTGGAGACCACGGCGATCCCGGATGCGAAGTAGAAAGCGAATTCCATCTTTCTGTCCTTATGGGAGCAAGCTCTTCACGTTGATCGGCTCGGCTTCGTTCTGCGCAGCGCCTTTCGGCTTGCCAGCGATCGCCATACCCGCAACACGGTAGAAGTTGTAGTCAGGGTTTTTGCCGGGGCCGGAGATCAGCAGATCTTCTTTCTCGTACACCAGGTCCTGACGCTTGAACTCGGCCATTTCGAAATCCGGGGTCAGCTGGATTGCGGTGGTCGGGCACGCTTCTTCACACAGGCCGCAGAAAATGCAACGCGAGAAGTTGATGCGGAAGAACTCCGGGTACCAGCGACCATCCTCGGTCTCGGCCTTCTGCAACGAGATGCAGCCGACCGGGCAGGCCACCGCGCAGAGGTTGCACGCTACGCAGCGCTCCTCGCCATCGGGGTCGCGGGTGAGGACGATGCGGCCGCGGTAGCGCGGCGGCAGGTACACGGGTTCTTCGGGGTATTGCAGGGTGTCGCGCTTGCGGAACCCGTGGGAGAACACCATGGCCAGGCTGCGCAGCTGTGTGCCGGTGCCCTTAACGATGTCGCCGATATACTTGAACATGGGTCAAATCCTCACTGGGCCGCGACGGCTGGCGTGTTGTAGAGCACGATCGCAGCGGTCACCAGCAAATTGATCAGGGTCAGCGGCAGGCAGAACTTCCAGCTGAAGTCCATCACCTGGTCATAACGTGGGCGCGGAATCGAGGCGCGCAGCAGAATGAACAGCATGATGAAGAACGCGGTCTTCAGGGCGAACCACAGGAACGGCAGTTGCGGCAGGATGCCGAACGGGCCGTGCCAGCCACCGAAGAACAGGGTTACCAGCAGCGCCGAGATGAGGATGATGCCGATGTACTCACCGACAAAGAACATGCCCCATTTCATGCCGGCATACTCGATGTGGTAGCCGTCGGCCAGTTCCTGTTCTGCTTCTGGCTGGTCGAACGGGTGACGGTGAGTCACGGCGACGCCAGCGATGAAGAAGGTGCAGAAGCCGAAGAACTGCGGAATGATGAACCACAGGTTCTGCGCCTGGTACTCGACGATGTCGCGCATGTTGAACGAGCCCACCTGCACCACAACGCCCATCAGCGCCAAGCCCAGGAACACTTCGTACGACACCGTCTGTGCCGAAGCACGCAAGCTGCCCAGCAGGGCGTACTTGTTGTTCGACGACCAGCCGGCGAACAGCACCGCGTAGACCGACAGGCCAGCCATGGCGAAGAAGAACAGCAGGCCGATGTTCAGGTCGGCAACGCCCCAGCCCGGTGTGATCGGGATGATCGAGAAGCCGATCAGCAGGGCGCTCATGGCCACGACCGGCGCCAGGGTGAAGATCATCTTGTCGACGAAGGGTGGGTTCCAGTCTTCCTTGAAGAACATCTTCAGCATGTCGGCGGCGATCTGGAACATGCCGAACGGGCCGACACGGTTAGGACCGTAGCGGTCCTGCCACCAGCCCAGCAGGCGGCGCTCGACGAAGCTGAGCAGGGCGCCGCAGACCACTACGGCCAGCAGCACCACGATAGCCTTGACGACCTGGATGATCACATCGATCACTTCGGGGGTGAACCAGCTCATTGTGCTGCCTCCTGCAGACCTTCGACGGGTGCACCGAAGATGGCAGGCGGGATGCCGGCCAGGCCTTTCGGCAGCGCGACCAGGCCAGCGCCCAGCTCTTCATTGATGCGCAGCGGCAGGCGCAGGGCCACACCGGCCACGTTCAGGCTCAGCAGGGCGCCCTCGTTGACACCCAGGCGGTCGGCTTCGGACTTGGCCAGGGCCACGTAGGCAGCCGGGATACGTTCTTGTACCGGCGCGGCCCGCGAGGAGCTTTCTTCGCTGCCGAACAGGTGGAAGAACGGTACCGCGGTCCAGGTGCCACGGGCCGGGTTGAAGGCGCCCGGAATGGCGTTGAACCAGTTCAGGCGATCGCCTTGCGACTCGATCAGGCGTACGCCAGGGTCACCGGCACGCAGGTGGCCACCGACCTCGTCCTGGAACTTGTTCCAGGCTTGCGGCGAGTTCCAGCCCGGCGACCAGGCGAACGGCACCTGCTGGCGCGGTTCGGCGGAGCCCGAGTAACCTTCCATGGAGAAGGCGAACGCGGTGTCCTTGTCTTGCGGGGTGCGCGGTTCGTGCACGCTGATGTTGGCGCGCATGGCAGTACGGCCGGAGTAGCGCAGCGGCTCACGGGCCAGCTTCATGCCCTTGATGCGGAAGGCGGCGCTTGGTGCAGCGTTGACGATGCCGGCCAGTTGCGGGGCGGCTTCGGCGCAGGCGCTGGTAACGTGGTCCAGCTGGGTCCAGTCGACCGGCTTGTTCAGCAGGGTGGCACGCAGGGCGTGCATCCAGCGCCAGCCTTCGTGGATCTGGATGCTGCTGTCCAGGTACTGCGGGTCGAACACCTGGAAGAAGCGCTGGGCGCGGCCTTCCTGGCTGACGAGGGTTCCGTCGCCTTCGGCGAACGAGGCGGCCGGCAGTACCAGGTGGGCGCGGTCGATCGTCGGCGTTTTCGAGTGGTCGGCAACGATCACCACCTTGGCCGCAGCCAGGGCGGCGTCGACCTTGGCGGCCGGCACGCGGGCGTACAGATCGTTTTCCAGCACGACGATGGCGTCGGCCTTGCCGCTGATGACCGCGTCCAGCGCGGCATCCACGGACTCGCCACCGAGCATGGCCAGGCCGATGCTGTTGGCCTCAGGTACCACCAGGCTCAGCGAACCGTCCTTCTCGCGCAGCTTCAGGGCCTTGGCGATGTTGGCGGCGGCTTCGATCAGTGCCGGGTCGGCCAGCGAAGTACCGGCGACAACCAGTGGGCGCTTGGCGGCAACCAGCGCGTCGGCGATGCGTTGGGCCAGGGCCTTGGCTTCGTCGTCCAGGCCGGCGACGGCGGGTGCGCTCGGGTCGATGGCGTGAGCCACTGCGAAACCGATGCGGGCCAGGTCGGCAGGCGCGGCGTGCACGCATTCTTCGGCAACGTCGTCCAGCTTGGTTTCAGCCAGCGAGGCAATGAACAGCGGGTACAGCGCGTGCTGGCCGATGTTCTTCACGGCGGCGTCGAGCCATGGCTGCACTTTCATCGCTTCGGCCATGGCCTCGGCCTTGCCCTTGGTGGCCTGGCGCACGGCGAGGGCCACGCGGGCAGCGGTCTGGGTCAGGTCTTCACCGAGCACGAACACGGCGTCGTGGTCTTCGATGTCGCGCAGGGTCGGCACCGGCAGCGGGCTGTTGTTCAGCACGTTCAGGGCCAGGCGCACGCGGGCCAGTTCGCCCGCTTCCATGCCGGAGTAGAAGTACTCGGCACCGACCAGCTCACGCAGGCCGTAGTTGCTTTCAAGGCTGGCGCGTGGCGAGCCGATACCGACGATGGTACGGCCGCGCAGCAGGTCGGCAGCCTTGTCCAGGGCGGCGTCCAGGCCCAGCTTGGTGCCATCGGCCAGGTGTGGCTGGCGTGGGCGATCCTTGCGGTTGACGTAGCCGTAACCGAAGCGGCCGCGGTCGCACAGGAAGTACTGGTTGACCGAGCCGTTGAAGCGGTTTTCGATCCGGCGCAGTTCACCGTAGCGCTCGCCCGGGCTGATGTTGCAGCCGCTGGAGCAGCCATGGCAGATGCTTGGGGCAAACTGCATGTCCCACTTGCGGTTGTAGCGCTCGGAGTGGGTCTTGTCGGTGAACACACCGGTCGGGCAGACCTCGGTCAGGTTGCCGGAGAACTCGCTTTCCAGCACGCCGTCTTCGACACGGCCGAAGTACACGTTATCGTGGGCGCCGTAGACGCCCAGGTCGGTACCACCGGCGTAGTCCTTGTAGTAGCGCACGCAGCGATAGCAGGCGATGCAGCGGTTCATCTCATGGGCAATGAACGGGCCGAGGTCCTGGTTCTGGTGGGTACGCTTGGTGAAACGGTAGCGGCGCTCGTTGTGGCCGGTCATCACCGTCATGTCTTGCAGGTGGCAGTGACCGCCTTCCTCGCACACCGGGCAGTCGTGCGGGTGGTTGGTCATCAGCCATTCGACGACGCTGGCGCGAAACGCCTTGGACTCGTCATCTTCGATGGAAATCCAGGTGCCGTCGGAGGCTGGGGTCATGCAGGACATGACGATACGACCACGGGTGTCGTTCTCGTCGGTGTACTGCTTGACCGCGCACTGCCGGCAGGCACCGACGCTACCAAGCGCCGGGTGCCAGCAGAAATAAGGGATGTCGAGGCCTAGCGACAGACACGCCTGTAACAGGTTATCTGCACCGTTGACTTCGAGCGCTTTGCCGTCTACGTGGATAGTGGCCATTGTTCAAAGTTCTTCGTTGGCCCGCGTGAGCGGGCGTGGCTAATGGAAATCTGTATGCCTGCGGCACGCCACACTTCATGCGGGCCGGCCGACAGGCTGGCGGGTGGCACGGACCACCCGCGTTCTATCTTGTTATGCGCCTACCACAATGGGCTTCGCCAGGTTCGGGCGCAGGGTGCCAGCGCTTTCCGGTGCTACACCGGCCTCGAACTCCGAGCGGAAGTATTTGATGGCACTGCCCAACGGCTCCACCGCCCCCGGTGCGTGAGCACAGAAGGTACGGCCGGGGCCGAGGAAGTTGACCAGGCCCAGCAGCGTCTCGATGTCTTCGGCGCGGCCCTGGCCGTTTTCCAGTGCGCGCAGCATCTTCACGCTCCACGGCAGGCCGTCACGGCATGGGGTGCACCAGCCGCAAGACTCGCGGGCGAAGAACTCTTCCATGTTGCGCAGCAGCGACACCATGTTGATGCTGTCGTCCACCGCCATGGCCAGGCCAGTACCCATACGGGTGCCGACCTTGGCGATGCCACCGGCGTACATCTGCGCGTCGAGGTGCTCGGGCAGCAGGAAGCCGGTACCGGCGCCGCCTGGCTGCCAGCACTTGAGCTTGAAGCCATCACGCATGCCACCGGCATAGTCTTCGAACAGCTCGCGGGCGGTGACGCCAAACGGCAGCTCCCACAGGCCTGGGTTCTTCACCTTGCCGGAGAAGCCCATCAGCTTGGTGCCGTGGTCTTCGCTGCCTTCGCGGGCCAGCGACTTGTACCAGTCGTTGCCGTTGGCAACGATGGCTGGCACGTTGCACAGGGTTTCGACGTTGTTCACGCACGTCGGCTTGCCCCACACGCCGACGGCGGCAGGGAAGGGCGGCTTGGAGCGCGGGTTGGCGCGGCGGCCTTCCAGCGAGTTGATCAGTGCAGTTTCTTCACCGCAGATGTAACGGCCGGCACCGGTGTGCACGAACAGCTCGAAATCGAAACCCGAGCCCAGGATGTTCTTGCCCAGCAGGCCGGCGGCCTTGGCTTCATCAATGGCGCGGTTGAGGTTTTTCGCCGCCGTGGTGTATTCGCCACGCAGGAAGATGTAGCCACGGTAGGCCTTCAGGGCGCGGGCGCTGATCAGCATGCCCTCGACCAGCAGATGGGGCTGTTGCTCCATCAGCATGCGGTCCTTCCAGGTGTTGGGCTCCATTTCGTCCGCGTTGCACAGCAGGTAGCGGATGTTCATGGATTCGTCTTTGGGCATCAGGCCCCACTTCACGCCAGTGGGGAAGCCTGCGCCGCCACGGCCCTTGAGGCCGGAGTCCTTGACGCTCTGCACGATATCGTCTTGCGACATCTCGCCCAGCGCCTTGCGGGCAGCAGCGTAGCCGTTCTTGGCCTGGTATTCGGCCAGCCAAACAGGCTCGCCGTCGTCACGCAGGCGCCAGGTCAGCGGGTGGGTTTCGGCCGAGCGCGCAATGCGGTTGGCCGGGCCGAAGGAAGTAATGGTCATACGTAACCCTCCAGCAATTGGGTGACGCCAGCGGGCTGCACG
This sequence comes from Pseudomonas sp. Irchel 3F3, assembly GCF_900187545.1. NCBI lineage: Bacteria > Pseudomonadati > Pseudomonadota > Gammaproteobacteria > Pseudomonadales > Pseudomonadaceae > Pseudomonas > Pseudomonas sp. Irchel 3F3. Next base: position 471,317 of record NZ_FYDS01000003.1, on the reverse strand, counting down.
TCGCCAAAGGTGTCGTCGTCGATCATCAGCGCCGGGGCCTTGTCGCAGTTGCCCAGGCAGCACACCGGCAGCAGGGTGAAGCGGCCGTCGGCGGTGGTCTGGCCGAGGCCGATGCCCAGCTCGCTCTGGATCTGGCTGACGACCGATTCATGGCCGCCGATGTAGCAGACCATGCTGTCGCACACGCGGATGATGTGGCGGCCAACGGGCTGGCGGAAGATCTGGCTGTAGAAGGTGGCTACACCCTCCACGTCGCTGGCCGGGATGCCCAGCACCTCGCCGATGGCGTGGATGGCGCCGTCCGGCACCCAGCCACGTTCCTTCTGGACGATCTTCAGGGCTTCGATGGACGCCGCGCGCGGGTCTTCGTAGTGATGCATTTCGTGCTCGATGGCCGAGCGCTCTGTTTCGCTCAGGGCGAAACGGTCTGTCTGGATAAGCGTGCTGTTCATGCTTAGCGGTCCACGTCAGCCATAACGAAGTCGATACTGCCCAGGTACGCAATGAGGTCGGCGACCATGCTGCCTTTGATCACCGAAGGGATCTGCTGCAGGTGCGGGTAGCTCGGGGTACGGATCCGGGTGCGGTAGCTCATGGTGCCGCCATCGCTCGTCAGGTAGTAACTGTTGATGCCCTTGGTCGCCTCGATCATCTGGAACGACTCGTTGGCCGGCATGACCGGGCCCCACGAGACTTGCAGGAAGTGCGTGATCAGGGTCTCGATGTGCTGCAGGGTGCGCTCTTTCGGTGGCGGCGTGGTCAGCGGGTGATCCGCCTTGTACGGGCCTTCCGGCATGTTGCGCAGGCACTGGTCGATGATGCGGATACTCTGACGCATCTCCTCGACACGGACCATGCAGCGATCGTAGGCATCGCCGTTGTGGGCCAGCGGTACTTCGAACTCGAAGTTCTCGTAGCCGGAGTAGGGGCGGGCTTTGCGCAGGTCGAAATCGCAACCGGTGGAGCGCAGGCCGGCACCGGTGGTGCCCCATTCCAGGGCTTCCTTGGTGTTGTATGCAGCAACGCCAATGGTACGGCCCTTGAGGATGCTGTTCTGCAGGGCAGCCTTGGTGTACTCGTCGAGGCGCTTGGGCAGCCATTCAACGAAGTCCTTGACCAGTTTCTCCCAGCCGCGCGGCAGGTCGTGGGCGACGCCGCCGATGCGGTACCAGGCCGGGTGCAGGCGGAAACCGGTGATCGCTTCGATCACGGTGTAGGCGCGCTGGCGGTCGGTGAAGGTGAAGAATACCGGGGTCATGGCGCCAACGTCCTGGATGTAGGTACCCAGGAACAGCAGGTGGCTGGTGATGCGGAAGAACTCGGCCAGCATCACGCGGATAACGTCGACCTTCTGCGGCACCTTGATGCCCGCCAGCTTTTCCACCGCCAGTACGTACGGCAGGTTGTTCATCACCCCGCCGAGGTAGTCGATACGGTCGGTGTAGGGGATGAAGCTGTGCCAGGACTGGCGCTCGGCCATTTTTTCGGCACCACGGTGGTGGTAGCCGATGTCCGGTACGCAGTCGACGATCTCTTCACCGTCCAGCTGCAGAACGATACGGAACGCACCGTGCGCCGAAGGGTGGTTAGGGCCGAGGTTGAGGAACATGTAGTCCTCGTTGGCGCCCTGACGCTTCATGCCCCAGGCTTCCGGGTTGAAGCGCGCCGACTCTTCTTCAAGCTGTTGCTTGGCCAGGGTCAGGCTGTAGGGGTCGAACTCGGTGGCACGGGCCGGGTAGTCCTTGCGCAGCGGGTGACCTTCCCAGGTGGGCGGCATCATGATGCGGCTGAGGTGCGGGTGGCCGGCAAAGTCGATGCCGAACATGTCCCACACTTCGCGCTCGTACCAGTTGGCGTTTGGCCAGATACCGGTCACGGTCGGCAGGTTCAGGTCGCCTTCGCTCAGCGACACCTTGATCATCACGTCACTGTTACGCTCGATCGACAGCAGGTGGTAGAACACACTGAAGTCGGCGGCCGGCAGGCCACGGCGCTGGGTGCGCAGGCGTTCGTCCACGCCGTGCAGGTCGTACAGCATGCTGTAAGGCTTGGCGACACCGCGCAGGAAGCTGAGCACCTCTTTGAGCTGGGCGCGCTTGACCCACAGCACGGGCATGCCGGTGCGGGTTTCCTGGGCGACGAATGCTTCGGCGCCAAAACGGTTGTTCAGTTCGACGACCACATCCTGGTCGTCAGCCTTGTAGGGCGGAATATAAATAGCGTTGTCCGCTGTCATGGTCTCGGTCGCTTTGGGTCAACGTTAAGAATGAAGCCAGGCCGCCGGCTCCAGGGGGAGCGGGCGGCAGGTCGCTGGATCAGACTTCGTCGGGGCTGCGCAGGTTGGTTACTGCAATGCGCTGCTCACGACGCAGGTCTTTCTGGGCTGGCATCTCGGCACGGTAAATACCTTGATCACCAACAACCCAGGAAAGCGGGCGTCGTTCTTGGCCGATCGACTCCTGCAACAGCATCAAGCCTTGCAGGAAAGCCTCAGGGCGTGGCGGGCAGCCAGGCACATAGACGTCCACAGGGAGGAACTTGTCGACCCCCTGAACGACCGAGTAGATGTCGTACATGCCACCGGAGTTGGCGCACGAACCCATGGAAATGACCCATTTCGGTTCGAGCATCTGCTCATACAGGCGCTGGATGATCGGCGCCATCTTGATGAAGCAGGTGCCGGCGATGACCATGAAGTCGGCCTGACGCGGCGAGGCCCGGATGACTTCGGCGCCGAAGCGGGCGATGTCGTGGGGTGCCGTGAATGCCGTGGTCATTTCCACGTAGCAGCAGGACAGGCCGAAGTTGTACGGCCAGAGGGAGTTCTTGCGACCCCAGTTGACCGCGCCACGCAGCACATCTTCGAGTTTCCCCATGTAGATGTTCTTGTGGACCTGGTCCTCCAGCAGTTGGTCGGTGACGGTTTCCCGTTCACCTACCGGGTACTGCTCGTTAGGCGCATCCGGATCGATTCTGGTGAGATTGTATTGCATTGCCAAAGCCTCATTGTTTCAGCTTCGCTTGCCGCTTGCGGCGACCTTCGGGAGCCCAATCAAGAGCACCGACGCGCCATAGGTAGACAAGACCTGCCAACAGAATTGCTATGAAAACGAGTGCTTCGACGAACCCGGTCCAGCCGCTTTCGCGGACGGACACAGACCATGCAAAGAGAAAGAGGGCTTCGATATCGAAGATCACGAACAGCATCGCGACCAGATAGAATTTGGCGGACAGGCGCAGGCGGGCGCTGCCGACGGGCAGCATGCCGGATTCGAAGGGTTCGTTCTTGGCGCGGCCCCAGGCCTTGCTACCGAGCAGGCTGGACAGGCCGAGCATGAAGGCACACAGGCCGACGACACCCAGGAGGAAGATGGCAAAGCCCCAGTTGTGGGCGATGAGTCCTGCCGAATCGGACATGCTAGAGATCCTTATACAGAGACCCAGCTCTGCAGTCTGAAATAAGTAGAGCGGCGACGTGGTGTCGCAGGTGCAGTGACCAAATGTCGCAGCTGAATCAATCGCGCTGATTTTATGGGTAAACCCGGTGCAAGTAAAATTTCTGTCGCAAATTTATTCGTAGGATTAAGAACAAAAGGCAGTCGTAAATGGCTGAAAGCCTTGATATTCGGGCATTGCGTGCGGTTTTGTTAATTATGTTTCTTGCGACTGGTAACGAATTACAAGTTTCGTAATGATAATTAATATCATTTGACCTGGTGCCATGTAATTTGGCTGTTCTGTGCCTTGTAAAGTTCATCCGGCGATGCCCCCTACTTGCAAATGCGAAAGACTCCTGTTCTAGCAGCTTTCGACGCGGCGCGTACCGCTCTGGATCAATACTTTATCGGTTGAGCGTTGATTGGCTGATGCCGCAATCGCCCACTGGCCAAGCCAGTAGATGAGGATGATCAGATAGGGCGCGGCGGCGAACGGGCTGACGAAGCGGTCGATGCCGATCAGGCTGTCCGAGATCACGAACAGGCCGGCGCCGATTGCGGCCAGCCCGCCACAGGCCAGGGCGCGCCAGAGCATGGCGCTGATGACCAGGGCGTACAGCGCGACCGGGATCAGCAACGGGCCGAGGCCGTGGCTGGCCAGTACGCCGAGCAGCGCGATGCCGGTGATGGCGCTGAAGATCAGTGCGGGCAGGGTGGGGCGCAGGGTAATGCCGCAATAGCCGCGCAGGTAAGCCAGGTGGGCACAGAGGAAGGCGGCCAGGCCGAACACGAACAGGTCGGCGGGGATGGCCAGCAGTATGTCGCCCAGTACCGAGAAGCCCAGGCCGATCGAGATCCACTTGCGATAAGGTGTGGCCGGAACGCCGCGCAGCCAGGCGACAAGCGCCAGGACGGGAACGGGTTTGGCCAGCAGGGCGAGCAGGGTATTGTCGCTGGCCAGTGCATATATATAGAGGGCGGCGGCGGCCAGGGCCAGAATCATCAGGTGGCTTGGACGAGGCATGGGCGGTCCTTGCTGCTGTGCTGCCTCAAGCATAGACGTGATTGTGGGGTTTGCTGGTGACGCCATTGGATTGTGTTAGGGCTGGCATGGGCTTGGCGAAAGGAATGCGACGCCTGTGAGATCAAGCGCCGCCCGCCTTGTCTGTCCCCTTCGATATTGAAGGTTGCATCACTGCTCTTCATTAATCTCCAGCCATGCACCCAGGGTGCGCGCGCCTATGGCACAGGAATAATTGGCCCGAAACAAATGTGGGAGCGGCCTTGTGCCGCGAAGCGCCGCGCGGGCGGCGCTCGATTTGAGGAGCGCCGCAACAATCAAGCCGGGCGCCTCGCCGCCCTGACGCAATCGGGCGCAGAACACCTGACAGACAGCGGGCGGATGGCAGCCAAACAGGAAAGAAAGGAGCGAGTCATGCTGAAAGTTGTCCCCGACCCACCCCACAACCCCCACTCCCTCGAAGACACCCTGATCCAGGCCAGCGACTACGCACTATACGCAGCCACCGTGGTGCATCAGGCGTTGCTGCTTCAGCCCAAGTCCCCAGTTTCGATCCTGATGATGACCTCCATGCACGAGCTGGAGGCGCTACGGGCTTTGCCTGAGTCCGCTTTGGTTCAGGTGCAGGCGCCCAGTGAGCGCAGGACTTCGCACTAAGGCTGCTTAATGTGTTGTCAGGGCCGGCCCCTTCGCGGGCACGCCCGCTCCCACAGGATCACCACAGGCTGCAAGACTTGCACAGTACCTGTGAGAGCGGGCGTGCCCGCGAAGGGGCCGGCCCAGGCATTAGAGAATTTTCAGGGAATTGAACAAAGACAACAGAAGACACCCAATTCACCGTCGGCCAGACCACTTTCTATCAAGGCGAAAACGGCACCCATCCACTGTTCCGCATCGAACCCGGCATCCCCTGTCGGGACGCCCGCGAGCAATCTTCGGAATTGATGGGCTATGTCCGTGAACTGACCATCACTGGCCTGATGGAGGAGAAGCCCATGATGATCTGGGCTGCTCACTACCTGAGTGCAATGGCCAAGGCGCTGAGGATGACGCAGAGCTGGGCATGAAGCACTGACATACCGCAGCCCTTTCGCGACACGGGGCCGCCCCTACAGGTTTCGTGCATTTCTGGTCGGTCTGGTATCGACAAAAAGAAAGGCCCAGGGCTTCCGCAGCTCTGGGCCTTTCTTCAGTGGCAACCCACCATCAGTGGAACTGCTCTTCCTCGGTCGAGCCGGTCAGGGCAGTCACCGACGATGCGCCACCCTGAATCACAGTGGTCATGTCGTCGAAGTAGCCAGTGCCCACTTCTTGCTGGTGCGCCACGAAGGTGTAGCCTTTGCTGGCGTCAGCGAATTCCTGCTCTTGCAGCTTCACGTAGGCGGTCATGTCGTTGCGGGCGTAGTCGTGCGCCAGGTTGAACATGCCGTGCCACATGTTGTGGATACCCGCCAGCGTGATGAACTGGTGCTTGTAGCCCATGGCCGACAGCTCGCGCTGGAACTTGGCGATGGTGGCGTCGTCCAGGTTCTTCTTCCAGTTGAAGGAAGGCGAGCAGTTGTACGACAGGATCTGGTCCGGGTACTCCTTCTTGATGGCCTCGGCGAAGCGACGGGCTTCGTCCAGGTCTGGCTTGGCGGTTTCGCACCAGATCAGGTCGGCATATGGCGCATAAGCCAGGCCGCGAGAGATGGCCTGGTCGAGGCCGGCGCGGACCTTGTAGAAGCCCTCACGGGTACGCTCGCCAATCACGAACGGCTGATCGTACGGGTCGCAGTCGCTGGTCAGCAGGTCAGCGGCGTTGGCGTCTGTACGGGCCAGAATGATAGTCGGCACGCCGGAAACGTCAGCTGCCAGGCGCGCGGCCACCAGCTTCTGTACGGCTTCCTGCGTCGGTACCAGTACCTTGCCGCCCATGTGGCCGCATTTTTTGACCGAGGCCAGCTGGTCTTCGAAGTGCACGCCGGCGGCGCCTGCTTCGATCATGTTCTTCATCAGCTCATAGGCGTTCAACACGCCACCGAAACCGGCTTCGGCGTCAGCCACGATTGGGGCGAAGTAGTCGATGTAGCCTTCGTCGCCCGGGTTCTTGCCGGCTTTCCACTGGATCTGGTCGGCGCGGCGGAACGAGTTGTTGATGCGCTTGACCACGGTCGGTACCGAGTCAACCGGGTACAGCGACTGGTCAGGGTACATCGACTCGGCCGAGTTGTTGTCGGCGGCAACCTGCCAGCCGGACAGGTAAATGGCCTGGATGCCGGCCTTGACCTGTTGCACTGCCTGGCCACCGGTCAGGGCGCCCATGCAGTTGACGAAATCTTTGTCTGGGCGGAAGGACGGGTGGGCACCTTGGGTGACCAGCTTCCACAGTTTTTCTGCACCCTGGCGGGCCAGGGTGTGCTCTGGCTGCAGGGAGCCACGCAGGCGAACGACATCAGCGGCGGTGTAGGTACGGGTCACGCCTTTCCAGCGCGGGTTCTCGGCCCAATCTTTCTCGAGGGCTGCAATTTGCTGTTCGCGTGTCAGTGCCATGGAAATAAACCTCGTCGCATCGATCTTGGGTTAATTGTGCTGATGCTCGGGTGCAGATCAGGGCGCTTGGCGGCTGTCCTGTTCGCAGGAGTGCGGCGGCGAACGCGAAGGCTCGAAGGGGGAAGGGTGGGCAGGCCGGGCGAAGGTGTGCTCCGGCAGGTCGGCTCGTGGTTGCCTTGCTGCGGTGCTACGCGATTGCCAGTACTGCGGTGATGCGCTTCCGTCCCTCGGGACAACTTCTTCGTTGCAGTCGCAATCCCGTCGAACCGCCTTGTGGGCCGTATAGACACGAGGCGCCTCCGGGGGTGGGAGGAGCACGCCTCGAAGGCCCTTGCCAGGGCCCCTGATTAGCGGGAGCGAGGCCATCATGCCCTTGGGAAAAAGACCCTGTCAAATGTTTTGTAGTGGATTTTTTCACTTACTACATCTTTGGTCTAATGCGACTTGTCAGTCAGTTTCAAGGCCTTTGGTCGAGGCCTTGAATTGCCTGGGATCAGTCCAGAAGGTCGACTTTCACCCGCAAAGTCATGTTTTCACCGCGCTGGGTGCTGTAACTGCGGCTTGACGCGCTGCGCTCGGCTTGGCTCTGCTGGTTGTAGCCTGCCAGGGTGATCCACTCGCCGAGCTTGCCGGTCACGGTCGTGTCGGTGCTTTGCACTTTCACTACATCTGCACGTTCCTGGCTGATGCGGTCATTATTAGTGCTGATTTGCAGACGAACCGTGTCACCGCTCAAACTGGGCGTGACATAAAAGCCCTGGGTCACATTGCGGTATTCGGTGTTGCTCTGGATGCGCCCATAACCGTCGGTGCTGGTGCTGGTAATCGGGATGCTCTGGCCAACCTGAATGAGTGCAGGCTGGCCTTCGCTGGCCTGAACCTGCTGCATGCCGCCGTCACGGTTGCTGGTGCCGTAGTGGATGACGCGTGCGTTACCGCGGTTGTCCTGGAAGTTGCTGTCGTTGTTGTCAACGCTGATCAGCAGGCGTTTGGGAGCGGTGTCCAGTTGCTGCAGCAAAGTGCGCAGGTCGCTGATGCGCTCGGGGCTGGCGTTGACGATCAGCTTGTTTTCGAAAGCGCTGACCGTGCCGTCCTTGCCAATGAATGCCTGTGCGGCAGGCAGCAGTTCGGCGCTGGCGCGGTGCTGCAGCGGCACCACCTCGGTGGCCGCCTGGGCGGCGAGGCTGGCAACGAGCAGCAGGGAGGCGAAAAAGGGGCGTAGCGGCATGTCCATGATCTCCGCAGGTGGAATCAACATGATGGCAAATTTGCGGATGTCCTGCTGGATCTGGATCACGCTCCGGGGTGGGCAGATGAACCTTTAAGCTGCGCCGTCAGTCGCACTCACAGGGAACGCGTGGGGTGATTACATGAAGGGTAGTCTGATCCTGCTGTTATGGCTTTGCAGCCTTGGTGCACAGGCTGCAGCGGATACGCTGCGCATCAAGCAGCTGCAGCGGTGCGGCGACTTGTTCGGCGATAGCCAGCAGCAATGGTGCCTGCGTGCCGAGGGGCTCGGGGCAGATGTGCCAAAGGTATGGCTGGGCGGTGTGCGGCTGCCAACGTCGGATATCGAGCGTCAAGGTGACCGGCTCACGCTGAAGCTGGCGAAGCAAGCCCAGCGCAGCGCGCCGCTTTGGCTGGAGTCTGGCAGCAGTACCAGCAACCCTGTATGGCTGACCCGCCAGCGCAGTCATGTGGTCGCCGCAAGGCCTGATGAGGTGGCGAAGAACATGGATGGCCTGACCACCTATGTCGACCTGGTCAGCCTGTTGATTGAGGAGAAACACGAAGGCCTTGGAGAGGCCCGGCGTATTGCCGATAAATACGGCGCCCAGGTTGTCGGTGCGATACCGCCGCTGAATGTCTACCAGTTGCGCTTGCCGGTGGCTGACCTGGTGCAGCGTGACGCGATGATCCTGCGCATGGGCAGTGAACTCAGCGTGGATGCCGTGGTTGTCGAGGAGTCTGCACCGGAGCGCGGTGAAGAAGGCAGCGGCCGCGACGCTCGGGCCATCGACCAGGCGGACGAATGGGCCGCCAACCGGTTCATGGATGCGCTGTATTTCTACCAGCGACGGATTGGCGCTTCGCACTTGCCGGTGCACCCCGTGCGGGTTGGGGTAGTCGAGCGTGAAGTGGATTTTGATGCCCCCGCGTTCAGCCAATACCGAGGCGGCTGCGAACAGGGCCAGACCTGCCTGTACGCGCGCGACGGGGATCGCGCGACCAGCCACGGCAGCCATGTCGCAGGCATTCTCGCCGCACAGGGTGAGGGATTTTTGCCGGGGCTGGGCAAGCACAGCCCTGGCTTCGAGGTGATTGTAGAGCGCAACTCCGATGCAGGTATCACCGCCAACATCGCTGCATCGGTGAACCTGGTCGAGGATGGCGTGCGGGTGCTGAACTGGAGCTGGGGCATCCACCGGGTAGGCGCACGCGATGTCAACGGTGATGAGGTCGATTCGCTGGTGCGTTCCGGGCTGGCGATGAGTGGTTACGAGGAATTGCTTGAGGAGTTCTTTCTCTGGCTGCGCAAAGAGCATCCAGATGTGATGGTGGTGAATTCGGCGGGTAACGGTGCGTCGTGGTCAGGTACCGACGAATACCGCCTGCCGTCGTCGTTCATCTCCGAACAACTGCTGGTGGTGGGCGGGCACCAGCGCAGCGACAAGGCGACTGCGGTCGAAGCCCCCGAGCATGTGCGCAAGCGCCACAGCTCCAACGTCGACATGCGCGTGGATGTCAGTGCCGCTGCCTGCATTCGCCCAGCGGCTGCCGCTGCTGCGCATTGCGGCACGTCGTACGCAACACCCTTGGTGACTGCCACCGTTGCAACGATGCTGTCGATCAACCCGGCCCTGACCCCGGAACAGGTGCGCATGCTGTTGCGGCGCAGTGCCCTGACCCTGGGCACCGAGCAGGATTTCGAGGCGATGGATGCCGAAGACCTGACGGCGCCGATCCTGCCTTCGGAACGTGGAGGGCGCCTGAACCACCCTGACCTGGGGCGTTCAGCGCGGCTGGACATGCAGCGTGCGCTGGACCTGGCAGTGCAGAGCCGGGAGCGGGTGCGCTGAACGGTGGCCGCTGTCAGACAAATTCCGTAACATCGCGCCCTCGTTTTTGTAATGTCCCGCACCACAGGAAACCCATGAAGCCCGCCCGAATACGCGCCGACCTGCTCGCCGGCCTGACCACCTCGTTCGCCCTGGTGCCCGAGTGCATCGCCTTTGCCCTGGTGGCGCACCTCAACCCGCTGATGGGCCTGTATGGCGCGTTTATCATTTGTACGCTGACGGCGCTCTTTGGCGGTCGACCGGGGATGATTTCCGGCGCTGCCGGGTCCATGGCGGTGGTGATCGTCGCGCTGGTGGTGCAGCACGGCGCGCAGTATCTGCTGGCCACGGTGCTGCTGGGTGGCGTGGTGATGATCCTGTTCGGCCTGCTACGGCTGGGCAAGCTGGTACGCCTGGTGCCGTACCCGGTCATGCTCGGCTTCGTCAATGGCCTGGCCATCGTCATCGCCATGGCGCAGCTTGAGCACTTCAAGGCGGGTGAGCACTGGCTCAGCGGCGCGCCGCTGTACCTGATGATCGGCTTGGTGGCACTGACCATGGCGGTGGTCTACGTGCTGCCGAAATTGACCCGTGCGGTACCGCCGGCGCTGGTGGCGATCCTGGGCGTTGGCTTGCTGGTGTACCTGCTCGACCTGCCCACCCGCACCTTGGGCGACATGGCGCACATCGCAGGCGGTCTGCCGGGGCTGGCGCTGCCGGATGTACCCTGGAATCTGGACACCCTGAAGATCATCGCCCCCTACGCGGTGCTGATGGCGATGGTCGGCCTGCTGGAGACCTTGCTCACCCTCAACCTGACCGATGAAGTGACCGAGAGCCGTGGTTTCCCGGACCGCGAATGCGTGGCGCTGGGTGCGGCGAACATGGTTTCGGGCCTGTGCGGTGGCATGGGCGGTTGCGCAATGATTGGCCAGACGGTGATCAACCTCAGTTCCAACGGGCGCGGCCGGCTGTCCGGGGTAGTGGCCGGGGTGATGATCTTGCTGTTCGTGTTGTTCCTGTCGCCGCTGATCGAGCGTATTCCGCTGGCAGCGCTGGTCGGGGTGATGTTCGTGGTGGCCCAGCAGACCTTCGCCTGGGCGTCGCTGCGGGTGCTGCACAAGGTGCCGGTGAACGATGTGCTGGCGATCATTGCGGTGACCGTGGTGACGGTATTTACCGACCTGGCCATGGCGGTGCTGTTCGGCATCGTCATCGCGGCGCTCAACTTTGCCTGGCAGCATGCGCGAGAGCTGTACGCCGACAGCCATGAGGACGCTGAAGGTGGCAAGCGTTATCAGGTACATGGCACCCTGTTCTTTGCCTCGACCGCCTCGTTCCTCAACCAGTTCGACCCGGCCCAGGACCCGGCCCAGGTCACGCTGGATTGCCAGCATTTGAGCTTTGTCGATTATTCGGCAATTGCGGCGCTCAAGACCCTGCGCGAGCGCTATGCCAAGGCGGGCAAGCATTTGCGCGTTGTGCATTTGTCGGAGCGGTGCAAGAAGCTGTTGAAGCGGGCTGGCGAGCAGCATTGAAAAAATTGTGGCTGCCTGTTCCGGCCCCTTCGGCTAAAGCCGCTCCCACAGGGGTATGCGATCCCTTGTGGGAGCGGCTTTAGCCGCGAAGGGGCCGGAACAGGAGAGCCACTTACTCCCCGCGATTCTTCTTGACGATGCCATCGGCAATGCTCGCCGGGGCCTCGGCATAGCGGGTGAACTCCATCGAGAAGCTGGCCCGGCCCTGGGTCATCGACCGCATCGAGGTGGCGTAGCCGAACATCTCGCCCAACGGCACCTCGGCGCGGATCACCTTGCCAGCCGGTGTTTCGTCACCGTCCTGGATCATCCCGCGGCGCCGGCTGAGGTCGCCCAGAATGTCGCCCTGGTATTCCTCCGGCGTCACCACCTCCACCTTCATCACCGGTTCCAGCAACACCGCGCCGCCTTTCTGCGACAGCTGCTTGGTGGCCATTGAAGCAGCGATCTTGTAGGCCATCTCGTTGGAGTCGACATCGTGGTACGAGCCGTCGAACACGGCAGCCTTGAGGCTGATCAGCGGGTAGCCGGCAAGCACGCCGTTCTTCATCTGCTCTTCGATGCCCTTCTGGATCGCGGGTATGTACTCGCGCGGTACCACGCCGCCGACGATCTCGTTGATGAACTCCAGGCCTTCCTTGCCCTCGTCGCCGGGGGCGAAACGGATCCAGCAATGGCCGTATTGGCCACGGCCGCCGGACTGGCGCACAAAACGGCCCTCGATCTCGCAGGTATTGCGGATTTTTTCCCGGTAAGCCACCTGCGGCTTGCCGATGTTGGCCTCGACGTTGAACTCGCGGCGCATGCGGTCGACGATGATGTCCAGGTGCAACTCGCCCATGCCCGAGATGATGGTCTGGCCGGTCTCTTCGTCGGTACGTACGCGGAATGACGGGTCCTCCTGGGCCAGCTTGCCCAGGGCGATGCCCATTTTTTCCTGGTCGGCCTTGGTCTTCGGCTCCACGGCCACGGAAATCACCGGGTCAGGGAAATCCATGCGTTCGAGGATGATCGGTTTGTCCAGGTCGCACAGGGTGTCGCCGGTGGTCACGTCCTTCATGCCGATCAGCGCGGCGATGTCGCCTGCGCACACGTCCTTGATTTCGGCACGCTGATTGGCATGCATCTGCACCATGCGGCCGATGCGTTCCTTCTTGCCTTTGACCGAGTTGAGTACCGCGTTGCCGGAACTGAGCACGCCGGAATACACGCGGGCGAAGGTGAGGGTGCCGACGAACGGGTCGGTGGCAATCTTGAAAGCCAAGGCTGAAAACGGCTCTTTGTCGTCGGCGTGCCGTTCCAGGTGCTTTTGTTCGTCGTCCGGGTCGGTGCCGCGGATGGCAGGAATTTCCGAGGGGGCGGGCAGGTAGTCGATTACCGCATCCAGCATCAGCGGTACACCCTTGTTCTTGAACGATGAGCCGAGAATGGTCGGGACGATTTCGTTGGCAATGGTGCGTTGGCGCAGGGCAGCCTTGATTTCTTCGACGCTCAGCTCCTCACCATCGAGAAACTTCAGGGTCAGCTCATCGTTGGCTTCGGCAGCGGCTTCCACCAGGTGAGCGCGCCATTCGTCAGCGAGCGCGCGCAGGTCATCCGGAATTTCTTCTTCGCGGTAGCTGGTGCCATTGTCGGCGTCGTTCCAGTAGATGGCCTTCATCTTCACCAGGTCGATCTGGCCAATGAAGTTTTCTTCGCTGCCGATGGCCAGCTGGATCGGCACCGGGTGGTGCCCCAGGCGCTGGTCGATCTGCTTGACCACCCGCAGGAAGTCGGCGCCCTGGCGATCCATCTTGTTGATGTAGGCCAGGCGAGGCACATGGTATTTGTTGGCCTGGCGCCAGACCGTCTCGGACTGAGGCTCTACCCCGTCAGCGCCGCTGAACACCACCACCGCGCCATCGAGCACGCGCAATGAACGCTCCACCTCGATGGTGAAGTCGACGTGGCCGGGGGTATCAATGATGTTGAAGCGGTATTTGTGCGCGAACTGTTTGGTCGAGCCTTGCCAGAATGCCGTGGTGGCCGCCGACGTGATGGTGATGCCGCGTTCCTGCTCCTGGGCCATCCAGTCCATGGTCGCGGCGCCATCGTGCACCTCACCCATCTTGTGGTTGACCCCGGTGTAGAACAGGATCCGCTCGGTAGTGGTCGTCTTGCCGGCGTCCACGTGGGCGACGATGCCGATATTGCGGTATAGCTCGATGGGGGTTGTGCGGGCCATGGCGGACTACCTGCGGATGGGCGGATTCCACCACGTTAGCAGACCGGTGGAATCCTGCCCTGCCGCCGGGCCGTCAGTCGGCCTGGGCTTGCAGCATCCATTGGCCATCCACTTCACGGGCCAGGCCACTGGCCGTGAGCAGCGCCAGCAGGCGCGGGTGCAGGTCCGCTTCGGTGAAGGTCTTGAGGGTGGCCAGGTCCAGTGGGCCGACCAGGTTGAGGTCGGCCTTGGTGTACGACAGCCAGGCCTTTTTCAATACCTGGGCGACATCGCTGCCTGATGTACTGGCGAAGCGGCGATGGCACTGGCGGCTTGCAAAAGTGAAGGTGTGGGCGTGGCTGTAGGTGCTTTCGTCACCCCCTTCAGTGCAGCGGTGGCAGCGGCACGGGCCTTCGCCGAAGGCGTTGCGCAGGTAGCTGTTGAAGTCCACGACGGGCTTGAGGGACAGGCGTTTATCGACATCGAACAGGTCGGCGATCAGGGGTTCTTCGGCGCTCACTCGGGATCCTCGTGTGGTGTGGCGTGCATCGGCGGGCACCCTAACAGATCGGGGCATTCAGATCACCTGTAGAGACAACAGAGACCACCTGCCGTACTCTACGCGCCCTTACGCCTACACACCCACTGAGGTAACCCCGTTTGAGCACCAAGTACCCGTACACCGCCACCGTGACCATCAGCGCCGAAGACCGTGGCGGAGATACCGAAGCTTCGGAAAACCCCAGCATGCGCGTGGGCCTGGAAGCGGTGACCGAAACCCTGAAGAAGGTGCATTTCGTCGGTACGCTCGCGGCACCTGAAAAACAGGCCACGCACATCTGCGTGACCCTGGAGAACGGCCTGACCTACTACGGCCCGATCGTCAACGGCCACGCCGAACTCGAAGGCGGCTGGATCGCCTTCGAATCCGACATGCTGACCCCCGAAGAACTGGGCCTGTAAGCCTCAGTTCAGCTCCACCAGGCACTGCTCGAGGATATCCAGCCCTTCCTCGAGCACCTCGGCTTCGATGGTCAAGGGGGCCAGCAGGCGGATGATGTGTCGCGCCTTGCCGCTGGGCATCAGCAGCAAGCCCTTGGCCCGTGCCGACTCCATTACCTTGGCCAGTTGCGCCGGCGCCGGGCTGCCGTCGGCATTGACGAATTCGATGCCGCGCATGGCGCCCACGCCGGTCAGTCGGCCGATGTACGGGCTCAGACCCGAAGCCTTCCAGCGCTGGTGGCGGCTGACGATGGCCTGCTCCTGGCGCTCACCCCAGGTGGCGATGTTTTCGTCGGTCATCTGCGCCAGGCTGGCCAACGCCGCCGCACAGGCAATCGGGTTGCCCGAATAGGTGCCACCGAGGCCGCCCTTGGGCAGTGCTGCCATCAATGCCTTGCGCCCGACCACCGCCCCCAGCGGCATGCCGCCGGCGATGCTCTTGGCCAGCAGCAGCAGGTCGGGCTCGATGCCGAGGCGCGGGAAAGCGAAGCGCTGGCCGGTGCGGCCGAAGCCGGACTGGATCTCGTCGATGATGATCAGGATGCCGTGTTGGTCGCAGAAGCGGCGCAAGGCCTGGGCGAAGGCCGGGTCGAGGGCGAGGAAACCGCCTTCGCCCTGAACCGGTTCGAGGATGAACGCTGCCACGTCTTCCACGGCCAGCTCCACGCTGAACAGGCGCTCCATGGCCTTGAGCGCCTGCTCGCAGGTAACCCCGGTATCCACGCTGGGGTAGGGCAGGTGGTACACCGGTCCGGGCAGCTCGCCGACCCGTTGCTTGTAAGGGGCTACCTTGCCATTGAGGTTCAGGGTGGCCAGGGTACGGCCGTGGAAGCCGCCGTCGAAGGCAATGATGGCGCGTTTGCCTGTAGCACCGCGGGCGACTTTAAGGGCGTTTTCTGCCGCTTCCGCACCGCTATTGGTGAGCATGCCGGCCAACGGGTAGCTGACCGGTACGAACTGGCTCAGCTGTTCCATCAGCGCCAGGTATGGACCGTGGGGTGCGGCGTTGAAGGCATAGTGGGTCAGACGGGTGGCTTGCGCCTGGATGGCTTCGACCACGGCGGGGTTGCAGTGGCCCAGGTTGAGCACGCCGATACCGCCGACAAAGTCGATGTAACGTTTGCCGTCGGTGTCCCAGACTTCGGCATTACGGCCATGGGAAAGTGTGATCGGGTGAACGATGGCGATGGATGGGCTGATACTTTCCTGGTTCATGGGCACGCGGGACCTTTGTTCAAGTTTCTTATTATCCAAGCGTGTTGGGGGGTTATTCCGCAAACGAATTATTCGATTGCGGTCATTCCCTGAATTCGTGAACTGGCCGGTATGTGTGTTGCCTGTGCCGGCCTCTTCGCGGGTAAACCCGCTCCCACAGGTTCATCATGGACCCAAGCATTGTGCGATCTCCGTGGGAGCTGGCTTGCCGGCGATAGGGCCAGGGCAAGCACAATCAGTCCCCCTCAGCCACCCGCTCCCGAATCCACTGCACAAAGGCCCTGATCTTGGGCACTTCGGCCGCATGCTCGGCATGCGCGATAAAGTGCTTGCCGTTGCTCGCCACCGGGTGGTCCCAGGCCACCACCAGCTTGCCCTCGCTCAGCTCCTCGGCCACCAGGTAGCGCGGAATCAGGGCTATGCCGCAACCGGCGATCGCTGCGCGGATGCACAGGTAGAACGTGTCGAAACGCGGCCCGTGGTAGCTGTTCTGGCTGTGTAGCCCCAACCCCAGGAACCATTCATGCCAGGCCTCCGGGCGCGACACGCATTGCAGCAGGCGGTGCTCGGTAAGCGCCTGGGCGCTTTCAAAGGGGTGGTTGGCCAGCAGCTGCGGGCTGCATACCGGTACCACTTCTTCGCTGAACAGCTCGATGCAAGTGGCCCCAGGCCAGGTGCCCTGGCCGAAGAAAAAAGCCACGTCGGCCTTGGCCTGCACCAGGTCGAATGGCTCCAGCTCGTTGCGCACGTCCAGGTGAATGCGGGGGTAGCGGTCGCCGAAACCCTTGAGCTTGGGCACTAGCCAGCGCGCGCCGAAGGTAGGCTGGGTAGCAATACGCAGCACTTCGGTTTCGTCGCCGTAGCTGAGGATGTAGCGGCTGGAAATATCGATCTGGGTGAGGATCTTGTTCACTTCGGTGAGGTACAGCGCACCCGCCGGGGTCAGGTGCAGGCGCCGACGAATGCGCTGGAACAGGGAGTGCGAGAGCATGTCTTCGAGCTGCGCCACCTGCTTGCTGACGGCGCTTTGCGTCAGGTGCAGTTCCTGGGCCGCGCGGGTGAAGCTGAGGTGGCGGGCAGCCGCTTCGAAGCACTGAAGGGCGGTGGTCGAAGGCATCAGGCGTTTGGACATGACGGGCAAATACCGAGCAAAAAAAGGAAGGAGTTCATTCCAAAGCGGAATCATGTGGTTCGAAAAGGTCGTTTGTTGACCCCGGCCTATAGATTAATACTGACCTGGATCAACGATTACAACCGGTCATGTGAAGAGGAGGTCAGTACCCGCTTCCGGCATCTGCAAAACAACAAAAACGACTATCAGAAATTTACAAGAATTCTGCTCCGACCTTCAGCCGCTTTGTCGCGGCCGACCCATTCGAGGGTTCTTCATGGCTTCGCAAGACAACAAGAAACAGCGTTCCCTGCAGCACGGCCTGACTTCCCGTCAGGTGTCCATGATCTCCATTGCCGGCATCATCGGCGCCGGCCTGTTCATCGGCTCGTCGAACGCCATCGCCACCGCCGGCCCGGCCATCCTCATTTCCTACGCCATGACCGGCCTGCTGGTATTGCTGGTGATGCGCATGCTGGGCGAAATGGCCATCGCCAACCCTAACAGCGGCTCGTTCTCCACCTATGCCTCAGAAGCCATCGGCCCTTGGGCGGGCTTTACCATCGGCTGGTTGTACTGGTGGTTCTGGGTGCTGATCATTCCGGTGGAGGCCATCGCTGGCGCCGACATCCTGCATGCTTACTTCCCCGGCGTACCGTCCTGGTTGTTTGCCTTCCTGATCATGCTGGTGCTGTCGTGCACAAACCTGATCAGCGTGAAGAACTTTGGTGCCTTCGAGTACTGGTTCGCACTGGTCAAGGTGGTGGCGATCATTGCCTTCATTGTGGTCTGCAGCCTGGCGGTATTCGGCTTCTGGCCGCTGGCCGAGGTGTCCGGAGTCAGCCGGCTGTGGGACAACGGCGGCTTCATGCCCAACGGGTTCGGCACGGTGCTCGGTGGTGTGCTGATCACCATCTTCTCGTTCTTCGGCGCCGAAATCGTCACCATTGCCGCTGACGAAACCGCAAACCCGAAAGACAAGATCCGCCGTGCCACCAACCTGGTGGTGTACCGCATTGCCATCTTCTACCTGGCGTCGATCTTCCTGGTGGTGTCGCTGGTAGCCTGGAATGACCCTGCGCTGAAAGCAGTCGGTTCGTTCCAGCGCGTGCTGGAAGTGCTGAACGTGCCAGGCGCCAAGCTGTTGGTCGACCTGGTGGTGCTGGTTGCAGTGACCAGTTGCATGAACTCGGGCCTGTACACCGCGTCGCGCATGCTGTATTCGCTGGGCGCCCGTGGCCAGGCACTGAGCATGACCAAGCGTATCTCCGGCTCGGGCGTGCCGACCGTGGCGGTCATCTTCTCGACGCTGGCCGGTTTTGCCGGGTGCCTGGTCAACTATGTGTTCCCGGGTAAGGTGTTCGGCTTCTTGCTGTCCACCACCGGCGCCATCGCCTTGCTGGTGTACCTGGTGATTGCCGTGTCGCAGCTGCGCATGCGTGCGCGTGCGGACCGCGAAGGGCGCCCGCTGGAGCTGAAGATGTGGCTGTTCCCCTGGCTGACCTGGCTGGTGATCGGCACCATCGTCATGGTGCTGGGCTACATGCTGTTCAGCGATGCCTACCGCTATGAAACCCTGATGACCGCTGGGGTGACAGCATTCATCCTGCTGGTTTCGCTGACCCAACGGCGTGCCCAGGGGGTTGCCCAAGCCGCCTGATGTTTCTGCTTTAATGGGGGCGTTGCGCGCCCCCATTCCAACAAGCACAGGAAGCGTATGACTGACCACCCACTCTCCCTTCAGGCCCTTGCGGCGCCTGAAGGCACCTGCTACGGCTGCGGCTGCGCCCACCCCAGTGGGCTGCACCTGCAAAGCCACTGGGACACCGACGGCATCCACCTGGTATGCCGGCACGCACCCGACAGCACCTTTATCGGCTGGCCCGGCCTGGTTTACGGCGGCCTGCTGGCGATGCTGGTCGACTGCCATTCCAACTGGGCGGCCATGGCCTACCACTACCGCAACGAAGGCCGCGAGCCAGGCAGCCTGCCGCGTATCGATTGCGTGACTGGCACACTCAACCTGACTTACCTGAAACCTACCCCGATGGGTGTGGAGCTTTTGCTCAAAGCCCGAGTCGAAGGGGAGGTGGGGTGCAAAAGCCGGGTGATTTGCGAGGTCTGGGCCGAGGATGTGCTGACGGTGACGGCCGACTCGGTGTTTGTCCGTGTCGATACCGAAAAGCTCAAACTCAAGGCCCATGGCCAGGCTTGAGTTGCCGGCCCGGATGAGTGGTCGGTGATGGTCAGCGGCCGGGGATGTCTCTAGAGTGACAGGTTCATTCCCCAGGCAAGGTTGATCATGACCGATCTCAGTGCTTTCCCCATCACTCGCAAGTGGCCCGCCAAACACCCTGAACGCCTGCAGCTGTATTCGCTGCCGACGCCCAATGGCGTCAAGGTGTCGATCATGCTCGAAGAAATCGGCCTGGCCTACGAGGCGCACAAGGTCAGCTTCGATAACGATGACCAGTTGAGCCCCGAATTCATTTCGCTCAGCGCCAACAACAAGATCCCCGCCATCCTTGACCCGGACGGGCCTGGCGGCCAGCCATTGCCGCTGTTCGAATCCGGGGCGATCTTGCAGTACCTGGCGGAAAAAAGTGGACAACTGCTCAGCCAGGACCCTGCCCAGCGTTACCAGACGCTGCAGTGGCTGATGTTCCAGATGGGCGGCATCGGGCCGATGTTCGGCCAGGTCGGGTTCTTCCATTTCTTCGCTGGCAAGGAATATGAAGACAAGCGCCCGCGTGACCGCTACGTCAACGAGTCCAAGCGGCTGCTGGGTGTGCTGGATCGGCATTTGAAAGGTCGGGAGTGGATGGCTGACGAGTACAGCATCGCCGACATCGCCATCTTCCCTTGGGTGCGTAACCTGGTGGATCGCTACAACGCGCGTGAGTTGGTGGGCTTCGACCAGTTCAAGGAAGTGCAGCGGGTGCTGGCGAATTTCCTCGAACGGCCGGCGGTGCAACGCGGCCTGAAAATCCCGGGCTGATAACGCAGAACCCGTCACGTACACCGGTCCCTGCAGGAGCGGCACAAGGCCGCTCCTGCAAAGGGCGCAGTTCAGGTTTAGAAAATGTGGTTCAGCAGCCAGTACAGGCTGCCAGCCAACAGCATCGCCGCCGGCAAGGTCAGCACCCAGGCCATCAGCAAGTTGAACAGCGTGCGCTTCTGAATCCCCGACCCATTCGCCACCATGGTCCCCGCCACCCCCGAGCTCAGCACATGGGTGGTCGAAACCGGCAACCCGAACATGTCCGCTGCGCCAATGGTGCACATGGCAACCACCTCCGCCGAGGCACCTTGGGCATAGCTCAGGTGGGTCTTGCCGATCTTCTCGCCCACTGTCACCACGATGCGCCGCCAGCCAACCATCGTCCCCAGCCCCAGCGCGATGGCCACAGCCACCTTGACCCATAGCGGAATGTAGCGGGTGGCGTCGTCCAGTTGAGTCTTGAACAGTTGCACCTGGCTGCGGGTATCGGCATTGAATGCCACCAGGCGGTTTTTCTCGATCAGGCGGATGGCTTCGCTGGTCAGGTACATATCATTGCGCACATTGGCCATAGCCTCGGCAGGTATGCGCTTGAGCGAGCCGTAGCTTTTGACCTCTTCGCCGATCATCCCGGTCAACGCCGCCAGTGCCGGTACCAGTTCCGCGCTGGCCTTGGGCTCGCCAATGAACGCGGTCAGGGTCTGGCGCGGATCGGCCGGGGCCGCTTGTGGGGCGCTGCGCACCAGTGCCTGGCGGGTCACTTCGGCGACGGTGGAAAACTGCAAGGCCTGCTCATTGGGCATGGTTTTGTTCAGCGCATACGCCATTGGCAGGGTGCCGACCAGGATCAACATGATCAGGCCCATGCCTTTCTGGCCATCGTTGGAGCCGTGGGCGAAGGACACCCCGGTACACGTCAGGATCAGTACGCCACGAATCCACCAAGGCGGCGGTGTATGGCCTTGTGGCGCCTGATACAAAGCTTGACGCTTGACCAGTGCACGCAAGGCTAGCAACAACAGGGCGGCGCAGGCAAAGCCGATCAGGGGGGAGAACAGCAGGGCGTAACCCACCTTGCTGGCCTGGGCCCAGTCCACGCCGCTGGTGCCGTCACGCCCATGCATCAGCGCATTGGCCACCCCCACACCGATGATCGAGCCGATCAGGGTGTGCGAGGATGACGCCGGCAGCCCCAGCCACCAGGTGCCGAGGTTCCAGATGATCGCCGCCAACAGCAAGGCAAAAACCATCGCGAAGCCGGCCGAGGAGCCTACCTGTAGAATCAGTTCCACGGGCAGCAGGGCGATGATGCCGAATGCCACTGCGCCACTGGAAAGCAGCACGCCCAGAAAGTTGCACAGCCCGGACCATACCACAGCGACCGGTGCCGGCAGCGCATGGGTATAGATCACGGTGGCTACCGCGTTGGCGGTGTCGTGGAAGCCATTGACGAATTCGAAGCCCAGGGCAACCAGCAGTGCCAGGCCCAGCAGCAGAAACGGCGTGAACGTGGTGATGACCGTGCCGCTGGCGCTGACATCCTGTTTCAGGCTCCAGGCGGTGTAGGCGATACCCGCCAGCAGCAGGCCGAAGAACAACACGAGGGTGGCGCGCCCAGGCTTGTGGGCAAGTGGCGGGCGGGCGTCGCGTTGGGCCAGGTGCGGCTGGCTGGCCAGTAGCGGGGTTGCCATGATGGCTCCGGTTGGCATTGGGCAAGTTGCCGAAGGCCTTGAGCATAGAAACAATTCGCAACCCGGCCGTGACCTCGATCAATGAATTATCTAGGCTCAAGACGGACGGTAAATGCCGGAGACAGCCATGATCCGCTGCAAGCGTGTCTACGATGCGGTCGCGAGCGACGATGGCCAGCGAGTGCTGGTCGACCGCCTGTGGCCGCGCCACCTGCGCAAGGAAAACCTGCACGGGCAGTGGTTGCGCGAAGTGGCACCCTCCAATGAATTGCGCAAGGCGTTTCACCAGGGGGCGGTCGACTTTACCGGTTTTACCCAGCGCTACCAGGAAGAATTGGCTGCCCATCCAGAGCATTGGTACCCCCTGCTGGACCTGGCCGGAAAGGGGTTGCTAACCCTGCTTTATGCAGGCAAGGACACCGAGCACAATAACGCCCGGGTGCTGGCCGAATGGCTGGAAAGCGAACTGGACCGGCATGGGCCTGGCAGTTCACCCGTATGCTATGCCCAGTGAGTGATATTTGCTGCACCGGCCTCATCGCCGGCCCTGCCAATCTCCAGAGCCCATTGTGCGATGCCGCTACATTTGATTCCCGCCAACGACAGTCACCGTACGTTCGCCCGCGACCTCACGCGGCGCGCCATGCTGCGGTATTACCGTGAATTTGACCTGCTCTGGATCGAGGACGCGTTCGACCAGGCCTGGGGTTGGCGCGAGCAGTGGCTGATCAGCGAAGGCGACAGCCTGTTGGGTTTCTGCAGCCTCAGCCAGGACCGCCAGGCGCTGTTTATCCGCGAGTTGCACCTGTTGCCCGAACATCGCGGGCGCGGTGTCGGCAGCTGGGTATTGGAAGAGCTGGCGCTGTGGGCCGGGCAGCGGCGCCTGCCGTTGCTCAGGCTGATGGTGTTTCGCAGCAACCCGGCGCGCCTGTTGTACCAACGCCATGGCTTTGTCGAAATGGGTGAGGATGAGTGCTTTGTGCGCATGCAACGTACGATTGGCTAGTAGCGTAATGATGGCTTGTCGCGACCGAAGCGCAGCGGCATAGTGAGCCCAGGCGCTCACGGTCGCCCGTAGACGGGGCGGCAGAGGATGAGCGTGATCAGGGATAAGGAGAAGCCCACAATGAACGGGATTGGTCCGCGGCTGCGGGAAGAACGTGAGCGCTTGGGCATGACCCAGCGCGTGTTTGGCGATATCGGTGGGGTCGAACCCAATGCCCAGGGCAAGTACGAAAGTGGCGAGCGTACGCCGCGGGTCGATTACCTGGCAGCACTGGCGGCCAGGGGGGTGGATGCACTGTACGTGCTTAGTGGCATGCGCACGCCGGCCCCGCTAGAAGGGTTGAGTACGGATGAGTCAGGGCTGCTGGGCGCCTTCCGGCAATTGCCGATCGACGACCAGGCGGCCATCTGGCACCTGCTTGGCCGCTTGAGCAGCGATATCAAGCCCAGGCAAACGGTGAGGCCTGTCACTGTTGTGCGTCAGGCGTTTCTTACAGAAGCAATGCGTTAGACCCGCCTGGAAAAATTTTGTTAAGGTGGCGGGATCCAATCGCCCTGCTGACGAGGTGTGTGCTTGATTAGGGTCTTAGTGGTCGACGATCACGATCTGGTACGAACCGGTATTACCCGCATGCTGGCCGACATCGACGGCTTGCAGGTGGTGGGTGAGGGGGACTCGGGTGAATCCGCGCTCAAACTGGCCCGCGAGCTGAAGCCGGACGTGGTGCTGATGGACGTGAAAATGCCCGGCATCGGCGGCCTTGAGGCCACCCGCAAACTGCTGCGCAGCCACCCGGATATCAAGGTAGTGGCCGTGACCGTGTGCGAGGAAGACCCGTTCCCCACCCGCCTGTTGCAAGCCGGTGCCGCCGGCTACCTGACCAAGGGCGCAGGCCTTGACGAGATGGTTCAGGCCATCCGTCTGGCTTTTGCCGGCCAGCGCTACATCAGCCCGCAAATCGCCCAGCAGTTGGCGCTGAAACCTTTCCAGCCACAGGGCTCACCGTTCGATACACTGTCGGAGCGGGAAATCCAGATTGCCCTGATGATCGTTGGCTGCCAGAAAGTGCAGATCATCTCTGACAAGTTGTGCCTCTCGCCCAAGACCGTCAATACTTACCGTTATCGGATCTTTGAAAAACTCTCGGTCACCAGCGACGTCGAACTGACCTTGCTGGCCGTTCGCCACGGCATGGTCGACGCAAGCCTGTAGAACCTCATGTCCCAAGTGTTTGATGCCAGCGCATTCCTGGCCACCTGCAGTGGTCGCCCGGGCGTTTACCGGATGTTCGACGCCGAAGCCCGCCTGCTTTACGTGGGCAAAGCCAAGAACCTCAAGAAACGCCTGGCCAGCTATTTCCGCAAGACCGGCCTGGCGCCCAAGACCGCTGCGCTGGTCGCGCGCATCGCCCAGGTCGAAACCACCATCACCGCCAACGAAACCGAGGCGTTGCTGCTGGAGCAGAACCTGATCAAGGAATGGCGGCCGCCGTACAACATCCTGCTGCGCGACGACAAATCCTACCCCTACGTGTTCCTGTCCGACGGTGAGTTCCCGCGGCTGGGCATTCACCGTGGGGCGAAGAAGGCCAAGGGCCGCTACTTTGGCCCGTACCCCAGTGCTGGCGCCATCCGCGAAAGCCTAAGCTTGCTGCAAAAGGCTTTTTCGGTGCGCCAGTGTGAAGACAGTTACTACGCCAACCGCACCCGGCCGTGCCTGCAGTACCAGATCAAACGCTGCAAAGGGCCCTGCACCGACCTGGTCACCCCCGAAGAATACGCCGAGGATGTGCGCCACTCGGTGATGTTTCTGGAAGGCCGCAGCCAGCAACTGGGCAACGAGCTCAATGCCGAGATGGAGAAGGCCGCCATGGCCCTCGACTTCGAGAAGGCCGCTGAGTTGCGCGACCAGATCGCCTTGTTGCGCCGCGTGCAGGACCAGCAGTACATCGAAGGCGGCAGTGGCGACGTCGATGTCATCGCCGCTTTCGTCAACCCCGGTGGCGCCTGCGTGCACCTGATCAGCGTGCGCGGCGGCCGGGTGCTGGGCAGCAAGAACTTCTTCCCGCAGGTGGGCATCGAGGAGGAGGTGGCCGAGGTCATGGCCGCATTCCTTTCCCAGTACTACCTGGGCAACGCAGAACGGGAATTGCCCAGCGAGTTGATCGTCAACGTTGTTCACGAAGACTTCGATGCCATCACCGCAGCGCTGCACACGCTGCGTGGCCGCGAGCTGACCATCAGCCACCGGGTACGCGGCACGCGCGCCCGCTGGCAGCAGCTGGCAGTGACCAACGCCGAGCAGGCGCTGAACGCTCGCCTGGCCAACCGCCAGCACATGGCCGCACGTTTCGAGGCCTTGGCCGAAGTGCTGGGCCTGGACGAAGTACCGCAGCGGCTGGAATGCTACGACATCAGCCATTCCAGTGGTGAAGCCACCGTGGCCAGTTGCGTGGTGTTCGGCCCCGAAGGCGCGCTGAAGTCCGACTATCGCCGCTTCAACATCGAAGGCGTCACAGCCGGCGATGACTACGCCGCCATGCACCAGGCCCTGACCCGCCGTTACGGGCGTATCAAGGATGGTGAGGGCAAGCTGCCCGACGTGTTGCTGGTGGATGGCGGCAAGGGGCAGTTGAACATGGCCCGGGATGTGATGCAGGAATTGGGCTTCACCGACCTGACCCTGCTGGGTGTGGCCAAGGGCGTCACCCGCAAGGCCGGTTTCGAAACCCTGTACCTGAACGACGTGCACCACGAGTTCACCCTAAAGGGTGATTCGCCGGCCCTGCACCTGATCCAGCAGATCCGCGACGAAGCCCACCGTTTTGCCATTACCGGCCACCGCGCTCGCCGCGGCAAGGCCCGCCGGGTGTCGAGCCTGGAGGATGTGGCCGGGGTAGGGCCCAAGCGCCGGCGCGACCTGCTGAAACATTTCGGCGGCCTGCAGGAGCTCAACCGCGCCAGTATCGATGAAATCGCCAAAGCCCCCGGCATCAGTAAAAAGCTTGCCGAGTCGATTTATGCCAGCCTGCATAGCGAGTAGAATGCCGGGCTCAACTTGCAGCCAGTCGTACCGATGAATATTCCAAACCTGCTCACCGTTCTACGCGTCCTGCTCATTCCGTGCTTCATTCTGCTGTTCTATATGCCTTATCAGTGGAGCTACATGGCCGCCAGCAGCGTGTTTGCCGTTGCCGCCGCCACTGACTGGCTGGACGGCTACCTGGCGCGTCGCCTGCAGCAGAGCACGCCGTTCGGTGCCTTTCTGGACCCGGTGGCCGACAAGCTGATGGTGGCGGTGGCCCTGGTACTGCTGGTGCAGACCCACGCCAACTTCTGGCTGACCCTACCGGCGGCGGTCATCATCGGCCGCGAAATCGTGGTGTCGGCGCTGCGCGAGTGGATGGCTGAGCTGGGCGCGCGGGCGCACGTGGCGGTGTCCAACCTTGGCAAGTGGAAGACCGCCGCGCAGATGCTGGCGCTGGTGATCCTGCTGGGCAACCCGCCAGCGGTAACGTTCTGGGTGATCCTGGGCTACGGGCTGCTGCTGGTGGCGGCGGGGCTGACGCTGTGGTCGATGGTGCATTACCTGCTGGCCGCCTGGCCGCACCTGCGCGAAGGTTCTGAACAGAAATAAACTTTTTTTGAATCAAGGGGTTGACGCTGTTTTAGAAATCGCTAGAATGGCACCCATCACGACGCGGGAATAGCTCAGTTGGTAGAGCACGACCTTGCCAAGGTCGGGGTCGCGAGTTCGAGTCTCGTTTCCCGCTCCAAATAAAGATATACAGGTTTAATCAGAATCGGTATATCGTCGAAAAGGCCCTTAGGGGCCTTTTTTCGTTTCTACAGTCTTCACCGAAAATCAGCGTTATCCCGGCATTTCAAAGGCAGCAACTAGTCCAGAATTGAAATCGCCCAATTCGTTTCTGCGGGGAGAGCTGCTCATGAATCCTCACATTCGCTAAAAGCCGCGCCCCCGCATTCGTAAAATGCCCTTTGAGCCCGCCAGGCTGTGAGTCTGGCCTGAATCCATTCAACATGGAGCTCAATCTGCTGCCGTGGCTAGGATTTCGAGCTCGGTCGCCCCGGGATATGGCTAAGTATCGACTTGGAGAAGCCGCCATCGACACAAATATCCTGCCCGGTAACAAAGCCGGCTAGCGGGCTAACGAGAAACTCGATCACGTTCGCGATATCCATTGGCTCACCAATTCTCCCCAGCGGAATAATCCCTTCCCGTGCTCTCTTGATCTGTGGGTCTGCGTACATTTTTTCAGACATGGGTGTATGCGTCATACCTGGCGACACGACATTCACTCGGATGCCATCAGGTGCCCACTCCAGCGCCAGCGTTTGCGCCAACATGGTTAATGCTGCCTTGGTGGGGCTGTAGGCGCCAGAGCCGGCATGCGGAAGCTGGCCAGACATCGACGAGGTGAAGCACGCTGAGCCTCGGCTCTCGCGAAGGTGCGGGTAGGCCGCTTTGGCTAGCAGCCAGGCGCCGCGAAGATTCACGGCGAACATGTCGTCCCAATCCTTGATGGACAAGCTACAGATCGCGCCCGGGCTGGCGATGCCAGCATTCGCAACAAGCGCGTCAAGCCCCCCAAATTCGGCTGCTGCAGCTGCTACAAGTTGGTCAGGTACTGCAGGGTCGCCGAGATCACCCGACAGCGAGATCGCGATGCCACCCATCGACTCTATCGTTCGAACGACGTCGTCCTGCGTCGCGTTTGACGTCTGCCCGCACACGGCAATTTTCGGCTGCGAGCCCCGGGCAAGTGCAGCCTCCGCGATCCTCAGGCATGTAGAAGCACCGATGCCGCTACTACCGCCACTCACCAAAGCTCTCATTCAATTGCCCTCACACGTAGATTTTGTTTTAGGTGGAAGGCTCAAACTACAAAACTGGAAGGTACTTTGCAATCAAATTGACAATGGAATCCAGTTCCGTTATCGTTTTTTTCGTCATCAGGATGTCCTTGACAGCGCAGTGGCTGTCGCTCTCCAGGTGCATCCATCATCGCGTCTTCCTGCAGGCGATAGTGGTCACCCCACAAAATTCATAATATGAATGGCCCGTTTCACTTCGGTGAGTCCTCAACTGAAAGGATGTTTCGATATGATCATCAGCACGTTTTCTTATCTGTGGTCATCCACGGCAATCGATGCAATTGCGCAGTTGTCAGAGCATGGGCACCGCGTGTTCGAGGTGCCCGTAAGCTCGCCCCATTGCTGGCCGGTGGAAATGTCTATTGCAGAGCGTTCTGCTGCAAGCGTGCGTCTGCGTCAGTACGACGCAAAGATCAGGTCGCTCAATGCCGGCGGCTATGACGTCAACCTGGCCAGTCCCGCCGCCAATATGCGTCAGAAGAGCATCGATCACATCAAGGCAGTGATTGACCTGGCAGTCGCTTGGGATACCCAAGAGGTGGTGATATCCCCGGGTACCCGGCGCCCGATGATTTCTCCACCGCTTGAAAAGACTTATGACTGGATGTACGAGAGCCTGGCGGTTTTAACGCCGCTTGCGAAACAGGCGGGTGTTCGCTTGCTGCTGGAAAATACCCCGTATTGCTTCACGCCTACGATGGGGGAGCTGGCAGAGGTTGTTGCCACTATCAATGATGATGTCGTCAGGGTCGTATATGACATCGCCAACGCTGCTTACATAGGTGAGGATCCGGTAGCCAGTCTGCTGACCTATCGCAGCGCTATCGACTTTGTGCATGTGTCCGACACCGGCATGGATGTTTGGGGCCATGATCCAGTGGGCACCGGAGTCGTGGATTTCGTCGGACTGGGTGAGGCCGTTCAGGCGACCTGCGGTATTGAAAACTGCGTGCTCGAAATCATCCGCGAAGAAAACGCCTTGTACGAGCTGAACAAAGGTGTGCAGGATCTGCGGGAGAAGGGTTGGAACATTCCGTAATTGCGTTTCAATCGCTCGTCATCACAGTAGCCCTGAGGCCCGCAATGGGCCCAGGTCCAAGTCAGAGCGTCAGCGTGCAGGTAGCGGGCTTTCACCGTTGACCGAAGTCCACAGCGACCAGCACTCGCCAACCTTGATGGCGGACTGTTTCAGATGTTCGATATGAGCATTCAGGGTTTCCTCTCGCATGCGGGCGATAGGGCCGGCGATGCTGAGGGTTGCCACCGGGGCTGAGTTGGCCGGGCGTGTTTTATCGAATACAGGCACTGCCACAACGCACACACCCACTTCACCTTCTTCTCTGACTACAGCATGCCCCTCTTTGCGGATCAGGGCGATGTCATCGAAAATATCGCGTATCGAAACGCGAGCGTTGGGCCCTGCGTACTCTCGGCTTTTCTCGATATCCCAGGCGGCGAGAATGCGCATGGCGCGCTCATCAGGCATGGTGGAGAGCCATGCTTTACCAGCCGCGGTGGTATGGGGGATGATTTTTTCGTCCAGGGCGCGGCGGTATTGAAGGCCCCTGGTGTTATTCGTGGCCTGCAGCACCCAACTCAGATGATCCTCAGCAACTTCCGCCAGGCGAACATGCTCGCCGGTTTCGCTGGCGAGTTCGTCGAGCAAAGGTTGCATTATTCTGGCAAAGCCGGTTTCACTGATGTAGTTCACGCCCATGCTGGGAATTTTAAGCGTCAGGCAGTAGTGGTCCTGCTCGTCTTGGTAAACGTAGCCTCTTTCCCGCAGGGCGCTCAATATACGGTGAGCTGTGGCCATAGCCACTTGAGTCTGTTCACTGATGTCAGACAGGGCGAGGCCGCCTGGATGGGAAAGGAGCAGTTCCAAAGTATTGAAGTAGCGGCCTATATGTGACAATTTTCTAATCCTTAATTTCGTGCCAGCGTTTTAGACCTTGATGGGAACACCACCCAGGCGATCTGACTCATAGGCCGCCTCGATGATACGCATGACGCGGTGCATGGTGGCGAGCCCGGCACCTGCATAAGCAATATCACGGTCAGGCGCGAGTATGTCGATTACGAAGTTGTCGTAATACACGTCAGAGTTCAAGCTCATGTGCAGGTCACTTGCCTGCCCGGACGCGTCCACCAGCCGCATGCCATCTGCGGTGGAGCGTGCGTAGAACTGATCCGTTGACATTGAAAATGAATACTCCCGTTGCTCGGGCG
Organism: Pseudomonas sp. Irchel 3F3; assembly: GCF_900187545.1. NCBI lineage: Bacteria > Pseudomonadati > Pseudomonadota > Gammaproteobacteria > Pseudomonadales > Pseudomonadaceae > Pseudomonas > Pseudomonas sp. Irchel 3F3. Next base: position 441,377 of record NZ_FYDS01000003.1, on the reverse strand, counting down.
TATTGGCGGGATAATTGTACCCCGTTTCGATAGTGCAGATGCACCCACTCTCGGTCACCAGGGTCATCAACGAGCCGATCTCTACGGCTGTCAGTAGCGGGTCGCGATACATCACGGCTGACACGCTTCGAATCGCCTCGCCGGAAATTTCCTGAACCAGATCGACGAAATGAGGGGCGAGATTGATCGTGCATCCGCCACCTGAGCGTTTCGGCTCAAGCATCCAGGAGCAACTGTTGGTCAGGTAGCGTCCAGGCGGGCCAGCGTTGAATCGAAACGCCAGGGTTCTCCACTTGGCATCACTCTGCCTGGCTTGCTGTTTCAGGCGGTTCAATAACTCGCTGTGCCTCCATATCAACGGCACCGCCACGAACAGGCCGCTGGCCTGTGTGCGTTGGTAAAGATCCAGCACTTCGTGTTGGGTTAGCCCGCAAGGCTTTTCCATCGCGAAGGGGACCTTTTGCTCAATCAATGCCTCGCCCATGGCATGCAGCTCATCGTGCGGGCCAAAGGCGAAGGCAAAATCAGCTTCCTCGTTTTCCAGCAGGGTTTCCCAGTGATCGTAAAGTTTTGCTCCGAAACGCTGGGCGAGAGCAGGCCCCCGCGACCCCGTTGCGTCGGATACCGCCGTGACCGTTACATCAGGCAGACGCTCCAGAGCATCAAGATAGAGCGGGGTGTGCCAGTGGCTGACTTCCAGGAGAACGACTTTCAAACATCCACCCTTTATTAATAAGTATGTTTGACAAACTTGGCGACGCTAACGGGGTTTCGGATCGGACCACCGACGAATAGCGCGCAAGCGACACTGCAGAGGTTGCCAGCAGGCTAGCATGACCCTGTTACGAACGGAAGTAAGTTACGTTCTATTGGGGTGCCAAACGCTGGCAAGGCATGGCGGCCAGCATCACGGAGGTGAGCGGGCCGAGAGCATGCGCATCGTGGAGGTTTTGATTGACGCAATGAAGAACCCTCGTGCTGGCTGCCGAGGGGAGGAGGGGTACTAAAGTCCCGTTGAGTAGCGACGCTCGATGTTTTTGAAGCCCAGAAAATCAAGTGCCAGCAAGGCCTGTCCTAAATGCATGGGCTCGCCATCAAGGGTTTTGCATCCGCGCGCTTGTGCCGTCAGTAACAACGCGGTTGGCTCGGATCGAGTGATGATGTCGACCACCACCATGGCGGGGGTTAAACGCTCTGCTTCTACTGGCATCGGATCATCGGGGTTCATGCCGAGAGGCGTCGCATTGATAACGATGTCATGACCTTCCGGGTCTGGTGGACCTGCATGCACATTGCACGAACCCTCTTTGCCAGCGCTTTGCGCCAGGTCAGCGGCGCGGTGCGGGTCCAGATCAGAAATGGTCAGTGAGTAGGCGCCAGCAGCGGCCACGGCAAAAGCGATAGCCCTTCCCGAGCCGCCGGCTCCGACCAGCAGGACAGATTTCCCAAGCACAGAAACACCCTGACGCTGCATCCCCAGTACGCAGCCGAGCCCGTCGAACACAGCGCCCTCCCAGCGACCGTCCTTATCGCAGCGAACCACATTTATTGCCCCTACCTGGCGCGCGGAGGGGTGAAGGATGTCCACGACTTCAAGCATGGTCTGCTTGTGCGGCATGGTGACCAGAAGCCCGTCTAGGTTGCGCAAAGCGCGCGCGCTTTTGACGAACTCGGCCAGGGCCTGCGTACCGACCTCCAATGGAATGCACACGGCGTCAGTCTGTGCTTCGGCGAATAGCCTGTTCAGCAGCATCGGCGACCTGGCGCTCTTGAGCGGGTCACCTATCAGTCCATAGATGCGTGTTTTGCCGGTGATGTGGGGATGCATGTGAACCTACTGTAGGTGGCGAGTGCACGCAATTGCCAGCTCGCGGGTTGGATGCTTGCTGGCGGCGCACACGTTCATCGCCTTGGGGCTCAACGTGCTGCGCAGGGCAATTGCGCAACACGTTGAGCGTGATGGGTCTGGTTGTCAGGTGTGCGTCACAGCAGTTGATTTTTCAGCGCTTGATTGGGGGCGCTACTGCTCGATCTGGGATTGGACTTTTCCTGCAGCAGTTCGTACTCCTCCTTCGACATCGGCACCGCGTTGGGGTCGCCAAGTTCGCTCAGACGAATACGGAACGTTTCGCGGGTCGTGAACGCCGCAATTGCGCAGATCGCACAGATACCAAACGTCAGGGCGCCAATTTTCAGCGGGATATTTTCGGTGCCAGGCGGCGCAACCGATACGAACAGCGCTGGCAGAAACGCTGTGCATGCCACGCCGATGTTTTGACCGATAGCCATACCGGTGACGCGTACCCGGGTGCGGAACAACTCTGGGAACATGCTTGGGAAAACACCATTGAAGCCTTGGTAGGCCACACCCCACATGAGAAGCGACAGGATCAGAGACAGCCAGAGATTGTGGATGCTGATGGCATAGAGGTACCCAAACGACAACAGGCCGCCGCAGAGCACGCCCACGATCACTGGGGGGCGACGCCCAATTCTGTCAGAGAGTCTACCGACGAATGGGATAAGTATCACCGCGCACAAATTGCCCAGGACAGGAATCCACATGAACAAGCCTGAGGGGAAGCCAATACCGTAAGCAGGCTGGACTGCATAGGTGGCGCCGAACACGGAGGCGAGGATTGCAAGGACTGCAGAGAGTGCCATGCAGACGACGCGCAACACATCCTTCCAGCTTTCGGTGAGCACTTCGACCACTGGCAATTTGCGAGGCTTGTACCCTGCTTGCGCCTCAGCGAAGACCGGGGCCTCATGGACTTCACGGCGGATGATCCAGCCGACCACAAGCACCACAGCGCTCAGCAGGAACGGAATTCGCCAGCCCCAGGACGCAAAAGCATCTGCGGGCATGAATTGGGCCAGTGGCAGGAACACCGCCGCCGCTAGCAGTTGCCCGGCTTGCACGCCTTGAAGGGTAAAGCTGGCGAAGTAACCACGGCGCCCGTCAGGTGCATGCTCCATGGTCATGGAGCTTGCACAAGACACCTCGCCGGCAACCGCGAACCCTTGGATCAGACGCAAGGTAATCAGTATCGCGGGAGCCCACACGCCGATCTGGTCGTAGGTCGGGAGCAAGCCAATGCACATGGTCGAAAAGCCCATCAAGAACATGCAGTAGACCAGGACTGTCTTGCGCCCATGGCGGTCACCCAGGTGCCCCAGCACCACCGCGCCTATAGGTCGTGCGATGTACCCAACCCCGAAGCTGGCAAGTGAAACGATGATGCCGACGGTGGGATTGTCCGTTGGAAAAAACAGCTGTGGGAAAAGCAAGGCTGCGGCAGTGGCATAAATGAAAAAGTCGTAGTACTCCAACGCCGAGCCGATCCAGCCGCTAGCGGCGGCCTTCCTCGACTGACGCTTGGAGTGTGGATCGCTCGGGATGCCATGGCTCATGAAGTGTCTCCGGTACCGTGATTTTGTTATTGTAACGTCGTTCCATTTGTAATGTTGTTCCGGAGCATTGCCTTTGTCAAGGCTGCTGGCAGGTCTCACGCCCCGGTCGTCGACCTGCAATAGGCTGGCAGCTCAAGCCCGGTTCGGTGTTGATGGCAGGCGTGCATTTGCGTTGACTTGACGAGGACACGGTGCTTACTATTGTAACTGTGTTCCAAATAGAACAGCGTGACATTTTGGTTGGCGCTGCTCATAACCAGCTGAGAAGAATTCCATGAGAGTCGTTAAAGGTGCTGTTGATCGCTGCCTTGAGGCTATCGAGCTGCTGGCTCGTGAGGCCCGCTGGATGCGAATGTCTGATATTGCAGGTGAACTGGGGATGGAAAAGGGGCCGGCCCACCGTGTGCTTGCGCAGTTGGTAGAACAAGGCTGGGCCGAGCAGGATGAGGCGACCTCCCAATACCGGCTGACACTCAAGCTGGCGCTTTTAGGGCAGCGTTACCTGAACGGCATCGGGCTGCCGGAGCTTGTGCAGCCGATTATCGAAAACGTAGCGTCTTTATCCCATGAGCTGGTACGCCTGACTGTCGTCTGCGAGGGCGGTTTGTCCTGGCTCGCCTCGGCTCAAGGCGCTGCACCTGGGTTGATGTACTCGCCAGCCATGGATCAGCCAATCAATCTGTACACCACTGCAAACGGCAAAGCCTGGCTTGCATCCATGCCTGACGAGCAAGCTGTCGAAATTGCTATCCGCGACGGTCTGGGCAAAGACCTGGGTGTAGGCAAAGGCCCTAAGGCTATCAATACCGTTGAACGCTTGCTTTCCGATTTGGCGGCGACCAGGTCACGGGGTTATGGCCTCGTTGTGGAAGAGGCTGAGGCCGGTGTGTGGGCTATCGCGGTGCCGGTGAAGATGATCCCGTCGGGAGTTGTGGTCGGGACCATGAGTATTGCCGGCCCGGTGTTACGGATGCATCCAGACCGCTATGACGAATTGCATGCACTGCTCGAGGATGCTGCGAACAAGCTCGGGACGGTATGGCCTCGGCAACCCAGCGTGCAGGGGTGAAGCTCATGGATCAGTGCAGTCAATCAGCTGATGCGCGTGAACCAACCCTTATGCAAGCCGCCGCGTACCTCGCGAAAGCACGCCAAACGGGTAATCGACTAGATGCTCTGCCCTGCAATGAGGCGTCACTGAGCCTGGAGCAAGGCTTCCAGATACAGCAGCATGTCGGTGTGCTGGCTGGGAAAAAAGTGGGCGGATGGAAATGCGCATTGCCCAAACCTGGCAAGTGGATAGTCGCGCCCATCTACACCGATAGCATCGTGAGTTGCGACCGATACCCCCTGGGCTTCGCAACTTCCACAGTGCGAATCGAACCCGAGCTTGCTTGCGTGTTGGGCGCCAGTCTTCCTGCCCGCGCGGCGCCGTACACGGCCGATGACATTGCGCGGGCCATCGGCCAGGTACACCTGGCACTCGAGGTAATCGACTGTCGGTACACCGATCCGCAGAAAGTCCCGTTCGAGCAGTTGCTGGCTGACGGGTTGTTCAACCATGGGTTAGTGCTGGGGCCACGTGCCATTTCGCTGAACGCGAACAATTTGCCCACTCACCTCGATGTAACCCTGAGTCATCCAGGTGTAGAGCCTGTGAGCATTGCCGGCACTCACCCGGATCAAGACCCCGTCTCACCGATTGTCTGGCTGGCAAATTTTCTCTCTGCACATGGCATCGATCTGCAAGCGGGTCAGGTCGTGATCACCGGGTCCTATGCAGGGCTGCTCGAAGTTCCCACCCACCAGCCGCTGGACATCCAGTTCGGCGAGGCAGGATCCCTGTCTGTCTTTTTTTCAACGCTTGAGGAGTAACGTATGCGCTTGGTTCGTTTCGGTTTGCCAGGACAAGAACTGCCTGGGATTTTGGATGCTCGAGGACAGGTCAGGGATCTTTCTGGCATCGTCGATGATATCGATGCCGCAGCGCTGGCACCGTCCAGTCTCGAAAAACTACGAGGCATCGACATTGAGCGCCTGCCACTGGTACCGGCCGGGACACGTTTGGGCCCGTGCGTGGGCAGCGTGCCGAACCTGATCTGTATCGGCCTCAATTATTCTGACCACGCCGCCGAAACCAACACGCCCATTCCGAGCCAACCTGTGGTGTTCAACAAGCACACCGGGGCCATCAGTGGTGCAAATGACCCTGTGATCCTGCCGGGTGATGCAAAGAAGCTCGACTGGGAGGTCGAACTGGCCATCGTGATTGGTTCACCTGCCTGGCACGTAGATGAAAGCAAGGCGCTGGATCATATCGCCGGTTACTGCCTGGCAAACGATGTCTCCGAGCGCGCCTATCAGCTTGAGTACGAAGGGCAATGGACAAAGGGCAAGAGCAGCTTTTCCTTCGCGCCACTTGGCCCTTGGCTGGTGACTCGTGATGAAATCGCCGACCCGCAGAACCTCGACCTCTGGCTGGAAGTGAACGGCAAGCGTTATCAGAACGGTAACACTCGGACGATGATTTTCAGCGTGGCTCACATCGTGTCCTACCTCAGTCGTTTCATGCCCCTGCTGCCGGGTGACGTCATCATCACCGGCACACCGCCCGGCGTAGGCCTGGGCCAGAAGCCGCATGTGTTTCTCAAGGCCGGGGACGTCATGCGTGTAGGTGGAACGGGGTTGGGCGAGCAGTGCCAGACTGTAGTTCCCTATGTTTCGGAGATGGGCGCAGCCTGGGTTGACGGTCGCTACCCTAACGTTGATTGACCCCGGAGTAAAAGATATGAGTTTTGCAGGAACAGGCGTAGTCGCAATTTGGCATGATCTTTTGCCCGAGGCGCGGGATGAGTTCTACGAGTGGCATAACCGTGAGCACATGCCAGAGCGCGCGGCGATCCCTGGTTTTCAGCGGGGACGGCGATACATCGCGCTCGATGCGGGGCCTCTCTATTTCAATCTGTACGAGGCCGATACCGTCGGGGTGTTAGGGGGGGCAGATTACCTGGCTCGCCTCAATGCGCCGACACCCTGGACACAGAAAGTCGTGCAGTCGTATCGCAATGTTGCTCGATCGATCTGTGACGTGCACTACACCGCCGGCGTAGGAAATGGCGCCTACCTGGTCACCCTGCGCTTCAATGTAACCGCCGAACGCCACGCAGACGTTCTCCAGGCGTTGCGTGATCAGGTGCTGCCTCCACTGGCCGATGCTCAGGGGATCACGGGGATCCACCTTTGCACCGCCGATGAGGCCGTCAGCAAGGTTGAGACTGCGGAGAAAAAGGCCCGATCGGAGGGTACTGAAATCCCATCCTGGATCATCATCATCGAAGGCTGTGCCGCAGACTATGTCGGGCATGCCAGAGCGCAACTGGTCGAGGCCGTTGGCAACGTGCTGGACGAACCTGAACCGCAACTTGCCACGACGCTTTATCAACTGGAATACACCCGCTGCAAGACCCCTTCCAGCGCCGGGTGATAATTGCCGAGCTGCACTAAGCAAACAACGTTCCGCGTTTTGCTCCTTTGGGTGCGCCGCGCGTGCAGATAAGCACGCTGCGGGCGCGCTCTTTTTCAGCCAGCGTCCCGGCGCTGCAGTGCGTGCGAAAAAAAAACGCTATTCAAGGGTGATGCGTCAAACGATAACAAGAATTAAAACCTCGTTGAATGAATGTTCGGCGTGAAGGGCTGCGTTTCAATTAACTATCTGTTGTGGAAAAATAAAAATGAAAATCCGCGCATCCGGCTCTATTTTCAGTCACGCAAACGTGTTTGTCGCCGTGCCGCTGCTGAGTACTGCAATCGGCGCGCAGGCAGTCGAAACCGGGTTTGTAGAGGATTCAACGGCAGGATTGAACCTGCGTAATTATTATATTAACCGCAACTATGTCAGCGACTCCGCGACTCAAAGTAAGGCCGAGGCGTGGAGCCAGGCGTTCATCTTGAACTACAAGTCCGGCTTCACCCAAGGCTTGGTAGGTTTTGGTCTGGACGCCATGGGTCTTTACGCTGTGAAACTGGACGGTGGCCGTGGCACGCCGGGGACCCAATTGCTGCCGATTCATGACGATGGCCAAGCGGCAGATGATTATGGGCGGCTGGCCATTGCAGGCAAAGTCAGGATCTCCGCTACGGAGCTCAAGGTCGGCGAATGGATGCCTACACTACCGATCTTGCGTTCCGATGACGGGCGTTCGTTGCCGCAGACGTTCAGAGGTGCGCAGGTCACTTCTCGAGAGATCGAAAATCTCACTTTGTATGGCGGCCAATTCCGAGCCAACAGCCCACGAAACGATGCCAGCATGGACGATATGTTCCTTGCCCAGAAGCCGGGCGTCTTTTCGGATCGGTTCAACTTTGTGGGTGGTGAGTACACGTTCAACGACAAGCGGACGTTGCTCGGTGGTTGGGGCGCTGAGTTGAAGGATATCTACCGCCAGCAGATGATCCAGATCACTCACAGCCAGCCCATTGGCACATGGACACTGGGTGCCAACGTCCAATGGTTCACGGGGAAGGATGACGGGCGATCATTGGCGGGTGGTCTCGACAACCGGACCTGGTCTGGATTGTTTTCCGCGATGCACGGTGCGAACACCTTTTACATAGGCCTGCAGAAGGTTTCCGGCCAGGACGGCTGGATGAAAGTCAACGGCACTTCAGGTGGCTCATTGGCCAACGACAGCTTCAGCTCCAGCTACGAAAATGCCAATGAGCGTTCCTGGCAGGTGCGCCACGATTATAATTTTGTGGCGTTGGGCGTTCCGGGTCTGGTGCTTATGAACCGCTATATCAAAGGTAGCGGTATTCATGTTGGGGGAGAGACTGGTGTCAAGGAGTGGGGGCGGGAGACCGAACTGGCCTATGTGTTCCAGGCTGGCGCGCTCAAAGACTTGAATATCAAATGGCGGAATTCGACGTTACGTCGGGGTTGGGGCACCCATACAAGCTTCAATGAAAACCGATTGGTCCTCAACTATCCGTTTTCGCTGTTTTGATGCGTAGGGATGGGCGGCAGTCTGTATCAGGCCACGCAGCGTCCAGCCCGTAGGCAGGTAGCCCTGAATTTTAGGTACAAAGACCGCGACGCGTTTCTCAGCGCCGTACCGAACGTGGCTTACCTGGGCATATCGCTTATCACGTCCGCAGGCATTTCGGAAAGTTCGGGTGCGCTCAACAGGTCCACTGCGGACAGCAGCGCATCGGGTTCGATGGGGCTTTCCAGGATCACGGTGTGTTGGGTGTGATTGTCGATCAGGCGCAGAGTCGGTGTGGCGTTCAATCCGTTCTGCGAGGCTTCCGTGTTTTGGCGGGCCGCGGTTTGAGCCACCGCTTCACCCGCCAGGCAGCGTTGCAGGCCTGGCGTCCCACCGGAAGAGGTGCTGACGGTGGCCAACCCCTGGCCGTTGCTTTGCGAGTGCAGGTAGACCCAGACACCTGCCCCCCACAGGCCCTCTGGGCCTTCGGGCTGGCCTACGCATTCGAGCAGCCGCGCTTCGCGACTGGATGCAGGCTCGTTTTGTGGCAACGGCAGATCGGGCCAGGCCAGGTTGACGTGATCGTTGGTGACGATCCAGCGCTGCAGTTGGGGCAGGTAGAACCGGCAATGGGGGCATTCAAGGTTGGTATAGAGCGTGACCGTAAAGCGTGCTTCGGGGTTGCCATAGATCCACGGTGGGCCGCTATCGGCAGCGGGGTGTAAGGGTAGCGGTAGCCACCAGCACAGAGCCAGACCCGCGACAGCGAGCCAACCGCAGGTCCATTTCAGGTTTTGCGCCGTTATCCGTTTGCGCATGGTGTCGCTCCTGACAGTTCCTGGTTAACCCGCTTTAAAGGCTCGTTGCCACGTGCACGGTCGATGTCATGAGCCGAGTTCGGTGATGCCGTGTCCCTGCATGAGGGTATGACGCGCGGTTTTTCCCCCCAGTTCCGTCATTGCCAACGGCAGGCACAGGCTGGCTCGCACGGCGCGAAACAGCAGGTCTATCGACTTGGACAGAATCCCACCCTCACAGGCTATTTCCCTCGGCCATTTAGCTATCCGACCGCCGAACGACCGGTTTCGGCCATATAAGCCAGTCTGGCTTCATCTCAAGGTACCGCCTAAAAAATATCAGATCTTTGCCTGATATTTTCGCCAGTAGTCAATTTGATGAAAGCGGATTCATATGATCAAGGGCAACGGGCTGGGTGAGTGTGATGAAGCCTATAGATAACGACGCCGGACCAAGGCTGCCAGATTTTGTCAGTACCAGAGTGAAGTCGTTTGTACAAGAGCGTTTGAATGCAGTGTGGGGCGGGCGCCATCTGTTGCCGCGTTGGTTCGGCTTTCGATGAATAGTAGTATTTCAGATGATCAAGCGGAACGTATTGTCAAAGGATGCATTGCTGCCATTAGAACAATCCGCGGCTGAACGCGCTATACAAGGTCGCCGCCGTGAAGACCGGAAAACCACTACCTGTCAAAATTGCCAGTTCTTCATAGGTCCAATTCTATGTATGTTGTTCCTTCACACGGAATGTCGCGTACAAGGAGTGGGACCTATGAACACACTTGTCAAATCACTCGCAGTCGCGGGCCTGATGCTTCACCTGCAGAGCCCAAGCGCTGCTCCAGTTGGTGTACCTGCTAAAGCTGTGCAGAATTACCTGGCCCCCTGTTTCACGGCCGGTAACGGTGTGAACTGTGAAGTTTCGGGTGTGGCGCGAGTCGGCGAAAATCTCATCCTTGCTAATGACAAGAAAATGCCTAGGCCTGGTGGTCCTGCAATTTTTACAATGGCACTTGATGATCATCGTATCGTCGGCACGCCCTCCTATCTAGAGGGAACGGTGCTGCTCAAGGCAGACAAGTTTGAAGGCCTTACAACCACGCTGGATGGGAAGTATGTCATCGCCATCACTGCGTTCAACAATCCTTCCAATGACGCCCTCAATACGTTGCTCTACTGGCCAGTGAGCGAACCAAAAAATGCTAAGGTCATCTCTGTATCAACGGGCACTCAGGTGACAAACTCGCAATCTTTGCGGGCGAAAATTAACGAAGCCGTAGGCTCGTCTTATTATCAGATTGAGGCGATTTCTACTTCGCCTGGCGACCGTTTGCTGATAGGTATTCGTAAGCATGGTAAAGAGAGCAAACAAGCAAAATTCTCGTTTTTATTGCTGTCAATTTCTTGCTCCATCAATGAGCAGGGCGTTCAGCTTGGCGACCAATTTGAGATTGTTTTGAGCCTGACGCCTGACGAACTGGTCGAAAAACTGGGTATGGAGGCAGGGGCGTATCCTGAGTTGGGGCTTTCTGGGCTCGAGTTTGACCGCTACAACCAAGACCGCCTTTACGCAGTTACCAGTTACGAGCGAGACGGTAAGGAGGTCGGCCAGAAAGAGATTGGCGGCTTCTTGTGGGTGTTGCCGTTTGAAGGCTCTAAGCTTGGTGAGCCTCAGCCTGTCAGGCTTGAAGAAGGGGCTGTGGTGGCCTTCAACCACAAGCCCGAGGGTGTGGAGGTACTTGACGACAGCCATGTGCTGATCGTGCATGACGACGACCGGGTAAGGGTGGAAGATCCCGAGACGCACAGCAGGCGTCAAGAGCACGAATTTGGCTACAGTGTCGTAACCTTCGGCGCAGAGTAAGTTGGAACCTAGGTGCTGATCGGTCTCATTCGGGTAGCCAGCGATCACCGGCCACGGAAATCATCGGGCTGATTTACACCAGCAGGCGGTAGTGAAGATCTATTTCTCCACTTTAAAGCCATGCAGTTGGACGGTTTCGGAGCTTGAAGCCGCTGGCGCTGGACTGACATTTTTACCAGTAGGCAGGCCTCGCCAAGCGATTTAGGGTCATGGTCAGCGAGGAGGCTGAGCTGCGCGAGTCACAAGAACAACCGTCGGGCACTTCCTCACAGCAACAGGGAAGTGGCAGAAATGAACGGACGAATGTTGTTAACGGCTTGGGCGGCGATCCTCCTGACCTGCGGCGCTGAAGCTTCCGACACGTTACGAATAGATGACCTCGCGCCTTATGGTCGTGGCGACACGGCCGGCTTTCAAAAATGGTGCGCGCAAGTGCGGGGTGTGAATCAGGCACCTCCAGCTGTGGTGGTCGATGGAGTTACTTTGCCCATATCGCGTGTCAAGCAGCAGCGGGATTCCCTGTGCTTCAACTTAGCTGAGGGGGTGAACAGTGGCCCGGTTTGGCTAAGTGCTGGCGGGTTTACGAGCAACGCGGTCTGGCTCAGCACAAGGCAAAGCTGGGTGCAATCTCCCAGCCAAGACCGTCTCGTGACTATCAATGACCGGGTGGTGACTGCTCTGGATTTGATCAGTTTGATCTTGCGTGAAAATACTAACGGCCTGCTGGAGACGCGAAGGATTGCGCTTCAGTACGACGTGGACATCGTTGGGGTGATACCGCCTTTGAATGTTGTTCAAGTGCGTCTGCGCGCTCGCACATTGGCAGCGCGTCACAGCATCGTGAGCAGCATGAAAAGCGACCCTGCCGTGCAGGGGATCGTAGTGGAGGATGACAACCCAGAGCGACCGGAAGATCCTGAACGAATCATCGAGCCGCCTGACCAGGCGGGGTGGATCGCCAACAAACTCGAGCAGGCAGTGGAGGCCTTCAAGCACAATGTTCGTGAGCAAGGGCGGAGTTTTCAGCCAACTAACGTGGTAGTCGGCGTGGTAGAGAAGGGTGTCAATTTTGAATCGACTGATTTCTCGGCGTTTGCAGCGCCGTGCAAAGGCGTCGGCACGTGCCTTTACGCCCGCCACAGTTCTGCGATAAACGGGCACGGCTCAGTGGTTGCCGGAATACTTGCGGCTCGCCTGTATCCGCGCGGCAATGTGGCTTTTCTAAGTCGGTTGGGTGCCGTGGGCGGGCGCTTCGACATCATTGTGGATCGCGGCGCAGCGTCAGGTGTTACGGCTCGCATCGCTGCTTCGGTGAACCTTGTTGAAGACGGTGCGCGGGTGCTCAATTGGAGCTGGGGGGTTCACCGGATAGGAACGCTCAACCTGAGGGGCGAACCTGTAGATATCAACGTCCGCACCGACGAGGCAATGGCCGGGTACGAATTGTTATTGAGGCGTTTCTTTGATTGGTTAGAACACCGGCATTCGAGCGTTGTGGTGGTCAATTCAGCGGGTAATAGCGCCTCCACTACCGATGATCATCTGCCTGCATCATTGTCATCAGCTCAGCTTGTAGTAGTGGGTGGGCATCAGCGAAGTCGCCAGGTTGTGGATGTGGCTGACCCTCGTTTCGCAGTGCCTCGTAGCAGTTCAAACGTTGGCCCTCGTATCGACATCAGTGCTGCCGCGTGTCCGAATCCCTCTCGATCGACTGCGGTGAGGGCCGGGCGGGGTGGAGGGTGTGGCACTTCGTATGCCGCAGCCCTGGTCACTGGCGTGGTCGCTGCGATGATTTCCATCAACCCTGATCTCACCCCACGACAAATCAAGCACTTGTTACGCGAGAGTGCATTGCCGATGATTGCCAGACCTGATCAGGCACGCCGCATTGGGCCGACGCGACCGATCAGAGCTGCCGCTTGCTCGAACAATGTTGCTTGCGCAGTTGAGCAGTTTGCACGGCTGGATATGCATCAAGCCTTGGCGCTTGCGGTCAAGACAAAGCGTCACCCGTCCATGGCTGAAGATGGTGGTGGTGAGTTACTTGAATAGCAGGAGTGGATGAGCACCAGCACGCGGGACGGCTGTTACATGTCGAGCCTCATCGAAACGCCGCTCATTGACACCTTCGCCCTTGTGGGGCCAGCGGGCGCTTCAACACGTTGTTCTGGCTATCCCAGTCCCAGGGAAACTGACTTTGACCTGACAGCTGCATCGCGTCCGGCGGCAAGGTGCAGTCGTTCGGTCAACCACATGACGCCGGCAGCTTTCTCATAAAGCTCTGTAATAGACATGCTGACGTGGGGGCGTAGCAGGGCCAGGCAGCTGCGGATAACCCCTTGATGCACAGGCTGTAACCACCCATGACAAAGGCCCAGTTCCCGAGCCTGCGACCACAGAGCCGGGCCCTTGGCGAATGTTTTGGGTTCCCATAACAATGGGATGTCCGAGCTTTGAAGATAAGGGGGTCGAAAATCCAATGCCGCCTGGACGATCCTGCGTCCGCCGGGTAAGAGGTTTTCTGAGTGGACCTCGTAGGGGGGGCTGGTGTATCTGAAGCTGTAGAAGGTAAATCCCAACCCTGCAGCGAGATGAGGGAGCTCCTTGAGCAATGCCGGTAACTCTCGCAATCGCTCCCAATCTTCTGTGGTCCTGTTGAGCATCTAACCTCCGTGTAGGAATACACGTAGCGGGACCTGCCACGTTCAACAAACTATAGGATTACAGTAAACCCCAGCTTGATAGTCAACTTTATCGTTGCGCCTGCTTGGCATAAATGAGCAAAATGTGTTGTCAGTCACTGCATATAGGGTAGGCAGTTCCCCGTCGAACACGCTGGACTACAGTGCCTGGCAATTAATTTTTTTCTTATCTACCCCCTCAGTCACCTTGCTTTGGTTTTACCTTGAGTGCGTCTCATCCTCGATCTCGATCGTGCTTATAAACACCAGCCGCGCTTCACGGCTGGGTCGTGCTTGCCAAGGTTCTGCCTTTTTCGTAAACCAAGCAGGTTGGCGCAATGCCAATGCTGCCCGGCACGAGTTTGAACTGACCTGTCATTTTTGCTAGTGGACACAAAGCGTCACGCGATTCAAAGTCATTGCTCGAGAGGCGCGTAAGCGAGCGAATGTTGATGAGTTAAAAAACGTCGTCAGGGCGTGCGCTGACCCGCAGAGGTAATGTGTGAACCTGATGTGCCTTCATCAGTAGCCTACCCCCTATGCGGATCTACGGAGGGATTCCATGAGGGTGTCCATCTATCAACCTATACTGCTGGCGCTGCTGATACTTGTACTGCCGGGTAATGTTTGGGCAGGGCTGCCCGAATCGTTGAAGGTCATGTCATTCAATGTGCGCACACCGGTCGACGCTGCGCCTGGTAAGCGGTGGGAAGACCGTCGGGCCGCGATGGTCACGATGATTCTGGATGTCCAGCCCGCTGTTATCGGTACTCAGGAGCTCGTGCAGGAGCAGGCTGATTATCTGGCAGCTCACCTTCCCGGCTACCGTTGGTTCGGGGAGGGGCGACGCGGCGGCGACGGCGATGAACATATGGGTGTGTTCTACGACAGCACGCAGATGACGGCGGAACAATGGGGTGACTTTTGGCTGTCGGACACGCCTGACGTTGCAGGGAGCGTCAGCTGGGGCAATCTCTTTCCTCGCATGGTCAGTTGGGCGTTATTCCGTCGGATCGAGGACGGCCGCCGTTTCTATTTCCTGAATACTCATCTGCCTTATCGCGCAGAGGATGAGACGGCGCGGGTCAAGGGGGCAGAGCTGATCGCCGCTCGCGTCGACAAATTACCCATTGGCGTGCCCGTGGTGCTAACAGGTGATTTCAATGCTGAACCCGGCAGTTCGGCTTACCTGGCGCTTTCCCGCGTATTGCAGGATACCCGTCCTGTAGTGAAAACCCCGCGGGGGCCAAGCAATACCTTCCATGGTTTCACCGGCAAGGCCACAGTGCGCGTGGACTGGGTGCTGGAGCGCGGCTTCCATGCGCGCAGCTTCGTTACCGACGATCGCCTCATCAACGGCGTGCTTCCCTCGGATCACTTCCCAGTGGTGGTTGAGCTGGAGTGGACCAGCCCGTAGTCGATTATTGCTGCACAAGCTCGCGTGTCGCTCAGGTTCGGCGCCGCACGGGTGTTGCCTTAGGCAGCCATCCCGGCAAAAAAGCGCGAGGCATTTTCATCGAGGGTCGCAATGTCGTAGCCACCCTCCTGGATCACCACGCAAGGCAGGCCCAGCGCCTTGATCCGCTGCCCCAGAAGGTAAAACCCTTCATGGCTGACGTGGACCTTGGATTGGGGGTCGTTTTCGTAGATATCAAAGCCCAGCGACAGCACCAGCACGTCGGGAGCGAAGGCGTGCAGCGCTGTTGCCGCCTGGTCCATGCAGGCTAAGAAATCCGCTTCGCTGGCGCCGTGTGCCATGGGCAGGTTCAGGTTGAAGCCTGCTCCTGCACCCGCTCCGGTCTCATCATCGAACCCGGCGACCACGGGGTAGAAGTTGGTCGGGTCGCCATGAATCGACACGTACAATACATCGTTGCGCTCGTAGAAAATTTCCTGGATGCCCTGGCCGTGGTGCATGTCGGTGTCGAGCATGGCCACTTTGTCGAACTTGCCACGCAGCACCTGGGCGGCGATTGCGGCATTGTTCAGATAGCAGAACCCACCCGCCGCTTCGGCGCGGGCATGGTGCCCTGGCGGCCGGCACAGCGCATAAGCGGCCTGGTCGCCTTCGATCACCGCATGTGCTGCGGCCACTGCGCTCTGCGCCGACCAGTAGGCGGCCTGCCAGGTGTGCTCGCCGATCGGGCAACTGCCATCGGCCAGGTAGCGGGCGGTCTTGCCGAGGATGCCGCGCAACGGGTTGCCTTCACGGATGTAGATGTTGGACATCACCTCATCGCCCCAGTCTTCCGGCACTTCATGCCACTGCTGGTAGGCGCTGCCCAGGTAGTCCAGATACGCCTGGCCATGCACCGCCGCCAGCGGCGCCAGGCCGTGGTCAGCGGGCTCGAACAGCGGGTAGCCTAGCTTATTGACCACTGCCAGCAGCGGTTCGATGCGTGCCGGCACTTCCTGTGGTTGGCGCATCTGCCCACGTGACAGATAGGAGCGGGGGTGGTGCAGGCGTTGAGCTGGATGGAAAAACGCTTTCATGGATCACCTCTTGGTAACGCGTGCGATCAATCGCCCAGTTCGGGGAGAACCCTCAGCACGGGTATGACAAAGGCACCTGGTGGTGCGTTGCCAGATATTGGGCCAGGTCCTATGCTAGGAAAAGCTTCTAATTCGAATACTCCAGTATAAGATCAACAAATAATGATGCCGACGACAACGCCCTTCACCAGGGACCCCGAAGCCAAGCGTTTCCTCAACGATCGCCTCGACTGGAACCTGTTGCGAACATTTCTGGTGATCGGCCAGGAGGGCAGTATCAGCCGCGCTGCGGCACGGCTGCACTTGAGCCAGCCGGCGGTAAGCCAGGCGCTGAGGCGTCTTGAGGAGCAGTTGGGCAGTGCCTTGGTGGTACGCCGCGGGCCACGCATCAACCTGTCGCAGGCGGGGGAGGAGGTAATGCAGATCGCTGCCGAGCTATACGGCACGGTCTCGCGGCTGGGGCCTGCGCTGGACCGCCCTGCCGAAACTGTGACGGGCAAGATCCGCCTGCTGAGCATCAGCCGTATCCAGTCCCGCGTGTATGATGAGTTTCTTGCACAATTCCACAGTGACTACCCCCAGGTGGAGGTGGAGATCGATGTGCTGCGTAGTTCGGATGTGGCCAGTGGCTTGTTGCAGAAGACCGCCTCGTTCGGCCTGAGCCTGTGCCGCACGCCCCAGCCCCGGCTTGAACAACGGGTGCTGTTAGAACAACGCTACGCGTTTTTCTGTGGCAAGCGCCATCGCTTGTTCGGTCGCAAGAACCTCACCCTGGCGGATCTGCAGGGCGAGAACTTTGTGAGCTTCACCAGTGACCAGATGGGCGGCAACCTGTCGCCGCTGACGGTGTTTCGTGATCAGCAGGGGTTTACCGGGCGTATTGTTGCATCGTCACCCAGCCTGGATGAAATTCTGCGGCTGGTGGGGGCCGGTTACGGCATCGGCTGCCTGCCGGAGCACATCGTCGCGGCGGATGTCCAGGCCAATGAGCTGTGGCGACTGCCGCCGTGGGACGGGGTGATCGATGTGAACGTGTACCTGCTGTGGAACCGGGAACAGAAGTTTACCCAAGCCGAGTCGATCTTTCTGGAGCGCTTCCAGCAGATGCTCATGACCACAGACCCGGCCGAGCGCTTTTGACCGACGTACGGGTGCGTAATCAGGCCCAGAGACCAAACACTACCAACGCCGCCACGCCAAGCCCGACCGCAATCGAGCACCCACCCAGCGACAGCGCCGCCCTGCCTTGCCGGTACCAGCCGTCATGGCCCAGTTGCCGTGCCGGGGCCAACAGGCTGCGCCAGCGCAGTTCGGTTTCGTGAAACGCTTGCAGGTTTGCCGTATCCGCATCCAGCCAGCGACGAAAGTCGATCCGTTCGCAAGCGGTCACCTGTGGGCTTTGCAAGCGCACATACCATTGCCCGGCAACACTCGACAGCACATCACGGCGTGAGCGCCCGGCCTGCAGCGCCTGGTCCATGTTTTGCTCGATGCTCGCCAGGGGCAAGTCGAGGCGGGCAGCGATGCTGGCGAAGTCCAGTTGGTCGAGGCGGTTGAGCAGGAACACTTGCTGCACACGCCGTGGCAGCCGCTTGAGCGCATGCAGCAAGGCGCGATCGGGATCGTGTTCGGTAACAGGCGTTGGGTGCTCAAGGGGCAGTAGCAGACGGGTCATGGACAGCTCCTTGCATGAAAGGGGGAGGGGTGGGGGCATCTTCCTTGATGCGGAACCAGCGTAGGCGAAACGAGATTGATTCTCAAGTGCTGATTCCGCAAAGTTTTGTAATGAGCGTTCACGCCCTGAAACACCTTTGCTATCATGCGCGCCATTACGATCTTCATTAGCCTGAAGAGCCAAAAAAAAGACCCGGCAAAAAGCCGGGTCAAAAACCGTGATTAGCCTGATGAGGAGATAATCTGAGAGCGACCTAAGCTCCAGGTTATCCAGCTGGTCTCGCGATCAGCTGAGTGCAATAATAATCGTTATCATTTGCCAGTCAAATGATTTTTATCCATTTCGGTAAAAAAGTTTTACCGATGCGCTTCCTTGTCCCGGCAATCGGGGCATTTGCCGTTCCAGGCCATCACGTTCTCTCCCTTTCTTTTTTACTTCAGAATTCCGGATCTGCGGCGCGATTGTGCTCCAGCAGGGCGCGGGCCATGTCCATCATGTGCATCAACGCGTAGGTCAGTTCGCGCTGGCTGCCATGCTGGTGGCTGGCAGTTTCCTGCGCGGTGGCGGCGGCGCAGCGCAGCAGGGCGATGGCATGTTCCTGGGCCTGGTCGCTCGTGACGCTCTCGTGCAGGGTCCAGATCTTGTTGTCCAGGGTAGGGCGCTGTGGCTTGGGATTGAGGTAGTAGTCGAGGGCGCGGCGGGCGGCTTCGCTGTCGAGATCTGTTTCGTCGTTTTTCGGTGGTTTCATCGCGATACCTTGTGATTTCCCTTTAAACACAATGGAATCAGAGGATAGGTCAATCTGTACTGATTATGATCAAATAAATAATTCAGATTGTGTATTGCTGCGGATAATACAGTCCGTATTGTTTCCGCTCATGGAAAACTGGAACGCATTTCTCAAGCGCTACAAGCGCGAACACAACCTCAGCCAGCTGAAGCTGGCCGAACGGCTGGGCATGACTCAGGGTGGCGTGGGTCATTGGCTACGTGGCACGCGGCGGCCGACGCTGGAAACCATAAACGAAAAGCTCGAGAAACTTGGCCTGGTGTTTCTGGAAGCACAAGTCATGGTGGTAGAGCGTGACATCTTGCGCGAAGCCCCTGGGCGCTATGCGGTCGAGCCCCCGGTATCAGCCCAAGCGCTGCTTTATGCAAGCTTCCGCTTCCCGGTTCTGACCTGGGCTGACTTGCAGGGGCCTTTGCCTGAAGCGGGCAAATGCCACGAACAGACGGATTACATGCCCGCAGGCAATGCGTTCTGGCTAGTGGTGGAAAACGACTCGATGAATGCAGCCAGTGGCAAGAGCGTGCCTGAGGGCATGCGAGTGCTGGTGGACACGGGCCTGCAGGCAGAGCCCGGCAGGTTGGTGATTGCGCGGCAGCCGGGGCGGCCTGCAGTGTTGCGGCAGTTGGTCGAGGAGGGTGGCGACAAGATGCTCAAACCGTTGAATACGCGCTATCCGACAATCCTGTGTGAAGAGGGCTGCGAGTTCCTGGGGGTGGTCGTGCGGGTGCATGGGGCCTTCTAGATAGCCGGCGCTGCTGCGCAGCCCATCGCCAAGCGGGGCTCCCACAAGTACGGTGCCGATCTCAAGCATTGCGCTGGCCCTGTGGGAGCGGGTTCACCCGCGAAGAATCCAACGCGGTTTATGGCACCGGCTTTGCCGGTGTTCGCGGGCATGCCCGCTCCCACAGTGATCGCGCAAACTTTCGCCGTCCGAGCTAGGCGGTGGACCCCGCTTACCTCACTCAGCCAGCTCGACCAGCACCGTCCCTTCGCTGACCATATCCCCTTCCTGGCAGAACAACGCCTTCACCGTCCCGCCATGCGGCGCACGAATGCTGTGTTCCATCTTCATGGCCTCCAGCACCACCAGTGCCGTACCGGCTTCAACTACCTGTCCCGGCTCGACGAGCACCCGCACGATGCTACCGTTCATGGGCGCACCCAGGCCGCCTTGATGGCCATGGCTGGCCTCGGCTTCGGCAATCGGGTCGAAGGCCTGAATGGCGTGCATCTCGCCATCCCAGTGCAGGTACAGCGTGCCGTCGCGGCGAATCGCCAAATGCTGGCGGCGCACACCTGCCTCATCGTGCACCAGTTGCTCGCCCACTAACTCCCAGGTGGACGTAGCGCTGCGTTCCAGTGCAACCGCCTGGTCCTGCCCGCCGCTCAACAGGTGCAGGCTGCTGCGTGCCGGCAGGCCCAGGCGCAGGCCGTTGTGCGCACCCCATGGCGAACTGCGGTCGTCATCGCGCTGATGCCCGGGCTGGCTTTGCAGCCAGGCTTCGGCTGCCGCCTCCCAGAAGCCCGCCGGCAGCGCACCTGGCGCTGGCAGCAGCACGTCCTGGTGGCGTGGAATGAATCCGGTGTCCAGCTCTGCCGCCGCAAACGCAGGGTGGGCCAAAATGCGGCGCAGGAAGGCAATGTTGGTCTTCAACCCGCCAATCGCAAACTCGTCTAGCATGGCCAGCAAGCGCAGGCGTGCCTGTTCGCGGTTTTCACCCCAGGCAATCAGCTTGCCCAGCATCGGGTCATAGAACGGCGACACCACGTCGCCTTCGCTGACCCCGCTGTCCACCCGCCGACCTTCGCCAGGCGCCGATTCCCGGTACAGCGCCAGTTTGCCGGTAGCCGGCAGGAACTCGTTGGCCGGGTCCTCGGCGTACAACCGCACTTCGATGGCATGGCCGATCAACGGCACCTGCTCCTGGGTGATCGGCAGGGGCTCGCCGCAGGCCACGCGGATCTGCCAGGCCACCAGGTCCAGGCCGGTAATGGCCTCGGTGACCGGGTGTTCCACCTGCAGGCGGGTGTTCATCTCCATGAAGAAGAACTCGCCACGGGCATCCAGCAGGAACTCCACGGTGCCGGCACCCACGTAACCGATCGCCTGAGCCGCACGCACCGCTGCTTCGCCCATGGCCCGGCGCAGTTCGGGAGACAGACCAGGGGCAGGGGCCTCTTCTACCACTTTCTGGTGGCGGCGCTGAATGGAGCAGTCGCGTTCGTTGAGGTACAGGCAGTTGCCGTGCTGGTCGGCAAACACCTGAATTTCCACATGGCGCGGCTTGAGCACGTATTTTTCCACCAGCATGCGCGCATCGCCGAACGATGACTGCGCTTCACGCTGGGCCGAGGCCAGGGCATCGGCCAGTTGGCTTTCTTCCTCAACCACTTTCATGCCCTTGCCGCCGCCGCCGGCGCTGGCCTTGAGCAGCACCGGGTAGCCGATGCGTTCGGCGGCGGCGCGGAAGGTGTCCAGGTCCTGGGCTTCGCCGTGGTAGCCCGGCACCAGCGGTACACCTGCGGCTTCCATCAGCGCTTTGGCCGCCGACTTGCTGCCCATGGCGTCGATGGCGCTGGCCGGTGGGCCGAGAAAGATCAGCCCGGCCTGTTCAATTGCCCGGGCGAAGCCTGCGTTCTCGGAAAGGAAACCATAGCCCGGGTGAATGGCCTGGGCACCGCTCGTCTTGGCAGCGGCCAGCAGCTTGTCGACCAGCAGGTAGCTTTCGGCGGCCTTGGTACCGCCCAGGTCAACGCGGATATCCGCTTCGCGGCTGTGCCGGGCGTCGCGGTCGGTTGCGCTGTGCACGGCGGCAGTGGTCAGGCCCATGGCCTTGGCGGTGCGCATGATGCGGCAGGCGATTTCGCCACGGTTGGCGACCAGCAGGGTGGTCAAAGCGGGGCGGCTCATGGGCGCGGTTCCTTCTTGTCATCGGTTTGCCAGGCGGGGCGGCGTTTTTCCAGGAAAGCGCGCAGGCCCTCCTGGCCTTCGGCGCTGACGCGGATGCGGGCAATGGTGTTTTCGCAGTAGCGACGCAGGGCTGGGCTGAGTTCGCCGTCGTCCACTTCGCGCAGCAAGTCCTTGGTGGCGCGCAAGGCTTGCGGGCTGTTCTGCAGCAGGTTGTTCACCCACGCTTCGACCTGGGCGTCCAGCTCACTGGCCGGATACACCTCGGCCAGCAGCCCCAGCTCGCGGGCCCGTACGCCACTGAAACGCTCGGCGGTAAGGGCGTAGCGGCGCGCGGCACGCTCGCCAATGGCCTTGACCACAAACGGGCTGATGACTGCCGGGGCCAAGCCGATGCGAACTTCCGACAGGCACAATTGGGCATCTTCGGCGCCGATGGCCATGTCGCAGCAGCTGATCAGGCCCAGCGCGCCGCCAAAGGCGGCACCTTGCACCACGGCAAGGGTAGGGGCCTTGAGGCGGTGCAGGGCGTACATCAGTTCGCCCAGTTCGTGGGCGTCATCCAGGTTGGTGTTGAAGTCCAGCTGCGCCGACTGCTGCATCCAGGCCAGGTCGGCACCGGCGCTGAAGTGCCGGCCACGGCCGCGCAGCAGCACAAAGCGCAGGCTTGCGTCTTCGGCCAGTCGGTCGATGGCGACGATCAGCTCGCGGATCATCTGCGCGTTGAAGGCGTTGTTCTTGTCCTCGCGGCTCAGCCACAGGGTGGCGAAGCCGCGTGGGTCGCGGGTTACTTCAAGGGTGCTGAAATCGCTCATGGGTCACATCCGGAAAATGCCGAAGCGGCTCTGTTCGATCGGAGCGTTCAGTGCGGCAGACAATGCCAGGCCGAGCACATCGCGCGTTTGTGCCGGGTCGATAACGCCGTCGTCCCACAGGCGGGCGCTGGAGTAGTAGGGGTGGCCCTGGTGCTCGTACTGGTCGAGGATCGGTTGCTTGAGCCTGGCTTCGTCTTCGGCACTGAAGGGCTGGCCGCTGCGCTCGCTTTGCTCGCGCTTGACCTGCGCCAGCACGCCAGCGGCCTGTTCGGCGCCCATCACGCCAATGCGCGCGTTGGGCCACATCCACAAAAAGCGCGGGTCATAGGCGCGGCCGCACATGCCGTAGTTACCGGCGCCAAAGCTGCCACCGATGATCACCGTGAACTTTGGCACCTGGGCGCAGGCCACGGCGGTGACCAGCTTGGCGCCGTGCTTGGCGATGCCGCCTTCTTCGTACTTCTTGCCTACCATGAAGCCGGTGATGTTCTGCAGGAACAGCAGCGGAATACCACGCTGGCAGGCCAGCTCGATGAAGTGCGCGCCTTTTTGCGCGGCTTCGGCAAAGAGGATGCCGTTGTTGGCCAGGATCGCCACCGGGTAGCCGTGCAGGTGGGCGAAGCCGCACACCAGGGTGGTGCCGAACAGTGCCTTGAACTCATCGAATACCGAGCCATCGACCAGCCGCGCGATCACCTCGCGCACGTCGAACGGTTGCTTGGCATCCGCCGGTACCACCCCATACAGCTCGTCGGCGGCGTACAGCGGCGCCACCGGTGCCAGGCGCTGCAGCTTGCCCAGCTTGTGCCAGTTGAGGTTGGCCACACTGCGCCGGGCGATGGCCAGGGCGTGCTCGTCGTTATCCGCATAGTGGTCGGCCACGCCGCTGGTGCGGCAATGTACATCGGCGCCACCCAGGTCTTCGGCGCTCACCACTTCACCAGTGGCGGCTTTTACCAGCGGCGGGCCGGCGAGGAAGATGGTTGCCTGCTGGCGTACCATGATCGCTTCGTCGGCCATGGCCGGTACGTAGGCGCCGCCAGCTGTGCACGAGCCCATCACCACGGCGATCTGGGGGATGCCCTGGGCGCTCATGTTGGCCTGGTTGAAGAAGATCCGCCCGAAATGCTCGCGGTCGGGGAACACTTCGTCCTGGCGCGGCAGGTTGGCGCCGCCCGAATCCACCAGGTAGATGCACGGCAGGCGGTTCTGCTGGGCGATGGTTTGCGCACGCAGGTGCTTCTTGACCGTCAGTGGGTAGTACGAACCGCCTTTGACCGTGGCGTCGTTGGCCACGATCATGCATTCCACGCCTTCGACGCGGCCGATGCCAGCGATCACGCCAGCGGCGGGCACGTCTTCGCCGTATACCTCATGGGCAGCCAGTTGGCCGATTTCGAGGAATGGCGAGCCCGGGTCCAGCAGCCGGTCGATGCGCTCGCGCGGCAGCAGCTTGCCCCGTGAGGTGTGCCGCTCCTGGGCTTTGGGCCCGCCGCCCTGGGCCACCTGGGCGAGCAGGCCACGCAGGGCCTGAACCTGTTCGAGCATGGCCGCGCTGTTGCCGGCGAATTCCGCCGAACGCGGGTTGATCTGGGTGTGCAAGGTAGCCATGTGCGCCCGTCCTTTATGCTCAGCGGGTTTCGTTGAACAGCTCGCGGCCAATCAGCATCCGGCGGATTTCGCTGGTGCCGGCACCGATTTCGTACAGCTTGGCATCGCGCAGCAGGCGGCCCGCCGGGAATTCATTGATATAGCCGTTGCCACCGAGAATCTGGATCGCCTCCAGGGCCATCTGCGTGGCGCGTTCGGCGGTGTACAAGATGACCCCGGCGGCGTCCTTGCGGGTGGTTTCGCCACGGTCGCAGGCTTGCGCAACGGCATACAGGTAGGCGCGGCTGGCGTTCAGTTGGGTGTACATGTCAGCGATCTTGCCCTGGATCAGCTGGAATTCGCCGATGCTCTGGCCGAACTGCTTGCGGTCGTGAATGTAGGGCACCACCAGGTCCATGCAGCTTTGCATGATGCCGGTCGGGCCACCGGACAGCACGACGCGCTCGTAATCCAGGCCGCTCATCAGCACGCGCACGCCGCCGTTGAGCTGGCCAAGGATGTTTTCTGCCGGCACGTGCACGTCATCGAAGAACAGTTCGCAGGTGTTGGACCCGCGCATGCCCAGCTTGTCGAATTTGTTGCTGCGGCTGAAACCTTTCCAGTCCCGTTCGACGATGAACGCGGTAATGCCGTGGGCGCCCTTGTCCAGGTCGGTCTTGGCGTAGATCACGTAGGTGTTGGCGTCGGGGCCGTTGGTGATCCAGGTCTTGCTGCCGTTGAGCACGTAGTGATCGCCGCGCTTTTCGGCGCGCAGCTTCATCGAGACCACGTCGGAGCCGGCGTTCGGCTCGCTCATGGCCAGCGCACCGATGTGCTCGCCGCTGATCAGCTTGGGCAGGTACTTGAGCTTCTGCTCATGGGTGCCGTTGCGGTTGATCTGGTTGACGCACAGGTTGGAGTGGGCGCCGTACGACAGTGCCACCGAGGCCGAGGCACGGCTGATTTCTTCCATCGACACTACATGGGCCAGGTAGCCCAGGCCGGCGCCGCCGTACTCTTCCGACACCGTGATGCCCAGCAGGCCCATGTCGCCAAACTTGCGCCACATATCGGCGGGGAACAGGTTGTCATGGTCGATTTGCGCAGCGCGTGGGGCCAGTTCGGCGGCGACGAAGGTGCGCACCTGGTCGCGGAGCATGTCGATGGTTTCGCCCAGGGCGAAGTTCAGGGAGGGGTAATGCATGCTGGGACACCTTCTTGTTCTTGAAATTGGGTTACATCGCGCTTATGGACTCACCGCCCGCTCCCACAAGGGTCGACGTCAAGCCATAGGTCAGATGTCGTTCATCACCTTTACGTTAACGTAAACCTGCCTGGTGTGACTGTCAATCTACTCATCACCTTTACGTAAACGTAAATCTGCGCCAGAGTATTCCCGCTTGCTTCAGTCGTGCCCAGAACAACCACAAGAAGGGACACCCATGAGTCAACCGAGCTATACCCGCGGTCGCCAGGACCAACCCTTGCTGACCCAGACCATCGGCCAGGCCTTCGATGCCACGGTGGCTCGCTGTGCCGATGGCGAGGCGCTGGTGTCGCGCCACCAGGGCTTGCGCTACAGCTGGCGGCAGTTGGCCGAACAGGTCGAAGTGCATGCCCGTGCGCTGATGGCCCTGGACGTGAACACCGGCGACCGTGTCGGCATCTGGTCGCCCAACTGCGCCCAGTGGTGCATTCTGCAGTTGGCCAGTGCCAAGGTCGGCGCCATCCTGGTCAATATCAACCCGGCCTATCGCGCGGGCGAACTGGACTATGTGTTGCGTCAGTCCGGCTGCCGCTGGCTGGTGTGCGCCGATGCCTTCAAGGCGTCTGATTATCACGCCATGGTCCAGGAGCTGGTGCCAGAATTGGCCAGTACCACGCCCGGTGAACTGGCCAGTCCGCGCCTGCCTGAGTTGCGCGGCGTGATCAGCCTGGCCGCCAACCCGCCTGCCGGCTTCCTGCCTTGGCACGCATTGGCCGAGCGGGCAGGGCAGACATCGACCGATGCCTGTACTGCCCGCCAGCAAAGCCTGCAATTCGACCAGCCGGTGAATATCCAGTACACCTCCGGCACCACCGGTGCGCCCAAGGGCGCCACGCTCAGCCACTACAACATCCTCAACAACGGCTTCATGGTCGGCGAGAGCCTGGGCCTGACGGCCTGCGATCGCATGGTAATCCCGGTGCCGCTTTACCACTGCTTCGGCATGGTCATGGCCAACCTCGGCTGCATCACCCACGGCAGCACCATGATCTACCCGAACGACGCCTTCGACGCCGAGCTCACCCTGCGCGCCGTGGCCGAGGAGCGTGCCAGCATCCTGTACGGCGTGCCGACCATGTTCATCGCGATGCTCGATCACCCCTCGCGTGCGCAGATGGACCTGTCAAGCCTGCGCAGCGGCATCATGGCCGGTGCCACCTGCCCGATCGAGGTGATGCGTAGGGTCATCGACCAGATGCACATGGCTGAAGTGCAGATCGCCTACGGCATGACCGAAACCAGCCCGGTGTCGCTGCAGACCGGCCCGGACGATGACCTGGAGCTGCGCGTGACCACCGTCGGCCGTACCCAGCCGCAGCTGGAAAACAAGCTGGTAGCCGCCGATGGCTGCATCGTCGCGCGCGGTGAGATCGGCGAGTTGTGCACCCGCGGCTACAGTGTGATGCTTGGTTACTGGGACAACCCCCAAGCCACGGCGGACGCCATCGACCCGGCCGGGTGGATGCACTCGGGCGACCTGGCGGTGATGGATGAGCACGGTTACGTGCGTATCGTCGGGCGCAACAAGGACATGATCATTCGCGGCGGCGAGAATATTTACCCGCGTGAGCTGGAGGAGTTCTTCTACACCCACCCGGCAGTGGCTGATGCGCAGGTGATCGGCATTCCGTGCAGCCGCTATGGCGAGGAGATTGTGGCCTGGATCAAGCTGCATCCCGGGCACCATGCCACGGTCGAGGAACTGCAGGGTTGGTGCAAGGGACGCATCGCACATTTCAAAGTGCCGCGGCATATCCGCTTTGTTGACGAATACCCGATGACGGTGACGGGCAAGGTGCAAAAATTCCGCATGCGGGAGATCAGCGTGGCGGAGATCTCGGCGCTATCTGCAGGTTGATGCGTTGGCTTGGCTGGCCTCTCGGCAGATTTACCCGCCCACAGACCAGCCAATGCTGCATAAAAACCTTGTCTATCCTTAAGCCTTCACCGGTGGCTCCTGGCTCGGCGGGTCACCCACCGTCGGCGGCATGGTTGGCTTGATCGGCAGCTCGTCCGGCTCTTTTTCCGGCACGGGCGGTGGCAAGCTGGGGTCGTCGATGTTGGGATCGGGGGTTTCCGGTGGAATGGGAATGTTCATGGCCTGACCTCGCGTGGGTGGAATGAAGAGGTGCTGCAGGCTCTGACCGCTGGCAGCTGCCGTTCGCTCAATTTTTTTGAACCCCACGCCTGTGCCCGGCTCTGAACCCTTACCGCCACCAGCCTGAGGGAGCAAGGTCGATGTCACGTAACGAGCCCTTTGAAAGCGTGCCCATGGCGAACGATCACCCCGAACAGGCCATCAGCCTGTCCCAGGCGCTGTTGGCGCCGCGTGTCGTGATCGAAGACACCCAACCGGTGCTCGACGCCGGCACCTTTGCCGCCAAGGCCATCAGCGGCCAGCCTGTGGCGGTCAGCACCAAGGTGTACAGCGACGGCCACGACCGCCTGGCCGTGATGCTCAACTGGCGTCAGGCCAACAGCCGCCGCGGGCATTGCGTGCCCATGCACTCGCCGGGCAACGACCTGTGGCTGGCAGAATTCACCCCCACCGAGCTTGGCCCACACCTGTTCAGCATCGAGGCCTGGGTCGACCCGTTCGCCACTTATAGCCACGATCTGGAGAAAAAGTACAACGCCGGCGTCGAGGTACAGCTCGAACTGGAAGAGGGCCGCTTGATGCTGGGCAAAGGCATCGAACTGTGCAGCGGCGCCGTGCGTGAGGAGCTCGAAGCGGTGCAGCAGCGCCTCGCGGAGCTGGATAGCGACGGGCAGGTGGCGCTGTTCCTGGCCCCTGATGTTGCACACCTGATGAGCGAAGCCGGGCACCGCAGCTACCTGGCCCGCAGCTGTGAATTCCCCATTGATGTCGACCGCCCGGCTGCGCAGTTCGCCAGTTGGTACGAGCTGTTCCCCCGCTCGATCACTGACGACCCACAGCGCCACGGCACCTTCAACGACGTGCACCAACGCCTGCCAATGATCCGTGACATGGGCTTCGACGTGCTGTACTTCCCGCCCATCCACCCCATCGGCATGCAGCACCGCAAGGGCCGCAACAACGCCCTCAAGGCCGAGCCCGGCGACCCAGGCAGCCCGTATGCGATTGGCAGTGCCGAAGGCGGCCATGACGCCATCCATCCGCAACTGGGCACCCGCGAAGACTTCCGTCGACTGGTGGCTGCCGCTGCCGAGCATGGCCTGGAAATCGCGCTGGATTTCGCCATTCAGTGCTCGCAGGACCACCCATGGCTCAAAGAGCACCCCGGCTGGTTCAGCTGGCGCCCCGACGGCACCATTCGCTACGCCGAGAACCCGCCGAAAAAGTACCAGGACATCGTCAACGTCGATTTCTACGCCCCGGACGCCGTCCCTTCGCTGTGGCTGGCGCTGCGCGACGTGGTGGTCGGCTGGGTAGAGGAGGGCGTGAAAACCTTCCGCGTCGACAACCCGCACACTAAACCACTGCCATTCTGGCAATGGCTGATTGCCAATGTGCGCAGCCAGCACCCCGACGTCATCTTCCTTGCCGAAGCGTTCACCCGGCCGGCGATGATGGCGCGCCTGGGCAAGGTTGGCTACGCGCAAAGCTATACCTACTTCACTTGGCGCAACCACAAGCAGGAACTGCGCGAGTATTTCGAGCAGCTAAACCAGCCGCCATGGAGCCAGTGCTACCGGCCGAACTTTTTCGTCAATACGCCGGATATCAACCCGTTCTTCCTGCACACTTCTGGTCGCGCCGGCTTCCTTATCCGCGCCGCGCTGGCAACCATGGGCTCGGGCCTGTGGGGCATGTACTCAGGCTTCGAACTGTGCGAAAGCGCGCCTTTGCCGGGCAAGGAGGAGTACCTGGATTCGGAGAAATACCAGATCCGCCCGCGCGATTTCACCCAGCCTGGCAACATCATTGCCGAGATCGCCCAGCTCAACCGTATTCGCCGGCAGAACCGCGCCTTGCAAACGCACCTGGGCGTGGCGTTTTTCAACTGCTGGAACGACAACATCCTGTATTTCGCCAAGCGTACGCCTGAGCGCGACAACTACATCCTGGTGGCTATCTGTCTCGACCCGCACAACGCCCAAGAGGCGCATTTCGAGCTGCCGCTTTGGGAGCTAGGCCTGGATGACGACGCCGACACCCAGGGCGAAGACCTGATGAACGGCCACCGCTGGACCTGGCATGGCAAGACCCAGTTCATGCGCATCGAACCCTGGCACCAGCCATTCGGGATCTGGCGCATCGAAAAAGCCCGTTAACAACGCTCAAACTGTGCCCCCTGTAGGAGCGGGTTTAGCCGCGAGCACCGGCGAAGCCGGTGCCATGCACCGCGGCGTCATCTTCGCGGGTAAACCCGCCACAGGGATCGAGCAAGCTCGGATGTCTGTGCATGCAATTGAAAGGAGTCACCCATGGCCAAGCGTTCACGCCCGGCAGCCTTCATCGATGACCCGCTGTGGTACAAGGACGCCGTCATCTACCAGTTGCACATCAAGTCGTTCTTCGACTCGAACAACGACGGCATCGGCGATTTTGCAGGCCTGATCAGCAAGCTGGACTACATCGCCGAGCTGGGCGTCAATACCCTGTGGCTGCTGCCGTTCTACCCTTCGCCGCGGCGTGACGACGGCTATGACATCGCCGGATACAAGGCCGTGCACCCCGACTACGGCAGCATGGCCGATGCCCGGCGCTTTATCAGCGAGGCACACAAGCGCGGCTTGCGGGTAATTACCGAACTGGTGATCAACCACACCAGCGATCAGCACCCCTGGTTCCAGCGTGCCCGCCACGCCAAGCGCGGTAGCAAGACGCGCGACTTCTACGTGTGGTCGGACGACGACCAGAAATACGACGGCACGCGGATCATCTTCCTCGACACCGAAAAGTCCAACTGGACCTGGGATCCGGTCGCCGGCCAGTATTTCTGGCACCGCTTCTACTCGCACCAGCCAGACCTCAACTTCGACAACCCGCTGGTGCTCAAGGCGGTGATCGGGGTGATGCGCTTCTGGCTGGACCTGGGTGTCGATGGCTTGCGCCTGGATGCCATCCCTTACCTGATCGAACGCGACGGCACCAACAACGAGAACCTCGCCGAAACCCACGCTGTGCTCAAGGCAATCCGCGCTGAAATCGACGCCAATTACCCCGACCGCATGTTGCTTGCCGAGGCCAACCAGTGGCCGGAAGATACCCGGCCTTACTTTGGCGAAGGTGATGGCGACGAGTGCCACATGGCCTTCCATTTTCCGCTGATGCCGCGCATGTACATGGCCCTGGCCATGGAAGACCGTTTCCCGATCACCGACATCCTGCGCCAGACGCCGGAGATCCCGGCCAACTGCCAATGGGCAATTTTTCTGCGCAACCACGATGAGCTGACCCTGGAAATGGTCACCGACCGAGAGCGCGACTACCTGTGGAACTACTACGCCGAAGACCGCCGCGCGCGCATCAACCTGGGCATTCGGCGGCGCCTGGCGCCGCTGCTGCAGCGTGACCGTCGGCGTATAGAGCTGCTCACCAGCCTGTTGCTGTCGATGCCGGGCACGCCAACCCTGTACTACGGTGACGAGCTGGGCATGGGCGACAACATCTACCTCGGTGACCGCGACGGCGTGCGTACGCCCATGCAGTGGTCGCCCGACCGCAACGGTGGTTTCTCCCGCGCCGACCCGCAGCGCCTGGTGCTGCCGCCGATCATGGACCCGCTGTACGGCTACCAGACGGTAAACGTCGAGGCCCAGAGCCATGACCCGCACTCGCTGCTGAACTGGACCCGGCGCATGCTGGCCGTGCGCAAGCAGCAGAAGGCCTTTGGCCGCGGCAGCCTGCGAACCCTTACCCCCAGCAATCGGCGCATTCTTGCGTACATCCGCGAGTACACCGATGCCGATGGCAACACCGAGGTCATCCTGTGCGTGGCCAACGTGTCCCGCGCCGCCCAGGCTGCCGAACTGGAATTGTCACAATACGCCGACAAAGTACCGGTGGAGATGCTCGGCGGCAGCGCCTTCCCGCCCATTGGGCAACTGCCGTTCCTGTTGACGCTGCCACCCTATGCCTTTTACTGGTTCCTGCTGGCCTCCCACGACCGCATGCCCAGTTGGCACATCCAGGCCACCGAGGGGTTACCCGAATTGACTACACTGGTATTGCGCAAGCGCATGGAAGAACTGCTGGAAGCACCCGCCCGCGAAACCCTGCAAACCACCATCCTGCCGCAATACCTGCCCAAGCGGCGCTGGTTCGCCGGCAAGGAAGGGCCCATCGACCAGGTGCGCCTGTGCTACGGCGTGCGCTTCGCTACCGCCACCACGCCCGTACTGCTCAGCGAAATCGAAGTGCTTGGCGGGGGGACGGCCAACCACTACCAGCTGCCGTTTGGCCTGCTGCCCGAAGACCAGATCAACACAGCGCTGCCGCAGCAGCTGGCCTTGTCGCGGGTGCGCCGTGCCCATCAGGTTGGCCTGATTACCGATGCCTTCGTGCTCGAACCGTTTATCCGCGCGGTGCTGCACGCCTGCCAGAATGGCCTGCGCCTGCCCTGTGGCAGCGGCGCGGGCGAACTGCGTTTCGAGTGCACCGACCTGCTGGCGGCCCTTGGGTTGAACGATGAAAGTGCAGTGCGCTACCTCAGCGCCGAGCAGTCCAACAGCTCGGTGGTGATCGGTGACAGCGTGGTGCTCAAGCTGATCCGCCGGGTCAACCCGGGCATTCACCCAGAACTGGAAATGAGTGCCTACCTGACCGCCGCCGGCTTTGCCAATATCTCGCCATTGCTTGCCTGGGTCAGCCGGGTGGACGAGCAGAATGCCCCCCACCTGCTGATGATCGCCCAGGGCTACCTGAGCAACCAGGGCGATGCCTGGGCCTGGACCCAGAACACCCTGGAGCGGGCCATCCGCGACCAGATGGCGCCGGCTGGCGGCGATGCCGAGGTACACACCGATGCGTTGGAGGAACTCACCGGCTTTGCCGCCTTGTTCGGCCAACGCCTGGGCGAGATGCACCTGTTGCTGGCCGCGCCGACCGACGATGAGGCCTTTCGCCCACGCCCCAGCGATGCTGACGACAGCCAGCGCTGGGGTGCGCAGATCAGCGCCGAACTGACCCACGCCCTCGACCTGTTGGCCCAGCACCGTGACGCTCTCGACAGCGACAGCCAGGCCCTGATCGACGACCTGCAGCAACAGCGCGATGGCCTGGCCCAGCACATCGCTAGCCTGGCGGACCAGGCTGAGGGCGGCCTGCTGATGCGGGTGCACGGCGACCTGCACCTGGGCCAGGTGCTGGTGGTGCAGGGTGACGCCTACCTCATCGATTTCGAGGGTGAACCGTCACGTCCACTGCAAGAGCGCCGGGCAAAACACAGCCCGTACAAGGATGTCAGCGGCGTGTTGCGTTCCTTCGACTATGCTGCTGCGATGATCCTGCGCAGCGCGTCTGCGGTCGACCTTTCCGGCCCAGCGCAGCAGGCGCGTCAGCGGGTCGCCCGGCAGTACCTGCACCAGTCGCGCCACGCCTTCGTCGAAGCCTACGGCCTGGCCACCGCCGCCATGCCCCATGCCTGGAAAATGGCCGACGGCGAGCGCGCGGCACTGGAATTGTTCTGCCTGGAAAAGGCCGCCTACGAGATCACATATGAAGCCGAAAACCGTCCGACCTGGCTGGCCGTGCCTTTGCATGGCCTGCATGGACTGATCAGTACCTGGGGAGAGTCATAGATGAATGCAACCACGCGTGAAAACGGCGGCCTTCGGCAACGGGACCTGGATGCCCTGGCCCGCGCCGAACACGCCGATCCTTTTGCAGTACTCGGCCCCCATGGCGATGGCAAGGGCGGTGTGTTTATCCGCGCCTTCCTGCCAAATGCCCTGAATGCACGGGTGCTGGCGCGCGATGATGGGCGCGTGCTGGCTGAAATGGTGCAAGGTGCAGTTCCGGGATTGTTCACGGCGCACCTGGATGATGCGCAGGCCTATCTGCTGCACATCGGCTGGGCCGGCGGCGAGCAAATCACCGAAGACCCTTACAGCTTTGGCCCGCAATTGGGCGACATGGACTTGCACCTGTTCGCCGAGGGCAACCACCGCGACTTGTCCGGGCGCTTTGGTGCCCAGCCGATCCAGGTCGATGGCATCGATGGCGTGTGTTTCTCGGTGTGGGCGCCGAATGCCCGGCGGGTATCGGTGGTGGGTGATTTCAACAACTGGGACGGCCGCCGCCACCCCATGCGCCTGCGCCACGGCGCGGGGGTGTGGGAGCTGTTCGTGCCGCGCCTGGGCGTGGGCGAAACCTACAAGTTCGAGGTGCTGGGCAAGGACGGGATACTGCCACTCAAAGCAGACCCGCTGGCCCGCGCTACCGAATTGCCGCCCAGCACCGCGTCCAAGGTGGCCGGTGAGCTCAGCCATGCGTGGCAGGACCACGACTGGATGGCACAACGCGCCCAGCGCCATGGTTACAATGCCCCCCTGTCGATTTACGAACTGCACCCGGGGTCATGGCGCTGCGAGCTGGACGAGGCAGGCGAAGTCGGGCGCTACTACAACTGGCGCGAGCTGGCCGAGCGGCTGGTGCCCTACGTGCAGGAGCTGGGCTTTACCCATATCGAGTTGCTACCGATCATGGAGCACCCGTTTGGCGGCTCGTGGGGCTATCAGCCACTGTCGATGTTCGCGCCCACCTCGCGCTACGGCAGTGCCGAGGACTTTGCCGCGTTCATCGATGCCTGCCACCAAGGCGGCATAGGCGTGCTCCTGGACTGGGTGCCGGCGCATTTCCCCACCGACGAACACGGCCTGGCCCGCTTCGACGGCACCGCGCTGTACGAATACGACAACCCCCTGGAGGGCTACCACCAGGACTGGAACACGTTGATCTACAACCTGGGCCGCAACGAAGTGCGCGGCTTCATGATGGCCTCGGCGCTGCACTGGTTGAAGCACTTCCACATTGACGGCCTGCGGGTCGATGCGGTGGCCTCGATGCTGTACCGCGACTACTCGCGCAAGGCTGGCGAATGGGTGCCTAACCGCTACGGCGGGCGCGAGAACCTGGAGGCTATCGACTTCATTCGCCACCTCAACGGCGTGGCTGCCGTCGAGGCCCCTGGTGCACTGATCATTGCCGAAGAATCCACCGCCTGGCCCGGCGTCAGTCAGCCGACCCAGCAGGGCGGCCTGGGCTTTGCCTACAAGTGGAACATGGGCTGGATGCACGACACCCTGCATTACATCCAGAACGACCCGGTGCATCGCGCCCACCACCACAACGAGATGAGTTTCGGGCTGATCTATGCCTATTCCGAGCATTTCATCCTGCCCATCTCCCATGACGAAGTGGTGCATGGCAAGCACTCGCTGATCGACAAGATGCCCGGCGACCGCTGGCAGAAATTTGCCAACTTGCGTGCCTACCTCACCTTCATGTGGGCGCACCCTGGCAAGAAGTTGCTGTTCATGGGTTGCGAGTTCGGCCAGTGGCGTGAGTGGGACCATGACAGCGAACTGGACTGGTACCTGTTGCAGTACCCCGAGCACCAAGGTGTGCAACGCCTGGTGGGCGACCTCAATCGCCTGTACCGTGAGGTGCCGGCGCTGCACGAGCAGGATTGCCAGCCGCAGGGCTTCCAGTGGCTGATCGGGGACGACGCGCAAAACAGCGTGTACGCCTGGCTGCGCTGGAGCAGCAGTGGCGAGCCGGTGCTGGTGGTGGCCAACTTCACCCCGGTGCCGCGTGAGGGCTACCGCATTGGCGTGCCGTTTGGCGAGCGCTGGCAGGAGCTGCTGAACAGCGATGCCGAGCTGTATGCAGGGTCCAACGTGGGCAACTTGGGGGCAGTGGCCAGTGAGGCAGTCGCCAGCCATGGGCAGCCGTTGTCGCTGGCCCTAAATTTGCCGCCGCTTGGCGTGTTGATAATGAAACCGGCCTGACGTTTTGCCTGCACTGGCCTCTTCGCGGGCATGCCCGCTCCCACAGGGATTGCACAATGTTCGTCCCTGTGCTGTCGCTGTGGGAGCGGGCGTGCCCGCGAAAGGGCCGGGCCTGGCTACCAGCGCATCCGCACCCCAAGGCTGCCAATCAGCCCGTTCAGGTCATTGTCATCCACATCACTGCTGTAATCGGCGCTGACAAACAGGGCCACAGAAGGCGTGACACGCGCCACCAGCCCCAAGCCCAGCTCTACCGTGGTCGAGTAGCGCGAGCTGGAGATCTTGTCGACCTGGTCCAGCTTCACTTCATCGGCATTGCTGAAGTCGTACCACACGTTCGTCCGCACATAGGGTTCGATGGGCATGCCGCGCACTTCGTAGCGCCCGGACAATTTTGCACCCACCCGGCCGCTCCAGCTCGGCTGGCTGTCGAAGGCTTGCAGGGTTTCTTCCTGCACCTGGTTGCCGGGGAAGAACTGCTGGTTGATCAACTGTGCCTGGGGTTCGATTACCCAGTTGCCACTCAGGCGGATCGGGTAGCCGCCTTCCACCGAAAAGGTCATCGCATGGCCGCTTTCGTCAAGGCGTTGGCCGTTTTCGCCCCGGCCCAGCACATCGATCCGCGAACCCATGGCCACGGCATCCAGGTGCCAGCCCTGTTCATGGGTCATGCTCCAGTACACGCCCAGGCTTTCCCCGCTCAGGTTCACCGCATTGCGCTGCTTGTCGCCCAGCAGTGGGCGTATGCCGTTGAAGCTGCTCTGCAGGTTGTTGTGCCCTACGAAAACCCCTGCGCGGTGCACATTGCCCGCTGCAGTTTCACGCACGAACAGGTCCGGGCCGATCACCAGTTGCTGGCTGGGTGCCTCCAGCTGGTCTGGGGGTTGTGTACTCATGCGGGCGTTGGTCGGGAAAAACTGCGCCCACTGGCTGGCGATCATGTCCGGCGCCGCCTGCCCGTGCCGCGCGCTCATCGTTTGCGAAAACGCATTCAGGGTACCGATACTCAAACCACTGGCGCTGGCCGGGTCTAGCGACAGCTGCGGCATCGCTGGCTGTTGCAGAAAACCGGGCGAGATGGGGTCACCCTGCAGTTCGTACGCGAAAGTTTCCACCGGGGTTGCCAGAAGCAGCGACGTGGAAACCGCGTAGAAAATGCTGTCGAAACGCACGGGGTTCGAGGTGCTTTTCATGGCGGATCTCCTTTGTTTTTGTGGTTTTACAGCCCAAGGACCTGGCCTGTTGTCACGAGCTGTACGGCAAAAACAGTGGGCGACCCAAACCAGCACGCCAGCCTTCTGAAGCGCGCACGAAGGCGCGAGCTAGAGGCCCGGCGCGAGATCTTTACTGCTAGATAATGTTCAGCTAAGGAGAGGACGCCGCTTGCGTCAAGAAAGCGTGAAAGATCTGTTCAGGTTGTGTAACTCACCTTAAGCACCTGATTTCCAGAGACAATCACCTGGGTATAGCGGGGTTCGCTATTTCCCCCTGCGTGGCTATGACGAATGATTGCTAGAGCCTGACCTGCACCGCCAATGGCAGGTGAGCAGCGCATTGCCGTGGTGGCCGTCGGGATACACCGCGTTGCGGCCGTAGTCAAAGTCGCTCCACGTGTTGGCGGCAAGGAATTCGTACTGCGAGGTCTGCGGCCAGCCGGGATAGCGCGCGGCGTGGCGGTCGTGGCTACCAACTACTTCCTGGAGGAAGACGATGTCGCCCTGGGTGCTGCGTACCGCCTCGCGCAGTTTCGGCAGAATGAAGCGCCGGTTGAAGGCGGTGAAGCCCTTGTGGGTTTTCACCGTCAGTACCCGCAGCCGCTTCACGGCCGGGGCCTGGTTGACGCTGGCGAAACCTGTGCTGCCGGCTTCGGGGTTCGCAATTCCTCCTCGATCGCAGGTGCCTGTGTGTTGCATCTACCGGCTCTATCGCCGGCAAGCCAGCTCCCACAGGTTGGTGCAGGCCTTCAGGCGGTGCAGAACGTGTGGGAGGTGGCTTGCTGGCGGTAGGACCACCCCGGGTTCACTCCTCCTCGTGCTGCAACACCATCAGCAGCATCGACCGCCCTTTGACCTCGAACGTGCTGTCGAACTGCAGATGTTGGCCCTTGCGCAACTCCGGCCGGTCGGTATCGATCAGGCAGCTCCAGTAATCGCCTTCGGGTACCGCTGGCAACTTGAATGGCACAACGTCATGGTGGGCATTGACGATCAATAGCACTGTGGCCTCGGACCCTGGCCGGGCGATGCCGCTGACCTGCGCGCGGCCGTCGATCAGCATGCCCAGGCAGCGCCCGTGCGGGTCTTCCCACTGCGCCACGCTCATTTCGTTGCCATCCGGTGCCAGCCAGGTCACGTCCTTGACCCCGATTGCTTCATTGTAATCACCCACCAGGAAGCGTGAGCGGCGCAGCACCGGGTAGGCCAGGCGCAGGCGGGTCAAGCGTTTGACGAAGGCCAGCAGCTCTTTGCCCTCCTGGTCCAGGTCCCAGTTCACCCAACCGATTTCGCTGTCCTGGCAGTAGGCGTTGTTGTTGCCATGCTGGGTGCGGCTGAACTCGTCGCCGGCGACGATCATCGGCGTGCCTTGGGCCAACAGCAGGGTGGCGAAGTAGTTGCGCATCTGGCGCATGCGCAGCGCATTGATGTCCGGATCGTCGGTTGGCCCTTCGGCACCGCAGTTCCATGACAGGTTGTTGTCAGTACCGTCCTGGTTGTTCTCGTCGTTGTCTTCGTTGTGCTTGTGGTTGTACGACACGAGGTCGCGCAGGGTGAAACCATCATGGGCGGTGATGAAGTTGACCGAGGAATACGGCCTGCGCCCGCGGTTGTTGAACATGTCGCCCGAGGCGGTCAAGCGTGCGGCGAAGTCGGCCAGCTGGCCCTCGTCACCTTTCCAGAAGGCGCGGGCGGTATCGCGGAAGCGGTCGTTCCACTCCGCCCAGCCCGGCGCGAAGTTGCCCACTTGATAGCCACCGGGGCCGCAGTCCCAGGGTTCGGCAATCAGCTTGACCTGGCTGAGCATCGGGTCCTGGCGGCAGGCGACGAGGAAGCCGTGGCGCTCGCTGTAGCCATCGTGGTAGCGGCCAAGGATGGTCGCCAGGTCGAAGCGGAAGCCGTCCACGTGCATCTCGCCGGCCCAGTAGCGCAGCGAGTCGGTGACCAGCTGCAGTACGCAGGGGTGGCTCAGGTCCAGGGTGTTGCCGGTGCCGGAATCGTTGATGTAGTAGCGTTTGTCATCCGGCATCAGGCGGTAGTACGAGGCGTTGTCGATGCCGCGCATGGACAGGGTCGGGCCGCGTTCGTTGCCTTCAGCGGTGTGGTTGTAGACCACGTCGAGGATCACCTCCAGCCCGG
This sequence comes from Pseudomonas sp. Irchel 3F3, assembly GCF_900187545.1. NCBI lineage: Bacteria > Pseudomonadati > Pseudomonadota > Gammaproteobacteria > Pseudomonadales > Pseudomonadaceae > Pseudomonas > Pseudomonas sp. Irchel 3F3. The sequence continues at coordinate 402,811 of NZ_FYDS01000003.1, read as the reverse complement.
CGTCGTGCAGGTGCGCGACCATTTCCTTGAACTCGGCAATCTTGCCGCTGGCCAGGTAGCGCGGGTGCGGCGCAAAAAAAGCGATGCTGTTGTAGCCCCAGTAGTTGTTCAGCCCCTTGTCCAGCAGGTGCTGGTCGTTGACGAAGGCGTGAATGGGTAACAGCTCGATGCTGGAGACGCCCAGGTCTTTGATGTGCTTGAGCAGCTCGTCGTTGGCAAGGCCGGCAAAGGTGCCCCGCAGTTCTTCCGGTACTGCCGGGTGGCGCATGCTGATGCCGCGCGTGTGCGCTTCATAGATGATCGTACGTTCCCAAGGAACAGACACGCGCTGGTCACGGCCCCAGGTGAACGCCGGGTCGATCACCTTGCACTTGGGCACGAAGGGCGCACTGTCGCGCTCATCGAACGACAAGTCGCCGTCGGGGTGGCCAATGGTGTAGCCGAACAGTGCCTCGGACCACTCCAGGCTGCCGACCAGTTGCTTGGCATAGGGGTCGATCAGCAATTTGTTGGGGTTGAAACGGTGGCCGTTTTCCGGCTCGTAGGGACCGTATACACGGTAGCCATAAACCAGGCCAGGATGAGCGTCGGGCAGGTAGCCGTGGTAGATCTCATCGGTGTATTCGGGCAGCTCAATGCGCTCGAGCTCCTGCTCGCCGGTGGAGTCGAACAGGCACAGCTCGACTTTGGTTGCGTTGGCCGAGAAGAGCGCGAAGTTGACCCCAAGGCCATCCCAGGTGGCGCCGAGGGGGAAGGGCATGCCTTCGCGGATACGCGATGGTGCGACCGAGCGGGTTTTCTTAGGGGTGCGGGGGCTCATGACGATCCTCAAATGGCCGTGATAGAAGGGGAATTGTGCTGTCCTGCATTGGCCTCTTCGCGGGTAAACCCTCTCCCACAGGTTCATTACAGGTGCTCAACGCAGTGCAGAACCTGTGGGAGCGGGTTTACCCGCGAAGAGGCCGGGACAGGCTTAACCGGCAGTAGGCTTTTTCACCGCCCGAGGCTTTTTCGCCGCAGCGGGTTTGACGCCTGGCAGCGCAGCCGCCTTGGGCTCGGCAGGGGCCTTCGGCTCAGTGGCTGCCTTGGGCTTGGCCGGCGCGCGCTTGCGCGGTTGCGCCTTGGGGGCCAAAGCCTCGGCCTCGGCCAGCTTGCGGGCCATATCCCAGTGCCGTTCTTCCTCCCCTACAGGCTTACCTTCAGACTCCCAGATCTGATAGGCAAATTCGCGAATACGTTTTTCATCGACACTCATCATGACGCTCCTGATGCTCAAGATTGTTGTATCAACACGTTGACCGGGAACTCCGCGAGCACGGTGCTCAACATCAACTCCTTGGAAGAGCTGACCGCCGCGCCACGGAAAAGTCCCGTCGAGTTGGCAGGCGACAAGGCAAACGGCAGTACCACCCGGGTGTCGTCCCAGTTCTGTGCCGGGATCAACGGTGTAGCAGCGCCACCGAGCAAGCCGCTGGCCAGGCGCGGGGCGACGACGACGGCGTGTTCACCTTCACCCACGCGCGCAAAGGCAATCACCTTGTCCGCATGCCTGCCCTGTACGGTCAGTGGCAGGTAGGCGCCACGGCGAAACAGTTCGGCGTGGGCCTGGCGGCAGTCCAGCAGCCGTGCGATCAAGGCCTGCTTGATGCGGCCGTCGCGCCAGTGCGCCAGCAGCTCGGCTAGCGGCGTGGCGTCGTCTAGGGTGCGACGCCTCGAAGCGTAGTCCACGGGGCGGCGGTTGTCGGGGTCGACCAGGCTGAAGTCCCAGTATTCGTTACCCTGGTACAGGTCGGGCACACCGGGGGTAGTCATGCGCAGCAGGGCTTGGACCAAGCCATTGAGGGCGCCGGGGCAAGCCAGCAGTTGCGCGGCATCGGCCACGGATTTGCGCAGTTGCTGGTGTTCGCTGCCTAGCAGCAGGCTATCGATGTAGCGGGCACAGGCACTTTCGTAAGCCTCGTTCGGCGCGCTCCAGCTGCTGCGTAACTTGGCTTCGCGCAGTGCCTTCTGCTGCCACTGACGGATACGCTCGGCGTATTGGTGCAGGGCGGTTTCGTCGTGCAGGTCGAGCTCCAGCGGCCAACTGCCGAGCAGGGTTTGCAGCAGCATCAGCTCGTCGCCGGGGCTGGGTGCCAAGCCATCGTTCAGCTGCGCGCGCAGCGGTTCTGCCAGTTCACGCCAATGTTCCACTCGGCTGGCCAGCCACGGGGCGCGTTCGCTAAGCACGGCCAAGCGTGCGCGAGTGTCTTCGCCGCGCTTGTGATCATGGGTGGCGGTGGCCAGCAGGTTGTCGGGGAAGTCGCGCAGGCGCCGCTGGGCTTCGTTATGGAAGTGCATGGGCGGGGCGCTGAAGTGCTCGGCCTCGAAGCCTACGTCGTTGCGCGACAGCAGCCGGGCGCTGCGGTAGAAGGCAGTGTCTTCCACGGCTTTGGCCGCGCTCGGCGCGGTCAGCTGCTGGAAGCGCACGCAGGCGTGGCGCAGTTGCTTGCGGGCGCGGCCCGGTGGCAGCCGCTTCCAGGCTTGGCCCCCCAGCCATTGTTCAAGGTGGTCCAGTAGCGGCCAGTCGGCTTCGCCGAGGTCGTGCCGGGCGTTGGCCAGCGCCTGCTGGAAAAACCCTTCGTCTTCAGCGGGGCGCCCGCAGGCGTTGAAGTAGGTACGGTACACGGGGTAATGCGCTACCACTGCCTGCAAGGCCCGGCGAATGCCGCCCAAGGTCAGGTCGCGGGTCATCAGGTCGTTGCGCGCGACCTGCAGCAGCGCCTGGGCGACCGATTCGCAGTCACCGGCGAGGCTGGCATTGAGCACAAGGTAACGCGCCTGACGCACTTCTTCAGGGAAGTCGGGCCGTTCGGTGACGTTCGCCCATAGCTCGGTGAGTGGCGTTTCGCCGGCCGGGTCGTGCTGCAGCAGCGAGACCTGGTTCATGAATTCGTAGCCAGTGGTGCCGTCGGTGAGCCAGTCGCGGTGCAGGTGCTCGCCTGCACCGAGGATTTTTTCCACGTAGATCGGGAAGTGCTCCAACGCAGCCTGCAAAGGCCTTTGCGCCAACAGGCTATCGACCCGACGGCGCAGCTTGCGGCAATAGCCGCGCGGGTCGGCCAGGCCGTCGATATGGTCGATGCGCAGGCCATCCACCAGGCCGCGCTCGATCAGCTCGAACAGCTTGGCGTGGGTGGCCTCGAACACCACCGCGCGCTCCACGCGCAGGCCGCCCAGCTCGTTGATGTCGAAGAATCGCCGCCAGTTGATGTCATCGGCGGCGGTGCGCCAGCTGGCAAGGCGGTAGGTCTGGCGCTCCAGCAGCAGGTGCAAGCGTTTGAAGCCGGCCTCGCTGCGGCTGTCGAAGGCCACCAGGGCCGATTCAAGGTCAGCCCCTTCACGCACCAGGCGTGCCAGTTCGGTTTGTAGCGGGAGCGCTGCGGCCAGTGGGGTGGGTGACTCGTTCAACGCAGTGAAATGTTCGGCCAGGGCCTTGAGCGCAGGCTCCGGGCTGAGTGCGAGAATCCAGCCGTAATCGACTGGGCAGATCGGGAAACTATGCTCGTAATGGACCACGTGCAGCAGCCCCTGCTGCTGGTCGAACTGCAGTGGGATTTCGCCGTTCTTGAGTGCCACGCCATAGTCACTGCCAAGGAACGGCAACAACAGTTGCCCGGCCAGTAGCGGGTCGCTGGAGTGCCACTGGATATCGAAGAACTCGGCATACGGGCTACGCCGGCCCCAGGCCAGCAGGCTTTGCCACCAGGGGTTATCGGCACCGCCCACGGCCATGTGGTTGGATACGGTGTCGAGAATCAGCCCCATGCCATGCTGGCGCAGGGCCGCCACTAGCCGCTCCAGCGCCGCTTCGCCGCCCAGTTCGGGGTTGACGCAGGTCGGGTCGACCACATCGTAGCCGTGGCGGGAGCCGGCGCGGGCCTTGAGGATGGGCGAGGCATACAGGTGGCTGATACCCAGCTGGGCGAAGTACGGCACCAGCGGCACGGCGTGATCGAGGGTGAAATCACTGTGAAACTGTAGGCGCAGGGTCGCAGTCAGCGGCTTCATCGGTCACGCTCCCAGGCCTGTTCGCGGGCTTGGGCCAGCAGCTCCAGGCGCCGTGCGGCATCTTCGTCATCGAGCAGTTCTGCCACCGGTTGGGTGAAGCGCCGCCTCCAGTTAGGGTGCCCGGCTGTAGTGCCTGGCAGGTTCGGCTGCTCTTCGCAGCCCAACAGGTCTTCGAGCGGTACCAGCACCAGGGGCGCACGGGTGTGGCCAACGAAGCGGATGGCCGCGTCGATCACGGCGTCGTTGTCCTTCAGTTCGCCGTAGTTGGCCTCCAGGGTGCGGCGCAGGCCGTCGTGTTCTTTCTGGCGGTCTTGGCGCCAATGCAGTTCGGTGGCAGCGTCGATCAGTTGCAAGCGGTGGCTCCAGTCGATGTCGCGGTTTTCCAGCCAGCCGGCCAGCGGGGCCAGGTCGTGGGTGCCGGTTGTGGCAAGGGCGCTGTCTGGCCAGTCCAGAATGGGCTTGAACTGGCCTGGCTGGGTCTGTTCGAAGGGCAGCACGCGCATGCCCAACACTGCTTTTTCGGCAAGTGTTTCGCGCAGGCCGTCGGGCACGGTGCCCAGGTCTTCGCCAAGGATGACTGCCTGGTGGCGCACCGACTCCAGCGCCAGCAGGCGCAACAGGTCGTCCAGCGGGTAATTGAGGTAGGCGCCTTCGCTGGGCTTGGCCCCCTGCGGGATCAGCCACAGCCGGCGCAGGCCCATCACATGGTCGATGCGCAGGCCGCCGGCATGTGCCAGGTTCGCCCGCAGCATCTCGATAAAGGCGCGGTAGCCATTACGCTTGAGGCCCTCGGGCGAGAAGGCGCAGATGCCCCAATCCTGGCCGGCGCGGTTGAGGATGTCGGGCGGCGCACCCACGGTCAGGCCGGCCAGCAATTCATCCTGGCGGCTCCATGCCTGGCTGCCGGCACCGTCGGCACCCACCGCCAGGTCGGCGATCAAGCCCACAGCCATACCGTTGCCGCGGGCTGCCTCCTGAGCACGTTGCAGGCCGCGTTCGGTCAGCCATTGGCAAAAGGCATGGAACTCGACCTTGGCCGGGTAAGCATTGGCGAAGGCCGCCACTTCCGGGTGATAGGGGTCGTGCCAGGCCTTTGGCCAGTTGCGCCAGTCGGCGCCCAGGCCGTGCTCTACAGCCTGTGCCTGCAACACCTCGAAGCGGCAGTGGTGCTCCAGGGCCTGGCCACCGGCCTCGCGGAAGCTATCGAAATCCCTGCGCAGCGGATGGTCGCCATGGCTGAACCCGTGGTACAGCGCTTCAAGCAAGCGCAGGCGGGCACTGGCGGCGCGTGGCCAATCAACCAGTGGGCGTTGCTCCAGCTCTTCCAGTTGTTGCTCCAGCCCGCAGGCTTCAATGGCCATGCGCACCTCCCGCTCACCCAGCAGGGCTGCGGGGCTGGCATACAGGGTGTTGAGCAGCAGGCGGCTGGAGGGTGAGTAGGGGCTGTAGTGCTCTTGGTCGATGGCCGACAGTGCATGAATGGGGCTGATGGCCAAGGCATCGGCACCGCGCTCGGCGGCCAGGCGGGCCAGCTGCTCCAGCGCCAGGCAGTCGCCGTAACCGCCATCGCCGGGCCTGCGCAGGCTGTACAGCTGCACTGCCAGGCCCCAGCAGCGTGGGGGGGGCTGCACGTTGTCTGCAAGGCTGTAGCAGCGCGGCGGGGCCACGGCCACGGTGAAGCGGCGGCTGTCTATTTCCACTTGGTGGTAGCCAATGGGCAGGTCACCTGGCAGGCGTGCCTGCTCGTCCAGGCTGAGGGTAACCGAGGTTTGGTCTTCCAAGGTGCAGCGGGCGACGCTGGCAGCGCTGAAATAGCGTGACAGCGCCAATGGCTGGCCTTGGTCGGCGGTCAGCAAGGGCGGCAAGTGTTCGCTGTCTTCGGCGGCTTCTACCGCGCGCAGGCTGGCGGCAATGGCCGTGTCATCGCTGGCCGGGTGGCCAAGGCCTGCGAGTAGCTTGCACAGCACCTCGTCGCTGACGCGCTGGGGCCGGGCGTTGGCGTCGATCCAGTCGCGGCTTAACCCGACGCGGTTTGCCAAGCGGTGCAGGGCGGTTTCGCTCATGGGCGCTCCTGGTCAGGGGGAAGCAGGCTGACCACGCAACTGTACGGGGCCAGTTGGCTATCAGGGTGTTGGGTGTCGCTGGTGTCGAACAGCCGGGTGGCGGCAGCGGGCAGTTCGACGGCCTGCGCAGTTGCCGCCAGGTTCAGGTCGATGCGCAGGGTATTGCCATCGCCCAGCCGCCAGCGTGCGGTCAGCGCTTTGTCGCCATGCACCTCGGCCCCCAGTGAGCGGCTACCGGGCAGGTGCGGGATGACGTGGCGGCGGCGCAGGGCCAGCAGTTGCTGATAAAGGCCGTGCCAGCCGGCGACCACTTCCTTGTTTTGCGGGCGGGAAGACTCGAAGGTCTGTTCGGCGTTGGGGTCGGGAATGTGCTCTCGCTGCTCGGGGTCGGCGAACGCGGTGAAATGGGCGAACTCGCCACGGCGGCCTTCGCGCACAGCGTCTGCCAACGCGTCATGGAAGTCGGTAAAGAACAGGAACGGCCGGCAACTGCCCTCGTCGTCGCCCATGAACAGCAGCGGGATCATTGGCGCCAGCAGCAACAGGCCAGTGGCTGCGCGCAGGGCCGGTGGCGGGCACAGGCGGGTCAGGCGTTCGCCCAAGGCGCGGTTGCCGACCTGGTCATGGTTCTGCAAGAACAACACAAAAGCGCTGGGCGGCAGGTGCCCGCTGGGTTCGCCGCGTGGCGTGCCATGGCGGTTTGCCTGGCCCTGGAACACGAAGCCCTCGGCCAGGCAGCGCGCCAGCTGGTCGATGGGGCGTTGCTTGTAGTCGGCGTAGTAGCCTTCGGTTTCGCCGGTCAGCAGCACATGCAGGGCATTGTGGCCGTCGTCGTTCCATTGCGCATCGAAACCCTGTTCCAGCAGGGCGGCCTGGTTGTGCTCGTTTTCCAGCACCAGCCACACGTGCCGCCCCGGTTCTACGGCGGCGCGTACACGCTGGGCCAGCTCAATCAGGAAATCGGGCTGGTCGATGGCATGCACGGCATCCAGGCGCAGGCCGTCGCAGCGGTAGTCGCACAGCCACATGAGCGCGTTCTGGATGAAGTACTCGCGCACCTGCGGGCGGCGGAAGTCGATGGCCGCGCCCCAGGGTGTCTGCCGGTCTTCGCGGAAGAACGCGCTGGCGTACTGGTGCAGGTAATTGCCATCGGGGCCAAAGTGGTTGTACACCACATCCACCAGCACCATCAGCCCTTCGCCGTGGGCCTGATCGACCAGTGCGCATAACTGCTCGGGGCTGCCGTAGGTATTTTGAGGCGCGTAGGGCAGCACGCCGTCGTAGCCCCAGTTGCGCTCGCCTGGGAACTGCCCCAGCGGCATCAGCTCGACAGCACTGATGCCCACCTCGGCCAGGCGCTGCAGGTGCCGGGCAACCCCGGCGTAGCCGTCGAGCAAACCGACATGCAGTTCCTGAATCACCGCTTCGTGCCACGGCCGGCCTTGCCACGGGTGTTGCCAGGGGTAACCGGCCACATCCACCACCTGGCTTGGGCCTTGTACGCCTTGGGGCTGATAACGCGAAGCCGGGTCAGCCACCTGGAGTTCGCCGTCGATACGGTAATGATAAAGGTCGCCAGCCTTGCACGGGGCAACGCCGGTGAACCAGCCATCGTCATCGGCCAGCAGCGCCACGGGCGGCTGCTGCTCCAGTTCCACGCTCACGCTGCGCGCATCCGGCGCCCAGAGGGCGAAGCGCGCCGACGTGGCGTCCATTAAGTGTGCGCCATGCCTGTGCATCTTCTGACCCTCGCTCAGTAATGGCTCAGCTGTGCCTGCTTGACCAGGTCCTCGTAAAGGCGGGCGTAGGGCTCAACCGCCTGGCACCAGTTGAAGGGTTGGGTCATCGACAGGCAGCGCATGGCGTTCAGCAAGTCCTTCTTGCCGTACACATAGAAGGCGCGGCTGAGTGCCTCGCGGTAGCTCTCCACGGTCGACTCGTTGAACAGAAAGCCCGTGACGCCGCACTCGATGGTGTCGGCCAGGCCACCGGTATTGCGCGCCACCGGCAGCGAGCCGAAGCGTTGCGCGTACATCTGGCTGAGGCCACAAGGTTCATAGCGTGATGGCATCAGCAAGAAGTCGCTGCCGGCGAACATGCGCCGGGCGTCGGTCTCGTTGAAGCCAATACGCACGCCGATGCGGCCCGGGTGGCGCAGCGCCAGCTCGCGCATGGCCTGTTCTTCTTCCGGCTCGCCACGGCCGATGATCGCGATCTGCCCACCTTGTTCGACGATGTAGTCGGCCACACCCAAGGTCAGGTCCAGGCCTTTCTGATAGACCAGCCGTGACACCACGGCGAACAACGGGCCTTCGGATTCCTCCAGGCCGAACAGCTCGCGTACCTCATGAGTGTTGCGCGCCTTGCCTTCCCAGTCGTTGATGCTGAAGTTGTGTTGCAGGTGTTTGTCGGTGGCCGAGTCCCAGCTTTCGTCGATGCCGTTGGGGATGCCGCCAAGCAGGCCTTGCTGGGCTTTGCTGGCGAGAAAACCGTCCAGGCCGCAGCCGAATTCCGGCGTGGTGATTTCCCGGGCATAGGTGGCGCTGACGGTGGTGATGTGGCTGGAGTAAGCCAGGCCAGCCTTGAGGAACGACAGCTTGCCGTAGAACTCCATGCCTTCCTGCTGCATGGCGTGATCGGGAATCGCCAGCTCCGGGCTGCAACCTCGGCTGTACACACCCTGGTAGGCCAGGTTGTGGATGGTGAACAGGGTGGGCGTGTTCAGCCCGCGCCAATGCATGTAGGCCGGGGCCAGGCCCGCGGGCCAGTCATGCGCGTGCACCACTTCTGGCGTCCAGTGGATCTTGCCTTCGCCAGCTGCGATTTCGGCAGCAGCCAGGCCCAGGCGTGCGAAGCGGATGTGGTTGTCGGGCCAGTCGCGGCCATTGTTGGCACCATAGGGTGTGCCGTCGCGCTGGTACAGCTCGGGGCAGATCAGCACATAGATGACCAGGCCGTCGGCCATGTCCATACGCCCGATCTTGCACGGCGGCAGGGCCGCGTGGCCGCCTAGCTCACCCACGATGTGGATCGGGTTGTCACTTTCCATCACCTGCCGGTAGCCAGGGATCAGCACCCGCACATCGTGCAGGTGGGCCAGGGCGCGGGGCAGGGCGGAGGACACGTCGCCCAGGCCGCCGGTCTTCACCAGGTCTGCGATTTCCGAGGTCACGAACAGAATCTTGCGCATGTTCGGGTTGTGCTGGCGCTGGGCGCCGGGTGCCTTGCCTGTCGTGGCGAAATCCGGGGTGAGCGGCTCGCGGTTGTCCGGTTTGAATGAATCTACGTGAGGCTCGACAGCGGCACTGATCATACTTCTCTCCGTCCCTATGCTTGACCGGGTGCTGGCACCCGTGACGATATTGCGTGTTGGTTCTCTCTGTTTCTGAATTCTGCGTAGTGCGTTCCATGCCCCAGGTTCGTGCGCGCAGGCACAACGCGATCAGCACTCCGGCCGAAGGCGATTGGACTGGTTGGGATGGGTGGGCCGAGCCAGGGAATGTCCCTTGCGTTTGGCCTACTTAGTTCCTGACCTGCCGGCGTTTGCGAAAGTTCGACTTTTTTTCGTCGCTCTTCCGTTGAGCAAATGGCGGGCCGAAACCCGAGTGTAGGAGAGAAAAAGATAAAAAGGTGACCCATTGGTCACTATTGCCATGCGCGGAATAGACGCAAACGTTGGCGTATGTGACCGGATGTGAAAAGAGGTGGGCGAAGGCAGTGCGGGGTGTTTGGAGGATGCGCCAAATTGTGGCTAGGGTGGGGTAACGCACCATGATGGTGCTAGCAGCAAGTCACTTCTTCATCGTGGACAACCCGGTCATCATGGCATTGGATTCTCTACGCGCACTGAATCCCTTGGCTGGCATTTCTGACAGTTGTGTCATTCAGGGCTAGGGCACCACCATTGTGCCGGATCTCCCCTAGGACGAAGGTCATGGAAAAAATTGATCAGCTGACCTCAGTGCATAAGCACTCTTCAGGCATCCCTTATGCACCCTACGGATACTCTGTATGGCTCGACTCATCTCTGAGCTTCAACGCTCAACACAGGGACTTGCACTCAAAATTTTACCTGCTCGGTAACGGGTATCGGGGATATAAGCCCGAACTTATGCGGTTTAACTCACCCGATACGCTCAGTCCGTTCGGCAAAGGGGGGGCGAACGCATACGCCTACTGCGCTAACGACCCGGTGAATCGCCTGGACCCCTCAGGCCATTTCTTCAAATGGTTGAAACGGGGTGTAGCCAGCATTTTTGGCAACTCCGGCAGGTCGCCAGGACGCCGAACAGATTCAATCACCGCTATTACCCTAAGCGAACCCGGTTCAGTTAAGCGGAGTTCAGATCTCTCTTTTGGGGCGCCTTCGGGAGGTAGCGGTGCGAGTCACGTTCAAACAACGTTCGAGGAAATTCAGCGTCTTGAACGCGACATTATGGATGTGAGGGTTTTTTCGCCGCAAAATCCTCGTGAGGTCAATGCTCAGCTCGAAACCCTATCTGTTTTGCAGCATCGACTTGCTGATGCCCACAAGCGGATTAAACCGAGGGATCAGGTATGGCTAGCCTTGCATGTACGGGAAAGGATTCGTGAAACAAAAAATCACGGATTATCCGTCTCAGACTCAGCCAGCTGGCACAGCCATAGTGAGTTGCGATTGCGCATTACCAGAAGCCTGATTTGAAGAAATCGATCAGAGGCTTACAGCCTTTTCGCCATCACGTTGTTGCGCCAGCAGCAGGTTCAACTGGGCGACCTGTTGGCGCAACTGGTCACGTTCGTCTTTCAGTTTACGCAGCTCATCACGGCGCACGGAGACATAGAGGGTCTGGGTTGGGGTTGCAGGCATCAAGGTACCCATGAGCACACCTCGCGGTTTTGGCTGGTGACAAGTCAAAGCTTAGACGCTTCACGCGGGGCGCATTCTGAATTCTTTTGCAGTTGGTGGGAACTTTTTTGTTTATCGTGGTCTTGCCGTTCGTCGCTGAACCCTCGGGCGGCAGGCTGGACTAATCTGAAACGCTGGACTGTGTTGTCATCCATTTCGTAAGGGAGCATCGGCTCATGCAATTGGGAATCGTCGGGCTGGGCCGCATGGGCGGCAATATCGCAAGGCGCCTGATGCGCGCCGGCCACCGCACCGTGGTGCACGACCGCAACCGCGAGGCCATTACCGGGCTGGAGGGCGAGGGTGCCCAAGGCGCGCACGACCTTGGTGCGCTGGTACAAAAGCTGAAAGCCCCACGCGCAGTGTGGGTGATGCTGCCGGCCGGCGAGCCAACCGAGCAGACCATCGCGCAGTTGGCTGACCTGCTGGAACCGGGCGATGCGATCATCGACGGCGGCAATACCTTCTACAAGGACGACATGCGCCGTGCTGCCGAGCTGGCAAAACGCGGCCTGCATTACCTGGACGTCGGCACTTCTGGCGGCGTATGGGGCCTGGACCGTGGCTACTGCATGATGATCGGCGGCGAAAAGGACGTGTTCGAGCGCCTGGAGCCACTGTTCAAGGCGCTGGCCCCGGGCGTGGGTGACATCCCGCGTACTCATGGCCGCAGCGGCGAGCATCAGCGCGCCGAGCACGGCTATATCCACGCGGGCCCACCCGGCGCCGGGCACTACGTGAAAATGGTGCATAACGGTATCGAGTACGGCCTCATGCAGGCCTATGCCGAAGGCTTCGACCTGCTGCGCAGCAAAGGCGGCAACGAGCTGCCGCAAGACCAGCGCTTTGACCTGAACGTGGCCGAGATCGCCGAGGTGTGGCGGCGTGGCAGCGTGGTAACCTCATGGCTGCTCGACCTCACCGCCGATGCCTTGGTGGCCGACCCGCAGCTGTCGCAGTTCAGTGGCTCGGTATCCGACAGTGGCGAAGGCCGCTGGACCATCGATGCCGCCGTTGAGCAGGCGGTGCCGGTGCCGGTGCTGTCCAGCGCACTGTTTGCGCGCTTCCGCTCGCGCCAGCAGCAGGGCACGTATGGTGACAAGATCCTTTCGGCCATGCGCCTGGGCTTCGGTGGCCACGTCGAGAAGAAAGGCGAATGACCAAACAGACCATTCCAGCCGCACCTCCCTGTACCCTGTTCCTGTTTGGCGCCAATGGCGACCTGGTCAAGCGCCTGCTGATGCCGGCGCTGTACAACCTCAGCCGCGACGGTTTGCTGGACCGCAACTTGCGCATCGTTGGCGTGGACCACAACCCGGCCAGCGCCGAGGAATTTGCAGAGCGCCTGCATGCGTTCATGCTCGAGCGGGATAAAGGCGGCGAGGGCAGCGCCAAGTGCCTGGACGAAAAGCTCTGGGCACGCCTGGCCAAGCGCCTGGATTACCAGACGGGCGATTTCCTTGACCCGGCCACTTACCAGGCCCTCGCCAAGCGCATCGACAAAACCAGCCACGGCAATGCCATCTTCTACCTGGCCACCTCGCCGCGTTTCTTCCCCGAGGTGGCGCAGCGCCTGGGGCAGGCCGGCTTGCTCGACGAGTCTGGCGGCGGCTTTCGCCGCGTCGTGGTCGAGAAGCCATTCGGCACCGACCTGGCCAGCGCCGAGGCGCTCAACGCCTGCCTGTTGAAAGTGATGGGCGAACGGCAGATCTACCGTATCGACCATTACCTGGGCAAAGAGACGGTGCAGAACATTCTGGTCAGCCGCTTCTCCAACGGCCTGTTCGAATCCTTCTGGAACAACCACTACATCGACCACGTGCAGATCACCGCTGCGGAAACGGTCGGCGTCGAAACCCGTGGTGCGTTCTACGACAGCACCGGGGCCCTGCGCGACATGGTTCCCAACCACCTGTTCCAGTTGCTGGCGATGGTGGCCATGGAGCCGCCGGCTGCGTTCGGGGCTGACGCGGTGCGCGGCGAAAAGGCCAAGGTGGTCGGTGCTATTCGCCCATGGTCGGCGAAAATGGCCCTGAAGAACTCGGTACGCGGCCAGTACAGTGCCGGCAAGCAGGGGCGCAAGCCGCTGCCCGGTTATCGGCAGGAGCCCAATGTAGCGCCTGACAGCCAGACCGAAACCTACGTGGCGCTGAAGGTGATGATCGACAACTGGCGCTGGGCCGGCGTGCCGTTCTACTTGCGCACCGGCAAGCGCATGAGCGTGCGCGACACCGAAATTGCCATTTGCTTCAAGCCCGCGCCGTATGCGCAGTTCCGCGAGTCGGAGCTGGAGCGGCCCAAGCCCAACTACCTGAAAATCCAGATTCAGCCCAACGAAGGCATGTGGTTCGACCTGCAGGCCAAACGGCCAGGGCCGGAGCTGGTGATGGAGAATGTGGAGCTGGGCTTTGCCTATAAAGACTTCTTCAAGATGACCCCGGCGACCGGCTACGAGACGCTGATTTACGACTGCCTGACCGGTGACCAGACCCTGTTCCAGCGGGCTGACAACATCGAGAACGGCTGGCGAGCGGTGCAGCCGTTTCTCGATGCCTGGGCCCAGGATGGCGAGGTGCATCAGTACCCGGCCGGTGAAGACGGGCCTGACGCTGGCAATGAATTGCTGACCCGCGACAAGCGCGAGTGGCACCGCTTGGGCTGACCTGATCAAGCTGGGTTGCCTGTGCCGGCCGCTTCGCGGGGCAAGCCCGCTCCCACAGGGAACCCTACTGCACTTAAGCCGTGTGCAGTACCTGTGGGAGCGGGCTTGCCCCGCGAAGCGGCCGGCACAGGCAACAAACCGGTTCAACCGAAAGGAGACTCAATGCCTGCCCACATCGAAGACTATGCCCTGCTGGGCAATTGCCGCAGCGCCGCCCTGGTCAGCCGCGATGGCTCGCTCGACTGGCTCTGCCTGCCACGCTTCGACGCCCCCGCCGTGTTTGCGGCCCTGCTGGGCAACGAAGAAAACGGCCGCTGGCGCGTGGCCCCCTGCGACCCCGTCGAGCACAGCAGCCGCCAATACCTGGACGACACCCTCGTGCTGGAAACCACCTGGGTCACTGCCACCGGCCGTGCCCGGGTGCTCGACTTCATGCCGCTGGGCGACGTCAATTCGGTGGTGCGGATCGTCGAGGGTCTCAGTGGCGAAACCAATTTTGAAATGGACCTGGTCATGCGCTTCGACTACGGTCGCAGTGTGCCATGGGTGGAACGGCTCGCCCCACTGACCCTCAGCGCCGTTGCCGGCCCTGACCGGCTGATCCTGTGCAGCACCGTCCCCCCGCATGCACTCGACCACCATACCGTCGCGCGCTTTCGTGTTGGCACGGGCGAGCGCCAAATCTTCAGCCTGCGTCACCAACCCTCGCACCTGCCCGTGCAGCCCGACTGCGATATCGACCAGGCTTTTGCCCAAACCGTCGAGCAGTGGCAGGCCTTCGCCACCCGCTGCCCGCAGGTAGGGCCATACACCGCCCTGGTGCGCCGCTCGTTGCTCACCCTCAAGGCCATGACCTACGCCCCCACCGGCGGTATCGTCGCCGCCGTCACCACCTCGCTGCCCGAGCGTGTGGGTGGGGAGCGCAACTGGGACTACCGCTTCTGCTGGCTGCGCGATGCCACCATGACACTGCTGGCCTTCATGAACCTCGGCTACTTTGACGAAGCCCAGGCCTGGCGCGAATGGCTGCTGCGCTCGGTGGCCGGCAACCCTGAGCAGATGCAGATCATGTATGGCCTGGCCGGCGAGCGTGACCTGCAGGAATACACCTTGCCGTGGCTGGCCGGTTACGAGCATTCGCAACCCGTGCGGGTAGGCAATGCCGCGTCGCAGCAGATGCAGCTGGACATCTATGGCGAACTGGCCGATGCCATGTCCCAGGCGATCAAGGGCGGCTTGCCGCGCCATCCGCGCAGCGCCGCCATCTCCCGCCTGATCATGCCTTACGTCGAAGGCATCTGGCGCGAGCCGGACGAAGGCATCTGGGAAGTGCGCGGCGGCCGGCAACAGTTCGTGCACTCCAAGGTGATGGCCTGGGTCGCCTTCGACCGTGCCGCAGGGTTGGCCGACACCACTGAAGAAGGCCGCGAGCGCGGGGACCATTACCGCCAGGTGGCTGACGACATTCACCGCGAAGTTTGCGAGAAAGGCCTGGACCCCAGTGGCCGGTTTTTTGTTCAGGCGTACGGCTCGTCCGAGATGGATGCCAGCCTGTTGCAGATCGCCCTGACTGGCTTCTTGCCCGCAGATGACCCACGCTTTTTGCGCACGCTGGAGCAGGTCGAACAGCGCCTGCTGAAGAACGGCCTGCTGATGCGCTACGACAGTGACAGCTGCAGCGACGGCCTGACGCCGGGGGAAGGCACCTTCCTGGTGTGCTCGTTCTGGCTGGCAGACGTTTATGTATTGTTGGGGCGCCAGGCTGAAGCCGAAGCGCTGTACCAGCACCTCACCGGCTTGAGCAACGACCTTGGCTTGCTGGCGGAACAGTACGACCCGGCCGGCCAGCGCATGCTCGGCAACTTCCCCCAGGCGTTCAGCCATATCGGCATCATCAACACCGCACTTAATCTTCATCGCGCACAGTGCCCGGTGC
The DNA here is from genome assembly GCF_900187545.1 of Pseudomonas sp. Irchel 3F3. Taxonomy (NCBI): domain Bacteria; kingdom Pseudomonadati; phylum Pseudomonadota; class Gammaproteobacteria; order Pseudomonadales; family Pseudomonadaceae; genus Pseudomonas; species Pseudomonas sp. Irchel 3F3. The sequence continues at coordinate 387,215 of NZ_FYDS01000003.1, read as the reverse complement.
GGGACCGGGCGAGTTGCGGATAGACGTGCCTCTGATCGCAACCAATGGGTGACGCATCGTGCCATCGCCATCAGCCTGTAATCACACGGATGTTTCAGGCCGCCTGATATAAAAGTGTGAAACGACCGGAGTAGACTAGGCCAAACCCCCTACGGCACGGAGCACACATGGGCATTAGCGGTACTGACCGGCAGATCGACAACATCGAGTTCAATGTCAGCGACATCGCAAGCAGCAAAGCCTTCTATGGCAGCGTGTTCGGCTGGGCGTTCACCGACTATGGGCCTGCCTATACCGAGTTCAGTGACGGCCGGCTGACCGGTGGCTTCACCACCGGCGAGCCAGTACGCCCGGGCGGGCCATTGGTCATCCTGTACGCCGACGACCTCGATGCCACACAGCAGCGGGTCGAGGCCGCCGGGGCGACAATCAGCCGGGCGACCTTTGCCTTTCCGGGCGGGCGTCGCTTCCATTTCATCGACCCGGACGGCTATGAACTGGCGGTGTGGACGGCCCAAGCCTGATGGCCAACCACAAGATCGAAATCCGCCGACGCAATATCGAGAAAATTTTGCAGGCGGCGGAAAAGGTGTTCGCCGACAAAGGTTATGGCGCCACGTCCATGGGCGATATCGCCGAGCAGGCCGAATTGCCGCGCTCCAACTTGCATTATTACTTCAGCACCAAGGACGAGCTGTTCCGCGCGGTGCTGCAGGACCTGCTGGATGTGTGGAAGCAGGACGCACTGTGCTTCGAGAACTTCGACGACCCGCGTGTGGTGCTGACCAGCTACATCAGGGCCAAGATGGGCCATTCGCGCTCGCGGCCACTGGGCTCGAAGATCTGGGCCGAAGAGATGCTGCACGGGGCGCCTGTGCTTGGGGTGAACCTGGATGACAGCCTGGTGCCCTGGGCGAAATTGAAAGAAGCCAAGATCCGCCGTTGGGTGGAGGAGGGGCGTATTCTGCCGGTTGAACCGTCGGCATTGCTGTACATGATCTGGGCGTCCACCCAGCACTATGCCGACTTCGGTTACCAGGTGCAGTTGCTCAATGGCGGCGAGATGCTGTCGGACATGGCGTTCGAGAGTGCGGTGCAAACGGTGACCAGCGTGATCTTGCGGGGGATCGGGCTGGAGCCTTGAACCGAGACTCCAGCCTGACGCGGTCCATTGTAGGAGCGGCCTTGTGCCGCGATGGGGCGCGAAGCGGCCCCGGCAATTTCGGCGGCGAAGCTCAAACCCCAGGGCCGCTTCGCGCCCCATCGCGGCACAAGGCCGCTCCTACACCGATCGCGTTGCGGGTTCAGGCAGTGATCTACCTCAACTGGCCTCGCGGTAGGGGTTACGCGGGTCCTGTGTCCAGTTCAGGTACGGTTTGCCGGTATCCTGCGCCTGCATCTCGATGCAGTTTTCAACCGGGCAGGTGATCTGGCACAGGTTGCAGCCCACGCATTCCTCCTCGATCACGCTGTAGGCATGGGTGCCATCTGCCTTCAGCGTGCTGGCAATGGCCTGGTGTGAGGTGTCCTCACAGGCAATGTGGCAGCGCCCACAGCCAATGCAGGCGTCCTGGTCGATGTGCGCCACCGATTTGTAGTTGATGTCCAGGTACTTCCAGTCGGTGGTGTGCCCTACCGCCTGGCCACGGAACGCCTCGAGGGTGCGATGCCCATGCTGGTCCATCCAGCGCGCCAGGCCGTCCTTCATGTCCTCGACAATGCGAAAGCCATGCAGCATCGCTGCCGTGCACACCTGGACGGCGCCACTGCCCAGGGCCATGAACTCCGCCGCATCACGCCAGTTGCCGATGCCGCCAATGCCGCAGATCGGTAGGCCACGCGTCTGCGGGTCGCGGGCAATTTCTGCCACCATGTTCAGGGCAATCGGCTTTACGGCCGAGCCGCAGTAACCGCCATGGGTGCTTTGGTCGCCGACGATGGGGTGGGCCACCATACGGTCCAGGTCGACGCTGGTGATGGAGTTGATGGTGTTGATCAACGACACCGCATCGGCCCCGCCACGGTGGGCGGCGCGGGCCGACTGACGGATGTCGGTGATGTTGGGCGTAAGCTTCACGATCACCGGCAGCGAGCAGTAGGTCTTGCACCAGCGGGTGACCAGCTCCACATACTCAGGCACCTGGCCGACCGCCGCACCCATGCCGCGCTCCGGCATGCCGTGCGGGCAGCCGAAGTTCAGCTCGATGCCATCGGCACCGGTGGCCTCTACCAGCGGCAGGATGAACTTCCACGAGTCCTCGACGCACGGCACCATCAGCGACACGATCAATGCCCGGTCGGGCCAGTCCTTCTTTACCTGGGTGATTTCACGCAGGTTGATTTCCAGCGAACGGTCGGTAATCAGCTCGATGTTGTTGATGCCCTGCACCAGGCGGTTGGCGCCGTAGTGCGCCGAGTAGCGCGACGACACGTTGACCGCTGCCGGGTCCTCGCCCAGGGTTTTCCAGACTACGCCGCCCCAGCCAGCCTCAAAGGCGCGGACCACGTTGTAGGCCTTGTCGGTTGGCGGTGCGGAAGCCAGCCAGAAAGGGTTGGGTGCCTTGATGCCGGCAAATACGATAGACAAGTCGGCCATTTACGCTGCCTCCACGTTGAGCATGAGTTGGGCATGGATGGCTTCGGCGGCCAGCTTGCCGTGCTGCACAGCCTGGACAGTGAGGTCCTGGCCCAGGGCCGTGCAGTCGCCGCCGGCATATACGCCCGGCAAGCTGGTCTGCAGGGTGTGGTCAACGCGGATGCGCTCACCGTCCCGGGCCAGTTGTGCAGCCACCGGGTCGACGAGGCAGGCATCGTCGAAGCGCTGGCCGATGGCCTTGAAGATGGCATCGGCCTGCAGCTCGAAGGTTTCGCCAGTGTCGCGCAGTCGGCCGTCCGTTAGTTCGGTGCGGGCAAAGCGCATGCCGCGCACCTTGCTGGCGTCATCCAGCAGCACGGCGTCGGGGCGCGCCCAGGTGTGCAGGCGCACCTGGTTAGCCTTGGCGATGTCCTGCTCGTGGCCGGTGGCGCCCATGTCGGCGTGGCCACGGCGGTACACCAGGTTGACGTCGCGGGCGCCCAGGCGGCTCATCTGCACCGCCATGTCGATGGCCGTGTTGCCGGCGCCGATGACCAGGCAGCGGTCGGCCAGCGGCAGCTGGCTCAGGTCGTCTGCCTGGCGCAGTTCACGGATGTACTCGGTGGCGGCGAGCAGGCCGGGTGCTTCCTCGTCTGGCAGGCCTAGCTGGCGCACGGCATTCAGGCCGAGGCCGAGGAACACCGCATCGTACTGGTCGCGCAGTTCGCCCAGGCTGAGGTTGCCGCCCAGGCGCTGGCCATGGCGTATTTCGATGCCGCCAATGCCCAGCAGGAACTCCACTTCCCGCTGGGCGTAGTCGTCGACCAGCTTGTAGCGGGCAATGCCGTACTCGTTGAGGCCGCCCGCCTTGTCGCTGGCCTCGAACACCACCACGTCATGCCCGTGCATGGCCAGGCGATGGGCGCAGGACAACCCGGCAGGCCCGGCGCCGACCACGGCGATGCGCTTGCCGGTAGCCGGTGAGCGCGTGAACGGGTGCTCGGTGAAATGCGCGTTGTCCAAGGCGTAGCGCTGCAACTGCCCGATCAATACGGGTGCACATTCCTGCGCGTTGTTGCGCACGCAGGCCTGCTGGCAGAGGATTTCGGTGGGGCACACGCGGGCGCAGCTGCCACCCAGGATGTTGGCCGAAAGGATGCGCTCGGCGGCACCTTGCAGGTTTTCATCGCTGATGCGGTGGATGAACGACGGGATGTCGATGTCGCTTGGGCACGCATTGACGCAGGGGGCGTCATAGCAGTACAGGCAGCGCGCGCTTTCGACGGCGGCCTGGCGAGCGGTGAGGGGTGGGGCCAGGTCGCTGAAGCGCTCGGCCAGCTGGTCGGCGCCGGCCCGGGGGCGCGGCAAGTGGTTCAGGGCGTCGATCACGGTTGTAGCCTCTCTCTTTATTATATTTGGCTTGCCGGCGATGGGCTGCGCAGCAGCCCCAATGGCCTCAGCGCTGAACGGGCGTCGGGCGCTGCTGTTCGGCGCGTCGCCCCAGCACCTCGTACACGGACGGATACGCCGGCCGTTCCACATACCGCCCCGCCCCGGCCTCGGCGCGCAGGTCACCATCGGCCCAGAGCACCTTGCCCTGGCTGATGGTGTGGCTGGGGACCCCGCGCACGGTGCGGCCTTCAAAGATATTGAAGTCCACCCGCTGGTGGTGGGTCTGGGCCGATAGAGTGCGAGTGCCCTGCGGGTCCCACAGCACCAGGTCGGCGTCGGCACCCACGCGGATGGCGCCCTTGCGTGGGAAAAGGTTGAAGATTTTTGCCGTGTTGGTGGAGGTCAGCGCAACGAACTCATGCATCGACAGGCGCCCGCTGTTGACACCGGCATCCCACAGCACTGCCATGCGGTCTTCGATGCCGGCGGTGCCGTTGGGGATGCGACTGAAGTCGTCGCGGCCCATGGCTTTCTGTTCGGCGCAGAAACAGCAGTGGTCGGTGGCCGTGGTGTGCAGGTTGCCCGACTGCAAGCCACGCCACAGCGCCTCCTGGTGCTCGCGCGGGCGGAACGGCGGGCTCATCACGTAGCCAGCGGCTGTGGCCCAGTCCGGGTCACGGTAGACGCTGTCGTCCAGCAGCAGGTGGCCGGGCAAGACTTCGCCGTAAACCGGCTGGCCCTTGGCGCGTGCATAGGTGATTTCATCCAGTGCTTCACGGCTGGAAATGTGCACCACATACAGCGGCGTACCGATGGTTTCGGCAATACGGATGGCGCGGCTGGCCGCTTCACCTTCCACTTGTGAAGGGCGCGAAAGGGGGTGGGCCTCTGGTCCGGTCAGGCCCTGGGCAAGCAGTTTTTTCTGCAGGTGGTACACCAGTTCGCCGTTCTCGGCATGCACGGTGGGCACCGCACCCAGTTGCAGGCAGCGCTCGAAGCTGGCCACCAGGGTGTCGTCGGCGGCCATGATTGCATTCTTGTAAGCCATGAAGTGCTTGAAGCTGTTCACCCCATGCTTGGCTACCAGTTCGCCCATTTCTTCAGCCACCTGTTCGCTCCACCAGGTGATGGCAACGTGGAAGCCGTAGTCGCTGGCGCTCTTCTGCGCCCAGCCGCGCCAGGTGTGGAAGGCCTCCAGCAATGACTGCTGCGGGTTGGGGATGACGAAGTCGATGATCGACGTGGTGCCGCCGGCAAGGCCCGCTGCGGTGCCGCTGAAGAAATCCTCGCTGGCCACGGTGCCCATGAATGGCAACTGCATGTGGGTATGCGGGTCGATGCCGCCGGGCATCAGGTACTGGCCGCTGCCGTCGAGGATTTCACAGTCGGTGGGCGGTTCGAGGTTTGGCCCGATGGCACGGATCAGGCCATCGACACACAGGACATCGGCGGGGTAACTCTCTTCGTGGGTGACCACGGTGGCGCCACGGATCAACAGGGACATGCCGTTTTTCCTCGCAGGCTGACCGGTCTGGGCCGGTTCTTGGAATTGTCTCGGGTGCAGGGCAGGCAGGGCGGTTAATCCTGTCAGACCTGACAAGATTCGAGGCTAGATGCTGATTTGGGAATCTTCAAGAAAATTTTCCTATTATTTTTGTGGTTTTTAACTGTTTGAAATTTAACACTTAATTTTTATTGACCTGCTGACTTCGGGGGTTTCAGGGGTTATTGACTGACTTGACAAGATGGAATTCTGGTCAAGATTTCTAAGCACCAATACGCGTGTGTACTCCGGCCATCGAATTAGCCCGATGAGCAAACAACTACAAGAAAATCTGGAGAAGGGCCCATGCAACAGAGCAGATCGGAAGTGGTCGAGCAGGATGGCCTGTTTGAGCTGTCCGAGGGCAGTGATGTCCTCGACAGCCCGCGCTACAACCACGACATCGCGCCGACCAAGGTGCACCAGCGCACCTGGAACAAATGGCACATCACTGCCCTGTGGGTGGGCATGTCCATTTGCGTACCCACCTACACCCTGGGTGGCGTGCTCACCGCCTACTTCGGCCTGAGCGTTGGCGAAGCGCTGCTGGCGATCCTGCTGGCCAACGTGATCGTGCTGATCCCGCTTACCCTCAACGCCTTCCCAGGCACCAAGTACGGCATCCCGTTCCCGGTGCTGCTGCGTTCGTCGTTCGGCATCCTGGGCTCCAACGTACCGTGCCTGATCCGCGCCGTGGTTGCCTGTGGCTGGTTTGGCATCCAGACCTTGTTCGGCGGCTTGGCCATTCACCTGTTCTTGGGTTCGGTGTTCGATGGCTGGAAGGCCTTGGCCGGTACTGGCGAGGTGATCGGCTTCATGATCTTCTGGTGCCTGAACCTGTGGGTGGTGCTGCGCGGCGCCGAGTCGATCAAGTGGCTGGAAACGCTCTCGGCACCGCTGCTGGTGGCGGTGGGTGTCGGGCTGCTGTTCTGGGCCCTGCCGCACATGTCGATGACCGAGCTGCTGGCGCAACCGCCCAAGCGGCCGGAAGGGGCGAGCGTGGTCAGTTACTTCTGCGCCGGGCTTACGGCCATGGTCGGCTTCTGGGCCACCTTGTCGCTGAATATTCCCGACTTCAGCCGTTACGCACGTAGCCAGAAAGACCAGATTCTTGGGCAGATCTTCGGCCTGCCGCTGACCATGTTCCTGTTCGCTTCGCTGGGTGTGGTGCTGACCGCCGCGTCGGCGTCTCTGGTGGGCGAGACGGTGTCCGACCCGGTCAGCCTGATCGGCAAAATCCACAGCCCGTTCTGGGTGGCCCTGGCCATGGCGCTGATCGTGATTGCCACACTGTCGACCAATACGGCGGCGAACATCGTGTCGCCGACCAACGACTTCCAGAACATTGCCCCACGCCTGATCGGGCGCAGCCGTGCGGTATGGCTGACCGGCTTTATCGGCCTGGCGCTGATGGGCCATGAACTGCTTAAGAAACTGGGCCTGATTGTCTCGGACCTGAGCCTGGAGAGCGTGTACTCCAACTGGCTGCTCGGTTACTCCAGCCTGCTCGGGCCGATTGCCGGGATCATGGTGGTGGACTACTTCCTGGTCCGTCGGCAGCAGCTGGACCTGGCCGGGTTGTACCGCGATGACGTCTACCCGGCGTGGAACTGGGCCGGGTTTGCCGCCTTTGCCTTGCCCGTGGGGCTGACGTTACTGGCGATTGGCAACAGCAGTTTCAGCTGGTTCTACGACTACGGCTGGTTTACCGGCTCGCTGCTGGGCGGCGCGCTGTACTACGTTCTCGCCGGTTTGGCTGTGGGAGCGGGTTCACCCGCGAAGAGGCCCGCACCGACCACAAAAAAAGCCTGAAGGAGAAACCCGTGACCCCAGTCAAAGAGATGCTTGAAACCACCGCCCGGCACGTCGACAGCAACCGCCTGTGGCAATCGCTGATGGACCTGGCCCGCCTCGGTGCCACCGCCAAGGGCGGTGTCTGCCGCCTGGCCCTGACCGACCTCGACCGCCAGGCCCGCGACCTGTTCGTGCAGTGGTGCGAGGCGGCCGGGTGTGAGGTCAGTGTCGACGGCGTCGGCAACATCTTCGCCCGCCGCCCGGGGCGTAACCCCAAGCTGCCCCCGGTGATGACCGGCAGCCATATCGACACCCAGCCCACGGGCGGCAAGTTCGATGGCTGCTTCGGTGTGATGGCCGGGCTGGAGGTGATCCGTACGCTGAACGACCTGGGCGTGGAAACCGAAGCACCGCTGGAAGTGGTGGTGTGGACCAACGAAGAGGGCTCGCGCTTTGCACCGTGCATGATGGGTTCAGGCGTGTTCGCCGGCAAGTTCAGCCTGGCGGAAACCCTGGCCAAGCGCGATGCCCAGGGTATCAGCGTGGGTGAAGCCTTGAACGCCATCGGCTACGCCGGTACGCGCGCGGTGCTGGGCCATCCGGTTGGGGCTTATTTCGAAGCCCATATCGAACAGGGCCCGATCCTTGAGGACCAGGCCAAGACCATCGGCGTGGTGCTCGGAGCGCTGGGGCAGAAGTGGTTCGACCTGACCCTGCGCGGCGTCGAAGCCCACGCGGGCCCGACACCCATGCACCTGCGCAAGGACGCCCTGGTCGGCGCTGCCGCCGTGGTGGAGGCGGTCAACCATACCGCCCTCGGCCACCAGCCCCATGCCTGTGGCACTGTGGGTTGCCTGCAGGCGTATCCAGGCTCGCGTAACGTGATCCCGGGTGAGGTGCGCATGACCCTGGACTTCCGCCACCTGGAGGGCGAGCAACTGAGTGCGATGATCGCCGAGGTGCGCGGGGTGATCGAGGCAACCTGTACCAAGCATGGCTTGAGCCACGAACTGGTGCCTACGGCCGACTTCCCGGCATTGTACTTCGACAAAGGCTGTGTCGATGCCGTGCGCGCCTCGGCGCAGGCGCTGGGGTTGCCGCACATGGACATTGTCAGTGGCGCGGGGCATGACGCGATCTTCCTGGCCGAACTAGGGCCAGCGGGGATGATTTTCGTGCCCTGCGAAAACGGCATCAGCCACAACGAAATCGAGAACGCCACGCCCGATGACCTGGCGGCGGGCTGCGCAGTGTTGCTGCGGGCGATGCTGGCGGCGTCGGAGGCGATTGCCAGCGGGCGCTTGGCGGCCTAGCACCTCGGGCATCAGGCGACCGCGCTTTTTGTGGGAGCGGCCTTGTGTCGCGATCGGGCTGCGCAGCAGCCCCAGGGTTTGGAAGTAAACGCTGATATCGCTGGGGCTGCTGTGCAGCCCGATCGCGACACAAGGCCGCTCCTACAGGGACCGCGCTGCTGGTGCTGGTTGTGTGAGGCCTTCCACAAACGCCGCAATCTGCCGGTCACCACGCAGATGCACAACCGGCACCTGCGGGCCGATTGCCTGGCGGTTGGCTTCGATACCTAGCCGATAGCCCCGGTCGAACGTCCACACAAACTTCAGGAAGGTCAGAAACGCCCGGTCCAGCCGCTCGGTACACCCAGCCGGCAGGTCTGGCCGTGGCTTGTTCAGCACACTGCGCAGGATGACCCGCTTCAGGCATGTCAACCGTGGTGTATCCAGCCAGATAACCAGGTCGGCCCGTGGCAAGCGCAGGTCGAAGGTGCGGCGGCTGTAGTTGCCCTCGCATACCCACGCTTGCCCGCTAACCGCATCGCGTACCCGGCTGCGAAAGGTCTCGGCATCCGGCTCTACCCAGCCGGCCTCCCAGAACAACGTGTCAAGGTGTACCACCGACGCCCCCAGGCGGGCGCCGATCTGCCGGGCCAGGGTCGATTTGCCACTGCCGGCGTTGCCCAGAATCACGATGCGTTGCATGACCAAGTCCTTTTGGAAAAACCGGCCATGTTAATTCATCCGGTCAGCTCAAGACAGCCATCCCGGCCAAGGTGATAGCGCTGCAGGTCCTGCGCCAGGGTCAGGTGCCCGCTGTAGTGGACGAGGGCTTCGTCACGCACGTTGTCGATATTCGGGCTGCGCCTTGGGTCGCTCTGGTAGCGGGCGCTGAAATGCGTCAGCACCAGGTTGCGCACGCCCGCCGCTTCGGCAAAGCGCGCCACCGCCGCTGCAGTACTATGGCCGAAGGTGACCCCGGTGCGTTCGACCACGGCCTGGGTGAACGTGGCTTCGTGCACCAGCACATCCGCGCCTTGGGCAGCGTCGGCCAGCAGCTCGGGGGTATCGTTGTCGCCGCACACGATCACCCGCCGCGGTGGCCGGGAAGGGCGCAGGTAGTCGTTGCCATTCAGCAACTGCTCGCCATGCTGCACCGTCAAACCCCTGGCCAGCTCGCCCCACAGCGGGCCACGCGGTATGCCTTCGGCTTCCAGGCGGGGGATGTCCAGGCGCGGTTCGGGGTTGAGTTCGGTGAATATGAACCCGACGCTCGGAACGCGGTGTGACAGCTGAACGGTGGTTACCTGCAGAGTATCGTTGCGCCATTCGACCAGATCTTCCACGGCCAGCAGGCGCAGTTCGAACGGCAGGAAGGTATCGCTGGCGGCCAGGCCCTGGCGTACCCAGTCATGCAGCGCGGCGGGCAGGATCAGTTCCAGCGGCTGCGTACGCCCGCTCATGCCGGCACTGGCCAGCAGGCCGGGCAGGCCGAAGCAATGATCGCCGTGCACGTGGGTGATGAAAATGGCGCGCAGGTCGCGGATCGACAGCGGGGTGCGCAGCAGCTGGTGCTGGGTGCCTTCGCCGCAGTCGACCAGGTACCAGCCGCTGCCACTGGCTTCGATCACCGCCGTGGCGCTGACATTGCGTGCCTTGGTGGGCACCCCGGCGCAGGTGCCGAGGAACAGCAGGTCCATGTGCAACCTCCTTGATTCAGCCCAGCAGCGGTTTCAGGAAGCTGCGCTCGTAGCTGAGGATGAAGCGTTGCTCTGTAGCTGTGGCTACTGCAGCGATGCATTCCGGGTCGGTTTCAGCCTGTCTGCGGTACTGCTCGTAGGCCGCCAGGCTGGGGAAGCTGAACAGGCAGTACGCGATGTTGTTAGCGCCCTCAGCAGGCAGGAAGTAGCCGTGATGCTGGCCGCCCATGCGCGTGACGAGGCCTATCCACTGGCGTGAATAGGCCTCGAACGCAGGCAGCTGGTAAGGGTCGACGATGTATTTGACGTGGCAGGTGATCAATGTGCTCGCTCCTTCGAGGTATGACGGGCGCACACCTTAGCCGCATTGCGGCCTGCCGTCGACGGCCTGCTAGTCTCCCTGCCGCCAAATGAGCTTGCTGGTGTCATAACCTTGCTCCCGGGCGATGGTCAGCAGTTGCTCGCGCTGCTGGTCGGTGACCGCAGGCGTGCGTGAAAGCAGCCACAGGTACTCGCGGTTGGGGTGGCCCACCAGCGCCACCCGGTAATCCTTGTCGTGATACAGCACCCAGTACTCGCCCTTGGTCAGGCCCGGTGCCAGGCGGCTGAACCAGTTGTCGAAGCGCACCCACAGCTTGTCGGTGCTGCCCGGCTGCTGGGCCTCGGCGATGCCCTTGGCTTCGTTCCACTGGCCGTCCTTTTCCTTGCAGCGGTTGGTCACGTCGATCCGGCCATCCGGGCGCAGGCCATAGTGCGCCTCGGACTGCACGCAGTTGCGCTGGAAGAACATCGGCAGCCGGCCCAGTTCATACCAGGTGCCCTGGTAGCGTTGCAGGTCGACCTGCTGGGTGCGCGGCGGTGCCGGTTGATCGTTGCCGGCGCAGCCGAGCAGCGCCAGGGTCATGCAGGAAAGCAGCAGCGTAGTGCGCAGCGCCATGGTTGACCTCCTTGGAGCGGATAGGGGCTTCCTGTGTTTCGATGCCTGCGCGGGGCAAAAGTTGTATGGGATTACACCGTGTCGAATGAACCGGTCTGCACCTGGCCTGCGCGCACGTAGCGGCTGATGATCACGCCCTTGGGCGAGACTTGCGACTGCTGCAAGGTAAAGGCCGCTGCTGCTGCGTCATGACCGAACAGGCGTTTGCCTTGGCCGAGCAGCAGCGGGTGGATCAGCAGTTGCAGTTCATCTACCAGGTCTGCCGCCAGCAGTTGCTGCACCAGTTCGGCGCTGCCCTGGGTCAGCAGGTTGGCGCCGTCCCGTTGCTTGAGCGAGCGTACTGCAGCGGCGATGTCCGCGCCGAGGGCGTGGCTGTTGTGCCAGTCGAGGGTGGCAGGGGTGTGGGTGGCCACATGTTTGGGCACGCTGTTGAACAGGTTGGCGATGGAGAAGTCTTCGGCGTTGTCTTTGATGTTTGGCCAATAGCCGGCAAAAATGTCGTAGGTGCGCCGGCCCAACAGCAGCTCAAAGGGCTGGCTGAACAATGCCTGCATGGCCTGGCCAAACACTTCCTCGGCGTAGGGCACGATCCAGCCGCCGTAGGCGAAACCGCCGCTGGTGTCTTCCTGCGGGCCGCCGGGAGCTTGCATCACGCCGTCGAGGCTGATGAAGGCGGCTACGATGAGTTTGCGCATGGGGACTCTCCTGTTGGCAGCCCGGTGGCTGCTTTCATGGGTAGTCGAATGGCACCAGGCAGAATCGACACAGGTCTCGAAAGCGATGCAGTTCCTGTGTAGGAGCGGCCTTGTGTCGCGAACGGGCTGCGAAGCAGCCCCGGCAATTTGTGCATTTGCGCTGAAATCCCGGGGCTGCTTCGCAGCCCGTTCGCGACACAAGGCCGCCCCTACAAGAGACTGCATTAGCCGATCAGGTGGGGCCAGTGCAGGTTTACGTCACAGCCAGTAGGTCACCGCCCACCAACCCAGCCCACCCATCACCACGGTATAGGGCAAGGCCATCCACACCATCCGCCCATACGACAGCCGGATCAGCGGCGCAATCGCCGAGGTCAGCAGGAACAGGAACGCTGCCTGCCCATTCGGCGTTGCCACGCTGGGCAGGTTGGTGCCGGTGTTGATCGCCACCGCCAGCGTTTCGAAATGCTCGCGGCTCATGCTGCCATTGAGAAACGCCTGCTTCACTTCGGTTATGTAGATGGTGGCGACAAACACGTTGTCGCTGATTGCCGACAGTAAACCGTTGGCCAGGTAGAGCATGCCCGGTTGCTGCTCGGCCGGCAGTGTCAGCACCCAGCTGATCAATGGGCTGAACAGCTGCTGCTGGTGAATCACCGCGACCACGGCGAAGAACACCACCAGCAACGAGGTAAATGGCATGGCGTCCTGGAAGGCGCGGCCCAGGCGGTGCTCGTCGGTGATGCCGGTAAAGGCGGTGATCAGCACGATCACCATCAGGCCGATCAGGCCAACCTCGGCCACATGCAGCCCCAGGCAGACGATCAATATCAGCGCCGCAAACCCTTGCACCCACAGCGCGATGCGCTGGGCCTGGGTACGTGCCGCATCGTCTTCGGCCGCATAGGCGGCCAGCACCTGGCGCACCGGCTCGGGCATCACGGTGCCGTAGCCGAACAGGCGCAGTTTTTCCAGCAGCACACAGGTCAGCAGGCCGGCACCCAGCACTGGCAGCGACACAGGTGCCACCTTGAAGAAGAAGTCGGCGAAGTGCCAACCCATCTCGTGGCCGATCAGCAGGTTCTGTGGCTCGCCCACCAACGTGCACACGCCACCCAGGGCGGTACCCACTGCGCCGTGCATCAGCAGGCTACGCAGGAAGTCGCGGAACTGGTCGAGGTCTTGGCGGTGCAGGTGGGCGATCTGCTGGTCGCTGTCCAGCGCGCTTTCCTCGCGTGGGTTGGCGCCAGACGCGACGCGGTGGTACACGGCGTAGAAGCCGACCGCAGCGCTGATGATCACCGCCGTCACGGTCAGCGCATCGAGAAACGCCGACAGAAACGCCGACAGCACGCAGAACAGCAACGCCAGAATTGCCTTCGAGCGCACCCCGAGCAAAATGCGCGAGAACAGGAACAGCAGCAGCTCCTTCATGAAATGGATGCCGGCGACCATGAACATCAGCAGCAGGATCACCGGGAAGTTGTGTTGCAGTTCCTCATACAGCGCCTGTGGCGTGGTCATCTGCAACAGCAAGGCTTCGATCAGCAGCAGGCCGCCCGGCATCAGCGGGTAACACTTCAGCGCCATGCCCAAAGTGAAAATGAACTCGAGCACCAGCGCCCAGCCGGCTGCAACCGGGCCAACGGTAACCAGCAGCAGCGGGTTGAGCACCAGGAACAGGCAGATGACCACCTTGTACCAAAGCGGCGACTGGCCCAGAAAACCATGGGCGAGGGCGCCGGACAGGGAGCGTGGCATGAATATGTATCCTTATGATTCGGCGATGGCGCACGGTGCCGGATTGGCGCGTCTTAGGCAAGGCGTGGAGTCCCGTTTTTGGCACAAGTACGGCCATCGGGCTGGGTTACCATCCACGCCATGAATCCTTCACCCGCAGGAGTGCCGCCCGTGACCGAGTACAGTGCGTTCAAGGTTGAACTGACCGACAACATCGCCCACGTTCAGATCAATCGCCCGGAAAAGGTCAACGCGATGAACGCGGCCTTCTGGGAAGAGATCATCGCTATCTTCCAGTGGATCGACGACACCGATGCCGTGCGGGCGGTAGTGATCAGTGGTGCCGGCAAGCATTTTTCCGCAGGCATCGACCTCATGATGCTGGCCTCGCTGGCTGGGCAAATGGGCAAGGACGTGGGGCGCAATGCGCGCTTTCTGCGTAGCACCATCCAGCGCCTGCAAGCCTCGTTCACCGCCGTCGACAAATGCCGCAAACCCGTATTGGCGGCCGTGCAGGGTTACTGTATCGGCGGCGCCATCGACCTCATCTCGGCGTGCGACATGCGTTACTGCAGCAGCGACGCGCAGTTCTCGATCAAGGAAATCGACATGGGCATGGCCGCCGACGTCGGCACACTGCAACGTTTGCCACGTATCATTGGCGACGGCATCATGCGTGAGCTGGCCTTCACCGGGCGCAACGTTGCGGCCGACGAGGCCCTGCGCATCGGCTTGGTCAACCGGGTCTATGATGATCAGGCCGCACTGATGGACGGTGTCTTTGCCATCGCCCGCGAGATTGCTGCAAAATCACCGATCGCCGTGGCCGGCACCAAGGAAATGCTCAGCTACATGCGTGACCATCGCATTGACGATGGCCTGGACTACATCGCCACCTGGAACGCCGCGATGCTGCAGTCCGAAGACCTGCGCGTGGCCGTGGCGGCGCACATGAGCAAACAGAAACCGACGTTCGCCGACTGATCGGGCCGGGGGACGCGCAGTCAAGGAATCTCCCGACATGTCAGCACGCTGGACTACTGCAGTACTCGACCCGCAGATCACCGGGGGTGTGGCCGTGGCCCGCAGCCCGGAAGGGTTTCTGGTGGACGACAACGGCGCGCTGTTCCCCCGCGACTGGCTGAAGCGCCAGGACCTCGATGTGCTGTGCGAGCATGGCATCGGCCACTTTGACGGCCAGCCGGTATTTTTGCTGGAACTGCGCAGCGCCACCGATGTGCCCGGCTGCAGCTGGCGTGGGCTGCGTGCGTTCATGCTCGAAGGCGACTTCGACACCTACAAAGTACTGGGTTACGCCGCGCAGATCGGCACCTGGGCCCGCGAGCACCGTTTCTGCGGCAGCTGTGGCCAGGCGATGACACAAATTCACTGGGAGCGGGCGATGTACTGCCAGCCGTGCGACCTGCGCAGCTACCCGCGTATTTCGCCGAGCATGATCGTGCTGGTGACCCGTGGTGATGAAATCTTGCTGGCGCGCTCGCCGCGCTTCGTCACCGGTGTGTACAGCACCCTGGCGGGTTTTGCCGAGCCGGGTGAGTCGGCCGAAGACTGCCTGGTGCGCGAAGTGCGCGAGGAAGTGGCCGTGGACGTGCAGAATATCCAGTACGTCGGCAGCCAGTGCTGGCCGTTCCCGCATTCCATGATGCTGGGTTTCCATGCCGAATATGCCGGGGGCGAGATAGTCATGCAGCCGGACGAGATCGAGGATGCCCAGTGGTTCAGCGTCCACGACCTGCCGCCGCTGCCGGCCGGGCGGTCCATTGCCCGGTACCTGATCGATCTGTATGTGGCCAGGCGTTTAGGCTTGCCCGAACCAGTGCTGCCACGCTAGGCGCACAGTCAGTGCCAGCACCACGGTGATGAACACCGGGCGGATGAATTTGCTGCCGCCGCTGATCGCCGTGCGTGCGCCGAAGAAGGCGCCCACCATGACCGACAGGCCCATGCACAGGCCGACGATGTAATCCACCTGCCCGGAAATGACGAACACCGTCAGCGCCGCGATGTTGCTGACGAAGTTCATGCTGCGCGCCACCCCGCTGGCGCGGACCAGGTCGATGGGGTACAGCAGCAGGGTGCTGACCGTCCAGAACGCTCCGGTGCCTGGCCCTGCGACGCCGTCGTAGAAGCCCAGGGTGAAGCCTTGCGGTACCTGCCACTTCTTCTTGATGGGTGCATCGGCATCCAGCGGGGCCTTGGGTGTGCCGCCGAACAGCAGGTAGATGCCACAGGCGAAGACGATTACCGGCAGCATCTTGTTCAGCCATTCGGCTGGCATGTAGTGGGCGATGACCGCGCCGAGCAACGCCCCGGTCAAGGTGGCGAACAACGCCGGGCGCCACTGCGCCGGGTGGAACAGTTTGCGCTTGTAGTAGGTGAAACCTGCGGTGGCCGAACCGAAGGTGGAACTGAGTTTGTTGGTGCCCAGCACCAGGTGCGGTGGCATGCCGGCGGTGAGCAGGGCCGGGGTGGTGAGCAGGCCCCCGCCACCGGCGATGGCATCGATGAAACCGGCGACGAAGGCGACCAGGGCCAGAATCAGCAGGGTTAAGGGTTCTACGGTGAGTTCGAAGGGCATGGGGGTCTTGGCAGGCAGGGAGGCAAGGTGCGGCAAAAGGCCGCGCTAGAAGGGTGACATGGTAATCCTGGGAGGGGTGTGTTGCCAGTGGCGGCCTCTTCGCGGGTAAACCCGCTCCCACAGGTTCAGCGTCGAACCTGTGGAAGCGCTGTACCTGTGGGAGCGGGTTTACCCGCGAAAGGGCCGTTACAGGTGATCACATCAGCTACGGATAAACGCCAGCAAATCCGCATTGATCACATCGGCATGGGTAGTCGGCATGCCATGCGGGTAACCTTCGTAGGTTTTCAACGTGCCATTGGGCAGCAGCTTCGCCGAAAGCACCCCAGAGTTTTCATACGGCACGATCTGGTCATCGTCCCCATGCATCACCAGTACCGGCTGGTTTATGCCTTTGAGGTCTTCGGTGAAATCGGTCTGGGAAAACGCCACGATGCCATCGTAATGGGCCTTGGCGCTGCCGATCATGCCCTGGCGCCACCAGTTGGCGATGATGCCCTCGCTGGCTTCGACACCGGGGCGGTTGTAGCCGTAGAACGGCCCGGCCGGTACATCCCGGTAAAACTGCGCACGGTTGTTGGCGACCTGGGCCTGGAAGTCATCGAACACCGACTTGGGCAGGCCGCCAGGGTTGTCGGGCGTTTGCACCATCAGTGGCGGCACGGCGGCGATCAGCACCGCTTTGGCCACCTTGTCCTGAGGGTAGCGGGCCATGTAACGCACCACCTCGCCACCGCCGGTGGAGTGGCCGACATGCACGGCGCCCTGGACACCCAGGTGGGCAACCACGGCTGCCACATCATCGGCGTAGTGGTCCATGTCGTGGCCGTCCCATACCTGGCTGGAACGGCCATGACCACGCCGGTCATGGGCTACAACGCGGTAGCCCTGGGCGAGAAAGAACAGCATCTGGGCATCCCAGTCATCTGCGCTCAGCGGCCAGCCGTGGTGGAAGTGAATGACCGGGGCGTCGCGTGGGCCCCAGTCCTTGTAGAAAATCTGCACGCCGTCCTTCGTGGTTACATGGCTCATGATCGTGTCTCCTGTCTGCAGGAACCGAAGGGAGCTATTGAGAATAGGAGAGATTCCGGCGCAGCAAGCGCCGGTCGTCTTCAGACAGTGTCGCGCAGTCTGTACCAGGCTTTGGCGGCGGCTTCCAGCGGTGCTGCGAGCAGGTCCCCGCCGGGGAACCGGCCATTGTCGATGCCTTGGTACAACGCCAACAGGTCGTCGTCACCGAGGATGGCATCGCTGACCGCCCGCGCCGCGGCCAGGGTAGGCAGTATGCCGTGGCCGGAGAAACCCTGCAGCCAATAGCGCTGGTCTTCGCGGCCGACGTCAGGGGTGCGCCGGGTGCTGCAATCGATATGGCCGCCCCAGGCATAGTCAATGGCTACCCCGGCCAGTTGCGGGAACACCCGCTCCAGGTAAGGGCGCGTGGCGCTGGCGACGTCCTTGGGAATGCCGCCCAGGTAAGTGCAGCCGCCACCGAACAGCAGGCGGTGGTCCGGGGTGAGGCGCAAGTAGTCGGGTACGAACTGGTTGTCGATCACGCAGCTGTTGCGCGGCAGCAGTGAGCGGGCGACGTCGGCGTCCAGTGGTGCGGTGGCGACCTGGTAGGAACCGACTGGCAACAGGCGCCGCGACAGGCCGGGGTCGAGGCGGTCGATGTAGGCGTTGCAGGCCAGCACCAACACCTGGCAGCGCACTTCGCCGTTGTCTGTGCGGGCAACATAGCCGTTGCCGGCTTTTTGATAACTGAGTACCCGGCTTTGTTCGTAGATGTGCCCACCACCCGCTTCGAGGGTGCTGGCCAGACCTTGGGCCAGCTTCAGCGGGTTGAGGTGGGCGCCTTTAGCGTCGTAGAGCGCAGCCTGGTAACGCGGGCTGTCGATCCATTGCGGCAGCTCGTCGCGGCTGATCAGGCGCAGGGCGTCGTAGCCCCATTTGCTTTCGGCATCGTGCAGGGCTTCTTCAAGCATTTTCACCCGGCGCGGCAGCACGGCGGTCCACAGGCTGCCCAGCCTGTAGTCGATATCGAAACCATGGCGCTGGGGCAGCTCGCGCAGTTCGTCGGCGGCCCAGCACATGCTCGCCCACAGGCGCTGGGTACGTTCCAGGCCCAGGGCTTTTTCCAGTGGCGGCATGTCGCAGGACCAGCCCAGCAGCGCCTGGCCGCCATTGCGCCCGGAGGCAGCCCAGGCCACGCGGCTGGCCTCCAGCAATGTGACGCGCTTGCCGGCCTGGGTCAGGCGCAGGGCGGTATGCAGGCCACTGAAGCCGGCGCCGATGATCAGCACATCAGTGTCGTGGAGGCCTTGCAGGGTAGGGCGCAGCGGAATGTTGGCGGGGTAGGTCTGGGCGTAGTAGCTGGCGACGTGCTGGGCGGATTGTTTGAACATGCAGAAGCCTCGTGAAAATTATTGTGATTATTTTCATGAAAACTTAGCAGGGAAATTTCATAGCGCCAATGTGTCAGGCAGCGTTTAGTCGTTTGCCTGTTATTAATGTGCTGCCTGAGCAGGCCCTATCGCCGGCAAGCCAGTGCAGAAGTTTCAGGTTGTCGCTTTTTTCCGGGGCTGGCGCGGCTTGCCCGCTGCCGACTTGCTTCCGGCCGCTTTGCTTTTTCCACTGCCACCGCGACGCTTCTTCTTCCAGGGCGGTGCTGCCCCGGCTGCCGGCCCGCTGATGGTCATGCGCATGCCGCTGCAACGTTCCACCAGTTTGCCCATCCACGCCGACTGCCGGGCCACGAATTCTTCCAGGCTCATCTCGCCGCTTTGCACCATGTCCAGCGCCTGCTCCCAGATCGCCGTGGTGCCAGGGTCGGCGATGGCGCGGGGTACGGCATCAATCAGGCTGAAGGCCGCGGGTGTGGCCGCGAGCGCCTTGCCGTTCTTCACCAGGTAGCCGCGGTCGAGCAGGCCCTGGATGATGCTGGCGCGGGTGGCCTCGGTGCCGATGCCGGTGGTTTCCTTGAGCTTCTGCTTAAGGCGTGGGTCGTCCACCAGCTTGGCCACGTTTTTCATGGCCTTGATCAGGTCGCCTTCAGTGAACGGCTTGGGCGGCTGGGTCCACAGGTCTTTCAGTTGCAGGCCTTGCACGGTGCAGTCCTGGCCTTCGCGCAGCACGGGCAGCACCTGGGCCGGCGGTGCTTCGCGGCCTTTTGCCGGGGTCAGCGCCTCGGGCAGGGCGCGGCGCCAACCCGGTTCGACGATCTGCTTGCCCACTGCGCGCAAGGCATGGCCGGCACAGTCGAAGTCGGCCTGGGTGCGGTCGTACTCATGATTGGGCAGGAACTGCGCCAGGTAGCGGGCGCGGATAAGCGTGTACACCGCCTTGTGCTTGGCCGGCAGGCGTGAGGGATCGCTGGCGGCGGCGGTGGGGATGATGCCGTGGTGGGCGCTGACCTTGGCGTCGTTCCATGCCCGCGAGCGGCGTTGGGGCTCCAGGTAGGGCTGTAGCGGCGTCAGGCTGGCATCGGCCCGTTGCAGGGCAGCCAGGATGGCGGGGGCCTCGGCGTGCTGGCTTTGTGGCAGGTAGCCGCAATCGCTGCGCGGGTAGGTGATCAGCTTGTGGGTCTCGTACAGGGCCTGAGCGATGTCGAGGGTTTCCTGGGCGCCCAGGCCGAACTTTTTCGAGCACAGCTCCTGCAAGGTGCCGAGGTCGAAGGGCAGGGGCGCGGCTTCACGCATGCGCTCGGTGGTCACCTTGACGGCCCGGGCCGTACCGGCATTACCGATGGCGGTGGCAGCCTGTTGCGCCAAACCCTGGTTCAGGCAGCGGCCCTGATCGTCGCAGGCATCTTCGGGTGCACGCCATTGGGCGTTGAAACGTTGGCCTGCGTGTTCAAGCTGTACGTCGATGGCCCAGAACGGCACCGGCACGAAGTCGGCAATGCTGCGGTCGCGGTCGACCACCAGGCGCAAGGTGGGTGTTTGCACCCGCCCCACCGGCAGCACGCCCTGGTAGCCGGATTGGCGGCCAAGCAGGGTGAACAGCCGGCTCATGTTCATGCCGATGAGCCAGTCGGCGCGGGAGCGGCCCAGCGCCGAGTGGTACAGGTTGAACGTTTCGTGGCCTGGCAGCAGGCGCGCCAGGGCCTTGCGGATGGAGGTGTCATCCAGCGCCGACAGCCAAAGGCGCTGCACCGGGCCGCGGTAGCGGCAATGCTCGACCAGCTCGCGGGCGATCATTTCGCCTTCGCGGTCGGCATCGGTGGCAATTATCAGCTCCCGGGCTTCGCCGAGCAGGCGCTTCACCGCCTTGAACTGGCTGGCGGTTTTGGGCTTGACCAGCATCTTCCACGTGTCCGGGATGATCGGCAGGTCTGCCAGGTTCCAGCGCTTGTAGCGTTCGTCGTAGCTGTCGGGCGGGGCGGTTTCCAGCAGATGGCCGATGCACCAGGTTACGCAGACATCGGTACCTTGCCAGCAGCCGTCGCCCTTGCGAGTGGCGCCAAGCACTTTGGCGATGTCTTTTGCCTGTGAGGGTTTTTCGCAGAGGAACAGGCGCATGGCCGGGAACGCTTCATCGGGGGTGATGGGTACTAGGATGCGCAAGCGGGGGCGCGGAGGCAAGTTTTATCTGGATGGATGTACAGGTTTTTGTGAGGGGAAGTATCTTGAGCCTGTTCCGGCCCTTTCCCGGTTGAACCCGCTGCCACAAGGGCCCCCACAATTTGCAGATGTATGGGGCCCCTGTGGGCTGGTCATGGATCAGGCGTGCGAGTCGCGCACCATGTCCACGTGCGGGATGCCGGCTTCGAGGAATTCCTCGCTGACCACGCGAAAGCCCAGCCGCTCGTAGAACGGGGTGGCGTGCACCTGGGCGCTGAGCGTCTGCTGCTTCAGGTCGCGGTTCTGTGCTTCGACGATGACCGCATTGACCAACGCATCGCCAACCTTCAGGCCCCGCCAGTCCTTGAGCACGGAGATGCGACCGATGGTGCCGTCAGCCAGCAGGCGCGCGGTACCAATCGGATAGTCGCCTTCCTGGGCCAGGAAGTGGACGGCGTCCTGATCTTCCGAATCGAACTCCAGCTCTGGTGGAATGTGCTGCTCGGCGACGAACACCGCTTCACGGATACGGCGGATGTCGGCGTTGTCTTTGTGCCAGTCGGCAAGGCGAACGCTGATCTTATTCATTGGCGAATCCCAGGCTTCCTTGTTTGACCAGCTGCTGTACAAGCATAAGGCCATCTTCATCCTGCAGCCACTCGGCGAGGTTGTCGACATGCAGGGCATCGGCCGCGCACACCAGCTTCAGCAGCTCGCGCAGTTTGCCTGGCAGTGGGCAGCTACGGCCGCTGGCGAACAGCAGCAAGTCGTCTTCGAACTCTGACCAGGCCATGCGGGCGCTCGGGTTGCGGATCAGGATGGCGCCTTGCTCGAGGGCGTCGACCAGCTCCTGCTCGCTCAGCTCTTCGCCAACGATCTGTTCGGGGTAACGCGGCTCGGTCATGAACTGGCCGAACCAGGTCAGCAGCAGGTCCTTGTCACCCATGTGCTTGTCGAGCAGGGCCTTGAGGCGGTCGAGGGCGTCGTGCTGGATCTGGTGTGGGTCGCTGACCGGCTGGGCGTCGGCGTCACTGTAGCGTTCTTCGTCCGGCAGGAACTGGCCCAGGAAATCGGTGAAGTGGGTCAGTACTTCGGCGGCGCTTGGCGCGCGGAAGCCGACCGAGTAGGTCAGGCAGTCGTCCACGGCTACACCGTAGTGGGCCAGGCGTGGCGGCAGGTAGAGCATGTCACCTGGTTCCAGGGTCCATTCGCCGCTCTGCTCGAAGTCGGCAAGGATACGCAGGTCGGCGTGCTCCAGCAGGGGGCTGTCGCTGCTGCACATCTGGCCGATCTTCCAGTTGCGCTGGCCGTGGCCCTGCAGCAGGAACACGTCGTAATTGTCGAAGTGCGGGCCAACGCTGCCACCGGGGGCGGCGAAGCTGATCATCACATCGTCGATACGCCAGCTGGGCAGGAAGCGGAAGTTTTCCAGCAGTTCGGCCACTTCCGGGACGAACTGGTCCACGGCCTGTACCAGCAGGGTCCAGTCCTTTTCCGGCAGCTCGGCGAAGGTGTCTTCGTTGAACGGACCGCGGCGCAGCTCCCACGGGTGTGCACCGTGTTCAAGCACGATACGCGACTCGACTTCCTCTTCCAGGGCCAGGCCAGCCAGTTCGTCGGGGTCGATCGGGCTGATGAAGTCCGGGAAGGCCTGGCGCACCAGCAGGGGCTTCTTCTGCCAGTAGTCGCGCATGAATTCGCGGGCCGAGATGCCGCCGAGCAGCTGCAGTGGAGTATCAGGATTCATGTTCAACCTATTGAAAAAACGTAGTTTTCGTCCGGGAATAAAAACGCCCGGCCAGGCCGGGCGTTGTATGCGACGGTCAGCTTAGATGCGTTTGGCCTGGGCTGCCGCGTTACCGATGTAGGTAGCGGGGGTCAGCTGCTTGAGCTCGGCCTTGGCTTCGGCTGGCATGTCGAGGCCGTCGATGAAGGTGAGCAGCGCGTCCGGGGTGATGCCCTTGCCACGGGTCAGCTCTTTGAGCTTCTCGTAGGGGTTTTCGATGTTGAAGCGGCGCATCACGGTCTGGATCGGCTCGGCCAGCACTTCCCAGCAGGCGTCCAGGTCGGCGGCGATGCGGGCTTCGTTGACTTCCAGCTTGCCGATGCCTTTCAGGCTGGCTTCGTAGGCAATGACGCTGTGGGCAAAGCCCACGCCCAGGTTGCGCAGCACGGTGGAGTCGGTCAGGTCGCGCTGCCAGCGCGAGATCGGCAGCTTGCTGGCCAGGTGCTGGAACAACGCATTGGCGATACCCAGGTTGCCTTCGGAGTTTTCGAAGTCGATCGGGTTGACCTTGTGCGGCATGGTCGAGGAGCCGATTTCGCCGGCAACGGTCTTCTGCTTGAAGTAGCCCAGCGAGATGTAGCCCCACACATCACGGTCGAAGTCGATCAGGATGGTGTTGAAGCGGGCGATGGCGTCGAACAGCTCGGCGATGTAGTCGTGCGGCTCGATCTGGGTGGTGTACGGGTTGAACTGCAGGCCCAGCTCGTCTTCGATGAAGGCGCGGGCGTTCTCTTCCCAGTCGATCTGCGAGTAGGCCGACAGGTGGGCGTTGTAGTTGCCCACTGCGCCGTTGATCTTGCCCAGCAGTGGTACGGCAGCGACCTGGGCGATCTGGCGCTCCAGGCGATACACGACGTTGGCCAGCTCTTTACCCAGGGTAGTCGGCGAAGCCGGCTGGCCGTGGGTGCGCGACAGCATAGGCACGGCGGCGTGTGTGTGGGCCAGGGTGCGGATGGCGTCGGCGATCTGGCGCATCAGTGGCAGCAGCACGTCGTCACGGCCGGCGCGCAGCATCAGCGCGTGGGACAGGTTGTTGATGTCTTCGCTGGTGCAGGCGAAGTGGATGAACTCGCTGACCTTGGCCAGCTCAGGCAGCTTGGCAGCCTGCTCCTTGAGGAGGTATTCGATCGCCTTGACGTCGTGGTTGGTGGTGCGCTCGATTTCCTTGACGCGCTCGGCGTGCTCAAGTTTGAAATCGGTGGCCAGGTTGTCCAGCAGGGCATTGGCTTCGGCGGTGAACGCCGGCACTTCGCCGATCTGCGGGTGGGCGGCCAGGCGCTGCAGCCAGCGCACTTCGACCAGGGCGCGGAAACGGATCAGGCCGAATTCGCTGAAAATGGGGCGCAAGGCCTGGGTTTTGCCGGCATAACGGCCGTCTACAGGGGAAACCGCAGTGAGCGAAGAGAGCTGCATGGGGTGTTCTCGGACAGTCAGGCTTTTGGAGGGCGCATATCATACATGAAAAATGCGCCGAGGTCGGGTGGCTGACCAAAGGTCGGGCCTATTTGATGCTGGTGGCAAACCCTGTGGGAGCGGGCTTGCCCGCGAACACCGGCGAAGCCGGTGCCATCCACCGAGTCGCCTGCTTCGCGGGCAAGCCCGCTCCCACAAGGATCAGCGCAGCCCCTCAGCTGGCGCTGCGCATCATGTCGTACAGTTCGTTCAGCAGCTTGCGCCGGCTGAACACCAGCTGCCAGCGGTGACCGCCCAGCTGGCGCCACAGGCGTGCGGCGCGGATACCGGCCAGCAGCAGGGCGCGGATTTTCGAGGCGTTGCTGGCCTGCTGCAGGAAGCGCATGTCGCCATGCACCTGAATACGCTGGCGCAGGGTGCTCAGGGTGTCCTGGTACAAGGCTCCACTGGAAGCAATGACGTTTTCGTGAACCAGGCCAAAATGGTCAGCCTGGGACTGGATTTGTGGCAGGCGGTTGCCAATGGTGTCGAGCAGGTCGCCACGTTTGTTCAGCTGGCGCTCCAGGCCCAGCATCGACAGGGCATAGCGCAGTGGCTCGCGCTGCAGGCTGCTGGGGTCGCGCTCCAGGGCACCGGCCAGCGCACGGTAGCCGTCACGCAGGTTCAGGTCGTCACCGCCGAACACCTCCAGGGTGTTCTTGGGGTCGCGGACCAGCAGGCTGCCGAGCATGCAGCCGATGTTGGCCTCACTGGCCTGGCCGGTGCGGGCGATGCGGTCTACCAATACGGCGGCCTGAAACACACCGCCCAATGCAATCAGCTGCTCCTGCAGGTTGCTCATGCGCGCGGGCTCCAGGGCTCGGCGGCTTCGATCACGCCGCCGCCCAGGCATACTTCACCGTCATAGAACACTACCGACTGGCCTGGGGTAACGGCGCGTTGCGGTTCGTCGAACACAGCGCGGTAGCCGCTGGCCGTAAGCGCCAGGGTGCACTGCTGGTCGCTCTGGCGGTAGCGGACCTTGGCGGTGAGCTGGCGCGGGCTGCTGAGGTCGATGGGGTTGACCCAGAAGATGTCCGAGGCGAGCAGGGCGCGGGAGAACAGCCAAGGGTGTTCGTTACCCTGGCCGACCACCAGCACGTTGCGGGCCAGGTCCTTGTGCAGCACGTACCACGGCTCGTCACCGGCATCCTTCAGGCCGCCGATGCCAAGGCCCTGGCGCTGGCCGATGGTGTGGTACATCAGGCCATGGTGGCGGCCGATCACTTCACCTTCGGTGGTTTCGATGTTGCCCGGCTGGGCTGGCAGGTACTGCTTGAGGAAGTCGCTGAAGCGGCGCTCGCCAATGAAGCAGATGCCGGTGGAATCTTTTTTCTTGGCGGTGGCCAGGCCGTGTTTCTCGGCGATGGCGCGCACTGCCGGTTTTTCCAGCTCACCGACCGGGAACAGGGTGCGGGCAATTTCCTTGCCGCCGACGGCGTGCAGGAAGTAGCTCTGGTCCTTGTTCGGGTCCAGGCCCTTGAGCAGTTCGGTGAGCGCGCCAGTGTCACGACGGCGCACGTAGTGGCCGGTGGCGATCAGGTCGGCACCCAGTGACAGGGCGTAGTCGAGGAACGCCTTGAACTTGATTTCGCGGTTGCAGAGGATGTCCGGGTTGGGCGTGCGGCCGGCCTTGTATTCTTCAAGGAAGTGCTCGAACACGTTGTCCCAGTATTCGGCGGCGAAGTTGGCGGTGTGCAGCTTGATGCCGATGCGGTCGCAGACGGCCTGGGCGTCGGCCAGGTCTTCACGGGCGGTGCAGTATTCGGTGCCGTCGTCTTCTTCCCAGTTCTTCATGAACAGCCCTTCCACCTGGTAGCCCTGCTCGATGAGCAGAAGGGCGGAGACGGAAGAGTCCACGCCGCCGGACATGCCGACGATGACGCGGGTCTTGGCGGGGTCTTTGAGTGCTGGGCTGGTCATGGTTACCGGTGTGTATCAAGGGAAAAACGTCGATTCTATCAAACCCGTGGCGACGCGTCAGTCGCGTAGCAGGGTAAGGCTGTGCAAGGGGCCTTTGAGGTAGTCGTCAAGGCAACGTGGCACCAGCTCGCTGCGCCAGCGGGCCGGGTCGGCCAGCAGCTCGTCGCGGGTCAGCCACACGGCGCGGACGATGTCGCTGTCCAGCGCCAGGTCGGCGTGATGGCACACCGGGCGGGCAGCAAAGCAGATGCGCTGGTAGGTCACGCCGTTGCTGGGGGCAGTGTAGAGATAGATACCGACCACGCCGGTGAGCTCGACTTCCCAGGCGGTTTCTTCCAGGGTTTCGCGCAGCGCGGCCTGGGGCAAGGTTTCGTTGGGCTCCAGGTGGCCGGCGGGCTGATTGAAGACGTGCAGGCCGGCTTTGAATTCTTCGACGAAGAGGAACTTGCCCTCGTGCTCGACGATGGTGGCGACGGTGATGTGGGGTTGCCAGGTCATGAGCATTTCCTATGGTTGGCACGGGCCCTGTAGGAGCGGCCTTGTGCCGCGAAAGGGCTGCGAAGCGGCCCCAGGTAATCAGCTTCGCAGCAAAAAACGCCGGGGCCGCTTCGCGGCCCTTTCGCGGCACAAGGCCGCTCCTACAGGGGCCGTGCAAGCTCTTTCAGAAAGCAAAAACCCCGGTGCGTGGCCGGGGTTTTTGCTGTTACTTCAAGCGAACCTTACAGGGCAGCAATGGCGCTGTTCAGGGTCTGGCTTGGGCGCATCACCTTGGCGGTCAGCTCGGCATCCGGGGCATAGTAGCCACCGATATCGGCCGGCTTGCCCTGAACGGCGTTGAGCTCGGCGACGATGGTCGCTTCGTTCTCGGCCAGGGTTTTTGCCAGCGGTGCGAAGCGCGCTTGCAGCGCAGCGTCGTCGGTTTGAGCGGCCAGGGCTTCAGCCCAGTACAGGGTCAGGTAGAAGTGGCTGCCGCGGTTGTCGATACCGCCAACTTTGCGCGAAGGCGACTTGTTGGTGTCGAGGAACTTGCCGGTGGCCTGGTCCAGGGTGCTGGCCAGAACCTTGGCGCGCGGGTTGTCGTAGGTGTTGCCCAGGTGCTCCAGGGAAGCGGCCAGGGCCAGGAATTCACCCAGCGAGTCCCAACGCAGGAAGTTCTCTTCAACCAGCTGCTGCACGTGCTTGGGCGCCGAACCGCCGGCGCCGGTCTCGAACAGGCCACCACCGTTCATCAGCGGCACGATCGACAGCATCTTGGCGCTGGTGCCCAGTTCCATGATCGGGAACAGGTCGGTCAGGTAGTCGCGCAGCACGTTGCCGGTCACCGAAATGGTGTCCTTGCCTTCGCGGATGCGGGCCAGGGAGAACTTGATGGCGTCGACCGGAGCCAGAACACGGATGTCCAGGCCAGTGGTGTCGTGATCCTTCAGGTACTGCTGCACCTTTTCGATCATCACGCCGTCGTGGGCGCGGGCCGGGTCCAGCCAGAACACCGCAGGGGTGTTGCTCAGGCGGGCACGGTTGACGGCCAGCTTGACCCAGTCCTGGATCGGCGCGTCTTTGGTCTGGCACATACGGAAGATGTCACCGGCTTCGACGTTCTGCTCCAGCACAACGTTGCCTTTGCCATCGACCACGCGCACGACGCCGTCGGCCTTGATCTGGAAGGTCTTGTCGTGGGAACCGTACTCTTCGGCTTTTTGCGCCATCAGGCCAACGTTCGGCACGCTGCCCATGGTGGTCGGGTCGAAGGCGCCGTG
This sequence comes from Pseudomonas sp. Irchel 3F3, assembly GCF_900187545.1. NCBI lineage: Bacteria > Pseudomonadati > Pseudomonadota > Gammaproteobacteria > Pseudomonadales > Pseudomonadaceae > Pseudomonas > Pseudomonas sp. Irchel 3F3. The sequence continues at coordinate 359,474 of NZ_FYDS01000003.1, read as the reverse complement.
CTGCTTGCAGTCTTCGATGGTGGCCTGGTAGATACCGGCGTAGCAACGGTCCGGGATCACGGCCTTGGCGTCTTGCAGTTCACCGGCGGTGTTCCACATCTTGCCCGAGTCACGGATCATGGCCGGCATCGAGGCGTCGACGATCACGTCGCTCGGCACGTGCAGGTTGGTGATGCCTTTGTCGGAGTTGACCATGGCCAGGGCCGGGCGCTGGGCGTACAGGGCCTGGATGTCAGCCTCGATCTCGGCCTGCTTGTCGGCTGGCAGGTCCTTGATGCGGGCGTACAGGTCGCCGATACCGTTGTTGGCGTTGAAGCCTACTTCGGCCAGGGCTGCGGCGTGCTTGGTCAGCACGTCGTTGTAGAACTCTTCGACGATGACGCCGAACATGATCGGGTCGGAAACCTTCATCATGGTGGCTTTCAGGTGCACCGACAGCAGCACGCCGGCGGCCTTGGCATCGGCGATCTGCTCGGCGATGAAGGCTTTCAGGGCCTTGCGGCTCATGGTGGCGCAGTCGATGATTTCGGCGGCCTTGACGGCGGTTTTTTCTTTCAGGACGGTGGTGGTGCCGTCTTTGCCGACCAGCTCGATGCGCAGGCTGTCGTCAGCTTCGATCAGTGCGGCTTTTTCGCTGCCATAGAAGTCGCCCTGGGTCATGTGGGCAACGTGCGACTTGGAGTCGGCGGCCCAGGCGCCCATCTTGTGCGGGTGCTTGCGGGCGTAGTTCTTCACCGACAGCGGCGCGCGGCGGTCGGAGTTGCCTTCGCGCAGCACCGGGTTCACGGCGGAGCCCTTGATGCGGTCGTAGCGGGCACGGGACTCTTTCTCGTCCGCGGTGGCCGGCTCGTCGGCGTAGTCAGGGATGTTGAAGCCCTTGCCTTGCAGTTCCTTGATCGCGGCCTTGAGCTGCGGTACCGAGGCGCTGATGTTTGGCAGCTTGATGATGTTGGCTTCAGGGGTGGTAGCCAGCTGGCCCAGTTCCGCCAGGTGATCGCCTACTTGCTTCTCTGCGCCCAGTTGCTCCGGGAAGGCGGCAAGGATACGGCCGGCCAGGGAGATGTCGCGAGTTTCGACGGCGATGTCAGCCGAAGCGGTGAAGGCTTCGACGATCGGCAGCAGCGAGTAGGTGGCGAGGGCGGGGGCTTCGTCGGTGAAGGTATAGATGATCTTGGAACGGGTGGGCATGCGGGTTAACTCTCTGTGTGCTGAGCGTGCTCGAGTCTCGTGGTGCGCAGGGTAGGCGCATCGCCCTGGCAGCGCCATGAGCGGAAAGTCGAGAGGCTGCGAGCGGTGATGGTGGATGCATCAGTCGAGCGTCAATGCTGAGCTGCGGTAACAACCCAGGCTTTTCGGCCATTCATGGCCAAGGGCGGTCCGCATTTTCCTGGGATTCGCCCCGATGACCCTACGGTCGCGGCGGAGTATACCAAACCATTCGGGCTAATCAGCAAGGCCAAGTGATATCGGCCCATTTATAAGACCAAAGACGTAGCGGCAATGTGGCGGGTTGTCGCATGCCTTGCAGGTCGGCAGATGTGGTTTAGGCTCAGTGGATCGCACGATGTCCAATCACACCCGACAGCGGAGTAGTGCAAGCATGGGATACCAGAAAATCAAGGTTCCGACCGACGGCACCAAGATCACCGTCAATGCAGACCATTCGCTCAACGTTCCTGACAACCCCATCATTCCTTATATCGAAGGCGACGGGATTGGCGTCGATGTCTCGCCGGTAATGATCAAAGTAGTGGATGCGGCGGTGCAGAAGGCCTACGGCGGCAAGCGCAAGATCGCCTGGATGGAGGTGTATGCTGGCGAAAAAGCCACCCAGGTTTACGACCAGGACACCTGGTTGCCGCAGGAAACCCTCGATGCCGTACGTGATTACGTGGTGTCGATCAAGGGCCCGCTGACCACCCCGGTAGGGGGTGGCATCCGCTCGCTCAACGTGGCCCTGCGCCAGCAACTGGACCTGTACGTGTGCCTGCGCCCGGTGCTGTGGTTCCAGGGCGTGCCGAGCCCGGTGAAGAAGCCCGGTGATGTCGACATGGTGATCTTCCGCGAGAACTCCGAGGACATCTATGCCGGTATCGAGTGGAAGGCCGGTTCGCCTGAGGCGAACAAGGTGATCAAGTTCCTCAAGGAGGAAATGGGCGTCACCAAGATCCGCTTCGACCAGGACTGCGGCATCGGCGTCAAGCCGGTATCCCGCGAGGGCACCAAGCGCCTGGTGCGCAAGGCCCTGCAGTACGTGGTGGACAACGACCGCGAATCGCTGACCCTGGTGCACAAGGGCAACATCATGAAGTTCACCGAGGGGGCCTTCAAGGACTGGGGCTACGAGGTGGCCAGGGACGAGTTTGGTGCCGAATTGCTCGATGGCGGCCCTTGGATGAAGTTCAAGAACCCCAAGACCGGCCGCGAGGTCATCGTCAAGGACGCCATCGCCGACGCCATGCTGCAGCAGATCCTGCTGCGCCCGGCCGAGTACGACGTGATCGCCACCCTCAACCTCAACGGTGACTACCTGTCCGACGCCCTGGCGGCGGAAGTGGGCGGTATCGGCATCGCGCCGGGGGCCAACCTGTCCGACACCGTGGCCATGTTCGAGGCTACCCACGGCACCGCGCCCAAGTATGCCGGGCAGGACAAGGTGAACCCTGGCTCGGTGATTCTCTCGGCAGAGATGATGCTGCGGCACATGGGCTGGGCCGAGGCGGCCGACCTGATCATCAAAGGCACCAACGGTGCGATCGGTGCCAAGACCGTGACCTACGACTTTGAGCGCCTGATGGACGGCGCCACGCTGGTGAGCAGTTCAGGCTTTGGCGATGAAATGATCAAGCATATGTAGGCAATGCAAAACCGGCCGCTTCCAGGTAAAGAAGCGGCCGGTTGTTTCGTATACCGGCACAGCGCAGGCAGTCAGGCTTTGGCAGTTTCGCTCTGCGGCTCGCCCAGGGTTCTGGCACCCTCTGCCGCGGCCACCGCAGCGTCTTTGATGTCGACGGCGTGCAGCCCTTTGGGGCCCTGTACGATGTCGAACACTACGCACTGGCCTGCCTTGAGGGTCTTGTATCCGTCCATTCGGATGGCCGAATAATGGGCGAACAGGTCATCGGATTTACCTTCTTCATTGATGAACCCATAGCCCTTGGCATTGTTGAACCACTTGACTTTACCGCTTGCCATCCCTATGTCCCTCTGCAAAGGACTCCATCACTGGAGTATCATCCACTTCATCCGCATACGAACCTTGCGAAAAATCTGGTTGACTGCGCGGATCTTTATCGACCACGGTGGGTTCTTATTGGTTGTAACACCGTTTTGCCGATAGTCAAGGTCGCCCGGCGCCTGCGCTGGATGCGGCCTGTGCCGTCAACCCACAACCTTAACCTGACGCTCATGATGAAATTCTTTCCATGCATGCACCTAGTGAGATTCGACTAACATTCAATCAGGATCGCCCGCAATCGAATGAGGACGACGGCTCGGGTCTTGCAGTCCAGGAAGCCAAGCCGATCCTGCAGGCGCCACCGATGTACAAGGTGGTTTTGTTCAACGATGACTACACGCCAATGGATTTCGTCGTCGAAGTGCTCGAGACGTTCTTCAGTCTGAACCGCGAGCTGGCGACCAAGATCATGCTGACCGTCCATACAGAAGGGCGGGCAGTGTGCGGATTGTTTACCCGTGACATCGCCGAAACAAAGGCTATGCAGGTCAACCAATACGCCAGGGAAAGCCAGCATCCGCTACTCTGTGAAATCGAGAAGGACGGTTAATCGCCGACCACTTGGGTATGAGGTGAAGCTATGTTAAACCGCGAGCTCGAAGTCACCCTCAATCTTGCCTTCAAGGAGGCCCGTTCGAAACGTCATGAGTTCATGACCGTCGAACATCTGCTGCTGGCTCTCCTTGACAATGAGGCTGCCGCGACCGTTCTGCGCGCCTGTGGCGCCAATCTCGACAAGCTCAAGCACGATCTGCAAGAGTTCATCGATTCCACCACCCCGTTGATCCCTGTCAACGATGAAGACCGTGAAACCCAGCCGACCCTGGGCTTCCAGCGGGTGCTGCAGCGTGCCGTGTTCCACGTGCAAAGCTCTGGCAAGCGTGAAGTGACCGGCGCCAACGTGCTGGTGGCGATCTTCAGCGAACAGGAAAGCCAGGCCGTATTCCTGCTCAAGCAACAGAGCGTGGCCCGCATCGACGTCGTGAACTACATCGCCCATGGCATCTCCAAGGTGCCTGGCCATGGTTCGCACGCTGACAGCGATCAGGAAATGCAGGACGAAGAGGGCGGCGAAACGTCCTCGTCGAGCAACCCGCTGGACGCTTATGCCAGCAACCTGAACGAGCTGGCCCGTGCCGGCCGTATCGACCCGCTGGTAGGTCGCGAGCAGGAAGTTGAGCGCGTGGCGCAAATCCTTGCCCGCCGGCGCAAGAACAACCCGCTGCTGGTGGGTGAGGCGGGCGTGGGCAAAACCGCCATCGCCGAAGGCCTGGCCAAGCGCATTGTCGATGGCCAGGTGCCCGACCTGCTGGCGCAGAGCGTGGTGTACTCCCTCGACCTTGGCGCACTGCTGGCCGGTACCAAGTACCGCGGTGACTTCGAGAAACGCTTCAAGGCGCTGCTCGGCGAGCTGCGCAAGCGCCCGCAGGCGATCCTGTTCATCGACGAAATCCACACCATCATCGGTGCCGGTGCGGCGTCGGGCGGGGTGATGGATGCCTCCAACCTGCTCAAACCGTTGCTGTCGTCGGGTGAGATCCGTTGCATTGGCTCCACCACCTTCCAGGAGTTTCGCGGCATCTTCGAGAAGGATCGTGCCTTGGCACGGCGCTTCCAGAAGGTGGATGTCAGCGAGCCGTCGGTCGAAGACACCGTGGGCATTCTGCGCGGCCTTAAAGGGCGCTTCGAGAGCCACCACAACATCGAGTACAGCGACGAAGCCCTGCGCGCCGCCGCCGAACTGGCCTCGCGCTACATCAATGACCGGCACATGCCGGACAAGGCCATCGACGTGATCGACGAAGCGGGTGCCTACCAGCGCCTGCAGCCGGAAGCCAACCGCGTCAAACGCATCGACGTGCCGCAGGTCGAGGACATCGTTGCGAAGATTGCGCGCATTCCGCCGAAGCATGTCAGCAGTTCCGACAAAGAGCTGCTGCGTAATCTCGAGCGTGACCTGAAACTGACCGTGTTTGGCCAGGACCAGGCGATCGATTCGCTGTCGACTGCCATCAAGCTGTCCCGTGCCGGCCTCAAGGCGCCAGACAAGCCTGTCGGTTCGTTCCTGTTCGCCGGCCCAACCGGCGTCGGCAAGACCGAAGCGGCGCGGCAGCTGGCCAAGGCGCTGGGTGTGGAGCTGGTGCGTTTCGACATGTCCGAGTACATGGAGCGCCACACGGTGTCCCGCCTGATCGGTGCGCCTCCTGGTTACGTTGGCTTTGACCAGGGTGGCTTGTTGACCGAGGCGATCACCAAGCAACCGCACTGCGTCTTGCTGCTCGATGAAATCGAGAAGGCCCACCCGGAAGTCTTCAACCTGCTGCTGCAGGTGATGGACCACGGTACCCTGACCGACAACAACGGGCGCAAGGCCGACTTCCGTAACGTGATTTTGATCATGACCACCAACGCTGGCGCGGAAACCGCGGCACGGGCCTCGATCGGCTTCACCCATCAGGACCATGCGTCCGATGCCATGGAAGTCATCCGCAAGAGCTTCACGCCAGAGTTCCGCAACCGCCTGGACACCATCATCCAGTTCGGCCGCCTGAGCCACGAGACGATCAAGAGCATCGTCGACAAGTTCCTTATCGAACTGCAGGCGCAGCTGGAAGACAAGCGTGTGCTGCTGGAAGTCAGTGATGACGCCCGCGGCTGGCTGGCGGCGTCGGGCTACGATGTGCAGATGGGCGCGCGGCCGATGGCGCGGCTGATCCAGGACAAGATCAAACGGCCGTTGGCCGAGGAGATCCTGTTTGGCGAACTGGCCGAGCATGGCGGTGTGGTGCACATCGACCTGCGCGATGGCGAACTGGTGTTCGACTTCGAGACCACGGCTGAGGTTGCCTGACAAGCGAGGCCCTGTGGGAGCGGGCTTGCCCCGCGAACACCGGCGAAGCCGGTGCCATGCGCCGCGGGGCCTGCTTCGCGGGGCAAGCCCGCTCCCACAGAGAGGGTTGCAACCGTACAATTTCACAGGCACAAAAAAGCCCGGCACATGGCCGGGCTTTTTCATGGCTGGAGCTTAGCGCGCACGGTAGGTGATGCGGCCCTTGCTCAGGTCGTAGGGCGTCAGCTCGACGCGGACCTTGTCGCCAGTGAGAATACGGATGTAGTTTTTGCGCATCTTTCCGGAGATGTGCGCGGTTACGACGTGCCCGTTTTCCAACTCCACGCGGAACATGGTGTTGGGCAGGGTGTCGACGACAGTACCTTCCATTTCGAAGCTGTCTTCTTTCGACATGCAGTTGAGCCCTCGGATCCAGTGTTAGCCCGACGCATATCCGCACCGGGCAAAAAAGTGGCGCCGATTATGCCGGAAATCTGCGTGTCAAGCCAATGCTTTCAGTTAAGGGTGACCCAGCGCTGGTTTATCAGCAGCTCGATAGGCCGATACTGCGTCTTGTAGTTCATTTTCTTGCAGTTCTTGATCCAGTAGCCCAGGTAAACCGCCTCCAGGTCCTGGCGCACGGCTTCGGTGATCTGCCAGAGGATGGCGAAGCGGCCAAGGCTGCGTCGCTCCTCGTCCGGCTCGTAGAAGGTGTACACCGCCGACAGGCCGTTGGGCAGCAGGTCGCACACGGCCACCGCCATCAACCGGCCTTCCAGGCGGAACTCGTAGAACCAGCAGAACGGCAGGTCGCGTACCAGAAAGGTGGAAAACTGATCACGGCTGGGCGGGTACATGTCACCGTCGGCGTGGCGCGTTTCGATATAGCGCCGGTACAGCTCGAAGTACTCCTCCTTGAACGTGGGGCGCGCCGCGCTCACGGTCAGGTCGGCATTGCGCTTGAGAATGCGCCGTTGCTGGCGGTTGGGAATAAAGCGCGCCGCCGGGATGCGCGCCGGCACGCAGGCGTTGCAGTTCTGGCAGTGGGGGCGGTACAGGTGGTCGCCACTGCGCCGAAAGCCCATTTCCGACAGGTCGGCGTACACCTTTACGTCCATCGGCTGGCTGGGGTCGAGGAACAGTGTGGTCGCCTGCTCGTCAGGCAGGTAGCTGCAGGAGTGGGGCTGAGTGGCATAAAACTTCAACCGCGCCAACTCTGTCATGATCAACCCCTTCGGTGAGACTTTGTTTTAAGTGTAAGCCAGCTATGGCAACTCGCCTAGGCAACCCACGTTGCGCTGTTGGGCTGGTCGAGGTGGCGTGCCAGGTAGCCGGCGAACTCGGCGCGGCTGATGGCATGGGCGCCCAGGCTGTGCAGGTGGTTGGTGGGCATCTGGCAGTCGATCAGCACGAAGCCGGCTTCGCGCAGGTGGTTGACCAGGGTCACGAAGCCAACCTTGGAGGCGTTGTCGGCGCGGCTGAACATCGATTCGCCGAAGAACAGCTGGCCCATGGCCAGGCCGTACAGGCCGCCGACCAGCTCGCCGTCCTGGCGTACCTCCACCGAATGCGCGATGCCACGGCGGTACAGTTCGCAGTAGGCGTTGCGCATGGTGTCGGTGATCCAGGTGCCGTCGGCGTAGTCGCGTGGTGCGGCGCAGGCAGCGATGACGGCGGTAAAGTCGGTGTCGAAGCTGACCTGGTAGCGGCCTTGGCGTATCAGCTTGGCCAGCGAGCGGGAAACGTGCAGTTGGTCGGGCAGCAGCACCGTGCGCGGATCGGGTGACCACCACAGGATCGGCTGGCCGTCCTGGTACCACGGGAAGCAGCCATGGCGGTAGGCCTGCACCAGGCGCTCGGGGCTCAGGTCGCCGCCAGCGGCCAACAGGCCGTTGGGGTCGTGCAGGGCCTTTTCCAGGGGTGGGAAGGTCAGCGAGTCGCGGGTCAGCCAGGTGAGCATGGTCTATCGTGCGGTGGGGGAGGGGAGAGGGCAGCATGGCGCGGGTGAAAAGCAGGGTCAATCTCTTTGGCTGCTTCGCGGGCACGCCCGCTCCCACAGAAACCCCACGGTCTTCAGGCTTGCGCAGGCCTGTGGGAGCGGGCGAGCCCGCGAAGAGGCCGGCACAGGCCAGGAAATCAGGCAATTTCCTGCACATTTATCAAGCCGCAGGCACCATCCGCTATATTTGCGGTCACACCTGTGCAAAAACACAGCATAAGCCTTTGTCACAAAAGAAAATGCATGCTCAAATTGCAGCCATGTGAAAGTCGCCCCCGGGCAAACCCCCATGCGGCGTGCCGCCATGGCGGCTGGCGGGCAGTAATGTTAAAAGTAGTGGTTCATTGGCCGCACAGCCGGCCGATCACTATTGGACGCGCACCACGCGCAGGAATAGACGCGTTTTGAAGAAATCCACCGCAACCCCAGCTCCTTTGCCTGTGCCCCTGTGGCGGCAGCAGCTGCATTATCGCCTCAAGGAAGGTGCGTTGATCGCGATCGGCGCCTTGTGCCTGTACCTGTGGATGGCGCTGCTGACCTACGACACTTCCGACCCGGGCTTCAGCCACACCAGCAACGTCGAGCAGGTGCAGAACGCCGCCGGGCGCGCCGGCGCCTACTTCGCCGACATCCTGTTCATGGTGCTGGGTTACTTTGCCTACATCTTCCCGCTGTTGCTGGGGGTCAAGACCTGGCAGATCTTCCGTGAGCGCCATCAGCCCTGGGACTGGAGCGGCTGGCTGTTCTCCTGGCGGCTGATCGGCCTGGTGTTCCTGGTGCTATCCGGCGCAGCGCTGGCACATATCCACTTCCATCCGCCGGCGAGCATGCCGTTTTCCGCGGGCGGCGCGCTGGGCGAAAGCCTGGGCGAGCTGGCGCGCAACCTGCTGAACGTGCAGGGCAGCACGCTGATGTTCATAGCCCTGTTCCTGTTCGGCCTGACCGTGTTCACCGATTTGTCGTGGTTCAAGGTGATGGACCTGACCGGCAAGATCACCCTTGACCTGTTCGAGTTGGTGCAGGGTGCCGCCAACCGCTGGTGGGAAGCGCGTAATGAGCGTAAACGCCTGGAGGCCCAGCTGCGTGAGGACGAGCCGGTGTTCAAGGCGCCGCCGATGGCCGCCGACAAGCGCGAGCCTGCCAAGCCGGCGTTGCGCGAGCGTCTTTTCAAGCGCGAAGAAGCGCCTGCTCAACCTGCCGCGCCACGCGAACCGACCTTGGCCCGTGAGCCCGTTGTGCCGCGCGAGCCGGTTGTACCGCGTGAAACCGTGCTGCCCCGCGAGCAGCCTGCAGCCCCGACGATCGTGCCTCCGGCAGCGGCCAGGGCGCCGGAGCCGATCAAGCGGGTGATGAAGGAGAAGCAGGCGCCGCTGTTCGTCGACAGCGCCGTCGAAGGCACCCTGCCGTCGATTTCCATCCTCGACCCGGCCGAGCAGAAAAAGATCGAGTACTCGCCAGAGTCCCTGGCCAGTGTCGGCCAGTTGCTGGAAATCAAACTCAAGGAATTCGGCGTTGAAGTCTCGGTGGACTCGATCCACCCAGGCCCGGTGATTACCCGTTACGAAATCCAGCCGGCCGCTGGCGTGAAGGTCAGCCGTATCGCCAACCTGGCCAAGGACCTGGCGCGCTCGCTGGCCGTGACCAGCGTGCGGGTGGTCGAGGTCATCCCTGGCAAGACCACCGTGGGTATCGAGATCCCCAACGAAAACCGGCAGATGGTGCGGTTCTCCGAAGTGCTGGCCACGCCGCAGTTCGAGGAGCAGAAGTCCCCGGTCACCCTGGCCCTGGGCCACGACATCGGCGGCAAGCCGGTGATCACCGACCTGGCCAAGATGCCACACCTGCTGGTGGCCGGTACCACCGGCTCCGGTAAGTCGGTGGGTGTGAACGCGATGATCCTGTCGATCCTGTTCAAATCCGGCCCGGAAGACGCGCGGTTGATCATGATCGACCCGAAAATGCTCGAACTGTCGATCTACGAAGGCATCCCGCATTTGCTGTGCCCAGTGGTCACCGACATGAAGGATGCTGCCAACGCCCTGCGCTGGAGCGTGGCCGAGATGGAGCGCCGCTACAAGCTGATGGCGGCCATGGGCGTGCGTAACCTTGGCGGCTTCAACCGCAAGATCAAGGATGCTCAGGAGGCCGGCGAGATCATCCATGACCCGCTGTACCGCCGCGAGAGCATGGACGACGAGCCGCCTGCGCTGAAAACTCTGCCGACCATCGTGGTGGTGGTCGACGAATTCGCCGACATGATGATGATCGTCGGCAAGAAGGTCGAAGAGCTGATCGCCCGTATCGCCCAGAAGGCGCGGGCGGCCGGTATCCACCTGATTCTTGCCACCCAGCGCCCGTCGGTGGACGTGATCACCGGCCTGATCAAGGCCAACATCCCGACCCGCATGGCGTTCCAGGTATCGAGCAAGATCGACTCGCGCACCATCATCGACCAAGGTGGTGCCGAGCAGCTGCTGGGCCACGGTGACATGCTGTACATGCCGCCGGGTACCAGCCTGCCGATCCGGGTGCACGGTGCGTTCGTCTCCGACGACGAAGTGCACCGCGTGGTGGAAGCGTGGAAGCTGCGCGGCGCGCCGGACTACAACGACGACATCCTCAACGGCGTGGAAGAGGCCGGCAGCGGCTTCGAAGGCGGCGGTGGCGGTGGGGATGGCGAAGATTCGGAAAGCGACGCCCTGTATGATGAGGCCGTGCAGTTCGTGCTGGAAAGCCGCCGTGCGTCGATCTCGGCCGTGCAGCGCAAGCTGAAGATCGGCTACAACCGCGCCGCCCGCATGATCGAAGCCATGGAAATGGCTGGCGTGGTCACCCCGATGAACAGCAACGGCTCGCGGGAAGTGATTGCCCCGGGCGGCCCGCGCGACTGATGAACACCTTGCCGGGCGCCAACGGTGGCGCCCGGTCTTTTCAATGCTCAATGAGGATTACCATGCGCGCGATTCGCATGCTGTTGGTTTCTGCCCTTGCTCTGGGCAGCGTTTCGGCTTTTGCCGGTGAGCAAGATGTACAACGCCTGACCCAGCTGCTGGAAAAGTCGCAGACCATCGAGGCCAATTTCTCTCAATTGACCTTGGGTGCCGACGGCGCCAGCCTGCAGGAAACCGCTGGCCAGATGACAGTCAAGCGCCCGGGCCTGTTCTACTGGCACACCGATGCGCCGCAGGAGCAGGTGGTGGTGTCTGATGGCAAGATGGTTACCCTGTGGGACCCGGACCTGGAACAGGCCACCATCAAGAAGCTCGACGTGCGCCTAAACCAGACCCCGGCACTGCTGCTGTCCGGTGACGTGTCGAAGATCAGCCAGAGCTTCGATATCACCTCCAAGGAGCAGGGCGAAGTCATGGACTTCACCCTCAAGCCGAAGACCAAGGACACCCTGTTCGACTCGCTGCGCGTGTCGTTCCGCAAAGGCCTGATCAATGACATGCAGTTGGTCGACAGCGTCGGCCAACGCACCAACATCCTGTTCAATGGCGTCAAGGCCAACCAGGCGGTGCCGGACAGCAGGTTCAAGTTCGACATCCCCAAAGGTGCGGACGTGATCAAGGAGTAAGCGGAGCTCGTCATGGACCTGTTTCGAAGCGAACCCGTCGCCCAGCCCCTGGCTGCTCGCCTGCGCCCGTCCAACCTGGACGAGTACGTGGGCCAGGAGCACCTGCTGGCGCGCGGCAAACCGCTGCGTGAGGCGCTGGAGCAGGGGGCGCTGCACTCGATGATCTTCTGGGGGCCGCCTGGGGTGGGCAAGACCACTCTGGCGCGGCTGCTGGCGCAGTTCTGCGATGCGCACTTCGAAACCGTGTCGGCGGTGCTGGCCGGGGTGAAAGAGATTCGCCAGGCGGTCGAGGTGGCCAAGCAGCAGGCTGGGCAGTATGGCCGGCGCACCATCCTGTTCGTTGACGAGGTGCACCGCTTCAACAAGTCGCAGCAGGACGCCTTTTTGCCCTACGTCGAAGACGGCACCCTGCTGTTCATCGGCGCTACCACCGAAAACCCGTCGTTCGAGCTGAACAACGCGCTGTTGTCGCGGGCGCGGGTGTATGTGCTCAAGAGCCTGGACGAGGCGGCCCTGCGCAAGCTGGTCAACCGTGCGCTGACCGAAGAGCGTGGCCTGGGCAAGCGCAACCTGCAGGTGGGCGACGAGGCCTTCAAGATGCTCATGGCCGCTGCCGACGGGGATGGCCGGCGCATGCTCAACTTCCTCGAGAACGCCTCGGACCTGGCGGAAGACGGCAGCGAGATCGACGTCGAGATGCTGCAGAGCCTGCTGGGTGACAGCCGCCGCCGCTTCGACAAGGGCGGCGAGGCGTTCTACGACCAGATTTCCGCGCTGCACAAGTCGGTGCGCGGCTCCAACCCCGATGGCGCCCTGTACTGGTTTGCCCGCATGCTCGACGGCGGCTGCGACCCGCTGTACATAGCCCGCCGTGTGGTGCGCATGGCCAGCGAGGACATCGGCAACGCCGACCCGCGCGCGCTCAGCCTGTGCCTGGCAGCCTGGGACGTGCAGGAGCGCCTGGGCAGCCCCGAGGGCGAACTGGCGGTGGCACAGGCCATCACGTACCTGGCCTGTGCGCCGAAAAGCAACGCGGTATACATGGGCTTCAAGACTGCCCTGCGTGAAGCGGCCGAGCATGGCTCGCTGGAGGTGCCGTTGCACCTGCGCAACGCCCCGACCAAGCTGATGAAGCAACTGGGTTATGGCGACGAGTATCGCTATGCCCACGATGAACCTGATGCCTACGCCGCCGGTGAGGATTACTTCCCCGATGCGCTGGAGCCGCGCCAGTACTACCAGCCGGTGCCCCGTGGCCTGGAGCTGAAGATTGGCGAGAAGCTGCGCCACCTGGCCGACCTGGACCGTAACAGCCCCCGCCAGCGGAGAAAACCGTGATTGCACTCATTGCCGCGGTCAGCGCGGGCGGTGTTGCCGGCACCCTGTTGCGCTTCGCTACCGCCAACTGGGTAGCGGCCCACTGGCCACGGCACTTTTATGCCGGTACGCTGGCGGTCAACCTGGTTGGCTGCCTGCTGATCGGCTTGCTCTATGGCTTGTTCTTGCACAAGCCGCTGGCGCCGGTCGAATTACGCGCCGGCCTGATTGTCGGCTTCCTCGGTGGCCTGACGACCTTTTCCTCTTTCTCGCTCGATACCGTGCGCCTGATGGAAAGCGGGCAAGTGCCCCTTGCCTTGGGCTATACCAGTATCAGCGTGGTGGGCGGGCTGCTCGCAACCTGGGCCGGCCTGTCCCTGACCCGATTCTGAACCAACACCTACCTATAACGAGAGAACGATATGCTCGATTCCAAACTGTTACGCGGCCAACTTCAGGAAGTGGCGCAACGCCTGGCCTCCCGTGGCTTCAGCCTGGATGTCGCGCGCATCGAATCACTGGAAGAGCGCCGCAAGGCGGTGCAGACCCGCACCGAGCAATTGCAGGCCGAGCGTAACGCCCGTTCCAAGTCCATCGGCCAGGCCAAGGCCAAGGGCGAAGACATCGCGCCACTGATGGCCGACGTCGAGCGCATGGCCAACGAACTGGCTGCCGGCAAGACCGAGCTGGACGGCATTCAGGCCGAACTGGACGGTATCCTGCTGACCATCCCCAACCTGCCGGATGCCAGCGTACCGGTCGGTGCCAGCGAAGACGACAACGTCGAAGTGCGCCGTTGGGGTACGCCGACCGCCTTTGACTTCGAAATCAAGGACCACGTCGCCCTCGGCGAAGTCAGCGGGGGCCTGGACTTCGAGGCCGCAGCCAAGCTGTCTGGTGCCCGTTTTGCTGTACTGCGCGGCCCGATCGCCCGCCTGCACCGCGCCCTGGCGCAGTTCATGATCAACCTGCACACCGGCGAGCACGGCTACGAGGAGCACTACACCCCGTATCTGGTGCAGGCGCCTGCCTTGCAGGGCACTGGCCAGCTGCCAAAATTCGAGGAAGACCTGTTCAAGATCACCCGCGAAGGTGAAGCTGACTTCTACCTGATCCCGACTGCTGAAGTGTCCCTGACCAACCTGGTTGCCGGTGAAATCCTCGACGCCAAGCAGCTGCCGCTGAAACTGGTTGCCCACACCCCGTGCTTCCGCAGTGAAGCCGGTGCTTCCGGCCGTGACACCCGCGGCATGATCCGTCAGCACCAGTTCGACAAAGTCGAGATGGTGCAGGTGGTAGAGCCGGCCAAGTCGATGGAAGCCCTGGAAGGCCTGACCGCCAACGCCGAGCGCGTGCTGCAGCTGCTGGAGCTGCCGTACCGCGTGCTGGCCTTGTGCACCGGTGACATGGGCTTTGGTGCAGTGAAAACCTACGACCTGGAAGTGTGGGTGCCGAGCCAGGACAAGTACCGCGAAATCAGCTCGTGCTCCAACTGTGGCGACTTCCAGGCGCGCCGCATGCAGGCCCGCTGGCGCAACCCGGAAACCGGCAAGCCAGAGCTGGTGCACACCCTCAACGGCTCCGGCCTGGCCGTAGGCCGTACCCTGGTTGCCGTGCTGGAAAACTACCAGCAGGCCGACGGTTCCATCCGTGTACCGGACGTGCTCAAGCCGTACATGGGCGGCGTCGAGGTCATCCGCTAAATGGATTACCTGCCACTGTTCCACAAGCTGCAGGGCGGCCGCGTGCTGGTCGTCGGCGGTGGGGAGATCGCCTTGCGCAAGGCGCGCCTGCTGGCGGATGCCGGTAGCGTGCTGCGCGTGGTAGCGCCGGACGTCGACGGCCAGTTGGCCGCGTTGGCCCGCGAAGGTGGCGGTGAGGTGCTGGTGCGTGGCTATCAGGCAGCCGACCTGGTCGGTTGCCGGCTGGTGATCGCGGCTACCGACGACCCTGGGCTGAACGCTCAGGTGTCGGCCGATGCCCAGGCCCTCAGCCTGCCGGTCAACGTGGTGGATGCGCCGGCCCTGTGCACGGTGATCTTCCCGGCGATCGTCGACCGCTCACCGCTGGTGATTGCGGTATCCAGTGGCGGTGACGCCCCGGTCCTGGCGCGTCTGATTCGCGCCAAGCTGGAGGCGTGGATCCCCGCAGCCTATGGTGAGCTGGCCGGGCTGGCTGCGCGTTTCCGGCACAAGGTGAAAGCCTTGTACCCGGACGTCAACCAGCGTCGCGGCTTCTGGGAGACGGTGTTCCAGGGGCCGATTGCCGAGCGCCAGCTGGCCGGGCAGGGCGCTGAAGCCGAGCGCTTGTTGCAGGCGATGGTAGAAGGCGCGCCACTGCAGCAGGGCGGTGAGGTGTACCTGGTAGGGGCGGGCCCGGGTGATCCGGACCTGCTCACCTTCCGCGCTTTGCGCCTGATGCAGCAGGCCGACGTGGTGCTGTACGACCGCCTGGTGGCGCCTGCCATTATCGAGATGTGCCGGCGTGATGCCGAGCGGATCTACGTGGGCAAGCGCCGTGCTGACCACTCCGTGCCCCAGGACCAGATCAACCGCCTGCTGGTCGACCTGGCCCAGCAGGGCAAGCGCGTGTTGCGCCTGAAGGGTGGTGATCCGTTCATCTTCGGTCGGGGTGGCGAAGAGATCGAAGAGCTTGCCGAGCATGGCATTCCGTTCCAGGTGGTGCCGGGCATTACCGCGGCCAGTGGCTGCTCCGCGTATGGCGGGATTCCGCTGACTCACCGCGACTACGCCCAGTCGGTGCGCTTCGTCACCGGGCACCTGAAGGATGGCACCAGCAACCTGCCGTGGAATGACCTGGTGGCGCCGTCCCAGACCCTTGTGTTCTACATGGGATTGGTTGGTTTGCCGACCATCTGCGCCGAGCTGATTCGCCATGGGCGGGCGGCAAGTACCCCGGCGGCGTTGGTGCAGCAGGGGACTACGCGTAACCAGCGAGTGTTTACCGGTACCTTGGCGGACTTGCCAGACTTGGTGGCCCGGCATGAAGTGCATGCGCCGACCCTGGTGATTGTGGGGGAAGTGGTGCAGTTGCGTGACAAGCTGGCCTGGTTCGAAGGTTCGCAAAACAGCTGACATTGTTGGGGCCGCTTTGCGGCCCATTCGCAGCACAAGGCTGCTCCCACAGGGATCGCGTGAAGCCCGACGTGATTCCTGTAGGTGCAGCCTTGTGCTGCGAATGGGCTGCAAAGCAGCCCCGGCTATCTCAAGCCTGCCAGATCCCTTTCCCTACCAACTTCTCCCGATCATGCGGCAAGCCAAAGTCCTGCAAAGGCCCTTTAGGCACGATCCCGGTCGGGTTGATGGTCTTGTGGCTCATGTAATAGTGCTTCTGGATATGCTCCATATCCACCGTGCCCGCCACCCCTGGCCACTGGTACAGCTCACGCAGCCAGTTTGACAGGTTGTGGTAGTCGCTGAGGCGGCGCAGGTTGCACTTGAAGTGCCCGTGGTACACCGCGTCGAAGCGCACCAGCGTGGTAAACAGGCGTACATCGGCCTCGGTCAGGTACTCACCGGCCAGGTAACGGTTGCGGCTCAGCACGTCCTCCAGAGAATCCAGCTCGTTGAACACGTCGTCGAACGCAGCCTCGTAGGCGTCCTGCGTGGTGGCAAAGCCTGCGCGGTATACGCCGTTGTTCACCGCTGGGTAGATGCGCTCGTTCAGTGCTTCGATGGTCGGGCGCAGTGCCTCGGGGTAGAGGTCCAGGGTATTGCCGGTCAATTCGTTGAACGCGCTGTTGAAGATGCGGATGATCTCCGACGATTCATTGTTGACGATGCGTTTCTCTTTCTTGTCCCACAGTACCGGCACAGTCACGCGGCCGGTGTAGTGTGGGTCATCCTGGGTATAGCGCTGGTGCAGGTACTGCAGGCCATCGAGGTGGTCACCGCTGGAGCCTTGCTGCTGGTCAAAGGTCCAGCCATGGTCTTGCATCAGCCAGCTGACCACCGACACATCGATCAATGGCTCAAGGCCTTTGAGGGCGCGCAAGATCAGGGTGCGGTGGGCCCATGGGCAGGCCAGCGAGACGTACAGGTGGTAACGGCCGGCCTCGGGGGCGGGCAGCTGATTGCGGCGCTGGGCGTTTTCGCGTTTGAACGTGCCGTCCTTGCCGTTTTCATACCACTGGTCGTGCCAGCGGCCGTCGATCAAAAGGCCCATGGTGAGCTCCTGAAACAAAGTTGTTTGTCGTTGGAGCCCAGTCTAGGCCAAATCGTTCGAACAAATAGCGCAAAGATCGGGGTGCTATTATCGGCTAAATCGATCTATTGCGCGTATCCCAATAGCCTTGCGCTGTCGCGAACGCCTGCTCGCGGTCTTGCCCCAGGCCACGCAGGGCCAGGGCCATGGTCGCGATCAGGGCTTTTTCGCCATAACTGTCTTCCACTTCACCGCGCCAGAACGCCAGCAAGTGCTCGGCCTGCAGGCTGGCCGGTTTGACATGGCGGCGCTCGCTCAGCGCTGGCCATTCTTCGTCCCATGCTTCGCCCGCCGTCGTCCCGTAGAGGTGGCTGATGACATCGGGGTTGACTTCGATCTCACCGCCATCGCCCTTGATCACCACGGCATGGTCGCCCAGCAGGCGGCTGGCCTCACGGTGCACGGCCTGGTAACCCGGGTGGAAGATGCTTTGCAGGCCACAGCGTGCGCCCAGCGGGTTGAGCACCCGGGCCAGTGAGTGGATGGGCGAGCGCAGGCCCAAGGTGTTGCGCAGGTCGATCATGCGCTGCAACTGCGGCGCCCAGTCGTGCAGCGGGAAAAACGCCAGGTGATGCTGGTCCAGTGTATTGCCCACAGCAGCCCAGTCGCGGCACAGCGGGATCTGCAACAGGTCGAGCAGTTGCTCTGTATACATCCGCCCGGCGGTATGCGCGCCACCGCCGTGCATCAGGATGCGCACGCCATTGCCGGCCAGGCACTTGGCCGCCAGCAGGTACCAGGGCAGGTGGCGCTTCTTGCCGGCGTAAGTGGGCCAGTCCAGGTCCACCGCAATGCTCGGCGCCTGCAGGTGGGCGCGCAGGGCCTCGGTGAAGCCGGCCAGCTCTTCGGCGCTTTCTTCCTTGTGGCGCAGCAGCATGAGGAAGGCGCCCAGCTGGGTGTCCTCGACCTTGCCTTCCAGCAGCAGGGTCATGGCCGCGCGGGCCTCTTCACGGGTCAGGCCGCGCGCGCCGCGCTTGCCTTTGCCGAGAATGCGCACGAATTCGGCGAACGGGTGCTCGGCAGGGGTTTCAAGCGTGAGCGGGCGAACTTCTTTCAAGAGGGGCTGGGTCATATGCAGTTGGTCGGCTTGGGCAGGCCCGCCAGCTTGGCGGCAAGTTTGGCGGGGGTGCCATTGAACAGGCGGTTCAGGTGAGGGCTGTTGCCCTTTTCCGGGCCCAGCTTCAGGGCCGTGTACTTGATCAGTGGGCGCGTGGCCGGGGACAGCTGGTATTCCTGGTAGAACTGGCGCAGCAGTTCGAGGATTTCCCAATGGTCCGCCGTCAACGGGATACCCTCGCGCTCGGCCAAAGCCTCGGCGGCGGCGCGGGACCAGTCTTGCAGGTCGACCAGAAAGCCGTCCTTGTCCAGGGCGATCGCTTGATCGCCAACGTTGAGCGTACTCATAGCCAGCTGTTGACCTTGTCGTAATGCAGCGACAGTTCGACGAACCCGGCGTAGTCCACGGCTTTGGCCAAGTCGTTGCCGACCGCGCGAGCTTGCACATCCTCATCCAGGGCGAACAGGCGCCGGGCCAGGCTGGCAGCTTGCAGTTGGCGATGCGGCTCGCTGCCGCTGCGCAGGGCATACACCGCATCGCCGCACAGCAGCAACGCGTCGTCGGTGCCGAGCAGGCGCAGGCAGCTGGCCAAGCGCTCGTCGCCAAACGGGGAGTGGGCAATTACATGCAGGGTTGTCATCAGAGCGTTACCACCTGGTCGAAACGGGCGATCAGCGCGGCCAGTGCCGCGTCGTCGAGCACTTGCACCGGCAGTGCCAGGGCATCGGCTGCCAGGCCGCGGCGGTTGAGGCTGTGGCTGCAGGCAAACAGTTCTTCGACACCGAACATTGGCAGTGCCTGCAGGTTGGCGGCCAGGTTCTTCTGTTGCACAGCGGTAGGTTGCTGCGCCGGGGCGAGCTGGAACACGCCGTCGTCCAGGAACAGCATGCCCAGCGGCAGGTCGAACGCGCCGCCGGCCAGGGCAATGTCCAGTGCTTCGCGGGCTGATGGGCCGTTCCACGGGGCCTGACGGCTGATGATCAACAAGGATTTGGCCATTTCAGTCGCCTCCGAAGCAGACAAGGCGGTCGGCAACCTGCGCCGCTTCATGCAGCTGGCCAAGCCCCGACAGTTCCCACGGTTTGGGCAGGTTCACGGCCGGGCGCTGGTAACGGTTGGCTTCAGCCTCGTCGAGCACGCCACGGCGCAGGGCCGCGGCGATACACACCACCGCGTCCAGCTGGTGGGTCTGGATAAAGGTACGCCATTGGCCTGCCACGTCCAGTTCGTCCTGGGGCGCGACCACGTTGGCCGAGGCACTGTGCACCCCGTCCTGATAGAAAAACAGCCGGGCAATCTCATGCCCGCCGGCCAGTACCGCCTCGGCGTAGCGCAAGGCACGCCGCGAGGAGGGCGCATGGGCCGGGGAGAACACCGCGATAGCGAATTTCATGGCTAACTCATGCAAAGGAATGCTGCCATGATAAAGCAAAAAAGCCCGCGCCCGCTTGTGCAAGCGGCGCGGGCTTTCTATGTATCCGTGTGTCCTACGCGACCCCTGTAGGAGCGGCCTTGTGTCGCGATGGGCTGCAAATCAGCCTCATGGCCCTGTCAGAAGGACACAAGACTCAACCCTGCTCCTTGCTCTCCGGCAAGAACCAGTTCAGCACCAGCGCACAGATCCCCCCGGTAGCCACACCCGACTCCAGCACATTGCGAATCGCCGCCGGCATATGCGCCAGGAACTCCGGCACCTGCGCCACGCCCAGGCCCAGCGCCAACGACACGGCAATGATCAGCAGTGCACGACGGTCCAGCCGGGTGCTGGCCAGAATGTTGATACCCGAAGCCGCAACCGCCCCGAACATCACCATGGCCGCACCACCCAGCACCGGCTCCGGCACCGCCTGGATCACCCCGGCAACGCTTGGGAACAGCCCCAGCAGCACCAGCATCACGGCAATCCACATGCCGATGTGGCGGCTGGCAATACCGGTCAGCTGAATCACCCCGTTGTTCTGGGCAAAGATCGAGCTGGGGAAGGTGTTGAACACACCGGCCAGCAGCGAGTTGGCACCGTTGACCAGCACGCCACCTTTGATCCGCTGCATCCACACCGGCCCTTCGACCGGCTGGCGCGACACCTTGCTGGTGGCGGTAACGTCACCGATGGCTTCCAGCGAAGTCACCAGGTAAATCACCAGCATCGGAATGAACAGCGCCCACGAGAAGCCCAGGCCAAAGTGCAGCGGGGTCGGCACCTGGAACAGCGCGGCTTCATGCATGCCGGTGAAGTCCAGGCGGCCCATGTAGCCGGCCAGCGCGTAACCGACCGCCAGGGCGATGACGATGGCGCAACTGCGCATCCACACTACGGGTACGCGGTTGAGGATCACGATGATCGCCAGCACCACGCCCGACAGCAGCAGGTTATCGCCATTGGCAAAGGTGCCATTGGCCATGGCGCCAAAGCCACCGCCCATGCTGATCAGGCCGACCTTGATCAAGGTCAGGCCGATCATCAGCACCACGATACCGGTCACCAGCGGGGTGATCAGGCGTTTGACGAACGGCAGGATGCGCGACACGCCCATCTCCACGAACGAGCCCGCAATCACCACGCCGAAGATGGCTGCCATCACACCTTCTACCGGCGTGCCTTGCTTGACCATCAGCGCGCCGCCCGCAATCAGTGGGCCAACGAAGTTGAAGCTGGTGCCCTGCACGATCAGCAGCCCGGCGCCGAACGGGCCAAAGCGCTTGCACTGGACGAAGGTGGCGATACCCGAGATCACCAGCGACATGGAAACGATCAGGTTGGTATCACGCGCAGAAACGCCCAGCGCCTGGCAGATCAGCAGGCCAGGGGTGACGATCGGCACGATGATCGCCAGCAGGTGCTGCAGGGCAGCCAGCAGGCCGATCAGCAGCCGTGGCTTGTCCTCCAGGCCAAGCACCAGTTCATTGGCAGGCGCCGCTGCGCCTGGGCTGTGTTCTTGTGAGCTCATTGCTGAAAGCCGCCCCGGAAGAAAAAAGGAGCGCATTCTACGGGGTGATGAGCGATTGCGGTAGAGAAAAGCACGATGTCTGCATGATCGGCGAGCATCTGCCTGATTATCTGACTTTTTAGTCAGCAATTGCGGTTGGCAGGGTTTTGATTTGAGGGGCAGGTGTCCTCCCTGAGTTATAGGGAGGGGCAGAAATCGAGCGCCGCCCGCGCGGCGCTCGATTTATCAGGCGCTGAACCTCTATCGACGTACACCCCGGACCCCAGTCCCCTTTCGAAAACCCACAAAAAAGCCCGCCGAAGCGGGCTTTCTCACACAGCAATCAATCAGTCATCACGACCCATGATGCCAAACAGCTGCAGCAGGCTGACAAACAGGTTGTAGATCGACACATACAAGCTGATGGTCGCCATGATGTAGTTACGCTCGCCGCCATGAATGATCGCGCTGGTCTGGAACAGGATGCAGACCGACGAGAACAGCACGAAGCCAGCGCTGATCGCCAGTTGCAGGCCGCTGATCTGGAAGAAGAAGCTGGCAACGACAGCACCCAGCAACACGAAGAAGCCTGCGGTGATGAAACCGCTGAGGAAGCTCATGTCCTTGCGGGTGATCAGCACATAGGCCGACAGACCACCAAACACCAGCGCAGTCATGGCAAACGCAGAGCTCACCACTTCAGCGCCACCGGCCATGCCCAGGTAACGGTTCAGGATAGGGCCGAGGATGAAGCCCATGAAACCGGTGAGGGCGAAGGTAGACACCAGGCCCCAGGCTGAATCACGCAGCTTGTTGGTCAGGAAGAACAGCCCGTAGAAGCCGATCAGCACCACGAACACGTTCGGGTAGCCGACGCGCATCTGCTGGGCAACGAATGCCATGACACCGCTGAAGGCGAGGGTAAGCGCCAGCAGGCTGTACGTGTTGCGCAGGACCTTGCTGATCTCCTGCTGCTCGACCTGCTGGCCGTGGTGGACGGCGTAATCCTGTTCGCGCATGGCGACACTCCTTGGTAAAACCTGTGGTTTCAGACGTTCAGATGCTAGGAGTCTAACAGAGCTCCTGCAACCCGCGACACAGAGAGTTTGACAGCGTGTTTCATTACGGTATTATGGCGGCCGCAAAACGAGCTGGAAGCGTGGCCGAGTGGTTTAAGGCAACGGTCTTGAAAACCGTCGATGGGCAACTATCCTAGAGTTCGAATCTCTACGCTTCCGCCATATTCAAAGCCCTGATTATTCAGGGCTTTTTGCGTTTTTGGGGCCTGTAAAACGGGCTTCTGGAGCGGGTCCATTCAAAGGAGTGAGTGAATGCCCAGTGTGCCTTTTGCACGTCTGGTTGCAGCGCTTGGCGTTGCCGTGAGCCTTACAGCCATTGCCGAAGACAGGGTGCCTGAACCCAACGAAGCGAATTGCTCGGGTGAAACCTATGAGCAAATCCTGGCGAGCCTCTCCAGGGAGTGGGACCGCAATGAGTTCATCGCCAACTGCAAGAGCTTCCACGCTGCCAAAAAGATGACCAAGTGGAAGTTCGAAAAGAGCCCACCTGACAGCTTCTGAGCCCAGCCAAAGCCCCGGCAGAGATGCTGGGGCTTTTTGGACTGGGTTGGAGCAGTAGGTGCTTAACGAGCCAACGTGAGAGGCTTTTTGTACCCCGCCTGGCTGGCCAGGCAAGTCAGCGCATCATGCCCAGCTCGGCATCATCCATCAGTGCCTTGGCCAGCGCACTCAGATAATGAGCAGCCCAGATCATCATCGGTTTCTCATCCATCAACCCGATAATCGTCAGCTCCCGCACGTACCCCATCAACTCCGAAGATTGCTCCCGGGCGCTTTTGCAGGGAATTCCGGCTTCGATGCGAAACAGTGGGTGTGTCTGGTTTTCACCTTGGTAGAACGTGGTCTTGCCTACTGTGGTTTGTTCGGTCGATTCGTCTGTAGTCATGGGTCCATCTCCCTGATCGGCTCAGTGCTGCATTCGCAGCTCGTTCGGCACCTGTACCTGAATCAATGCGGACTCAAGTAACGAGCGCAGGGACTCAAGTTCATGGGTCGTCGCCATCATCAGTACCGCTGCAGGTGACTTGGGCTGCATCAGCATCGCTTGTTGCGAAATGGCTAGCGCGCAGACGGCATATTCCGCAGCTTGGATGAGGGTGTCTTCGAGGGAGTGGAGGGTGTGGGGTGGGTCGGGGACCATCTTTAACATTCCTATATCTCCAGATAGGCTGCGCCGATCCCGCTGTCAAACAGGTTAGGTGGCAGCTGTGCGTGGGTTGACAGACCGGCGGATATAGGAAGTTCCGGCGCACGCAAGCGTGCCCCACGCGCAGCCGCCATTGAGGGCGCCGCAGAACCTATATACCGTTACGGCCTGTCAAAGCCGTGTCGCTGATGAGCGGCGACCGGCCCAGACTAGAGCCCCAACAGGGCACCCGCAACGGAAAATAGGCGGCAACAGTATCTTTGGGAAATGCCCTACAAGAAAGCGAAAAATTCTGATTTTTCGACACAGATAGACATCATCTTGGGTGGGGATAGCAAGGAATCGTGCATTGTCCTATGGGAGCGCGGCCAAGGCTGTGATAATGGCGGCAATGACAAGGGCCATACCATGCTGACCATCTCCAATAACGTGCATCTGCCGGATGCCGAAATCGAACTGACCTACATCCGCGCGCAAGGCGCGGGTGGGCAGAATGTCAACAAGGTGTCCAGCGCCGTGCATCTGCGCTTCGACATCCCGGCCTCATCGTTGCCTGAGTATTACAAGGAGCGGCTGCTGGCGCTGCGTGACAGTCGCATCACCGGCGACGGTGTATTGATCTTCAAGGCCCAACAATACCGCACCCAGGAGCAGAACCGTGCTGACGCACTGGCGCGTCTTGGCGAGTTGATCATCGCTGCCGGCAAGACCGAAAAGAAACGCCGCCCCACCAAACCGACCCTCGGCTCGAAGACCCGCCGGCTTGAAGGGAAAGCCAGGCGGAGCACTGTCAAGGCGGGTCGGGGCAAGGTGGATTTCTAGGGCGGTGTCGGACCGTCGCTGGCAAGTCTGGGCTCTGCGATGCCAGCGTGGCTAGTCCGGCTGCAAAGCGGCCCCCGGGTTTTGGCGTAACATCAACTATTGCTGGGGCTGCTTTGCAGCCCCTTCGCGGCACAAGGCCGCTCCTACAAAGGTCCGCGTAAGCCAATACGCAAGATCACTTGATCAGCGGCACACCGCTCAGCTTCTGCAACTCGTCAAAGTCGATATCTGCACAAATCTCGACCACTTTCAGCCCTTCAGGCGTCACTTCCAGTACGGCCAGGTCGGTGTAGATGCGGCTGACGCACGCAATGCCGGTCAGCGGGTAGGTGCATTCGGGCACCAGCTTGCTTTCGCCGGTCTTGGTCAGGTGGTCCATCATCACGAACACCTGGCGGGCGCCGGTGGCCAGGTCCATCGCGCCGCCTACGGCCGGGATCGAACCTTCGGCGCCGGTGTGCCAGTTGGCCAGGTCGCCCTTGACCGACACCTGGAAGGCGCCCAGTACGGCGATGTCCAGGTGGCCGCCACGCATCATCGAGAACGAGTCGGCATGGTGGAAGAAGGCACCACCGGTCAGCAGAGTCACGTGCTGCTTGCCGGCGTTGATCAGGTCATCGTCTTCCTCGCCCGGCGCAGGGCTTGGGCCCATGCCCAGCAGGCCGTTCTCGCTGTGCAGGAAGACTTCCTTGTCGCCCAGGTAGTTGGCCACCAGGGTGGGGGCGCCGATACCCAGGTTTACGTACGCGCCTTCCTGGATGTCTGCGGCCACGCGCTGGGCCATCTCGGTGCGGGAGAGCTTTTTGGTGATGGTCATGGCAGGCCTCAGACAGCGTTGGCAATCGAAGAAGCGGCAGCACCGGAAACGGCAACCACGCGCTGGACGAAGATACCCGGGGTGATGATGTGTTCCGGGTCCAGTTCACCGAGTTCGACAACCTGGTCGACCTGGGCGATGGCGGTCTTGGCAGCCATGGCCATGATCGGGCCGAAGTTACGGGCGGCCTTGCGGTAGGTCAGGTTGCCCCAACGGTCACCCTTGTGCGCCTTGATCAGCGCAAAGTCGGCGTGCAGCGGCATTTCCAGCACGTACATGCGGCCGTCGATTTCACGGGTTTCCTTGCCTTCGGCCAGCAGGGTGCCGTAGCCGGTCGGCGAGAAAAACGCACCAATGCCCGAACCTGCTGCGCGGATGCGCTCGGCCAGGTTACCTTGTGGTACGACTTCCAGTTCGATCTTGCCGGCCCGGTACAGTTCGTCGAACACGTAGGAGTCGGACTGGCGCGGGAACGAGCAGACCACCTTGCGCACGCTGCCCGCCATGAGCAGGGCGGCCAGGCCGATCTCGCCGTTACCGGCGTTGTTGCTGATAATGGTCAGGTCGCGGGCACCGGTTGCGATCAGGCCATCGATCAGCTCGGACGGCATGCCGGCTGTGCCGAAGCCACCGACCATGATGGTCGAACCGTCGGTGATCCCTTCCACCGCGCTGGCGATGGACTCGTACGTTTTGTTGATCAAGGCGAGCTCCTGGTTGTTCCTGGAGTAGGGTTGTCGGGCTGGCCGGCGCGTTGAAGCGATCAGGCCTGTCAGCGCTTGAAATGGGTTGCTGACTTTCGCTATAGCGTGCCGCAAGATAGGGCAACAGTAGAGGGGGTTTAGCGGAATTTGTGCGATTATCGAACTGTTGTGCGATGTGCGAGCAGTTCTGGTGGCTATTTGTCACATTTCGGACAAGGGCCCGATTTCAGCGGGTTTGCGCCTCGTTGGTGCATGCAGGGCCTGGCATAACCTTTCTTGCACAAGTGCTGTGCATTCAATGACTTGAATTCCCCATTTATCACCGCTCCCGCCGTTGGCGTGCGAATTGCTATCAGATTGCCATCCGATGTCGCGTATGGTGAAGATAATGTCGCTTTCCAGTGGTTCGATGGCGTTGTCATCGAGTGAGAAGGGCTGGTTGCCCTGGTTCGGTAAAACCGGAAAGCTCAGCATGGGCTGGGCATGTCGCCTGAACCGGGCGAGCTACCCGCAGATCGAACAAACCTTCGAAGCCATTGCCCAGACCCGCATGCGTTTGTTGCATGACTGGGCGAACGAGCACTGGGAGCATTTGGCTGAACTTGCAGAACAACTCGCGCAAGGGTTCGCTCAACCCGATAGCACGCTGCTGCGGGACAAACTGGCGCAGGCCGAAGACTTTTCCGAGTTGTTTGTCGTCGATGCTGCGGGCAGCATCATCACCTCGACCTGGCCACAACGTGGTACGCCACGTATCGAGCAGACTGCAGCGCTGGCCCAAGGGCTGAAGGCGCCCTTTCTGCATGGCCCTTACAGCGACCCGCTGACCCTGCGCATCGGCCCGTCGTCGTCACGCTTCCACGACGAAGTGACGCTGATGTTCTACCAGCCGGTGAAGGCTGGCGGTAAAGTCCTTGGCTGCCTGTGCGGTCGGGTACCCAACGATGTTCTGGGTGACCTGATCCAGCGCGAGGCCGGGCATATTTTCGCCGAGTCGGGCGACAACTACCTGTTCATGGCGCAGTCGCGCTTCGACCCGGCGATCCAGCCCGGCACGGCCCTGTCGCGCTCGCGCTTCGAGGACGGCACCTTCACCCACGGCGAAAACCTCAAAAGTGGAGTGCACACGCCTTGGTCCACCGTACAGGTCCAGCGCCATACCGAACTGGAACTGCGCTTCACCGACCCCTCCACGCGCGAACTGCACCCTGGGGTAAGGGAAACCATCAGGCGTGGTGCCAACCTGTTCGTGACCTACCCGGGTTACTCGGATTACCGCCACGTACCAGTGGTCGGCAAGGGCGTAACGTTCCAGTTGCCGGGCTCGCCTGACCGCTGGGGCATGATGTGCGAAGCCGACCTGGAGGAGGTCTACCGCCGCCGCTCGCTGAGTCATGGGTTGATGAAACCCTATGTGGCGACCATGGCCGGGTTGTTCGGCTGCAACTACCTGGTGCAGCACTATGCCGGCCTGGCGCAAGGGCTGAACGATGTTGTTCTGGGCTTGAGCATGCTCGGCGCCACGCTGTTGTTCGGCGTATTTGGGCCCAAGCGCCTGGCTGCCAGGCTTAATGGCATGAGCGGCGTGCTGCGTACCATCGCCGAGGGTGAAGGCAACCTGCGTCAGCGCCTGGACACCAGCACCCTGGGCAATGACGAGAGCGGCGATATGGCGCGCTGGATCAACAGTTTCATCGACCGCCTGGACGCGGTGGTGGGCCAGGTGGTCAAGGCCAGCCGCACGGTCGGCAGTACCAACCAGATGATGCTCGGGCGCAGCCAGGCGGCCAGCGTGAGCTCCGCCGATGTGGCTGATGCGGTGCATCAGATGATGATCATCATGGAGGAGCAGCTTGGCGAACTGCAGCAGGCGTCGGTCAGCGCCGAACAGATGAAGCAGGCCATGGATGAGGTGGTCAGCCGTGCCCGCGAGCAGTTTCTGGCGGTGCAGGCAGGCACCCAGTCCATTCGCGATGTGGTGGCGCGCTCGTCATCCAGCGTGCAGCGGCTTGACAGCCGCATGGTCGAGATCGACAACATCACCGGGCTGATCAGCGACATCACCAACCAGACCAACCTGCTGGCGCTCAATGCCGCCATCGAGGCGGCGCGCGCCGGCGAGCATGGTCGTGGTTTTGCGGTGGTGGCCGACGAGGTGCGCAGCCTGGCCGCGCGAACCGCGCGCGCGGCCGAAGACATTCGCCACATGGTCGAGAGCCTACAGGGCGAAACCCGCCAGGCCGTCAGTTTCATGGAGCAGGGCGTACAGGACGTGGACAACAGCCTGCGCCTTGCCGAAGACGCTTCGTCCGAGAACGTCCAACTGCACCAGGCCGTGGAAAGCATGTTCGCCATCATCCAGCAGCTCAACCGGCGAAGCGTGGAATATGGCAAGACCATCGAGCAGGTCAACCAGTCCTCCAGCGAGATGCAGCAGACCGCGGTGGTGCTGCAGAGCAGCGCGCAGAAGGTGCGGGTGGATGCTGGCAAGCTGCAGAAACTGGTGGGGCAGTTCGAGGTCAGTGGCGAGGGGAAGGGGGCCGCTGCAGCTTGAGCACAAGATCGGGTGCGCGAAACGGTTCGTGCATGCGTACAAGGCATGCCGTGCCCTCGGGCAATGCATCATGCACTCCAGCTTCAGGCATCATGTACCCAGCCCCATCCAGAAAGCTGAACCCGTCAAATGCCAGACTCCATCAAACCCAACCGCGCCATCTATGACCTGGACATGCTCCGCACCGTGGTCATGGTGGCCGACTGCGGCAGTTTCACCACCGCTGCCGCGCGCCTGCACTCCACCCAGTCCACGGTCAGCCAGAAGGTGCGCCGGCTGGAGGAAATGGTCGGCCAGCAGCTGCTCGACCGCAGCAACCGCGAGGTGCACCCGACCGATGCGGGGGAAACCCTGCTGGGGTATGCGCGGCACCTGCTGGCGGTGAGCAGCCAGTTGACCGAAGCCATGTCGGGCGGGGTGACGGTGACCGTGCGCATCGGCCTGCCGGACGATTTTGTCGCGGGCAAGACGATGCAGGCGCTGGCGGCGTTCAACCGCCGCAACCCGACGGTAAAACTGGAAATTACCGGAGGGCTTAGCCGGGACTTGATGAGCACCTATGACCGTGGCGAGCTGGACCTGGTGCTGATCAAGCAGCGGCGCCACAGCCGTGAGGCCAATGCGTGCCAGCCGGAGCGCATCGAATGGATCGACAGTGCGCAGTACCCGTGTTTTGCCCAGGACCCGATTCCGCTGGTGACCTTTCCGCCACGCGGGTTGTACCGGGATGACATGATCGGTGCCGTCGAGGCAATGGGGCGCAGTTGGCGGATCGCTTTTACCAGTTCGAGCCTGGCGGGGATTCAGGAGGCGGTGGCTAACGGGTTAGGGGTTAGCCTCTTGCCGTCGCGGGTAGTGACGGGTGGGCATCGAGTGCTCGGGGCGGAGCAGGGGTTCAAGCCTATCAAGGTGTTCGAGGCGGCGATTTTTCATCGGCCTACCGCAGACCCTATGGTCGTGGCGCTGGCTGAAATCCTGATCGGGATCTTGCGGGCTGAGGCGGAGTAAGAATGCGCCTTCGCTCAGAGTGCAAAGTCTGAAACCGAGTCGCGTACTTTGTGGGAGCAACTGTCTTGCTCAAATCTGAAAGCTTTCGCGATCACTGTGGGAGCGGGCATGCCCGCGAACACGGGCGAAGCCCGTGCCATCCACCGCGCCGCCTGCTTCGCGGGCTTGCCCGCTCCCACAAGGGGGCGCGCAGGGCTTAAAATCTGTGCTCTGCCAGGGGTTTTAACGGTGGATTTCCGTGGCGAACTGCGCAGCCTTCAACTGCAACTGTGCAGGCCTGCCCCAGAACGCGCCGTGGCGCACGATCATCCGTTCATGAATGGCCGCTGCCACCGCCGCAGCAGCATTCGGTGCCCTGAACAGAACGAAGCTGGCCTCGTTACCAACCTTCAACCCATAGTCCTGCTTGCCCATCACCCCGGCACTGGCTTCGGTCGCCATTTCCAGCGCAACCCGCAGCTCCTCATCGGTATTGAAGCCCGAGCGGTAGCTGACCAGCATGGCCCTTTGCAGCATGTCGCCATTGCCGTAGGGCCACCAGGCGTCCTGGATGTTGTCGTTGCCGGTAAATACCCGCACGCCGCCGTCACGCAGGCGCAGTACGGGTGGAAACGCATGTTCGCCGGGGGCGTTGGTCATGATGGAGATGCCTGCGCCGGCCAGCACTTCGGCCGTGCGGTCGACAACAGCATCGGATACGTCGCCCAGGCCATAGGCGTGGCTGACCGCCACCAGGCCTTGCATGCCCAGTGCCTGGGTGCGCGCAGCGATGCGTTGGAGCTGAGCGATGCAGATGTCGCCGGGTTCGTGCAGGTGGATATCAACCTTCACGCCATGACGCTCGGCGATACCGAACACGATGTCCAGTTGGGCGTCGGCGTCGCCATCCAGTGTGGTGGGGTCGATGCCGCCGACCACCTGCACGCCTTCGCGGATGGCCGCTTCCATCACTTCAGCCGTACCGGGGCAGGTCACCACACCGGCCTGAGGGAAGGCCACCAGCTCGATGTCGAGCAGGTCTTTCCACTTGTCCCGGGCTTGGAGCATGGCGTGCAGGTTGGTCAGGCCGGTGGTGGCGTCTACGTCCACGTGGCAGCGCATCGCCAGGGTGCCGAACGAGGCAGCTTGGCACATCAGTGCATCGGCGCGCTCGACGATGGGTGGGGCACTGGCCAGTTCGCGTTTTTCCACGGCCAGGCGCTCGCGCAGGCTGGCCACGGGTTGGTGCGGTCGCCAGCGGTCGCCGACAAAGCTCTTGTCCAGGTGAATGTGGCCATCGACAAAGCCTGGCAGCACCAGCAGGCCTTCGAGGTCGATGGTTTCACGGGCTGGGGTGCTGGCGCGTTGCGGGCCGATGTGGGTGATGCGGCCGTTGGTTACGGCAATGTGCAGGGGTTTGCCATCGGCATCGATAGCGTTGATGAACTCACGGTCGTTCATGATCGGGCCTTTTTTACGGAGGCTTGGGTGACGTACCACGGTAGGGGGGATGCGGGCCTGTCTCCAATTAATTATCAGGATCGGGTGCAGTGCATTTCTGGATGCAGGCAGGGATGCTGACCTGTATTAAAAAGCCCACTGACGTGGATGCCGATAATTAACTTTCAAAGCCCGCAATGTCGGCCCACGATTGCCACCGAGACCCGCCTCGCCGCCAGCTACGGCGCCTTTCGGGCAGGTCGCCACACACAATAAAAACAAATGCCGTGTCGGGGTCCCCATGACGCAAGATGCCAAGCTGCTGCGTGCCGCGCTGATTTTCATCGCCTGTACTTCCTTCATCGTCTGTGGCGTACAACCCATCTTCATGGGTTTGGTCACAGAGCAGCTGAGCCTGTCACTCGATCAGCAGGGCTGGGTGGTGTCGGTCGAGATGATCGGCATGACCCTGGGCACCTTGCTTTGCCCGGTGCTGATGAAGCGCCATGGCGGGCGCAGCCTGTGCCTGTTCGTTGGCGCGCTGTGCGTGGCATTGAGCATCGCGACCGCCTTTGCCACCACCAACACCGTGCTGCTGATCGTGCGCCTGGCGGCCGGCACCTGTGCGGGGCTGGTGTATGCCTATGCGGTGTCCACGCTGGGCCGCTTGCCCAACCAGGACCGTTCGTTCGGGTTGATGCTGTTGCTGCAAACGCCCGAGTACTCGTTGTTTTCCGCAGGGTTGCCGCTGCTGGCCGCGCAGAGTGGCACGGTGACCGCCTTGTGCGCGTTCGGCCTGTGGTACTTGCTCATCTGCGGCGCCAGCCTGGTGCTACCGCGTCGCCCGGCGGCGTTGCTGGCCAGTGGCGAAGCCTCACCTGCCCAGAGTGGTTCGGCGCGCACGGGGCGCACTGCGCTGGTGGGCATGCTGTTCATGCAGATCGCCATCTACTGCGTATGGGGCTTCATCGACCAGTTGGCGCGAGACCAGGGCATCAGCGGCGTCGATATCGGCTGGGCATTCGGCCTGTCGGCCCTGGGTGGTTTGCCCGGGGCGGGGCTGCCTAGCCTGCTGGGGGCGCGGGTCAATCGCCAGTTGATGATCGCCGTAGGGCTGGTGGCGGTGTTCATTTCCATCGCCATGCTTACGGGGCATACCCGCACGCCAATGCAGCTGTTCGTTGCGTTGTTGCTGATCAACTTTGGTTGGGTGCTGTCGTTGTCGTACTACATGGCGCTGATTACCACCAACGACCCGACTGGCAAGCTCACACCGCTGGTCAGCATCACGTTGATGGGGGCGGCAGCGGTGACGCCGGCGCTGATCGCCATGCTGGTGGAGGGCTCCAACCAGCAGCTGATTTTCCTGTTGGGTACCGGGGCGTTGGCGATTGCCTTTGCGGTCACTTGCCTTGGGGCAGGTCGCAGGGGGATGTCCAGCAAGGCTGCTTACTGAGCATACCCCTGGTGGCAGCCAATACCGACCCAGGCTTCAGCCCCCGGCAATCGGCTCCGGCAAGCCCTTTACGCCGGGGTTGAGCGCGAACACGCCGCCGGCCAGGGGCTGGTCGCTCAGGTCGATGCCTTGTGGGCGAATCGACGTCACGAACAGCGTATCCAGCTGCGGGCCGCCGAATGCGCACATGGTCGGTTTCTTTACCGGTAGCGGCAGGGCGCGATCCAGCTTCCCTTCGGGGGTAAAGCGCAGTACCTGACCGGCATCGATCGCGCAAATCCAGTAGCAACCCTCGGCATCTACCGCAGCCCCGTCCGGTCGGCCGGGGTGCTGGTTCATGTCGACGAATATTCGGCGGTTGTGCGGTGTGCCGCTGTCGATGTCGTAGTCGAAGGCCCAGATCAGCTGAACGCTGGGGTGCGAGTCGGAGACATACAGTGTTTTGCCGTCCGGGCTGAACGCCATGCCGTTGGGCACGATCAGCTCGTCCAGTCGTGCTTGCATTGGCTTTACCGTTGCGTCCGCCGTTGCGTCATATCGGTAAAGCGCACCCACCGGCTCGGCGCCCATGTTTGTTTGCATCGTACCGGCCCAAAAGCGCCCCTGGCGGTCACAACGTCCGTCATTGAAACGCATGCCGGGCCTCGCGTGTTCGACGCTGGTGCGCTTGTCGACAACCAGGCGACCGTCAGCCTGGGGGGTGAGGTGAAAGATCCCGCTCTCCATGGCCCCAAGCCAGTGGCCTTGCTGGCTACGGACGATGCAGCCGAGCATTTCGTCTGCGGCCCAGTGATGTGTCTGGCCGTCTGGTTGCCAGCGGTGCAGGCGGCCTGCCGGTATATCTACCCAGTACAAGGCATTTTCCTGCGGGTGCCAGACCGGGCTTTCGCCTGTGGCATTGCGTGCATCGGTAATCAGTTCGGCTGTCATGGAAGAATTACGCGCTCCATCAGGGTTTAGTCGTCAAAAGGGCCGGCAGCGGTGAAGGCGCCACCTTGCAGGTGGGCCGTCGGGTCATCTGTAGCGGGCTTTGGCTGCTGCTCCAGGGCCGGGCGGAAGCGCTCGGCACTGTCCTTCGGATTGAAGTCCAGGTGTGCGGCGTGGCGGTTGCTCCACCAGAGGTCGCGGTTGGCTGAGACACCGTACACCACGGTATGGCCGACGTTTTCGGCGAGCAATGCGCGATCTACCAGATGCGCCAGGTCGCCGTAGCTCAGCCAGGTGGACAGCATGCGCACATTGCGTGGTTCGGGGAATGAAGAGCCGATGCGCAGGCTGACGGTTTCGATGCCGTAGCGGTGGAAGTAGAACGTGGCCAGGTCTTCGCCGTAGGCCTTCGACAACCCGTAGTAGCAGTCTGGTCGGCGCGGCGAATGCGCATCTACCTGTTCGCCTTGAGGGTAAAAGCCGGTGACATGGTTCGAGCTGGCGAACACCACGCGCTTGATGCCGTGCTTTCGGGCGGCCTCATAGATGTGGAAGGTGCCGACGATGTTGGCTTGCAGAATCTCTTCGAAGGCACGCTCGGTGGAGATGCCGCCCAGGTGCACGATGGCGTCCACATCCTCGGCCAGGGCCAATACGCCGGCCTTGTCGGCCAGGTCGCAGTTGATGACTTGCTCATGCTCGCCCGCAGCCGCTGCCATGGGGCTGATGTCTGATACGCGCACGAGGTTGGCGTGTGCTTGCAGTGCTTGGCGAAGCACTTGCCCGAGCCCGCCGGCGGCGCCGGTGAGCAGCAGGCGGTTGAAGGGTTTGCGGTTGGTCGTGGTCATTGTCGGATGCCTTTTGCTGAAACTGCATGAGGGTGCCGTGGTGCAACGACACCGGCATGGTCGGGCGGTTGCCCTTACAGGAAGTTGTACTGGATACCCAGGCGCCAACGGGCCTGGCGATCGTCCGTGTAGCTGTTGACCTTGATGTCACCCACTTCCATGAATGGCGCCCACTGTTTGTTGAGCTTGTACTTGATGATCAGGTTCTGCTCGTAGTCCTGCTTCTTGTTGTCGTAACGGATGTAGTCGGTGGTGAAGTGGATGTACTGGTATTCGAATGCCCACGGGCCGCTGGGGGTGTAGCCGAGCCAGCCTTCAAGGCGGGTGGTGTTCTGGTTGTCCTTGGCGCGGTCCGCTTTGCTGTGGTCGACCTGATCCCGGTCGAGGCTGCGTGCGTCGTGGCGTACGCGGGTGGCGACGTACCAGGTGTCGCTGAGCTTGTAGTTGTACTTCAAGCCGAACTTGTAGGTGGTTGCGTCCTTGGAACTGTCCATCTGGAAGGCGGGGGTCCAGGTCGACCGGGGGCTCATCTTGTAGTTGTAGTCCACGGTGAACTCATGGCCGTTGTTGACCATGTTGTCGTAGGCGACGTCTTCGCGGTCGCCGGCAGTTTTGTATTTGATTTCTGCGGCAAACCCCAGGCCGCTGTCCTTGCGGTAGCTCAGCTTTATCCGGTCGGAGTGAATGCTGTCGTCTTCGGTGTACCCATGCCGGTAGTTGATGCTGGCGGAGTCCGCGCAGGCGTAGAACGACAAGCCGAGGGTACTGGCGGCGATAAGGCGGCGAAGTGTGTTGTTCATGCGATCTCTTTTTTTGTTTTTGTTGAGGACGTGATGAGGCGTGTGATCGGGATGAGGTGGGTGGGGCGCTCCGTGATTTTTCAAATAAGTTATCGTACGACCAGGGGGCTGTCTACGAAATATTGAAATGTTGTCTGATCACCTTGATCGAAGGCTCTAAATCAGTAGTTATGGCTTTTTTTGTGCTTTGTGATGGGAATCACATGATGGGGTTTAGCAGGCTATTCACGACTATTTCGTCGGTTTGAAGTGGTGCTTTTCAAATGTTGTATGATGACGTAGGATTGCCCCCAGAGCGTGACTCACCCGCCACAAATCCAATAAGAAGGCTCAGACGTCCATGATCATTACTGCTGTAAACGTCCAGGTGTTTTCCTACCCCACGCGCCGCGCTGTAGACAGCGCCGGCCATGCCCATCCGGGCGACGTGACCCAGGCCAAGATGGCCTTGCTGCGAATCAAGACTGAGTGCGGCAACGAAGGCTTCGCCTTCGGCGCTCCCGAGCTGATCCGCCCGTACGTGCTGGATGGCTTCGTGCGCAAGGTGCTGGTCGGCGCCAATGCCTTCGACCGCGAAAAAATCTGGCACGACCTGGCGCACTGGCAACGCGGCAGCGCAAGCCAGCTCACCGACCGCGCCCTGGCACTGGTCGAACAGGCCCTGTGGGACTGGGCCGGGCGCAAGCTCAAGGTGCCGGTGCACAAGCTCATCGGTGGCTACCGCGACAAGGTCCCGGCTTACGGTTCGACCATGTGCGGTGACGAGCTGCCGGGCGGCCTGTCGACCCCTGAAGAATACGGCCGCTTCGCCGAGACCCTGGTCAAGCGCGGCTACAAGGCGATCAAGCTGCACACCTGGATGCCGCCGGTGTCGTTCGCCCCGAGCGTGAGCATGGACATCAAGGCCTGCGCCGCCGTACGTGAAGCGGTCGGCCCCGACATCGCGCTGATGATCGACGGCTATCACTGGTACAGCCGCACCGAAGCGCTGACCGTCGGCCGTGCGCTGGAGAAGCTGAATTTCGCCTGGTTCGAAGAGCCGATGATGGAAGACTCGGCCGAGTCCTACGCGTGGCTGGCCGCCCAGTTGGACATCCCCGTGCTGGGCCCGGAAAGCCTCGGTGGCAAACACCTGAGCCGCGCCAGTTGGGTCAAGAACGATGTCTGTGACATCCTGCGCGCCGGCGTTGCCGGGGTCGGCGGTATCGCCCCGTGCCTGAAGGTCGCGCACATGGCCGAAGCGTTTGGCATGGATTGCGAGATCCACGGCAACGGCGCGGCCAACCTGGCGGTGGTCGGCGCGATCAAGAACTGCACCTGGTACGAGCGCGGCCTGCTGCACCCGTTCCTCAACTATGACGAAGTACCGGCCTACCTCAAGCGCCTGGTCGACCCGATGGATGAAGACGGCTTCGTGCACCTCTCCGACCTGCCTGGCCTGGGGGAGGAGATCGACTTCGACTACGTCGAGACCAACACGCTGCAGAGCTTCTGATTCGTGCATGGCGGCACGCCTTGGTGCGTGCCGCCCGAGAGTCCAATAACTATAAAAAGGCTATCTCACATGAGCGTTCTCCCCAAATTCTGGGCGGGGGTCCTGGCCGCATCGCTGGCGATGACGTCGGTACCTGCCGCTTTCGCCAAGACCCCCGCCGACCAGTTGATCGTCGGCATGAGCATGATCAACCTGCTGTCGCTCGACCCGGCCGCCGCCACCGGCCTGGATGTCTCAGAGGTCAATGCCAACCTCTACGACATGCTGCTGGTGCAGGACGTCAAGCAGCCGGACCAGCTGGTACCGGCTCTGGCGCAAAGCTGGCAGGTTAGCGACGACCGCAAGACCCTGACCTTCACGCTGCGCCCCGGCGTGACCTTCCAGTCGGGCAACCCGCTGACTGCCGAAGACGTCGCCTGGTCGTTGCAGCGCGTGCTCAAGCTCAATCTGGCCCTGGCCTCGACATGGAAGGCTTACGGCTTCACCGCCGGCAACGCCGCCCAGTACCTGCGCGCCGCCGACGAGCACACCTTTGTCCTCGAGCTGCCGCGGCCAACCGACCCGATGTTGGTGCTCAACACCCTGGCGACCTCGCCCAGTGCCTTCATCCTCGACCGCAAAGTGGTTCAGCAACACCAGAAGGGCGACGACATGGGCGGCGCCTGGCTGACTACACACGCCGCCGGAAGCGGCCCGTTCATCCTCAATGACTGGCGCGCCAACGATGTGATCCTGATGAGCCGCTACGACGGTTACTGGGGTGGCCCGGCCAAGCTCAAGCGCATCGTCATGCGCAACATGACCGAGTCGCAGTCGCTGCGCCTGATGGTCGAGCGCGGTGACCTGGACCTGGCCAAGGGCATGTCCGCACCCGACATCGAAGCCCTGGAGAAGTCCGACAAGGTGCGCACCCAGACCGTGCAGCGCGGGACCCTCTACTACGTTGCCCTGAGCGTCAAGAACAAGCCCTACGATGACGCCCGTGTGCGCCGCGCGGTGCGTTCGCTGATCGACTATCAAGGCATCAACCAGACCGTCATGCCGCACTACGGCCAGCTCAACCAGCGCCCATTGCCGCTCGGCCTGCCGGCACGGCTGGACGATCCGGGCTACACCCTGAACGTCGCCGAGGCGAAAAAACTGCTGACTGAAGCCGGTTACCCGAATGGATTCAAAACCACCATCCGCGTGCTCACTGAGCCGCCATTCATCAACATCGCCTCCAGCCTGCAGGCGACCCTGGCTCAGGCCGGCATCCAGGCGACCATCGTCACCGGCACCGGCAACCAGATCTACGGCGCCATGCGCGAACGCAGCTTCGACATCCTGGTCGGCCGCGGCGGTGGCGGGGCCGAGCGTCATCCGCATTCGAGCCTGCGGACCCTGGTGTACAACCCGGACAACCGCGACGAAGCCAAGCTGAGCAACTTCCAGGGCTGGCGCACGTCGTTCTACAGCCCCGAATTGAACGCGCTGATCGAGCAGGCCGAAGTCGAGCCTGACAAGACCAGGCAACTGGCCCAGTACCAGCAGATCCAGAAGACCCTGGACGCGCAGGTCGGGGCGATCCTGCCGGTGTCGCAGATGACCGACACCGTGGTGGTCTACCACGATGTTCAGGATTACCAGACCCACAGTGCGGCCACCACCCGCTACAAAGACGTCTACAAGTCGCGATGAGCGGGAGCGGGGCGTGCGCGCCCCGAACGCCTCGGTGTTGGCTGAACGCATTTTCAGGAGCCTGTTATGTTAGTTTCGACTGCCTCTGTGCTGGGCACGCGCGTGTCTGGCACTGCCCGCCGGGCCAGCACGGTCCTGGTGACCCTGCTCGGTCTGTTGGCGCTGACCTTCTTCATTGGCCGGGTGATGCCGCTGGACCCGGTGCTGGCCGTGGTCGGTCCGGACGCCGACAGCTCCACCTACGACCAGGTGTACCGGGCGATGGGCCTGGACCAGCCGATCTGGGTGCAGTTCGGGCTGTACCTCAGCGACCTGCTCCACGGTGATTTCGGCAACGCCCTGCTGACCGGCCACCCGGTGCTGGACGACATCAAGCGGGTGTTCCCGGCGACCATCGAGTTGGCCACCCTGGCAATCCTCTTCGGCATCGTCATCGGCTTGCCACTGGGCGTGGTCGCGGCCAGTAACCAGGGCCGCCTTGGCGACCATGTGGCACGGGTGATCACCCTGTTCGGTTACTCCACGCCGATCTTCTGGGTCGGCATGATGGGGCTGCTGGTGTTCTACGCCTGGCTCGGCTGGGCCGGCGGGGCAGGGCGCATCGACCTCGCCTACGACGGCATGGTGCCGGACATCACCGGCCTGCTGCTGATCGACACGGCCCTGGCCGGCGACTGGGAAGCCTTCACCAGCGCGCTGCGGCACATCGTCCTGCCGGGGCTGATCCTGGGCCTCAACTCGGTCGCCTACATCAGCCGCATGACCCGCAGCTTCATGCTCGAACAGCTGTCCCAGGAATACATCATCACCGCCCGGGTCAAGGGCCTGTCGCGCCGCCAGGTGGTCTGGGGCCATGCGTTTCGCAACATCCTCGTGCAGCTGCTGACGGTGGTCGCTTTGGCCTACGGCTCGCTGCTCGAAGGCGCGGTACTGATCGAAACGGTGTTTGCCTGGCCCGGTTTTGGTCAGTACCTGACCAGCAGCCTGATGCTCGGTGACATGAACGCGGTGATGGGCTGTGTGCTGGTGATCGGGCTGATCTTCGTCGCCCTGAACCTGATCAGCGACGCCCTGTACAAGGTGTTCGACCCAAGGACCCGTTAAGCCCCGCGCGGCCAGCGCGAACACAGTGCATGACTATAAAAACAAGGACAGCCACATGAAAACTGTACTTCCGATCCTGCGCCTGAGCCTGCTGGGTGCGATGCTGGCACTGGGGCCGATGGCCGCCGTGCAGGCCAAGACCCCCGCCGACCAGTTGATCGTCGGCATGAGCATGGTCAACCTGTTTTCCATCGACCCGGCCAACGCCCCGGGCCTGGATGCCTCCGGGGTCAACGCCAACCTGTATGACACGCTGGTCAAGCGCGACCAGGGCAACCCGGAAAAACACCTGCCACAGTTGGCCGAACGCTGGGAGATCAGCGAAGACGGCAAGCAGGTCACCTTCCACCTGCGCAGCGACGTCAAGTTCCATTCCGGCAACCCGCTCACCGCCGAAGACGTGGCCTGGTCGCTGTACCGCGTGATGAAACTCAACTTCGGCCTGGCCACCACCTGGAAGGCCTACGGCTACAGCGTCGACAACATTCAGGGGCTGATCCGCGCCACTGACCCGCACACCCTGGTGGTCGAGCTGCCACAGCCCGCCGACCCGCTGCTGCTGATCGACTCGCTGGCAATCTCGCCCAGCGCGGTCATCGTCGACCGCCAGGAAGCCTTGAAGCACGAGAAGGACGGCGACCTGGGCGCCGCCTGGCTAGTCACCAACGAGGCCGGCAGCGGCCCGTTCACCCTGACCAAGTGGAGCGCCAACGACGCCTTGGTGATGACCCGCTTCGACGGCTACTGGGCGGGCCCTGCAAAAATGAAGCGGGTGCTGGTGCGGCACATGACCGAGTCGCAATCACTCAGGCTGATGCTCGAGCGCGGTGACCTCGACCTGGTCTACGGCATGGCCGCGCCAGACATCAAGGCCATCGAGCGCTCGCCCAAGCTGCAGGTGCAACCGCTGCAGCGCGGCACCATGTACTACGTGGCGATGAGCATGAAGCAGCCCGAATTCGCCAACCAGAAAGTCCGCGAAGCAGTGCGCAACCTGATCGACTACAAAGGCATCGACGAGCAAGTCATGCCGCACTACGGCATGCTCAACCAGCAGCCGATGCAGCTTGGCCTCGACGCCCGCCTGCCGGACCCAGGCTACAAGATGGATGTCGCCAAGGCCAAGGCGTTGCTGGCCGAAGCCGGCTACCCGCAAGGCTTCACCACCACCATCCGGACCTTGTCCGAGCCGCCGTTCATCGACATCGCCGCGCGCATGCAGTCGACGCTCGCCGAAGGCGGGATCAAGGCCAGCATCGTCACCGGCACCGGCAACCAGGTGTATGGCGCGATGCGCGCGCGCAACTTCGAGATGATCGTCGCGCGCGGTGCCGAGCGCTACCCGCACCCGTACTTCAGCCTGCGCACCTTTGTCTACAACCCGGACAACAGCGACAGTGCGGGCCTGCCCAACTTCCAGGGCTGGCGCGCGTCGTTCTTCGATCAACAGCTCAATGCGCTGATCGACCAGGCGGGCGTCGAGCGTGACGCTGCCAAGCGCGTGAGCCTTTACCACCAGGCCCAGCAGCGCTACGACCAGCAGGTCGGGCCGATCATGATGCTCTCGCAGATGACCGACACCGCGGTGAGCGCGGTGGACGTCAAGGGCTTTACCGGCGATGACGCCGAGGCGACCCGTTACCTGGGCGTCTACAAGCAACGCTGAACCTGTCCGGGGGCGCCAGCGGGCGCTCCGGGCGGCCATGATTTCACACCGAGAACATGCCGATGATTGTCAACATGTCTTCTACCCAAGCAAGCGCCAAGCCGCAGGCCGACACCACGCCGGCTTCCAGCCTCGACGCCTTTTACAAAAGCAGCCTGCGGGTGCTGCGCCACCTGTTGCGCAACCCCATGACCCTGGCCGGGCTGCTGGTGGCCGTGCTGCTGATCGTGGTCGCCACCTTTGCCCCGTGGATCGCCACCCATGACCCGGTGGTGCAGAACCTCGCCAATGCCCTGCAGGCCCCCGGTGCCGCGCACTGGTTCGGCACCGACGAATACGGCCGCGACATCTTCAGCCGGTTGGTCTACGGCTCACGCATCACCCTCTACATCATTACCCTGGTGACCGTTATCGTCGGACCGATCGGGCTGTTCATCGGCACTGTGTCGGGCTACTACGGCGGCATCGTCGACACGGTGTTCATGCGCATCACCGACATCTTCATCTCGTTCCCCAGCCTGGTCCTGGCACTGGCGTTCATCGCTGCTCTTGGCCCTGGCCTGGAGCATGCCGTGGTCGCTATCGCGCTGACCTCCTGGCCACCGATCGCACGGCTGGCAAGGGCTGAAACCCTGTCGCTGCGCAAGGCCGACTTCGTTGTCGCGGTCGAGCTGCAGGGCGCCTCGTCGACGCGCATCATCCTGCGTCACATTGTGCCGATGTGCCTGTCGTCGGTGATCATCCGCCTGACCATGAACATGGCCGGGATCATCCTCACCGCCGCGGCGCTGGGCTTCCTCGGCCTTGGCGCACAGGCGCCGCTGCCGGAGTGGGGCGCGATGATCTCCACCGGTCGACGCTACATGCTCGAATGTTGGTGGCTGGTGGCGGTACCGGGTGCGGCGATCATGCTGGTGAGCCTGGCGTTCAACCTGCTGGGCGATGGCCTGCGGGACATTCTCGACCCGCGTAGCGAGTAACTGGAGGCTTTATGTCGTCGCTCAAACTCAACGTCGAAGCGCTCAACGTACGCTTCGTCAACGGCAAGAAAGAAATGCACGCGGTGCGCGATGTGTCGTTCACCCTTGGCCGGGAAAAACTGGCCATCGTCGGCGAGTCCGGCTCGGGCAAGTCGACGGTCGGGCGCAGCTTGCTCAAGCTGCACCCCGGCAGCACGCAGATCACCGCCAAGGCCCTGCAGTTCGGCGATGTCGACCTGCTCAGCGCCAGCGAAAAGGCCATGCAGAAGATCCGTGGCCAGCGCATCTCGATGATCATGCAAGACCCCAAGTACTCGCTCAACCCGGTGGTCAAGGTTGGCGACCAGATCGCCGAGGCGTACCTGGCGCACCACAAGGCCAGCCGCAGCGAGGCACGCGAGCGGGTCATGCTGATGCTGGAAAAGGTCCATATCCGCGACCCGAAACGCGTCTACAACCTGTACCCGCATGAAGTCAGCGGCGGCATGGGCCAGCGCATCATGATCGCCATGATGGTCATCACCAACCCGGAGGTGATCATCGCCGACGAGCCGACCTCGGCACTCGACGTGTCGGTGCGCCAGCAGGTGCTCAACGTGCTCGAAGCGCTGGTGGTCGAGCAGCAGATGGGGCTGATCTTCGTCAGCCACGACCTCAACCTGGTGCGCAACTACTGTGACCGGGTGTTGGTGATGTACGCCGGGCGGGTGGTCGAGTCGCTCGCCGCGTGCGACCTGCAATATGCCGAACACCCGTATACCCGTGGCCTGCTGGCGGCCTTGCCGAGCATGGACAACCGCCGCCCGCGCTTGCCGGTGCTGCAACGCGACCCGCTCTGGCTCACCTGCTGAGGTAACTGACATGTCCATGATCCAAGCACAATCGCTGAACCTGAGCTTCGGCGTTGGCGCCACCCTCAACCAGGTGCTGCACGACGTCGACCTGACCGTCGAGGACGGCGAGTCGTTCGGCCTGGTCGGCGAGTCGGGCTCCGGCAAGACCACCGTGCTGCGCTGCCTGGCCGGCCAGTACCGGCACTGGAGCGGGGCGCTGAGCATTGCTGGCGGTGCGTTGCAGCACAAGCTGCCCAAGGAGCATTTTCGCAAGGTGCAGATGGTCTTCCAGGACCCCTACGGCTCGTTGCACCCGCGGCACACCATCGACACAGCCTTGCGCGAGCCGCTGACCATTCACGGCATGGCTGATCGCGACGACCGGATCAACGACATCCTGGTCAAGGTCGGCCTCAATGACAGCTTCCGCTACCGCTATCCGCACCAGTTGTCGGGCGGGCAGCGCCAGCGTGTGGCGATTGCCCGCGCGCTGATCCTCGAGCCGCGTGTGTTACTGCTGGATGAGCCGACCTCGGCGCTGGATGTCTCGGTGCAGGCGGAAATCCTCAACCTGCTGGCAGATCTGCGCCAGCGCGAGAAGCTCACCTACCTGATGGTGACCCACGACCTGGGGGTGGTCAGCCACCTGTGCGACAAGGTCGCGGTGATGCAGCAAGGGCGCATCGTCGAGCGCCTCGACAGCCAAGCGTTGAGCCAGGACCTCGCCCGTCATGACTACACCCGCATGCTGGTCCAGGCCAGCCGCGACTTCAGCGCCGAATCGCCGCGCGCCGCCTCAGCCTGAACCCCTCCCAAGCCTTGCGCCTGAGCCTGCGGGGCAGGGCGCACAGGGCTGCCGATCAAGGAATCCACCATGCCTCATTGCATTATCGATTGCCCGGCCAGCTTGGCTGAGCGGGTTGGCGAGCAGACGCTGCTGGCCGCCGTGCACGACGCCATCGATGCCAGCGGGCTGTTCAAGCCCGGCGACATCAAGGCGCGGCTGAACACCTTCAGCCATTACCGCTGCGGCGCCGGGCAGGATGATTTCGTGCATGTTGCACTGTACCTGTTCGCCGGGCGCAGCGCCGAGCAGCGGCGCAGCCTCGCCTCGGCGGGGGTGGCGGCGCTGGTCGGCCTGCTGCCCGAGGTCGAGGCGCTATCAATGGATGTGAGGGAAATGACCCGGGAGACCTTCGTCAACCGCAGCCAGTACCTCGAGCAAGCCGCGTTGACGGCCTGAGCCACGCGGTTCGGCCGCTCAAGCGTGGCGTTATCAATGGCAAAAACAAGGAAGATAAAAACCATGCCGTATGCACACCCTGCTGTCGCTGCACGCAAACACCCACTGGCGCGTGCACTGCTGAGTGCCCTGGCCATGGGCTGCAGCCTGCCGCTCTTGGCGCTGGACGCGCCCGCCAAACTCCTGGTGCCGACGCTGGCCTACGATGAGCAACAGATCATCCTGGTCTGGGAGAAGCCGGCCGACCACGCCGAGATCGTCGATTACCATGTCTATGCCAATGGCAAGCTGCTCGGTGGCAGCAACGCCAACAATGACCAGGTCTCACCGGCCAAGCCTTACATCGACCACTTCTACCAGCAGGACACGCAGAACTTCCATCACCGCATCGCCATTCACAGCTTCACCGCCCAGGGGCTTGCGCCCGATACCGAGTATCGCTTCACCGTGCGCTCGGTCGATAGCAAAGGCAAGGAGTCTGCTGATAGCCCCGTAGTTGTGCAGCGAACCACGGCCGTACCGGCAC
This sequence comes from Pseudomonas sp. Irchel 3F3, assembly GCF_900187545.1. Classification (NCBI taxonomy): domain Bacteria; kingdom Pseudomonadati; phylum Pseudomonadota; class Gammaproteobacteria; order Pseudomonadales; family Pseudomonadaceae; genus Pseudomonas; species Pseudomonas sp. Irchel 3F3. The sequence continues at coordinate 315,197 of NZ_FYDS01000003.1, read as the reverse complement.
TGTTCAATGTGCAGCGCTACGGTGCCAAGGGCGATGGCAAGGCGCTCGACACGGCCGCCATCCAGCGTGCCATCGACGCTTGCAGCAAGGACTGCAAGGTGCTGCTGCCTGCCGGCACGTACAGGAGCGGGGCGCTCTACCTCAAGAGCAACATGACCCTGGAAATCGCCGAGGGCGCTACCCTGCTGGGCTCCGAGCGTGCCGAGGACTACCCGCGCGAAGGCTATATCCAGTACCCGTATTCCACCACCGTGCGCCCGGCCTCGCTGATCAACGCGTTGCCGCGCGACCCGCAGGCGCATCAGGCCTTCGAGAACATCCGCATCGTTGGCAAGGGCACGATCGACGGCAATGGCTGGAAGCGTAACCCGGATGTGCTCGACGAGCGCGGGCGAGCCTTGCCCTTCTACCTGCCCAGCGACAACACCCGCTACATGCACGACGGCGTGCTGGCCAAGGCGCAAGTAGAGCGGGCGGTTGCCGAGGGCATGAATGTCAAGGACGCGTACGGCCAGATGCGCTCGTCGCTGATTACCCTGCGCAATGTGGAAAACGTGTTCTATGGAGGCTTCACGGTGGTCAACCCGGCCTATCACGGCATCATGAACCTGGAAACGCAGAATGTGGTGCTGGCCAACACCACGCACCGTACCTACGACGCCAACAACGGCGACGGTATCGAGTTTGCCAACAGCCGCGGCGCGCTGGTGTTCAACAACTTCTTCGACACCGGTGACGACTGCGTCAACTTCGCCGCTGGCACTGGTGCGGGTGCGGTCCACCAAAAGCCGCAGGAAGATGCCTGGATCTTCAACAACTATTTCCGCAAAGGCCATGGAATGATCGTGGCGGGCAGCCACACCGGCGCCTGGATCCAGAACATCCTGGCCGAAGACAACGTTTCGGACGGCACAGATACCGGCTTGCGCATGAAAAGCACCAACTTCATGGGCGGTGGCGCACGCCACGTGACCTTCCGTGATTCAGCCATTCGCAATACCGCAAAACAGGCCTTCATCTTCACCCTGGATTACAACGACCCGAATGCCAAGCTCGACTACAAGCGCTCGACGGTGGCGGGGCAGTTTCGTGACATCACGGTCAGCGATGTGAGCGTGGAAAACGCCAGCACCGCTGCCATCGAGGTGAAGGGCGATAGCAGCCATGACGCCTGGCATCAGGGGCTGGTGTTCGAGCGTGTACGTTTCAGCGGGCCGGCCCCGGTCAAGATCGATGGCCTGAAAGATTCGCGCTTCGTCGGGCTTCGCTTCACCCACACCGGGGGCGCCAACCCTTGGCAGGTACAGGGCAGCCAAGGGCTGGCCTTCACGGATGTGGAGCCTGCGCCTTAGCTTTCAGGCCTCGCTGTAAAAAGCCTGTAGCCGTTGCGCCTCACGCAGGCGCGTACGGCTGTTGCTCAGGTGCAGGTACATGGCAGCGCGCGCCGCATCGACCTGGCGGCTGGCGATGGCATCGTAGATCTGCTGATGTTCGGCGTTGATACCGGCCAGGTAGGTGCTGCGGTTGCTCTGGCCGGTGTAGGCAGAGTTCATGCGCGTGCGGGGGATCATCTTGGTGCCCAGATGCTTCATGATATCGATCAGGTACTGGTTGCCTGCGGCCTTGGCAATTTTCAGGTGGAACTGGAAATCAGCGTTGGTGGTGCTGCCGGATTTTTCCGGGCCCTGCATCAAGGCTTCAAGTGCTTGATGCAGTTCTTCCAGCGCTTGCGGCGTGGCCCGTTCGGCGGCCATGCCGGCGGCTTGCACTTCAAGGCTCAGGCGGTATTCCAGCAGATCGAGCACATCGGACAGCAGGCTGATGGTTGCCGGCCCCACGTTGAAGCTCTCCGGTGCCGGCATGTCCAGCACGAAGGTGCCCACACCGTGGCGGGTCTCGACCAGGCCCGCTGCCTGCATGCGTGATAAAGCCTCGCGTATCACCGAGCGGCTGACACCTTCGGTTGCGATTAGCGTGGCTTCGGTGGGCAGCTTGTCGCCACGCTTGAGTGTGCCTTCGCGCATGCGCTCGGCGAAGCGTTCGACCAGCGCTTCGGCCAGGCGGCGGGGCGGTTGAGAGGGGCTGGCGGTGTGGTCTGGCATTGCTGTGCTCGCGTCTGAACAGCGGCCAGTATAGTGCGTTTTGGCACCAGGCTGCGGGTATACTCCGGGGTCTTCCGCTTATCAAGGGTTCACACAATGGCATCCGCCACCCCGGAAAAACGCCTGAATCTCGCCCAGCAACTGGTGCATGACCTGTCGCAGCAGATTCGCTCGGGTGAATTGCCAGCGGGTAGCAAATTGCCCACCGAAGAAGCTGTGACCAAAGCGCGAGGTGTAAGCCGTACCGTGGTGCGTGAAGCCATTTCTCGGTTGCAGGCCGAAGGCCTGGTCGAAACCCGTCGTGGTATCGGTACCTTCGTTGTAGACGCCATCCCGGCAGGTGACTTCCAGAGTACCAGCCCTGGAATGGGCGATGCTTACAACGAGGTGGCGATCATCGAGCTGCGGCTTTGCCTGGAGGTCGAGGCGGCTGCCATTGCGGCCCAGCGTGCTACCGCAGGGCAACTGGCTGCCATGCGGGCGGCGCTGGATGAGGCTGTTGATACGCAGTCAGCGCCCTGCATGCGAACCGACTTCGAGTTTCACCTGCGCATAGCCCAATGCACGGGCAACAGTTTTTTCATCGACACCATGACCCACCTTGGGCATACCTTGTTGGCGGTGGCGCAGCAGGCCATGCCGGCGTGCGATGCCCAGCAGCGGGCACTGGAGGCGCTGGAGCGCGAGCAAGTGCATGCCGCGGTCGCCCGCAAGGATGCCGGTGCTGCCCGTGCTGCCATGCGGCTGCACCTGGTCAACTGCCTGACACGCGCCCAGCGAAGCATCACCCAAGAAGAACGGGGTGCCGAGCCGTAGGTGGCAGCACGGTGCACAGCCACACCGTATCCCCGGCCCTGGCCCGTTGTCGTGCCCTGTCGCATGTTCAGCTCCCCCGCGTTTATCGTGTCAGCCCAGCCGAAAAAGCCGCGCAATGGCCCAACGTCTGTGGCAGTGTTGGGTATCTGGCCAGCCCCCTCAGGGATCGACATGCAAACTCGCAAAACCGGTGTTCGCGCCCAACAGGCCGACCGCACCCGGGACAACATTCTCAAGGCTGCGGTGAAGGTCTTCAGCAAGGAAGGCTTCACCGGTGGGCGCATCGAGCAGATCTCCACACTGGCCAAGTCCAACGACCGGATGATCTATTACTACTTCGGCAGCAAGGAAAAGCTGTTCATCAGCGTGCTGGAGCACATCTATGCCAGCTTCAACCAGGCCGAAGCCAAGCTGCGCATCGACCTCGGCGACCCGGAACAGGCCCTGCGTGAGCTGGTGGCGTTCATCTGGGACTACTACGTGCGGCACCCCGAATTCGTCACCATTCTCGCCACCGAAAACCTGCATCAGGGTCAGCACGCGCGCAAGTCGCAGAACCTCAAGGCGCTGTCCGGCGAAGCGGTGGGCGTGCTGCGGCCGATCATTGAAGCAGGCCAGGCCAAGGGCCTGTTCCGCGACGACATCGACATCACCCACGCCTACCTGATGATTGCCTCGCTCTGCTATTTCTATAATTCCAACCGCCATACCCTCAGCTCGTTTCTGGCCGTGGACCTGGCCGACAAACAGGCCAAGGCCGACTGGCTGGTGTTTATCAGCGACCTTGCCCTGCGCGGCCTGCGCCGCTGACGCTCAGTGGCTGCCGGGGTTGGCGCGCACCTGCGCGGCCTTGGCCGCCAGCCCTTGCCAGGCCGGCTTGTCGGCAGCGAAGCGCTGGCGCAGGTAAGCTGCCAGGTCGGCGACCTGGCGGTCCGACAGGCTGTCCTTGAAGCCGGGCATGTAGCCCAGGTCACGGGTGGCCGGGGTGGCAATGCCGTGCAGCACCACGCGCAGCAGGTTGTCCGGCAGAGCGCTGTGGACGTTGCTGTTGACCGCCATCGAGGGGCTGACGCCAAACAGCTTCGGCCCCAGCCCATCGCTGTGGCAGGCCATGCACGCGCCTTTGAATACCCGCTCGCCGTTGCTCAGCGACACCTGCGTGTCCACCTGGGGCGCGGCCTTGGTGGCCACTGCCTGCGGCTCGCCGTCGAGTGAGCCGAGGTAGTGGGCAATGGCACGCACGTCACGCTTTGGCAGGGTGGCCAGTTCGCTGACCACCGGGCCCATGGGGCCGGCCGCCACACCGTGCTTTTCGGAGAAGCCGGTGCTCAGGTAGCTGAACAGCTCGTCTTCGCTCCACGGCGTGGATGATTTGCCCAGCGCATTCAGGGCCGGGGCTTCCCAGCCATCGACCATGCCGCCGGCCAGGTAGCTGCTGCCGCCTTTTTCCGCCCCCATCAGGTTGCGCGGCGAGTGGCAGGCTGTGCAGTGGCCCAGGCCGTCGACCAGGTAGGCGCCGCGGTTCCACTGCGCACTGCGCTGCGGGTCGGGCTGGTATTCGCCGCGTTGCAGAAACAGCGCATTCCAGCCGGCCATGAGCGGCCGCTGGTTGAACGGGAAGCGCATCTGGTTGGCGGGTGCTTCCTGGCGTACCGGGGTCTGCGACATCAGGTAGGCATACAGCGCCTGCATGTCGGCATCGTTGATGTTGCGAAACGAGGTGTAGGGAAAGGCCGGGTACAGGTGCCGACCGTCGCGGCTGATACCTTCGCGCATGGCCCGCTCGAAGGCGCCGAACGACCAGCGGCCGATGCCGGTTTGCGGGTCGGGCGTGATGTTGGTGCTGTACAGGGTGCCGAACGGCGTTTCCATCGCCAGCCCACCTGCATTGACGTTGCCACCGTTGACCGTATGGCACACGGCGCAGTCACCGGCCGCGGCCACCTGGCGCCCGCGCTCGAGCATCGCGGCGCTCCAGCTGCCAGCGCCTGGCGGGGTTACCGGGGCGATTTCGGCGCGCCAGGGCAAGGCGGTGGCGAGCACACCCAATGCAGCGCCGAATACCCCGGCCAGCGAGCCGAACCACCACTTTGAACGTTTGGGCGTGGGCTGCGCTGGTGCATCAGGGCCCTGACGTTGGCCATCGAGGGCGGCACGCACCCGTTCTGCCGTGATCGGCAGCTCGCGAAAGCGAATGCCGGTGGCGTCAAAAATGGCGTTGGCGATGGCCGCCGCGCTGGGTACCGAGGCCGACTCGCCACTGCCCATTGGCGGCTCGTGCTGACGGGGCAGCATCATCACGTCGATGGCCGGCAGTTCGGGGAAGGTCAGGATCGGGTAGCCGCCCCATTCCTTGCTGGCCACCGTCGACGCTTCGAAGCTGACCTGTTCCTTGAGCACCCGGCTGGTGGACTGGATGACGTTGCCGTGGATCTGATGCCGCACGCCTTCAGGGTTGACCATCATCCCGGCATCGTGGCCGATCACCACGCGGGTGACGGCCACTTCACCGGTGCGCCGGTCCACTGCGACATCGGCCACCCATGCCGCCCAGGCCGCGCCAAACCCTGGGAACTTGCTATGGATATAGCGCGCGTAGGCAAAGCCCCTGCCGCGCAGCACGTCACCTTCGGCCTGCGCCTGCATGGGGCGGGTATGCGGCTGCCATTCGGCGCGTTCGGCGGTGGCCTTGACCAGGTCGATGGCGCGCGGGTCGGACAGGTGCCTGAGGCGGTATTCGACCGGGTCGACGCCAGCGGCAAAGGCCAGCTCATCGATGTACGACTCGTGGGCGAAGCTGTTGGGCATGGCCGACACGCCACGCATCCACGAGGCACGTACCAGTGGCGTCATGTCGTTTATGGTGACGCGCATGTGTTCGTAGTCATAAGGCGGGATCGAGGTGCGGTCGCCCATTTCGAACAGGGCCGGCACCGGCTCCACGGCGCCGGTCAGCAGCAGGGCCAGGGTGGGGGCGCCATTGGACGGGTAGCTGGTCTGGAAGTCATAGGCGGCCACGCTGCCATCGGCGTTCAGGCCGCCGTCGATTTCCATCAACTGCGCAGTGCCCTTTGGCTCCCACACGTGCTCCTGCTCGCGGGTCAGCTGCACCCGCACCGGGCGCTGTACCGCCCGCGACAGCAGCACCGCATCGGCGCACACGTCATCGGCGCAGTTGCGACCATAGCAACCGGCGGCCTCCATGCGAATGATCTCGATGCGGGCTTCGTCGCACGCCAGCAGCCAGGCCAGGTCGGCGCGCAGCAGGTGCGGGTTCTGCGTGCCGGACCACACGCGGATCGGCCCGTCGGTGAAATCGGCCAGCGCGCACGACGGGCCGATCGATGCGTGCAACTGGTACGGCCATAGGTAGCTGCGGCTCAGGCGCTGGCTGGCATTGGCGAGGCCACCGTCAACATCGCCCTGGTCCAGCACGGTACGTTGTACGCGCGGGTTGTCGCGGATGGCCTGGGCGACATCGCTGAGGTCGGGCAGCTTGCCTGTGAATGGCTTCCAGCTGATTTTCAGCGCCTGGGCTGCGCGGATCGCTTGCTCTTCGCGCTCGGCCACCACGCCGACAAAGTCGCGGATGACGACCACGGCCACCACGCCGGGCAAATGGGCGATGGACGATTCATCCACCGCCAGCAGGCTGTTGCCGACAAAGTCGCCACTGTCGTGGCCGGCGTAGGGCGGGCGGATCACCCGGCCGTGAAGCATGCCGGGCAGGCGCATGTCATGCACATAGGTCAGCTCGCCGGTGGCCTTGCCGGGGATGTCTACCCGTGCGGTGCTACGCCCGACCAGGTGGTAGTCCTCGATGGCTTTTAGCGGGGCATCGTCGGCAATGGGCAACTGGTGGTTTTCGCCTTGCACCAGTTCGGCAAAGCTCAGGGTGCTGCCGTTGCTGGCAACGACTGCGCCGTTTTCAATGCGCAGCGCTTCGGCCGCGCAGCCAAGCCGTTGCGCGGCCTGTTGCAACAGAAAGCGCCGCGCCGTGGCGGCCGCCTTGCGCAGTGGCACGGCAGAAATCTGCAGGGTGGCGCTGGCAATGGTCGCGCCCTGGTTGGGGGCCCGCTCGGTGTCGCCCAGCACCATGTGCACCTGGTCCATGCGCAGGTCCAGCTCCTCGGCGACGATTTGCGCCAGCGAGGTACGGATGCCAGTGCCCAGGTCGACGTGGCCGTTGAAGGCGTAGACCATGCCGTCGTCGCTGACAGCGATAAACAACGCCAGCTCGCGCGCCTTGACCACAGGGGTAACACCCTTGGCCACGGGGCCCGAGGGAGGGGTGATCTGGTCGACGATCAGCAACACACCCGTCTTGGCCAGCAACTGGTCGCGGCTGGGCACCTGTTGTGAGTGGTTCATGCTTTCCTCCGGGTGTCGGCGGCGCGGCGCACGGCGCGCAGGATTTCGACGTGGGTGCCGCAGCGGCACAGGTTGCCGGACAGTTCGTTGCGAATCTGTTCGTCGCTGGGGGCGGGAATGCGGTCGAGCAGGGCCTTGGCGGTCATGATCATGCCGTTCATGCAGTAGCCACACTGGGCGGCCTGTTCGTCGATAAACGCCTGTTGCACCGGGTGTGGGGCGGCCTTGCTGCCCAGCCCTTCGAGGGTGGTGATATCGCGGCCCGCAGCACCGGCCAGGGGGATGACGCACGAGCGCGCGGCCACGCCGTCGATGATCACCGTGCACGCCCCGCATTCACCCAGGCCGCAGCCATATTTGGGCCCATTCAGGCACAGGTCGTTGCGCAGGATCAGCAGCAGCGGGGTGTCGGGCATGGCGCTGACTTCGACAGGCTGGCCGTTGATCCGCAGGGAGATGGTTGTTTGCATTGTTGGCTCATCTCTGGAGGTTGCTTGCGCTACCAAAGGACTCACATGGCGCGAGATTTTCGGTAAGTACTCACTACATGAAATGAGTGAGCAAGAAGCAGGCCAGAGAGGAATTTGCAGAGCGCTGTGATGGGGGGTATGGCGGAAGATCATCGGCGCCTGGGAAATCGAGCGCCGCGCGGGTGGCGCTCGATCTCGAAGGTCGCGTATCTGTGACGGCAAGCGCGGCAGTTACAACCAATTTCAGCCCAGGTTCTCGTCGCTGTCGATCATCTTGCGCAGCAGGTACAAAATGGCCACGCGTTCGCCGGCATTCAGGCTGCCCATGCTCAATTCGCTGATCTGCCGGGCGCAGGGGATCATTGCGTCGAGCAAGGCCGCGCCGCTGTCGGTGAGTTCGACAATGACCTTGCGCCGGTCGCCCGGGTCTGGCGACAGCTGCACCAGTTCGCGGGTTTTCAGGCGCTCGACGATGCCGCGGATGGTGGCCTGGTCCACTGCGGTGGCCTTGATCAGTTCGGCCTGGGAGCTGGGGCCGTGGTCACGCAGGGCGCACAGGGTGACGAACTGGATCGAGGTAAGCTGCGGGTCGCAGGCCTGCTGCTGGAAGATTGCCGTGTGCCGTTGGTAGGCCTTGCGGAGCAAATGGCCGACCTGTTCGGTGACGTCATAGGGGGTGGTGTCGAGCGGGGGGCTGCTGGGTGTGGTTTTCTTTGGCATAGGATGGCTTGGGCTGGTGGAAAGGTGCTGGCCGGCCGCCAATAGCGGAGCGCCCGGCCAGTATAACCACTATCGTGCCCGCGACTCCTCTGGTGCGACCACGTCGCCGGCCAGCACCACGGCCTTGTCATCCAGATAGATATCGCAGTTGCGCAGCGGGATATCCAGGTGGCATGGGGTCTTGCGCTTGCCGCCGACCTCGGTATTGGGGCCGGTGGAGAACAGGAAGTTGCCGTAGAACGCACGGGCGTCCATGCACATGCCGTCGTTGCGGTCGTGCAGGCCCATGGCCGTCCACTGCGCGCGCGGCTGCAGGCCCCAGCCGATGTGTGAGATGCCGTATACCTCGGGGTCGTTGAAGTACCTCATGTATTCGCGCAGGTATTCGGCCTCGAAGCCGCCGTGGATACCGGTGATAAAGCCTTTTTCGATCTCCAGGGTGATGCGCTCGCGGCAGTAGTTCTTGAATGGCAGGATGATGTCGCCCACGTCCAGCACCAGCGTGCCCTCGGCGCTGTCCTCGTTGGGCCAGGTGAACAGGAAGCCGCTGGGCCAGTGATCCCAGCGTCCCGGTTCGTCAGCATAGCCGTACTCGGTCACGGCCGGGTACTGGCCGAGCGGGGCGTGAAAGTCGCTGCCAGCCTTGGACCGCACATGCATGCTACGGGCCTGCTTTAGCAGGGTTTCGGCGGCCAGCACCCGGTGTTTGTCGGCTTCGGTTGGCAGCATGCGTGCCAGCACCTCGGGTGGCTCTACGGCCAGCAGGATGCGCGTGCCAGTCTTGAGGATCTGCTCCTGCTCGGGCGAGTGCAGCAGCATCATGGTGTCGACGACCAGGTCGGCCGCTTCCAGCGCCCGCTGCGCCGCCAGGTTGCCGGTCAGCGCGGTATCGCCACAGTAGGCCGTCATGTCGTTGCCCATGGCGGTGGGGTGGTTGAACGCTGGCAACTCTACGGCATACACCTTGGCCTTCAAGCGCTGGGCGGCTTCCATGGCGGCGTTGACCGTGCGCGGGTCTGAGTAGTGGCTCTTGAGCACGGCCACGCTCTGCGTTTCATCCACACGAGACAGCTTCAGTACGTGCTCGAACATCTGGGTCAGTTGTGCATTGCTCACCGGCATCGGGGTTCTCCTGGGTGACGTTGACAGGGGTGCACCATGGCAGTGCCAGGTGCGTCATCTCGGTGCAAAACAACAGTGTATACACCCTACTTTTGCAGATGTAAGCGCATCCGGTCAGCAAGCGCAAGTTATCTGTCACAACGTTACCTATCCACACAGTGCTCAATATTTTCGGTAACAAGGCGCCGAATGTACTTTCGCCTGGCTGTTTTAAAAATATTTTCACAGGCCTCTTTCCAAAAGTGATTTGTAGCGTATACGCTCTAAATCGTCAGGCGGTCGAACCGCTGGCCACACATCAGAACAAGAGGAGACATACCCATGCGGGGTAGGCAGAAAATCGCAATCGTCGGTGCAGGTCTGGGTGGGGCAGCCGCCGCCACGTTGCTGCAGCAGGCCGGGTTCGATGTCGAAGTGTTCGAGCAGGCGCCGGCGTTCACCCGCCTTGGGGCAGGCATTCATATCGGCCCTAATGTGATGAAGATCTTCCGCCGCATGGGGCTGGAGCAGAAGCTGGAGCTGATGGGCTCACACCCGGACTTCTGGTTCAGCCGCGATGGCAACAGCGGTGATTACCTGGCGCGTATCCCGCTGGGCGAGTTTGCCCGGCGCGAGTACGGCGCTGCCTATATCACCATCCACCGTGGCGACCTGCATGCCCTGCAGATCGAGGCAATCAAGCCGGGCACCGTGCACTTCGGCAAGCGCCTGGAAACGATTGTCGACGAAGGCGACCAGGTACGCCTGACCTTTGCTGACGGTACCCACACCGTGGCCGACATCGTCATTGGGGCCGACGGCATTCACTCGAAGATCCGTGAAGAGCTGCTGGGGGCTGAAGCGCCGATCTACAGCGGCTGGGTGGCGCACCGGGCGCTGATCCGTGGCGTGAACCTGGCGCAACATGCCGATGTGTTCGAGCCTTGCGTCAAATGGTGGTCCGAGGACCGCCACATGATGGTCTATTACACCACCGGCAAACGCGACGAGTACTACTTCGTCACCGGTGTGCCACATGAGGCGTGGGACTTCCAGGGTGCGTTCGTCGACAGCAGCCAGGAAGAAATGCGCGCGGCCTTCGAAGGCTACCACCCAACCGTGCAGAAGCTGATCGACGCTACCGAGTCGATTACCAAGTGGCCGCTGCGCAACCGCAACCCGTTGCCGTTGTGGAGCCGTGGCCGCCTGGTGTTGCTGGGCGATGCCTGCCACCCGATGAAGCCACACATGGCCCAGGGGGCGTGCATGGCCATCGAGGACGCGGCCATGCTGACTCGCTGCCTGCAAGAGACCGGGCTGTCCGACCACCGCACGGCGTTTGCGCTTTATGAGGCCAACCGCAAGGAGCGGGCATCGCAGGTGCAGGCAGTGTCGAACGCCAACACCTTCCTCTACAGCCAGGAAGACCCGGCCTGGGTCTACGGTTACGACCTGTACGGGCAGGCGCTGAAAAGCGGGGAGGCAGCATGAGCACCTTCGTCGCTGGCGGTAACGTCAGCGCCAATGGCATCCGCCAGCACTACCTGCGCTATGGCGGCAAGGGCCACGCGTTGATCCTGGTGCCGGGCATCACCAGCCCGGCGATTACCTGGGGCTTCGTCGCCCAGCGCCTTGGGTTGTACTTCGACACCTACGTGCTGGATGTGCGCGGGCGCGGCTTGTCTTCAAGCGGCCCCGAACTGGACTACGGCACCGACGCCTGTGCTGCGGACATTCCGGCTTTTGCCGCAGCGCTGGGCCTGGACAGTTACCACCTGGTCGGGCACTCGATGGGCGCGCGCTTTGCCATTCGCGCGGCGGCCCAGGGAGCACCGGGGCTGCAGCGGCTGGTGCTGGTAGACCCGCCAGTGTCCGGGCCGGGCCGGCGTGCCTACCCGAGCAAGCTGCCGTGGTATGTGGATTCGATCCGCCAGGCCACTGTGGGCATGAGCGGCGACGACATGCGCACCTTCTGCGCTACCTGGAGCGACGAGCAGCTGGCGCTGCGCGCCGAATGGCTGCACACCTGTTACGAGCCAGCGATCGTGCGGGCCTTCGATGATTTCCACGACGTGGATATCCACCAGTACTTGCCCGCAGTGCGCCAGCCGGCATTGCTGATGGTGGCCGGGCGGGGCGGGGTGATCGAGCCCCGTGACATCGCCGAAATTCGCGAGCTCAAGCCGGATATCCAGGTCGCGCACGTGGACAACGCCGGCCACATGATCCCCTGGGATGACCTGGACGGTTTCTTTGCCGCCTTTAGCGACTTCCTCGACCAACCCCTCGTCTGACGGAGCACGAGACATGACCAAGCTATACCGCATCGGCCAGATCGTGCCGAGCTCGAACACCACGATGGAAACCGAAATCCCGGCGATGCTCAATGCCCGCCAGGCGATCCGACCCGAGCGCTTCACCTTCCATTCCAGCCGCATGCGCATGAAGCAGGTGAAGAAGGAAGAGCTGGCCGCCATGGACGCCGAGTCCGACCGCTGCGCCGTGGAGCTGTCCGACGCCAAGGTCGATGTGCTGGGCTACGCGTGCCTGGTGGCGATCATGGCCATGGGCCTGGGCTATCACCGCCAATCGGAAAAGCGCTTGCGGCAGGCTACCGCCGACAATGACGCACTGGCACCGGTGATCACCAGCGCCGGGGCGCTGGTGGAGGCCTTGCATGTGATGAAGGCCAAGCGCATTGCCATCGTCGCGCCGTACATGAAGCCGTTGACCGAGCTGGTGGTGAACTATATCCGCGAGGAAGGCTTCGAGGTGCAGGACTGGCGCGCGCTGGAAATCCCCGACAACCTCGCCGTGGCCCGCCACGACCCGGCCAACCTGCCAGGCATCGTCGCCGGCATGAACCTTGAGGGCGTCGATGTGGTGGTGCTCTCGGCCTGCGTGCAGATGCAATCGCTGCCGGCCGTGGCCAAGGTTGAGGCGCAAACCGGCAAGCCGGTGGTGACCGCTGCCATCGCCACCACCTACGCCATGCTCAAGGCGCTGGACCTGGAGCCGGTCGTGCCGGGCGCCGGTGCCCTGCTGTCGGGCGCCTACTGAAATTGGGGACGGACATGAGCGACGCACAAAGCGCACGTGACAACTACCAGGGCGTGTGGGGCCAGCGCATCGGCTTTGGCCGCAAGCCGGCCCTGCTGATGATCGACTTCATGCAGGGCTACACCACCCCCGGCGCACCGCTGTACGCCCCGGGCGTGGTCGCGGCGGTCGAGCAGGCCGCCGGCCTGCTGGCGCTGGCCCGCGACTGCGGTACCCTGGTGGTGCATACCAACATCCGCTACCAGCCGCCGCATTTTGCTGACGGCGGCGTGTGGGTGCGCAAGGCGCCGGTGATGAAGGACATGGTCGAAGGCAACCCGCTGGCGGCGTTCTGCGAGGCCGTTGCGCCACAGGCAGGGGAGGTGGTGCTGAGCAAGCAGTACGCCAGTGCCTTCTTCGCCACCAGCCTGGCCCCGCTGCTGCATGCTCAAGGCGTGGATACCGTGGTGCTGGCCGGCTGCTCGACCAGCGGCTGCATCCGCGCAAGTGCGGTGGATGCCATGCAGCACGGGTTTCGAACCATCGTGGTGCGCGAGTGCGTCGGTGATCGCCACAACGACCCGCATGAAGCCAACCTGTTCGATATCGACAGCAAGTACGGCGATGTCGTCACCCGGCAGGACGCCATGCAGCAACTCAGGCACCTGGCCGGCTGAGTGCCGGGCAGCCCTTACCCATAACAATCAAGGAACGGTGCGGGAAGCCCGTCCATGACCGCCTGCTGTCCGGGCGGTCGCCCCGCAGGAGCACTCGGGGTCTTCAGGCGCTGCCCAGGCACGCCGCGTATAGTGCGCGGGGTGCCCGGCGCGTCGAACACTGCTGGCCTTAAAACAACCACAAAGTCGCCCGCCAGGAGACAGGAAATGCCAATTGCGAATGCAACCACGGTCCACAGTGACATCGACCATGGCACGAAAGCGCTGTACAGCAAGATCACCTGGAGGCTCATCCCCTTCCTGTGCTTCTGCTACCTCGCAGCTTATCTGGACCGCATCAATGTCGGCTTCGCCAAGCTGCAGATGCTCGAAGACCTGCAGTTCAGCACAGCGGCCTATGGCCTGGGTGCCGGGCTGTTCTTCGTCGGCTATATCATTTTCGAAGTGCCGAGCAACCTGATCCTGCAGCGCGTTGGCGCCAAGCTGTGGATCGCCCGCATCATGATCACCTGGGGCCTGCTGTCGGCGTGCACCATGTTCGTCAGCACCACCACGCAGTTCTACATCCTGCGTTTCCTGCTCGGCGCGGCTGAGGCCGGCTTCCTGCCGGGCGTGCTGTTCTACCTGACCATGTGGTACCCCACCTACCGGCGCGGGCGCATCATTGCCCTGTTCATGATCGGGCTGCCATTGTCGAGCGTGATCGGCGGGCCGATTTCTGGCTGGATCATGGGCAATTTCGACCAGGTGCATGGCCTGCACGGCTGGCAGTGGCTGTTTTTGCTGGAGGCGATCCCCAGCGTGCTGCTGGGCATCCTCACATTCTGGGCATTGCCCAACCACTTCCAGCAGGCCAAGTGGCTGTCGGCTGAAGACAAGGCCCAACTGGCGGCAGACCTGGCCGCCGACGATGCCGAGGGCAAGGACAGCAAGCACAGCTTCCGTGACGGCTTTTTCAACCTGAAGGTATGGATGCTGGGGGGCATCGACTTTTCGATTTTGCTCAGTGCCTACGCCATGGGGTTCTGGATGCCGACCTTCATCCGCGATGCGGGCGTCAGCGACACCTTCCACATCGGCTTGCTCACGGCCATTCCGAGCCTGGCCGCCCTGGCCGGCATGCTGATGATCGGGGCCAGCTCCGACCGCCACCGTGAGCGCCGTTGGCACATCATCGTGCCGTTCATCATTGGTGCAATTGCCATGGCCAGCAGCACCTTGTTCAGCCAGAACCTGGTGATGACTGTGGTGCTGTTCGCCATTGCCTCGGCAGCGATCATCGGCGCGGTGCCGGTGTTCTTCAGCCTGCCGGCCACCTTCCTTAAAGGTACTGCAGCCGCCACCGGCTTTGCCCTGGCCTGTTCGGTCGCCAACATCGCAGGCCTGGTGAGCAACTCACTGATGGGCGTGGTCACCGACCTTACCGGGACCTCGCACGCTGCCCTGTGGGTATTTGCCGGGTGCCTGATCCTCAGCTGCTTCCTGGTCATCGCCTTGCCGGCGAAGCTGGTCAACCGCTAGCGGCCCAGCGTTTCAAGCAACGGCAGGGCAGGCGGGCCGGGCGCCCGCCTGCCGACCCCCCTCTCGCTGCAACCCCACGTGGGTGGCCATACATGGCCGCCGCGCCGGGTTGCTGTTGCCCGAATCCAGGAGTAGCCCCATGCAAGGTTTCACTGCACCGCGTTTTTCTTCGTCTGCGCGTCTGGCCGGCGGTTGTATTGCCGCCGCATTGTGTGCAGAGGCCTCGGCAGAAGAGGCCGGTTTTATCGAAGGTGCTCGCGCCACGCTGCAGGCGCGCAATTATTTCTTCAGCCGCGACTATGCCGATATCAAGGGTGCCAGCACCCAGTCGCGTACTCAGGAATGGGCGCAGGGTTTCATCCTCAATGCCAGTTCCGGTTATACCCAGGGCACCGTTGGCATCGGTGTGGATGTTATCGGCCTGCTCGGTTTCAAGCTCGACAGCAGCCCGGCGCATGCCAGGTCCGGGTTGCTGCCCAGCCTGGACAGCGGCAAGTCGGCGGACGAATACAGCCGGCTTGGGGCGGCGATCAAGTTCAAGGTGTCGCAAACCGAGCTGAAAGTGGGCGAGTTGATGCCCAACCTGCCTGTGCTGCTGTTCAGCGACTTGCGTCTGCTGCCGCCCACCTACCAGGGCGCGATGCTGGAGTCGCGCGAGTTTGCCGGGTTGACACTGAGTGCCGGCCAGTTCCGCTCCACCAGCCTGCGCGACTCCTCCAACAGCCAGAAGATGTACGCGCTGGTCAACGACCCGATCAACCCGGCGCGGCTGGCGCGTTTTACCAGTGATCGCTTCAACTACGTTGGCGCCGACTATGCCTTCAACGATAACCGCACCAGCGTTGGCCTGTGGCAGGCGCAGTTGGAGGATGTCTACCAGCAGCGGTTTTATAGCTTCAAGCACGCCGAGCCGGTCGGGGACTGGACGCTGGGGGTGAACGCCGGCTACTTCGATGCCCGCGAGGACGGGCGCAAGATCGCCGGCGATTATGACAACCATGCGTTGTTCAGCCTGTTCTCGGCCAAGACCGGCGGGCATACCTTTTACGCGGGCTACCAGCAGATCGGCGGCGAGGACGGTTTTATCCAGGTGGGAGCCAACACCAACCCGATGGGTAATACGCTGCCGACTTATGAGTTTTCCGCGCCGGGCGAACGCTCGTGGCAGGTGCGGCATGATTACAACTTTGTCGCCTTGGGGCTTCCGGGCCTGACGTCCACCCTGCGTTATGTGAAGGGGCGGGATGTAGACACCGGGCTGGGCTATGAAGGGCGTGACCGCGAGCGCGATCTGGACTTGGCCTACGTGGTACAGAGTGGGCCGCTGGCCGGCCTTGGGGTACGGGTGCGCAACGTGATGGCGCGCTCCAATTACCGGACCGACATCGACGAGAACCGGTTGATCCTCAGTTACACAGTCAAACTGTTCTGAAGTGATTGCCCGAGCTGCGCGCTTTTGCAGGAGCCGCGTTGTATCGCGACAGGGCTGCTCCTGCAAGGCTGGGCATACTTTGTGGGAGCAGCAGCGGTCACTGCAAGGTCACGGGCCTCAAGCTATCCGGCAACTGCCTGATAGCCGCCTCAATCCGTGCAATAGAGCCAGCGAGGCGGTCCGCTTCCTGGTCTTTGCCCTCACTTCTCAGGCGGTCACACTCAAGACGCAGGTCGAGCAATTTTTTCTGTAGCTTCAGGGCCGAAGTGTTGAACGGGTCCATGCTTTTCTCACGCTGTAGGCTTCCGTGCCGTTGTAGGAAAAATAGACCGTAGCAGCTCGGATTTGCTGGAGAAACTGATGTTTCATACAGGTGATTCCCAGTGCCGCGATTCTTCCTACAGCGCAGAGTAAACAATCCTACAAACTACGTTTCAATTCATGTGCTCCCGATTGCGCTCAACTTCCCGCCCCAGCTGGGTGCATTCACCCTTCGAGGGGCAGGCCACCCGGCGTGGTTGCAATCGGGGCCTTTAGTCCTTTTTGAAATCTCATGTAGCAATTGTCGCCCTGCAGGTCAGTGACCATCGGCGCAAAAGCTTCAGCAACTGACCTGATAAGCGCTGCCCGCCCCGGACGTTGAAAGTTTAAGCAATAAGCACCATGAAGAATCTGCACAGCCCATCTGATCCGCTTTTTTTCCACAAACCTGAATCTGTAACCGTATCAGCCCAAGCCTGACAATAAGCCCATTCCCGCATCAAAACTGTAGAGGTTCCAATGGGCAAGCTGGCGCTGTTCCTGGGTGGTTTTCTGCTGCTGACCATTCTGATTGGTATTCTTGGCACCATTCCGCCAAGCTGACTGCAACTGCGTTTTCCCCCCGCGGCCCGTCTATTTCAAGTGGCGGGCCCAATCCCTGACCAATTGGCCAGTATTCTCCCTTCCTGCACTGCTGGACCAGCGGTAGGTGCAAGTCATTCTCAAGTGCAAAAGCCTCGTGTAGTCTCCCGCCGCCGCTCATTCGGGCCGGTCATTTTGCCTTGGAGTCGATACATCAATGGAATACAAGAAAGGCACTTCAGCCGTGCTGGAGTGGCGTAGCCGTTTTCTTGCTGAAGGTACACTTGATGAGCAGGTCTATGACCAGGCACTGCGCGATGCCTTGCTGTTGGAGCAGGCTGGAGTGATCAGTACGTCGGAGTGGATCGAGCTGGTCAAGCTGGCAAACACCGCGTTGCTGGTTGTGCGATAAGTCGTTCTTTGCGTTGGGAAATCTGTCCACAAAAAACGTGGGTAGGTCTGTGGATAAAGTGCTGAAAGCCAAGCCCGCTGCGGTCTCTGTTAAATTGAGCAGAAATTGAACAGTCATTTCAGGGGGCTGTTTCAGCAGGCGAGGCCGGCGCGGCGCAACGCCGTCAGCAAGTCGCGCACCCGCGCTGGCAGCTCGCCGGCAGGGTACACGGCATGCATTTGCGGGTCCTGGCCGCTGCTGGAAGTCAGGCGGTAGTGCGGGCACACGCGCACCAGCCGTCCGGCCCTGACCTGCGCTTCGCCAACCCAGGCAGCCAGGCGGGCGATGCCTGCGCCGGCCAGGGTGCTGTGGTACACCGCGTCACCTGAGTCCAGGCGCAACCTGGGCCTTGGGCGCAGGCTGGTGATCTGGCCGTCGCGGTAAAAATGCCAGGCCTTGAGGATGCGCGGGGCGGTGTGCAGGATCAATGCATGCCCTTCGAGGTCTTCCGGTTGCTGTGGCGTGCCGGCCACGGCCAGGTACGCCGGGCTGGCATACAGGTGGCGCTGGTAGGCCCACAGCGGGTAGCCGATCAGCTCGCTTGATTGCGGGAAGGCCCCACGCACCACGAAATCGAACTTGCCTTGCAGCGGGTCGAGGGTTTCGTCGCAGTACGTTATGTCCAGGGTCACCCCGGGGTGGCAGCGGGAGAACTCGGCAAGCACCTGTGGCAATACATGTTCACCCAGCAGTTGCGGTACGGCAAAGCGTATCCAGCCTTGGGCGCTGCCGCTGAGCGCGGCCAACGCGTCGGCAGCATCACGTTGCACATCCAGCAAACGTTCGGCATGGGGCAACAGGCGCTCGCCGGCTTCGGTGAGGGTTACGGCGTTGGCGTTGCGGTTGAGCAGCTTGCTGGCGGCGTTGTCTTCCAGGGTTTGTACCGCGCGGGTTACCGCACTGGGCGAGCGCCCCAGTGCACGTGCGGCGGCCACGAAGCTGCGCTTGTGGGCCACGCTGACGAACGCCTGGATTTCCCGCAACATGTCCAATGCCATTGCCTGCTCCTTGTTGCAGTTTTTGCAATATGGCATTTCAACACATGCGCGGCACTTTGATTAGCCTTGCAGGCGTCTTCACTGCCTGGAACCGCGTCATGATGGATATTGCTGTGCTTTCTGTGTTCGCCTTTGCCGCTGGGCTGATCGACGCCGCAGTGGGGGGCGGGGGGCTGATCCAGATCCCGGCCTTGTTCAACGTGCTGCCTACCGCGCAACCAGCGGCCTTGCTCGGCACCAACAAGCTGGCGTCGGTCTGTGGGACGGCCTTCGCGGCGCGCTCGTTCATTCGCAAGGTGACGCTGGACTGGGGGCTTATCGTGCCAGCGGCGCTCAGCGCCTTTGTCATGTCGTTCGCTGGGGCTGCCACGGTGTCACTGGTACCGCCCAGTGTGATGCGCCCGGCAGTGCTGGTGCTGATCGTGCTGATGGCCATCTATACCTTCTGCAAGAAGGATTTCGGCACCCTGCACAAGCCCGCGCAGATCGGCCGCAAGGAGCAATGCCTGGCGGTGCTGATCGGCGGTGCGATCGGCTTTTACGATGGCCTGTTCGGTCCAGGCACCGGCAGCTTCCTGATCTTTCTGTTCATCCGCTTCTTTGCGTTGGACTTCCTGCACGCTTCGGCCTCGGCCAAGGTGGTGAACATTGCCACCAACCTGGCGGCGCTGGTGTTCTTCGTGCCCTCGGGCAACGTGCTGTATGCCATTGCCCTGCCCATGGCTGCGTGCAATGTGCTGGGGGCTCTTACCGGCACCTGGCTGGCGGTACGCAAGGGCGCAGGCTTTGTGCGCGGGCTGTTCCTGATACTGCTGTGCGTGTTGATCGCCAAGCTATCGTGGGACTTGCTGGTTGCGTGACTCAGCCTCCTGGCGCTGTGCTTCGGCCTGCTCGACGCGGTTGCGGCCATGGGCCTTGGCCCGGTACAGCGCCTGGTCGGCACTTGCCAGCAACGCGTCCAGGCTGGGGGCCGGGATATTGGCGTCGCAGCCGGCCAGGCCGATACTCACGGTGATCTGCAGGCGCTGGTCGGCCTGCACCACGTGCAGGTCCTGTATGGCACGGCGCAGGCGTTCGGCGGTGAACTTGGCACGTTCAGGCGCAAGCCCCGGGAGGATGACGACGAACTCCTCGCCGCCCAGCCGCGCGAGCAGTTCATCGTTGTGCAACTGGTCCTGCAGGGTGCTGGCAAACTGGCGCAGCACCTGGTCACCGACCCCGTGGCCATGGGCATCGTTGATCGACTTGAAGTGGTCGATATCCAGCATCATCAGGGTTAGCGGCAGCGCCTGGGCATGCTGCTGGCGGCTGTCCAGCAATGCGTTGGCGCGGCGGGTGAAGGCACTGCGGGTGAGCACGCCGGTAAGGTGGTCGATGGTGGCCTGATGCGCCAGGCGCGCCATCAGGCTGCGGTTGGCCTGGCTGACACAGGCCACCACCAGCGGGCCGAGTACCAGCATCGCAATGCCCAGGCGCGCCGACATCAGCGTGGTCACACCGGGCTCGCTTTGCGGCACGCTGAAGTGCATGAGGTTTTGCGCCACCGCCACAATCAAGGTACTGCCAGCGGTAAGTGTCAGCAGCGAAACCATGAACGGCGAGTAGGTCCACGCACACCACAGCAAGGCGGCAATCGGGAAGGCAATGGCACCGGGGCCGCCAAAGGCAATGCTGACCGCCAGCGAGGCCAGCAGCATCAGCAGGGGCGCCAGGCGGATGGCTTGGGCGCCACCCCGCACCAAAGCCCGCGCCGAGGGTGCTGTAAGCAGCACCGGCAGTACCAGCACGCTGGTCGAAAACTGTTCGCTGAACCAGGCGAGCCAGGTGGCACGCAGGGATTGCTCGAACCACGGTGCGGCCATGACCGCTGCCATGCTGGCCGCCACCATGGCGGCGGCGGCACAGGCGGCAAACACGCTGAGTACGCCGTGCGGGGTGCGCATGCGCCGGTGCAGCCGCGGCAAACGCGATAGCAACTGCCAGAGGGTAACCACCACGCCAAGATTGCACAGGTTGAACCACAGGGCCGGCACCCAGGCACTGCCACACAGCAGGTCGGCACCGACCATGGCCAGCCAGACCAGGCTGAAGCCGGTCAGCGTGGCCTGGCGCGGGTAGCGCAGCAGCACGCCGGCCAACACAGCATTCACTGGCCAGAACAGCGACAGCGATTCGATCGGGCGTGCCAGGATACCGCCCAGGGTGAGGGCAAAGGTCAGGCAAAACAGAACGACATAAGGCAACAAGCGCGATTGGGCTGGAAAAACCATGAACTCGACCGGCAAGCGGAAACGAAATCCAGGACAACGCCTTGAAGCACCTGGGGCAATAGCCCGCAGTGTGTTTCGTCAGGCCACTTGATGTCAATCTGCCGCGATCGGTCGAGATAATGTCAAATTGCCTTTAGTCTATAGCGCTTTTCTCATAGCCCGAAGAACCACGGCACCATCACGACGGTGACCAACATCACCAGCACGGTGAAGGGCACGCCAATTTTGACGAAATCAGCGAAGCGGTATTGCCCCGGGCCCAGCACCAGTGTGTTGACCGGGGATGACACCGGTGTCATGAACGCCGCCGATGCGGCCAGCGCCACGGTCATGGCAAACGGGTAGGGCGACATGCCCAGCTGCGCTGCGGTGCTGACAGCCACGGGTGCCATCAGTACCGCAGTGGCCGTGTTGGAAATGAACAGGCCGATCACCGCTGTAACGGCGAACAGGCAGGCAAGAATGGCACTGGGGCCGGCACCACCCAGTACGCTTACCAGCCCACCCACCGCCAAATCGATGCCACCGGTTTTCTGCAGTGCCTGGGCGAATGGCAGCATGCCGACGATCAGCACCAGGCTTTGCCAATGAATGGCTTTATAAGCGCTGTTCATGTCGATACAGCGGCCGGCCCCCATCAGCAGGCAACCGATCAGCGCCGCGATGACATTGGGCACGGCACCGCTGACCATCAGCCCGACCATTACCGCCAGGCTAAGCAATGCCTGCGGCGCGCGGGTGCGGGCTGGCGCGACCTGATCGATCTCGGCGGGCAGGCTCAATACCAGAAAGTCTTTGGGCTGGCTTTGCAACTGGCGTACCGCCTTCCACGGGCCGACCACCAGCAGGGTATCGCCAAGGCGCAGTTTTTCGTCTACCAGTTGCTCTTCGATTGCCGCCTGTTCGCGGCGCAGGCCGACCACGTTGAGGCCGAAGCGGGTGCGGAAGGCCAGTTCGAGAACGCTCTTGCCGATCAACTGCGAGCCCGGCGGCAGCGAGACCTCGGCCATGCCCAGCTCCTGGGACTGGTCGATGAAATAGGCCGCCTTGAAGTGCAGGGGCTCCAGTTGCATGGTCTGGCACAGGCTGCGCAGGTTGTCGCGGTTGGCGAACAGGTCGAGCAGCAGCACATCGCCCTGGTGCAGTACGGTGTTGGAGTCGGCGCCGATCACCCGTGTGGTGAACTTGTGCTGGCGCTCGATGCCGATCACGTTGGCGCCGTGCCGGGTGCGCAACTCCAGCTCGCCGAGGGTATGGCCGATCAGCGGTGAATCAGGGCGTATGCGCAGGCGCCGTTCACGGCCGTTGAGCTTGTAGTCCAGCACCAGGTCCAGCAGTGTCCGGCGGGTTTCCACGCGGCCGTCCTTGCGCACTTCGCCGTTCAGCCAGTGCCGGGTCAGCAGCATGTAGCCGATCCCCAGCACCAGCACCACCAGGCCGAAAGGGGTAAAGCTGAAGAAACTGAAGCCCGCTTCGCCATTGCGCACCAGCTCGCTGTGCACCACCACGTTGGGCGGTGTGGCCACCAGGCTGAGCATGCCACTGATCAGCCCGGCAAATGCCAGTGGCATCATCAGACGGCTGGGCGACAGCTGCAGGCGCGCGGCAATGCTCAGCACTACCGGGATGAAAATGGCCACCACACCGGTGGAGCTCATCATCGACCCCAGCCCGGCCACGGCCACCATCAGCAGCACCAGCAGACGTGTTTCGCTATTGCCGGCCCGCTCGCTCATCCATTCGCCGATGCGGTAGGCAATGCCGGTGCGCACCAGGCCTTCGCCGATCACGAACAGGGCGGCGATCAGTACCACGTTGGGGTCGCTGAAGCCGGCCAGGGCCTGCTCAACGGTGAGGATGCCGAGTAGGGGCAGGGCGAGGATCACCATCAGCGCGACCACGTCCATGCGTGGGCGATTGATGATGAACAGGGTAACGACGATGGCCAGCAGGCCGAGGACCCAGAGCAGATCTTGGTTCATGGGGAGGGGGTGTTCCTTCACACGGGGCACGATAGACAGTAGCAGCCAGTGTGCCAGTTCGTGATGAAGGGGGTGTTGATGTGCTGCAACAAAAAGGGCCGCTATACGGCCCTTGAGTCAGGTAATCAGTGACGGTGACGGCGGTGCTTTTTGTTGCCGCGGTTGTCGTCACCCAGGTGGTTGCCGAGGGCCCCACCGGCTGCGCCGCCCAGGCCAGCACCGACCGTGGAGCCGGTCTTGCCGCCCACCGCGCCGCCTAGCAGCGAGCCGCCAGCCGAGCCCAGGCCACCGCCGATGGCGGCTTCGGTACGATTGCCCTTGCGTGCACCTACCGCGCTGCCGGCTGCGCCGCCCACGCCAGCACCGATGGCCGCGCCGGCCTTGCCGCCGAGTTGTTGACCAACAACGTTACCCAGCACACCACCCAGGCCACCGCCAATGGCGGCAGTACCGTCGCCGGCGAAAGCGCCCTGGCACAGCAGCAGGCCGAGGGCTAGGGAAGGCAGAGTCAGACGCATGATACGAACCTCAAAGGAATCATCAGGTTAAGGTGCCGCGCAACGGGCGGCAGGTCAGGGGTGCAAAGACGCTTCAGCGGTAGTCGCGGTCACCGCGGTACTGACGATTGTCATCGTCATCGCGGTCATGCCGATGGTGGTGGCGATGGCCACGGTCGCGGTCACGCCAGCCATCGTCGTCATCATGGTAGCGATGGCTGTGACAGCCTGCGGTCAGCAGGACTGCAGCAATCAGCGAAAGGCTTGCAAGGCGGGTCATCACGATATAGGTCCTTGATCCGCAAAGGTTTACGGGGCACTTGCTGAGACTGGGAATGATCCATTTGGTTTCCCGGGCAGGCAAAAATTTGTCGCGCCAGTGATGGGCGGCGTGCTTGCAGGCTGTTGTTCTGTCCCATTCGGTCATGGTCGAGTGCGCCATGGCCCTCTAGACTGTGGGGTAAGCCGCAGCGAAGACGGCAATCTGCCACTCGGTGAATCACGATGATCGCCCACACCCCCACGTTGTTTGCCGCCGTTGCCTTGGTCGCAACCATTCTGGCTTTCTGCCTGTTGCTGGTGGGGCGTAGCAACCGCCGTGACAACCTGCTGCTAACGGGTTGCGGGCTGCTGGTGCATGCCCTGGCTTATGTCTGCTACACCGTCTATGCCCAGGCCCCGCTGTGGGTCAGCTATGGTCTGGGCAACAGCTTGCTGTCGCTGGCCCTGGCGTTCTACACCGCCAGCTTGTTCCGGGTGCGTGAGCAGGTGGTGCCCTGGCGTGTCATCTTCGTCATTCCTGCCTGCATGCTGGGGGGGCTGGTGCTGCTGCTCGATACGCTGGAGCCGCGCATGCTGCTGGCGACGCTGGTATTGATGCTGCAGTGCTCGATGATCCTTTACTGGGCGTGGCGCCATGCCGAACGGCCGGGCAGGGCCCACCTGCTGCTGCAGATCGGTGCGCTGATCAGCCTGGTCGGCCTGGGTATGCGTGTGGTGGCGGTGGCCAATGGCACGGCAGTGGAAATGCGTTATGACACCAGCAACCTCAAGCAGAGCATTTCCGTGGCAATCGGCACGGCGACGGTAATGATGTATTCGATCGGGCTGGTGCTGATGGCCAAGGAGCGTAGCGAGTCCCGCTTGCAGCACCTGGCCCTGCACGATGTGCTGACCGGCACATTCAACCGCAGGGCGATCCTGGACCGGTTTGCGGTGGAACTGGACCGTGCTCGCCAGCAACAGGCCAGCCTGGCCGTGGCAATGATCGACATCGACCATTTCAAACGCATCAACGACCTGTATGGGCACCTGGCTGGCGACGAAGTGCTGTGCCATTGCGTGCGCCAGTTGCAGCAGCGGCTGCGTCAGGGTGACAGCCTGGGCCGTTATGGTGGTGAGGAATTCCTGCTGTTGTTGCCGGGCACTGACCGCAGCGGGGCGATGGCTGCGCTGCAAGGCCTGCGCGAGGCTATTGCGCGCAGCCCGGCCCGTTTTGCCGATGACCAGATCGAACTGCGCTTCAGCGTGGGCCTGTGGTGTGGCGTACCAGGTCCCAAAGATAGCACCGCCAACCTGCTGGCCCAGGCGGATGCCGCGCTGTACCAGGCCAAGGCCGCCGGGCGCAACACGGTGCACATGGCGGCATTGATCCAGGCGGGTTGAATCAGGACGCCGGCTGGATCGCCAGTACTACACCGTTGGTGATCTGCACCAGCACGTAGTGCTCGCCCATGCGTACCCAATGGCTTTCTTTCTCGGGGGCGGGCAGGCCTTTGGCTTTCCAGTCCTTGATGGCCTGCTCGTCACGTTTGTACTGGTCCGGTGCCTTGTCGCCCACTTCAAGCGTGCGGTTGTGGGTTTCCGGGGCGGTGATGCTTTCTTCGCTGGAGGGCGCGGCGCTGACGGCCAGGGGCAGGCAGGGCAGGGCGGCAAGTAGCAGATAGTGAAGCTTCATGTGGTGCTCCTTATGGCGGCGTACCTTATCTGCGACAGCGGCATGTGCGTGACAATTCACTCGCAATGCCCGCGAGTGCTAGAGTCGCATCTTTTTCGATACCCTGAGGATGGAACATGCGTGCGATTTTGCCGATGGCCGCGGCGCTGATGCTGGTCGGTTGTGCTTCTGCGACCATGGAGACGGCCCGCGGCGGCAAGCCGACTGCGCAGCTCGATTCAAGCAAGGCGCCGGAGCTGGTGGCGCAGTGTATCCAGTTCAGCTGGCAGGAAGAGAAGGTGTTCGGCGATGATGCCAGTGGCTACCTGCAACCGCGCAAGCAGGGCGGGTTCACCGTGTATACCCGTGAGGCAGAGGCGTTTGTGGATGTCTATCCACAGGCAGGCGGGGCTCGGGTGGATTACTACGCACAGAAAAACGACGGCGTGGCGCTGCAGCGCCGGGCAGCGGCGGCGACCTGTTTGTAAAGGCCGCAGCCTGTATTGGCTTCATCGCCGGCCTGTAGGGGCGGCCAGTGCAGTCCAGTTATTGCTCAGTGGGTGCTTTGCGGGCTTTACAATTTTTAGCAAGGCAGTGGTGTCTTAGAGGGGCAGGTGGCGGCTAGCATGAACCGTTACCACTCAAGGAAGGCACCATGGACCGTTCACTGCAACTCAACCGCAGCAGTTGGGACGAACGCGCCCCGCTGCACGCTGCCTCGAAGGACTACGAAGTCGAGACTCTCGTCCAGCGCCCTGGGCACCTGTCCGAAACCGTGCGCTTCGATTTGCCTTTGCTCGGCGACATCAATGGGCTGAGGACCGTCCACCTGCAGTGCCACATTGGCACCGACACCCTATCGCTGGCGCGCCTTGGCGCCAAGGTCTGCGGCCTGGACTATTCCGCGGCTTCGCTGGCCGAGGCACGGGTACTGGCCGAGCGTTGTGCGGTGGCCATCGAGTATGTCGAGTCTGACGTCTATGCCGCCGACACGGTACTGCCGGCAGGCACGTTCGACCTGGTCTACACCGGTATCGGCGCGCTGTGCTGGTTACCCCGCATCGAGCCGTGGGCGCGTGCGGTCGCGGCGCTGCTGAAACCGGGCGGGCGGTTATTCCTGCGCGATGGGCACCCGATGCTGATGGCCGTCAATGAAGACCACCAGGACCGCCTGCAGCTCGAATACCCGTACTTCGAGCACGAAGCCCCGACGGTGTGGCACAACGACCAGACCTATGTCGAGACTGAAGAGCGCCTTGCCCACACTGAAACCCACGAATGGAACCACGGCTTGGGTGAAGTGGTTACTGCCTTGCTGGCGCATGGGCTGCAACTGACGGTGCTGGTCGAGCACCAGAGCATCCCTTGGGAGGCCCTACCGGGGCAGATGGTCAAGGGCAGCGATGGCGAGTATCGCTTGCGCGAGCAGCCTGCACGCCTGCCCCTGAGCTACAGCTTGGTGGCGGTCAAGGCCTGATCAGGAAAGGAACCCGCCGTCGACGTTGAGTGCCGTGCCAGTGGTGTAGCTGGACGCATCGCTGGCCAGGTACAACACCGCGCCGGCCATTTCCTTGGGGTCGGCTACGCGCTTGAGTGGGATCTGCTGCAGTGCGGCGTTCAGGATGGCATCGTTTTTCACCAGTGCAGAGGCAAACTTGGTGTCGGTCAGGCCCGGCAGCAGGGCGTTGCAGCGAATGCCGAACTGGGCGCACTCCTTGGCGAAGACCTTGGTCATGTTGATGACTGCCGCCTTGGTCACCGAATAGATGCCCTGGAAGTGGCCGGGGGACACACCGTTGATGGATGCCACGTTGATGATGCTGCCACCGCCATGCTCGCGCATCAGCTTGCCGGCTTCTACCGACATGAAGAAGTAACCGCGGATGTTCACGTCCACGGTCTTCTGGAAGGCATGCGGATCGGTGTCCAGCACGTTGCAGAACTGCGGGTTGGTGGCGGCGTTGTTGACCAGGATGTCCAGGCGCCCGAATTGTTCGCGGATGCCGGCGAACACCTGCTGGATCTGTTCCAGCTCTCCAATGTGGCAGGCCACCGCCGTCGCCTTGCCACCTGCCGCGATGATCGCCTCGGCCACCTGCTGGCAACCGTCGAGCTTGCGGCTGGAAACGATCACATGTGCACCTTGCTGGGCCAACAGGTGGGCGATGGCTTCGCCAATGCCGCGGCTGGCGCCGGAAACGAAGGCAATCTTGCCGTCGAGGTCGAACAGGTGGGTCTTGGACATGCTGTTTTCCTTGTTATCCGTCGTCGTGGGCGTTGCTCAGAGGCTGGACCTGGCAATGACCTGCAAGGTCATCTGCTCGAGCAAGCGGTTCATGTGGATGAACTGGGCGAAACGCTTGTCCTGGGTCTGGCCGTGGTAGTAGCGGTAGTAGATCTGCTGGACGATGCCGGCCAGGCGGAACAGGCCATAGCAATAGTAGTAATCGAAGTTGTCCAGCGTGATGCCTGCGCGTGCCGCGTAGTAATCCACGAACTGGCGGCGGGTGAGCATGCCCGGCGCGTTGCTCGGCTGGCGGCGCATCAGTTGCACCGGCGCCGGGTCGTCGGCTTCGATCCAGTAGGCCAGGCTGTTGCCCAGGTCCATCAGCGGGTCGCCCAGGGTGGCCATTTCCCAGTCCAGCACACCGATGATGCGCATAGGGTTGTCGGCGTCGAGGATCACGTTGTCGAAGCGGTAATCGTTGTGCACGATGGCGGGCTTCGGGTGGTCGGCAGGCATTTTTTCGTGCAACCAGGTGGTCACCTTTTCCCAGCGCGGGGCATCCGGGGTCAGGGCTTTCTTGTAGCGGCTGGTCCAGCCCTCGATCTGGCGCTGTACATAGCCTTCCGGCTTGCCCAGGTCGGCCAGGCCACAGGCGTTGTAGTCCACCTGGTGCAACTCGACCAGGCGGTCGATAAAGCTTTTGCACAGGGCCTCGGTGCGGCTGGCGTCAAGGTTCAGCCCGGCAGGGATGTCCGAGCGCAGGATGATGCCCTTGACCCGTTCCATGACGTAGAACTCACCGCCAATCAGGCTGCTGTCGGTGCAGTGCACATACGCCTTGGGGCAGAAGGGGAAGCCGCTGTTCAACTGGTTGAGTATGCGGAACTCGCGGCCCATGTCGTGGGCCGACTTGGCCTTTTGCCCGAATGGCGGGCGGCGCAGCACAAAGTCCCGGCCCGGGTAGCTGACCAGGTAGGTGAGGTTGGAGGCCCCTCCTGGAAACTGGCTGATGCGCGGCAGGCCGTCCAGGTCGGGGATGTTGGCCTTGAGGTAAGGGTCGATGACGGCCGCGTCGAGTTCTTCGCCGGGGCGTACCTGGGTGGACTGGTCGGTGAGCGTCATGCGTTTTCCTTATTTTCGATCCCAAGGACTATTGGCTAATCTAATGGCCTGCCGGCGCTGGAACAAGCGTGCCAGGTGCCATATAGGTGAGGGTGTTGCTGGTTGATCAACTGCCCTTATGTCAACGACCAACGTGCCAGCGCAGGCTTTGGGGCAGGCAAAAAAAAACCGAAGCCGCCAAGGCTTCGGTCTTTCGATCATCCGGTGTACCCAGCCCTCAGGACGGGAACAGCTCGCTGAGCTTCATCGACAGCATCATGTCGCCTTCAACGCGCAGCTTGCCGCCCATGAAGGCCTGCATGCCATCGGTTTCACCGCTGACGATGCCCTTCAGGGTTTCGCTGTCCATCACCAGTGTGCAGTTGGCGTCCGGGTTTTCGCCTTCCTGCAGGTCGCAGGTGCCGTCTTTGACGATCAGCGCGTATTGCTTGCCTTCGTCGGTGATGTTGAAGCCGAACACCAGGTCCAGGCCGGCGGCAGCGGATGGGTTGAACTTCTCTTGCATCTTTTTGACGGCATCAGCTACGGAGGTCATGGCGCATTCCTTATAGAGTTATTTACACGTCCCCGCAGGGACACAACAAGCCGGGCTCATCGATAGGTGACAAGCTCCGGTACCTTCAACAGCTGCACATGGGCCTGGCTGTTGAAGGAGGCCAGTGCCACGTCGCGGCCGCGGAACTTCAGCTGGCTGAGCGACGTGTTGATGATTTGCCAGTTCAGCGCGAACGCCTGGCTGGGGGTAATACGGGTAACCAGGTGCAGCAGGGCGGCAATGGTGCCGCCCGAAGTGAAGATGGCGACATTGTCACCGCTGCCGGCGGTATCGAGCACGCGCTCCAGGCCACCTTGTACACGACGAGTGAAAGCCTGCCAGCTTTCCAGGCCATCGTCCGCCTGTTCGCCCGCGTGCCAGCGCTGCACCATCAATGCGAACAGGCGCTGGAATTCGCTGCGATGCTGCGCAGCATTGCGCAGTACATGCAGGGCATCGGGCTCTTCTGGCAGCAGCCCAGGCAACAGGGCGCGGATGACGCCATCGGCATCGAACTCATTGAACGCCGCGTCGGTCTCAACAGCCGGCACCGGGCAGCCGCTGGCATGCAAGGCCTGCAGGGCCAGGCGCGCGGTATCCTGCTGGCGGCGCAGGTCGCCTGCCACGCAACGGTCCAGCCGTACACCCAACTGGGCCAGGTGCTCACCCAGCGCGTGGCTCTGGCGCACGCCCACGGGCGAGAGGACGTCGTAGTCATCAGCACCGAAAGAGGCTTGGCCATGTCGGATCAGGTAGAGGTTGCCCACGAAAGGTTCCGGCCTGTTTGGAGGTTGCTGCGAGGTTAGGATGCAGCACACGGGCTGTCAACGAAAAAACATACAAGCGTTTGAAAAGGTTGTTTGAAAGGTGTTGCCAGCGTTTACACCGGCTGGCAGCACCTTTGGCGCAGCGGTATGCTTGCAACAGTTAACGCGCCGCCTTGGCGCAGGTATTTAAGGAGTCAACGTGGAGTTTCTTGCCGAATACGCAAGCTTTCTCGCCAAAACCGCCACCCTGGTCATCGCCATCCTCGTGGTGCTGTCGGCTATCGCCGGGTTGCGCAGCAAGGGGCGGCGCAAACCGGGTGGGCAACTGCAGGTCACCCGCCTGAACGAATTCTACAAGGACCTGCGCGAGCGCCTGGAGTCCGGCCTGCTCGACAAGGCTCAGCTCAAGGCTTTGCGCAAGCAGCAGGCCAAGGCGGAAAAACAGCAGAAGAAAGGCAAGGCCGAGGAAAAGGGCCGGGTTTTCGTGCTGGACTTCGATGGCGATATCAAAGCCTCTGCCACCGAAAGCCTGCGCAACGAAATCACCGCGCTGCTAACCCTCGCCACCCCGCGTGACGAAGTGGTGCTACGCCTGGAAAGCGGTGGTGGCCTGGTACACAGCTACGGCTTGGCGGCGTCGCAACTGGCGCGCATTCGTCAAGCGGGCATACCGCTGACCGTATGCATCGACAAAGTGGCCGCCAGCGGTGGTTACATGATGGCCTGTATCGGGGAGAAAATCATCAGTGCGCCATTTGCCGTACTGGGTTCGATCGGGGTGGTGGCGCAGCTGCCCAACGTCAACCGCCTGCTGAAAAAACACGATATCGACTTCGAAGTGCTGACCGCCGGCGAGTACAAGCGCACCCTGACCGTGTTTGGCGAGAACACTGACAAGGGCCGGGAGAAGTTCCAGGAAGACCTGGACGTTACCCACCAGTTGTTCAAGGACTTTGTTGCCCGCTATCGCCCGCAACTGCACATTGACGAAGTGGCCACAGGCGAAGTCTGGCTGGGCGTGGCAGCACTCAACCGCCAGCTGGTGGACGAACTGCAGACCAGCGACGAGTACCTCAGCGCCCGCGCGCGCAACGCCAACCTGTTCCACCTGCACTATGCCGAACGCAAGAGCCTGCAAGAGCGAATCGGCATGGCGGCGAGTGGTGCGGTGGAGAACACAGTGGTGGGCTTGTGGAGTAAACTCGGCCGCCTGCGCTAACACCTTGAACCCGTTGAAATTTTTTTTCGTTCAGGGGGTTGCAAGGTTAAAAGAATGAAGACATAATGGCGCCCATCGAAACGCAGCAAACTTTGAAAAAGGTTCAGCGTTTCAAGGAGATAGCAAAGCGCAAGCAGCTAGATCCGACCTTTGAGGCCGAGTAGCAAAGTGGTTATGCTCCGGATTGCAAATCCGTCTACGCCGGTTCGATTCCGACCTCGGCCTCCACCATTCGAAAGCCCCGCAGATTAACGTCTGCGGGGTTTTTATTTGCGCCTAAAAAAGCCGCACCGTTTCCGGATCCTGTGCCCGCTGCGCTGCGCGGTGATTGATCCGGGACTGACCCCCCCCGCTGAACATCTCCATCAATCCCGCGAGCGCGTCGAAAGGCTCGACCTCTGAGATCCGCGCGACCTTGGCGCTGTTCATCCAGTGCCCGCGCTTAATCCAGATGCCGCAATTCTGGATCGTCCCGGAGCGTCGTCGATGACTTGGCCAGCCCCAGTGATCGCCTTATAAATCTGTAAACACGCCTGCGGCATCCGCAACCGGAACCCTGGCAATACCGATTTCAGATCGCGTTGGCATGAAATCCTGAACCATAAGAGCGGTGCTGCTGCTGGAGGGGGCAGCGGAAAAAAATGAGCTTTTGTTCGCGGTCGGTGGTCAAGCTAGTTGGATAGGCCTAATTACAAATGAAGGGGTCTGCCAGTCCTAGTTACATCAACCACCCACCGGCGATGACGGAGAGCTATATGCGAATGAGGGGCCACGTGTACTGGGCTTGGGCTGAACCGGCGTTGCACCACCAAAGTCATGAAGAAACACTGAGTGACGGCACTCGCATTGACGTTCAGGTGAGGCGTTGCCGACCTGGCGGGACGCAGATTTTCTTGGGGGTTTATGCTTGGTCAGGGATGGCGTTGTACGAAGAGGCATTCAACTCTCGGCCTGGCGAGTCGATGACCAGGGCGCTGGCATGGGGCGTGGGCCTGGCTCGCCGCGTGGCGATTGAAGGGGTGGCAATGGGCGCCATCACCGGTTCAACCGAAAAGCAGTTGTAAAAAAATGTAACGCAGAGCTTCTGCAGTGGATTCGGTGGAACAGCTGTGTATGCTGTCCCGCCAGTCAAGAATTTGAGCTCAAGGTCCTTTCCATGCGCAATCGCGGCAAAGTCTACTGGGAGTGGGCCAATCCTGAGATGTATTTTCGGAACTACGATGAGCGCCTGACCTGCGGCACTTTAATCAACATCCAGGCGCGGCTCTCGCCTGAAAACGCTACTCAACTTTTCTTGGGTATCTATGGAGAAAAAGGCGTGCTCTTGCTTGAAGAGCTTCACCCAAACTGCTGTGGCCAAAAACCGTCTGTAGCGATTGCTTGGGCGATCGAGCGTGCTCACGGCTGGGTCGCACAGGCGTTTCCGGCGCCAAAAGCACCAGGGCCTGAACCCCTTCCCCGCAGAGGTTCGCGTCTTCACAGATAACGATGCCGGGAAAACGGAACGCTCCTCAGATCGCATCAGTCGTATCTCTATCAGACGCGCATCGAGGCGCCCAGTTGGAGAAAGTGATGAGCCTTCAGTCCACCAGTCATGACCTTTACGTGCATTCCTATCTCGGTTACCAGGCATCGATTTACGTGCTGTGGGAGTCGAGCGTTGAATTTCCAACCGGGATGTTGGTTGAAGTAGGGAAACCAGGTGCAACGGCGCGAACCCTGCGTGTGAGCCGCCCATTCTCCTCTTCGACAGAAGCCATTCTCGAAGGGAAGGTTATGGCGGAACAGTACGTGGAAAGTCAGAAAAGTTGAGTTTGGCCTGGCAGGCGCGTTCGCCGAGGTCGGTGATCGGGTGGCGCAGCGCGGTACATGCTGCACAACCCGGCTGTCCCCCAGCTAGCTGCGCCTGCGTCGCGCAGGCCCTGAGCGATTACAGCCCCGAGATCACTATCAGTTCGACGGCCCAGGCTGTTCCTATGGCTGACTCATCTGTGGGCTGAAGCTTGGTATCACCATATTGCCGAGCTTGTATTGCTGATAGCTGGTGTAGGGCAGAACAAGCGTATCAGCCACGCCCGACGCAGCCATATCTACCAGAATTTGATAGGGGTCTGAATGTACTCCCGTTCTTTCAGGTCCAGTCAAGTTGCAAAACTGGTAGGCGACCCCGCTATACATCCGGGGGATAGCGGGGCAATAAGAATTCCATTCAGCCAGGTCGCCCATGGCCTTTGATTCACTGGAAACGGTGCGTACCGTCCCACAACCGCCAAGCATCATGAGCAGCGCCAATCCCGTCCACAGCTGTTTCATCAGACCATCTCCTTGGTGATGGCCGGATAATAGCGCATTAATGAATGCCCCCGCGTCGTGCGGGTTTGGCCAAGACTCGCGGTAGCGATTGCCCCCTGCTTCACCGAATCGCACAGCTCACTCTGCAGGGGGCACAGGCTTGCGCCAGACAACCTTGGTGACGCCTAGAGCTTGTATTGAATGGTGTAGGACGCATCGGTTCTGGGCTCTATCAGAATAGGTATGCCGAAGAGCTTCCCTTGGCAATCACTGACAATACCGCGATACACCGCCCCCTGCCGGAGCTGGGCCCACAAGCCTTCGTCATGTATCGCGATACGCAATACATGATTGTTCGGGTCTTCTCTAACCTGAGCAACATGGTAATCCAGGTCGCATCCGAACTCAGCACTGGTAAATTCTGGATCGTAGCCGATCAGCACTCCGTGCCTTTTCAGATCGTCACGGATACGCTCAATCACGTCGTCTGCTTCTTGTTTTAGCATGATCGTTCTCTCGCGGTGTTTCACCTTGTCAAAACTCTAGCTGACCCTGATGGTTTTCGCTGTCTATTGCCGCAATCAACGATTCCCCCTCATTCCTGACATTGCCCACCGCCTTGCCTACCGGATACCAACGAAAATCCTCAGCCGGCCTGCAACCCGCTGTAACAATCGCTGCCGCGCGCGCCGGAGATGTTGCCGGGTCCAGCCATTCTTTGGCGGTCTCCGGTTTGAGTACCAAAGGCTTTCTGTCATGTATGTCGATGAGCCCCTGGTCCGCCGCTGCGGTTATGATGACAAAGCCATCGCTCTCATTGGGCTCCATGCCCTGGTGCACTTCAGCGAGCGCTGCGAAGTAGAGCGGCCCTCCATCAGCGCTTGTGATGTAGTAAGGCTGCTTGCGCTTCGGGTCCGCGGGGTCGGCTACCCACTCGAACCATCCGTTTGCCGGCGCCAGCGCTCTGCCACCTGGCCACAGGCCTTTGAAAAATTTCCCCGTTACCACCGTTTTCGCCCGAGCATTGATCGGGTCGGGCCTTTTTCCCTTTGCCCAGAATGGCGACCATCCCCACTTGACCCGATCCACGCTGAGCGCGCCTTCTATCTGACGTATCACCTCCACCCGGGTCGACGGCGCCACGTTGTAGCGACTGATGGACGCGTGGTCGTAGCCATTGATTACCACCAGATCCAGCGATAGCTGGCGCAGGTAGTGGTCCATCGACTCGTACATCGAATACCGTCCGCACATTTTCCACCTCTCGCCCGTCAGAAATTTCGCTGGCCAGGATTGACCGTGCACCTGATGCCAGATTTACTGTATATACATACAGTCTGTACTGGGCCTTTCATCATGACCATCACGTTATTGGGTGCGCCAGCCGGCGGCACCGAACCACTACCGCTCTATTCATTCCACGTTCCGGCCGGCTTCCCGTCGCCTGCTGCAGACCATCTGGAAGGCCATATTTCCCTCGATGAGTTATTCGACCTCCGTGCACCCCATGTGTATCTGGTGAAAGTGGAGGGGGACAGCATGCAAGGGGCGGGGATCTATTCAGGTGACATCGTCATCGTAGACCGCGGCCGTGAAGCCGGGCACGGCGATGTGGTGATTGCCGCCGTCAATAGTGAACCGGTCTGCAAGCGCCTTTACCGTCGCGACGGCGTGGTGATCCTGAAGTCAGAAAACCCCGCCTATCCGCCACGCTATGTCATGGAAGGCGACGAGCTCGTCATCTGGGGCGTGGTTCGATACAGCGTTCGCGATCATGCGCAGTGACCCGGTATTTGCACTGATCGATTGCAACTCGTTTTACGCGAGCTGCGAGCGGGTATTTCGGCCGGATCTGACCAAGACCCCTATCGTGGTGCTGAGCAACAACGATGGCTGCGTGATCGCCAGGTCATACGACGCCAAGCCATACGTGAAGATGGGTGAACCGTACTTCCAGGCGAGGGACAAGCTGCGTCGGCACGGCATCATGGCCTTCAGCAGTAATTACGCGCTGTACGGCGACATGAGCGAGCGTGTCATGTCCCTGATCGAATCGATGGTGCCTGACACTGAGGTCTACAGCATCGATGAATGCTTCGCCGATCTGTCGGGTATTCAGGAAAACCTGACCCAGTTCGGACGCAAGCTGCGGGCCAGGATCTTCCAGTGCACCAGTATCCCCGTGGGGGTCGGCATCGCTGGCACAAAGACGCTCGCCAAGCTGGCCAATCATACGGCGAAGCGCCTGCATGCGCAGACGGGCGGGGTGGTCGACATTACCGATCCGTTCAAGCGCGATTGGGTGCTGCGCAACACCGAAGTGAAGGAGGTGTGGGGCATTGGCCGGCGAATGACCGCCCACCTCGAGGCAATGGGCATTCATACGGCGATGGACCTGGCCAAGGCTGACGCCCGCACGCTTCGGCAGAAATTCAGTGTGATCGTGGAGAAGACTGCCCGCGAGCTGGCGGGCACGCCGTGCCTGGAGCTGGACGAGGCCGAACCCCCTAAACAGGAAATCTGCTGTAGCCGGATGTTCGGCAAGCGGCTGACAGAGCTTGCGCCCATCCAGCAGGCAGTGGCCACTTACGTTGGCCGAGCAGCGGAGAAGCTCCGGGTTCAGGGCTCAGTGTGCAAGCGCATGCGTGTGAGCATTCGCACCGGCATGTTCAACCCGGATGAGGCGCACCACGCACAAGGCGCGCTGGTGGAGCTGCCATACCCAACCTGCGACACGCTGCTGATGACCCGACTGGCTACCGACGCGGTCGGGCAGGTCTTCAGGCCAGGGTTTCGCTACAGCAAGGCAGAGGTGCTGCTGATGGACCTGCGGCAACCAGATGAATTTTCAGGGGACTTGTTTGCGCCCAGGCAATCGGTGGCATGTCACCGATTGATGCAGATGATGGATGACATCAACCAGCGCTGGGGGCGAGGGACAATGCGAGCCGCCAGCGTGCCGGCAACACCGGACTGGGGCATGAGGAGAGAGATGATGAGCCAATCCTATACCACGCGGATTGATCAGCTGTGGACGGTCAAATGTTGAACCTGTCATCGGCTTGGCCCCGTCTGCTTCCCCTTCCATAGGCGTGTGGTGTACAGAAGAGGGGGACCGGCGGAGGAGTCTCGCTCCAGGCCGCCGGCCATAAAGGTCATTGCTCTACGATGCAGATCCAGCGGTGGTTGTATCTGTAAGGCGCTCTGGTAAATGCAACCTCTGATACCAGGTTCATGCCGTGCTGCTTAAGCGCCTCGGTCAGTTGAGCGAGTGTCTCTGCGTGGATAGTCATTGCTGTCACCTCGTCAGATTTACTGCGTTCATTATTCTTGACCGAACAGGCAGCTACCGAATTCATTTTTTTGAGTGACGGTTTCGAGCCTTTACGCGCAGCCAGTGACCATGTCATGCGCAAGCGCTATCGCTTTCTGTGTATTGGGTTACATCGGTGGGGTAAGGGCGACGAGCCGCGAAAAGCAGTGAACTTCTGAGAGGGGTAATCGCTCTGAGGTTGGCCGTTACGTTAGATGCGTGGCGCCCCCCCTCTCTCAACGCTTATCTGCGGAATGACTGACATGTTTTCGGAAGACTTTTACGGCGTGTTTCTGGTAGCTGAGGCCGTGCTGGCATTCACTGTGCTGGCCGTTGCTTTTCACTGGAATCGAAGCGCATAACCCCTCAAGGATGGCGTTCTGCGTGCCCTCTCCCAGGCACTTATCTTGAACCTCTGCTCTGAAACGCTGGTCTTCAGCATGAGAGGCATCCTTCTTCGGCTTCCTCATCAAAGATTGAAATGTTCTGAAGCTAGGGTTGTACCGAAGCCAATTCCATTATTGACGGAGTCAGGAAATGGATTATTCCAGCATGGTTGAATCGTTGGACAAAATGCTGAAAGACGCGGCTGGCGCGCAGTCCGGGTTGCAGGGGGCAGGTGCCGGTTGTCATCGATGGAGTCGCTGCCATTCGTCCGCGACTTCGCCCATCGTCGACGGTGCCCCGGTTTTGATCCATGCCATAAAGGAGCGGTCGAACCGGAATGACGGGCCGCACTCACTGAGCAGAAACTGACGCACTTTGTGCGTGTTGCGGTAATGCTTGTCTAGCGCGGTGGTGCGGGTAATCGGCCCGGCGTGCCAGTCGACGCTCATGGTCTGCTCCTTG
Organism: Pseudomonas sp. Irchel 3F3; assembly: GCF_900187545.1. NCBI lineage: Bacteria > Pseudomonadati > Pseudomonadota > Gammaproteobacteria > Pseudomonadales > Pseudomonadaceae > Pseudomonas > Pseudomonas sp. Irchel 3F3. The sequence continues at coordinate 277,647 of NZ_FYDS01000003.1, read as the reverse complement.
ACTGCGAAAAGGCACAAAGCCCGTAGACCAAAAATCTACAGGCCTTGTCGGCGTGTGAAAATAGTCAGTCTTCGAACTGGATCACCATGCGGCCTTTGATCTTGCCCTCCAGCATCTCGTCAAAGATCTGGTTGATATCTTCGATCGGTCGCAGCGTCACCTTGGGCACGACTTTGCCTTCTGCGGCAAACTGGAAGGCTTCCTGCAGGTCCTGGCGTGTACCGACCAATGAGCCCACTACTTCAATCCCATCCAGCACCAGGCGGGGAATGTTCAGGTCCATGGACTCCGACGGAAGCCCGACAGCAACCAGTCGCCCGCCAGCGCGCAAGGCATCGACGGCCGAGTTGAATGCGCCTTTGGCGACGGCAGTCACTACGGCAGCGTGGGCGCCACCGGTCTTGGCCTGGATAACCTTCGCGGCGTCTTCGTTGAGCGGGTTGACCACCAAATCTGCGCCCATTTCGCTGGCGAAGCGCAGTTGCTGTTCATTGACGTCGATGGCGATCACTTTCGCGTTGAAGACGTTCTTGGCGTATTGCAGGGCCAGGTTGCCCAGCCCGCCGAGGCCGTAGATGGCGATCCACTGGCCGGGGCGGATGTTGGAGATTTTCACCGCCTTGTAGGTCGTGACGCCAGCGCAGGTAATGCTGCTGGCGGCAGCGGAATCGAGGCCGTCGGGTACTTTGACCGAGTAATCGGCGTTGACGATGCAGGCCTCTGCCATGCCGCCGTCCACGGTGTACCCGGAGTTCTTCACCTCGCGGCACAGGGTTTCGTTGCCGCTGTTGCAGTACTCGCAATGCCCGCAACCCTGATAGAACCAGGCAACACTGGCACGGTCGCCCGGTTTGAGCGAGGTAACCCCCGGCCCGACTGCCTGGACCACGCCGATACCTTCATGGCCCAGCACGACGCCGGTCTTGTCACCGAAGTCGCCATTCTTTACGTGCAGGTCGGTGTGGCACACACCGCAGCATTGCATCTTCAGCAGCGCTTCGCCGTGTTCGAGGGGGCGCAGGGCTTTCTCTACTATGTCCACGCGACGGCCTGGTGCAACGACAGCAGCTTTCATAAGAGCCTCCGTGTCTATCTGAGTGAGCTTGGGTTATCGCCGGGTTAGCATAGCCCTTGGCGGGCCGGGCAAAACTGCTACAGGTCATGCGCGGCTGGATTAGCAGGTGTAGCAGCGGCCCTGCGTATGCTTCATGAACACGTCGCAAAAAGAAAAGCCCGCGGCAATGATGCGGCGGGCTTCAAGAACGTACGGAGCAGGGTCAGTGTGCCGGTCTGGTTGTGAGTATTTCGTGAAGCTCAGGTCATGAGGCTGTCATGTTCCCTGGGCCATAAAAAAGCCCGCCATGAAAGGCGGGCAAAAGACGTTTGAAGGGAGAGCCTGCAGGCTGCACCCGGCCGGTTAACCCAGGATTAAGCGGAACACATTGACCTTGGCACCTGATCAGCCTATACAGGCCTGCCATCACCCCAGGAGCCAGCATGCACGACCAAGACGACCTGCACGAACCCGAGCATGATCACTTGCTTGACCATGAATTTCTCTACGAAGACATGGAGCCCGAGGCGGATGCCCAAGGCGCCGAGGATGAAGTGGAAGAAGATGAGGAAACGCTGGATGACCTTGATGATGAAGAGCGTGATCACCCAGCCTGGTTCGATGACTGCGAAGACGACTGACTCAGCGCCCGTCCACCGAGAAACGCCCAGGGCCGCTCACTGCCAGCAACAGCAAGCCACCCATGATGGCAAGGTTTTTCAGGAACTGGGTCATGTTGGCGCTGCGTTCGGGGTCGACCATGTTCCAGAACGGGTGGCCCAGCAGTGCCGTACCCAGCACGAACAGTGCGAATAGAAATGCCAGCGGGCGGGTGTAAAAGCCCAGGATGAGCAGGATGCCGACGACGAACTCCATGAGCACGGCAATCGCTGCCGCCAGCATGGGGGCAGGGGCGCCGAGCGACGTCATGTAGCCAACCGTGCCATCAAAGCCGGTCAGCTTGGCCCAGCCAGACAAGACAAACAAAATCATCAGCAGTACGCGGGCAATCAGGATAATGATGTCGCGTTGGCCATCGAGCAGCGAGTAGCGCATGGCGGCGTTCCAGTGGAAGAGGACACGCTCCACTTTAGCAGCTGCGCCAAGGATTGCTGGCAGGCAGCAAAAAGGCGCCGCAAGGGCGCCTTTTCGAGGAAGTTTGGTGCGAGTGGCGGGACTCGAACCCGCAAGGCTCACGCCGACAGATTTTAAGTCTGCTGTGTATACCAATTCCACCACACTCGCACGCTTGAAAGGGTCGTGACGACCAGCCCACTTCTAGGCAGAAGGGCTTTGCAATCAAGCGCGCTTTATAACCCATTGTTATATTTGAGTCAACTGCAGCACCTATGATCAACAGAAGGGTTGGACCACCGGGCAATTGACACCTTGGTGTCATTACGCCACTGTTGCCGCCTTTATTGGATCCAAGAGTATGCCGCGATGACTCGGTCTGACCCTTGCACGCAAGTGGCGCGCCCACGGCTGTTCTGGCGGCTGCTATTTGCCCAGGTGATGGTGTTGGGCGCGTTTCTGTTCCTCAGCCTGATAAGCCTGGGTGGCTACCTGTTGATGCTCGGTTTCGATGCTGAGCACCCACAGCCGCAGCGGTGGATGGCTTTGGTGGGCGGAGGGGTTATCATGCTGGTTGGCCTGTGGCTGTTGAGGGTGGCGATGCCACGGCGCATCAGCCCCGTGCTGGTCGAGCCTGAACGCTGACCATCGCTAGCCGCTGGCGGGCACCCTCGGCTAACGTTTATGTCCCTTGCGCTGTGCCAGTGGAGTCTTCATGGTTTCAGCTGACTGCCTCGACAACCCCGTCATGCCTGAACACCGCTATGAGCGGCTGGTTCAGTCTGTGGTGGATTACGCCATCTACATGCTGAATACGTCTGGCCATGTGGTGTCGTGGAATGCCGGGGCGCAACGGATCAAAGGCTACCGCGCCGATGAAGTGATCGGCCAGCATTTCTCGCTGTTTTTCACCCCCCAGGACTGCGCCGACGGCCGCCCTGAGCGCTTGCTGCGCCAGGCGCTGGAGGAAGGAGTGGCGCAGGATGAGGGCTGGCGCGTGCGCAAGGATGGCACACAGTTCTGGGCCCTGGCGGCGCTGGATGTGATCCGCGATGACCAAGGGCAGATCATCGGCCTGGCCAAGGTCACGCGGGACATCACCGACCGCCGCGAGTCGGCGATGCAACTGGATGCAGTGCGCGCCCAGTTGTTCCAGGCGCAGAAGCTGGAAGCTCTCGGCCAGTTGACCGGGGGGCTGGCGCATGATTTCAACAACATGCTCACCATCATCATCAGTTCCGCGCGACTGGCGCTCGCCAGCAAAGACCCGGCGCGCATCGAGCGCATGTTGCAGCACATTCTCGTCGCCGGGCAGCGGGGCACTGAACTGACCCAGCAGCTGCTCAGCTTTGCTCGCCACCGTCAGCTCGATGTAGCGCGTGTCGCACCGGCAGACCTGGTCGCTGCTACCCGCGGCCTGTTGGAGCACGCACTGCCCAGCTCGATAGAGCTACAGGTGCAGTTGGAAGCGGACTTGCCGTTGATTGAAGTGGATGCCGGGCAGTTGCAGATGGTGCTGCTGAACCTGCTGTTCAACGCCCGCGATGCTATCGCAGAGGAGGGCCGGATAGGTCTGACAGTCGATGTGGTTGAGCTGGCTGGCGAGGTGGGAGGGCTGCACGGCAGCTTTGTGCGCTTCGTGGTGGAAGACAGTGGTGGAGGGATTGCACCAGAAATTCTGCCGCGCATCTTCGAGCCATTCTTCACGACCAAGGCGTTCGGCAAGGGTACTGGCCTGGGCCTTAGCCAGGTATATGGCTTTGCCAGGCAGAGCGGTGGCGCCATCCACGTCGACAGTGAGCCCGGCCATGGAACTTTCATGCAGCTTTACTTGCCAACGTATCAGGACAAGACCAACAGCCCACTCGACAGGTAAGCATCATGGCGCAGGCACTCAGGCGGTTGGTGACAGGTATCGAAGGGCTCGATGCGCTGCTCAAGGGGGGGCTGGTAGCCGGAGCCTCCTACATCATTCAAGGCCCGCCGGGTGCCGGCAAGACTATCCTGGCCAATCAGCTGGCCTACGGGCACGTGCGCTCGGGTGGCCGCGTGCTGGTCGCCACCTTGTTGAGCGAGTCGCATGAGCGGCTGTTCCAGTACCTGTCCACCCTGGACTTTTTTGACCCGACGCTAGTTGGCGATCAGATACAGTTTGTCAGTGCCTTCGATACCCTTGAGCAGGAAGGTCTGGATGCTGTGGTGCGGCTGCTGCGCCAGGAAATCGCCCGGCAGCAGGCCAGCCTGCTGATTGTCGACGGTGTGCTCAATGCCCGGGTGCGTGCCGAAACCACGCTGGACACCAAGAAATTCGTCTCCGAGCTGCAGGGCCATGCGGCCTTTGCCGGCTGCACCGTCCTGCTGCTCACCAGTGCGCGGCTGGACGAGGGCAGCCCGGAGCACACCATGGTCGACGGGGTAATCGAGTTGGGTGAGCAACTGGTGGGCAGCCGCGCCGTGCGCCATATCCAGTTGCGCAAGACCCGCGGCAGTGCGGCGTTGTCGGGGCGCCATGAATGCCTTATCAATGAAAGCGGCATGCAGGTCTATCCGCGCCTGGAAGCGTTGTTCAGCCACCCGAGCCAGATGGGCAGCGCCACCCCGGCGCGCATCAGCAGTGGTGTGTCATCCCTGGATGAGATGCTCGAAGGCGGCCTGGCGATGGGTTCGGTCAGCCTGTTGATCGGGCCCTCTGGTATTGGCAAGACATCATTGGGGCTGGCCTTTCTTGGCGCCAGCACCGTGCAGGCGCCGGGGCTGCATTTCGGCTTTTATGAAACGCCCGAACGCCTGCGCAACAAGGCTGCGTCGCTGGGTTATGACTTTGCAGCGATGGAGCAGGACGGTAGCCTGCAGTTGTGTTGGCAGCCGACTACCGAGGGCCTGCTAGACCAGATCGGCGCGCGCCTGCTCGAACGTGTCGAGGCGCAGGGCAGCAAGCGCGTGCTGATTGACAGCCTTGGGGCATTCAGTCGCCTGGCCGTCGATCCGGCGCGGCTCAATGGGTTTTTCCGCGCCATCGCCGGCGAGCTGCGTGCGCGTGATGTGAGCGTGATGTTGACTTGGGAAATGCGCGACATCTTCGGCGCGGAAATCAGCGCTCCGGCCCCGGACCTGTCGAGCATTGTCGACAACCTGATGCTGATGCGCTTCGTCGAGCTGGATTCTCAACTACGGCGCATGCTGTCGATCCTCAAGGTGCGTGACAGTCACCATGACCCGGCCTTGCACGAACTGTTGATCGGGCCGCAGGGCATTAGCTTGCGCAAGGCGTTCGAAGGCGCCAGTGGTGTGCTCTCGGGAACGCCCGTGCCGCAGGGGAGCGGGTGACGGAGCAAACCGATGAACACCATCCTGATCGTCGATGACGAATACCTGATTGCCGATATCCTTGGTTTTGCCCTGGAGGACGAAGGCTATCTGGTAGAAAAGGCGAGCAACGGCTGCAAGGCACTGGAGGCCTTGAAGGAAAAGCGTGTTGAGCTGGTGATCACCGACTACATGATGCCGCTGCTCAATGGTGAGGAGCTGGTTCGTGCCATGCGCCAAGACCCATTGCTGTGCGAATTGCCGGTCATTCTGATGAGCGGCGCACAGGCCAGCCAAGGATGCCCGGCCCTGTTCGCCGCCATATTCGACAAGCCTTTCGACATGGACGAGATGATCGCCAAGGTGCGCCAGTTGTTGGGCACCTGAGCCTGGCGATCAAGCGCAGCCATGTTCCCTGGGGGCTCAGTGTGAGTCTTCGTGTTTCTCCGGGGCCGGGCTGCCAGCCTGAATACGCTTGAAGATCTCTTCGCGATGGACCTGAACATCTTTCGGTGCATCGATACCGATCCTCACCTGCATCCCTTTGACGCCCAGAATGGTGACTTTGATGTCATCGTTGATGACGATGCTTTCGCCAACCTTACGGGTGAGTATCAGCATGTAGTTCTCCTTGGTAATGTAAGAGTCCGCCGGCCTATTTGCCGCAGCGGTGGGAGCTTGTCCCTCTTCCTTCTCATTAAAGACGCTTTCGGCGGATAAGAATTCCCAGACAGACAAATTCTGTTGCGTGTCTTCACTTGCAGGGGCCGGTGCAAACCGTCAACGGTTTGTCGGCCAAGGTGCTCGATGGCAAGGATAGGGGGCTTGGACGCTAATGGGAAATTTCTTCGCATCATGGGCTAGATAGACAGGCTTAATGGTCATCCTGTTCCTCAAGCGCCTGAAGAAACAGCAATAATGCCACTTCTTCGGGGTCCAGGCCTTTGCGTACACGGTTTTTTGGCAAACTGGCCAAACGCCCCAGTGCATAGTGCTCCAGTACTGCCGGGTGGATATAGCAGCGCCTGCAGACTGCCGGCGTATTACCCAAGCGCGTTGCGACCTGGCGGACTATCGCCGCGACCTGGCGTTTGGCTTCGCTTTCCGGCTCCCAGGCCAGCGGTTTAAGTAAGTCCAGCGCCAAGCTGCTGCCGGCCCAGGTGCGGTAATCCTTGGCGGTAAAGTCCGCGCCGGTCAGTTGCTGCAGAAACTGGTTCACCTCACCCGAGCCTACGCTGTGGCGCTGGCCGTCTTCATCCAGGTACTGGAACAGCGCTTGCCCAGGTAACTCCATGCAGCGTTTGAGCAGGCTGGCCAGGCGCCGGTCGTTGAGGGTGACATTGTGTTCGACGCCGCGCTTGCCGCGAAACTGGAAGCGGATGGTGCCGCCTTTCACTTGTACGTGGCGGTTGCGCAGGGTGGTCAGGCCGTACGACTGGTTATCGCGCAGGTAGCGCTGGTTGCCGATGCGGATCAGGGTGTGGTCCAGCAGGCTCACCACCAGCGCCATGACTTTTTCCCGGTCCAGCCCTGGGCGAGCCAAGTGGGCCTCCAGTTGCGCGCGCAGCTTGGGCAGCGCTTTGGCGAAGGCCAGCATGCGCCCGTACTTGTGCTGGTCGCGCAGTTCGCGCCACTGCGCGTGATAACGGTACTGCTTGCGGCCACGGGCATCACGGCCGGTTGCCTGCAGGTGGCCCTGCGGGTCGGTGCAGATCCACACATCGGTATAGGCCGGGGGGATTACCAGGGCGGCGATGCGCGCAAGGGTTTCGCTGTCGCGTACCCGTTGGCCATCCGGATCCAGGTAAATGAAACGGTCACGCCAGCGTCGCCGGGTCAGGCCCGGCTGGCTGTCGTCAACGTAATGCAGCGTGCGCGGCAGGGGGCAGTCGAGCATAGGGTGCGGGCCTTGATCGGGTCACTGATCAATGGACAACACCTGAGCGCAGGATGCTCAGCCTAAAAGGGCCACCGACTTGATCTGGGCGAACAGTACCTGGCCCGGGTGCAAGCCGAGCTGGTCTGCCGAGAAGCGGGTGATGCGCGCAAGCAGGGCATTGCCACCGGCATCCAGGCTGACCAGCACATGCGCCGGGTTGTCCGCCGGGCGGCTATCACGCACACGCACTGGCAGGCGGTTGAGGATGCTTGACGTACTGTCTGCCGCCAGTGCCAGGCTTACGTCCCGGGCCTGCACCTTGACCCGCAGCGTACTGCCCATCGTATGCGCCGGGTGGGCGATGCGCAGCAGCGGCCCGCTACTGCCGGGCAGGCGCAAGTCGAGCAGGTCGTAGTGCGGATCGTGCCCCACCACCATGCCCTCGAACACCACGCCAGCATCGTCGCCCTGGGCCAGCGACAGGTCCAGGCGGGCCAGGGTTTCGCCGATCGGGCCGCTGGCGACCGCCCTGCCTTGTTCAAGCAAGACCAGATGGTCGGCCAGTCGCGCCACTTCATCCTGGGCATGGCTGACGTACACCAACGGGATGTCCAGTTCGTCGTGCAGGCGCTCCAGGTAGGGCAGGATCTCGCGCTTGCGAGGCCCGTCCAGCGCCGCCAGCGGTTCATCCATCAACAACAGCCGTGGGCTGCTGAGCAAGGCGCGGGCAATGCCCACCCGCTGCGCCTCGCCGCCAGACAAGGTTGCCGGGCGGCGCTCCAGCAAGTGGCCGATACCCAATAGCTGGCAAGCCTGGTCGAGGCTGACCTTGCGTTCAGCAGCCGCTACCCGGCGCCAGCCGAATTCCAGGTTACCGCGTACCGACAGGTGCGGGAACAGGCTGGCCTCCTGGAACACGTAGCCCACCGGGCGCAGGTGCGGCGCCTGGAAGTAGCCGCGGGCGCTGTCTTCCCAGACTTCGCCATTAACCTCGATGTAGGCACTGGCGGCCCGTTCCAGGCCGGCCAGGCAGCGAAGGCAGCTGGTCTTGCCGGAGCCCGAGTGGCCGAACAGCGCGCTGATGCCGCGCCCGGGCAGGTGCAGGTCAACGTCCAGGGTGAAGTCGTCGCGCGCCAGGTTCAGGCGCGCCACTATCGATGCGGTCATGTCAGCTCCAGCCAGCTTTGCCGCGGCGTCCGGCGTACAGCAAGAGCAGCACCAGGAAAGAGAACACCAGCATGGCACCGGCCAGCCAGTGGGCTTGCGAATACTCCATGGCCTCGACGTGATCGAAGATTTGCACCGACACCACTCGGGTCTTGTCGGGAATGTTGCCGCCGATCATCAGCACCACGCCAAATTCGCCCACGGTATGGGCGAAGCCGAGGATGCTGGCCGTGACGAAGCCGGGGCGGGCGAGCGGCAGCACCACATGAACGAAGGTGTCCCATGGGCTGGCGCGCAGGGTAGCGGCGACTTCCAGCGGTCGCTGGCCGATGGCGCCAAAGGCATTCTGCAGCGGTTGCACGACGAACGGCATGGAGTACACCGTCGAACCGATCACCAAGCCTGTGAAGCTGAACACCACGCTGCCCAGGCCCAGTGCCTGGGTAGCCTGGCCTAGCCAGCCGTGTGGCCCCAGGGCGATCAGCAGGTAAAAGCCGATCACCGTCGGAGGCAGTACCAGCGGCAGTGCCACTACCGCACCCACCGGGCCGCGTAGCCATGAGCGCGTGCGCGCCAGCCACCAGGCGATGGGGGTGCCGATGACCAGCAGGATCAGCGTGGTCAGGCTGGCCAGCTTGACGGTCAGCCAGATGGCACCCAGGTCACTGGCGTCCAGGGGCATCAGCGTTCATAGCCGTAGGACTTGATCACCGCTGCGGCTTTCGGACCTTTCAGGTAGTCGACCAGCGCCTTGGCGGCAGCATTGTCCTTGCCTTTGTTAAGGATCACGGCGTCCTGGCGGATCGGGTCGTGCAGGTTGGCCGGTACGATCCAGGCCGAGCCGTTGGTTACCTTGCCGTCCTTGTAGATCTGCGACAGCGCAACGAAGCCCAGCTCGGCATTGCCGGTGGAGACGAACTGGAAGGCCTGGGTGATGTTCTGGCCTTCGACAATCTTGCCCTTGGTGGCTTCGGTGAGCTCCAGCTTGTCCAGCACCTGGGTGGCGGCCAGGCCGTAAGGTGCCGCTTTCGGGTTGGCGATGGACAGGTGTTTGTAGTCGTTCTTCTTCAGCACGTCACCCTTGGCGTCTACGTAGCCTTCTTTCGCCGACCACAGGGCCAGGGTGCCGATGGCGTAGGTGAAGCGCGACCCGGGGACAATTTCCTTTTCTTCTTCAAGCTTCTTCGGGGTGCTGTCGTCAGCGGCGAGGAACACTTCGAACGGTGCGCCGTTCTTGATCTGTGCGTAGAACTGCCCAGTGGCGCCGTAGGCCGCGACCAGTTTGTGGCCAGTGTCTTTTTCGAAGTCCTTGGCGATGGCCTGGATGGGGGCAGTGAAGTTGGCTGCGACCGCGACCTGGACTTCGTCGGCCCAGGCAGTGTTGAAGGCGAACAGGGTGGCCAGGGCGGTGGCGGCCAGGTGGGAGGGGCGGATACGCATCAAGACAGCTCCTTGGGGTTATCGTTATGTCCTGAACTATATAGCGATAGGCCATTTGCCGGGAAGGGGCTGGGTGATGCATTTGCAGGCTCGGCCTCTTCGCAGCACAAGGCTGCTCCTACAGGCGCCGCACCTTTTTAGGAGCAGCCTTGTGCTGCGAAGAGGCCGAGCCTGTATATGAAGATGCCTAACGATTAACCAAGGCCAGTGCCTTTTCGGCAATCTCCCGGGTCAGCTCCCCCGCAGGCATGTGCCTACCCAACCTCAGAGCCTGCCCTGCCCAGAGGTTGCTGAAGTCACTGTTACCCTGCGGATCGGTGATCGCCCGCAAAGGCATCAGTGCCCCACCCGCCAGCGGGAAGCGCGGTGCCAGGTCGCTCATCGGCCCTAGCTCGCGCATGATGCGGTTGTTGATGCCACGCGCCGGTCGGCCGGTAAACAGGTTGGTCAACGCCGTGTCGCTGGCGGGCGCGCTGTCCAGCGCCTGGCGGTGCGCCGGCGAAACCTTGGCCTCGGGGCAGAACAGGTAAGCCGTGCCGATCTGCACTGCCGAAGCGCCCAAGGCCAGTGCCGCCACCAGGCCGCGGTGGTCACCGATACCGCCTGCGGCAATCACCGGCACGCTGACCGCGTCCACCACCTGCGGCACCAGGGCAAAGGTGCCGATCTGGCTGGTAATGTCGTTGCTGAGGAACATGCCCCGATGGCCACCGGCTTCATAACCCATGGCGATGATCGCGTCACAGCCATTGCGTTCCAGCCAGACTGCTTCTTCCACCGTCGTCGCGCTGGACAGGACCTTGGCACCACTGGCCTTCACCCGATGCAGCAGGTCAGCCTGGGGCAGGCCGAAGTGGAAGCTCACCACCTCCGGGCGCAGTTGCTCGATCAGCTGGCAGCTTTGTTCGTCGAACGGCGCACGGTTGGACACTGGCGTGGGGGCCGTGAAATCGGCACCCGTTTCGCTGTAATAAGGCTCAAGCGCCTGCTTCCAGCGTGCATCACGCTCGGCATCGGGCGCTGGCGGCTGATGGCAGAAGAAGTTCAGGTTCAGCGGGCGGCCCGGGCAAGCCTTTCGAAAGGCTGCGATCTCGCCACGCACCTGTTCGCCTGTGAGCATGGCGCAGGGCAGGGCGCCAAGCCCCCCGGCGTCGGCCACGGCAATGGCCATGGCCGAACCGCTGGCACCGGCCATGGGCGCCTGCAGAATGGGCAACTCGATGCCCAGCAGATCGAGGATACGACGGTCGGGCCAGTTGCTCATGCAGTTCTCCTTGGCGCGCAGCCTTACAGTGCCTTGCTCACCTGAATGTCGCTGATCTTGTCGGCGTCGTCGCCGTGGATCTTGCGCAGGGCATCGAGGGCCTGCTCCTGCGAGGCGTCGGGCATGACGGCGAAATCCCAGCGGCGCTCGCCGTCGAGCTTGTATTTGATGACGTATTTGATGTTCTGGGTCATGGCAGTCTTATCTGAGTTTCGACGAAGAGCGACGGATGATCTTGATCTTGTGGCTCAAGGTTGGCTTGCGGGTCACCGAGATCGGGCGGGTGGTCACGGTGTCGATGGTGATGTTCCAGAAACCGGTGCTGGGTACCGTAATTTTGGCCGGGAAGTCGACAAACTGACCGCCGTGGTAGGTGTGACGGCCGCCGTTCTTGAAGCTGCGGAAGTTGGCGTCGTTCATCAGGCGGATATTGCAGCGCTGGGAGCATTCGATGACGACGATGTCGTCCTCGTTGAGGTGCTCGCGCTGGTGGACGAATTTCATGTGATGCTCCGCAAGGGTTGGATCTGTAAAGGCAAAAGATACCACGATGTGTCGCTACACTGGCGCGCTCGATGGTCAGGCCCCGCTAAATCTGCCAATGCAGGGAGCAAAACGGCCTGGTTGTGGTCGAACTGGATTCTTGAAGGCTGAGGTGCTCTAAATGAAGTGGATGGTGGCGGTGGTGTCTTTGGCTCTGGGCGGTTGTGTGAGTGTTTCGGAACTGGAGCAATCCCACGAGACGCTGGATGTGATTTCCGGCAAGACCCCGCGTGAATATGCCGACTGCATCAAGCTAAAGCTGGCTGATACGCGCGATCCGTTGGTAGAGGAGCCACGTGGCGACGGCCTGCGCCTGATCGTGCCGCAGAAAATCAGCTCCGGGGCAGGCCCTGCGGCGCTGGTGGACATCGACAAGCGTGGCGGCGGCAGCAGCATCAAGCTGCATGAGCGGCTGAACAACTTCCCCCTGCGCCTGGGCGATGTGCGCACGGCGGCCACCCAGTGCATCTCCGGACATTGATCTGAGGCAACGGACCTTCCTGTCTTTGCTTATATGTTTTAAGCCTAAACATATAACAAAAGAAAAGGAGATTCGTGATGACACCGTTCAGACGCGCCCTGGTCGGCGGCATGCTGGTCCTGGCCTGGCCCATGGCACATGCCGTGGAGGGCCAGAAAATCTTCACCCAGGGTGGGGCCAACCCCGCCGCCATGGCGTGCCTCGGGTGCCATGGCCCGGACGGCAAAGGTATCGCCGCTGCCGGCTTTCCACGTCTGGCCGGGTTACCGGCCGGTTACCTCAGCAAGCAATTGCACGATTGGCGCAGCGGCAGCCGCAAGCAGCCGGTGATGGAGCCATTGGCCAAGGCCTTGACCGAGGATGAAATCGAGGCAGTGAGTGCCTATCTGGCCAGCCTGCCGGCCGACCCCGCCAGCAAGTTGTGGCGCCAGCAAATCGCCGTTGACCCTACCACCCGAATGGCCCTTTACGGCGACTGGAGTCGTCAGATCCCGGGGTGTGTGCAGTGCCATGGTCCTGGCGGCGGTGGCGTTGGCGAACACTTTCCGCCTTTGGCCGGCCAGCCTGCCAGTTACCTGGTGGCCCAGCTCAATGCCTGGCGTGACGGCAGCCGCAGCAATGACCCCAACCAGCTGATGGTTGGCGTGGCCAAGGCCATGACCGATGAGGAGATCAAGGCTGTTGCCGAGTTCTTCGCCCGCGCCGTCAGCCAGGAGGTCAAGCCATGAAACCGATGATTCCAACGCTGTTGCTGTTGGCCATGGGCAGCGCCCAGGCGGCCGTGCCGATCGCCATGGAAGATCAGTCGCAGTTGAACGTGCCTGGCCTGCAGGCTGCGCCGCAGTTCGTGCCGCCCGCTGAAAACGCGTTGCCCGACAACGCCTTTGGCAAGATGGTGCGCGAGGGCCATGCCCTGTTCGTCGATACACGCCGGCTGATGCCCGAGGCCGTGGGCAACGGCATGAACTGCAGTAACTGCCACCTCGACCAGGGGCGGCTGGCGCATTCGGCGCCGATGTGGGGCGCTTATCCGATGTACCCCGCATACCGCAAGAAAAACGACAAGGTGAATACCTATGCCGAGCGGATCCAGGGGTGCTTCCAGTTCAGCATGAATGGCAAGCCACCTGCCGCTGACAGTCCGCAAATGACGGCATTGGCGACCTATGCCTACTGGCTTTCGACCAAGGCGCCAACGGGGGTGGAAATTGCCGGGCGGGGTTACCCGGAAGTGCCGCAGCCCCAGGGCGGCTATGACTTCAAACGTGGCCAGCAGGTGTACCGCGAGCAATGCGCGATCTGCCATGGCGACAACGGTGAAGGGCAGAAGGTGGCCGGTGAGTACGTGATGCCGCCGTTGTGGGGCAAGGAGTCCTACAACTGGGGCGCCGGTATGCACCGTATCAACACAGCGGCGTCGTTCATCAAGTCCAACATGCCGCTGGGCAAGCCGGGCAGCCTCAGCGATCAGCAGGCCTGGGACGTGGCGGCGTGGATCAACCGCCACGAACGGCCGCAGGACCCGCGGTTGGTCGAGGGCTCCATCGAGAAGACCCGGGTGAAGTTCCATGCCAATGACGGCGTGAACCTGTATGGTCAGAAGGTAGATGGGGTGCTGATCGGGCAGGGCACCGGTAGCTGATGCAGCGCCTGTGCCGGCCTCTTCGCGGGTGAACCCGCTCCCACAGAATCTGTGCAGAGCTCAGGCCTGATGCGGTACCTGTGGGAGCGGGTTTATCCGCGAAAGGGCCGGTACAGGCACCCTTGTTTTGCTGTCATCCGCCCGTCATGTATGACGTTATTATTTACGATCCCCCGGAACTATCTACACTGGGTTATCTCTATGATGGCATCGGTCGCTATCGGGGGGCATTGTAAGGTGAGTGCCGCCTGATTAGACTGCGGCGAATTCCACAGGCCTAGCCTTTGTTAAGGACGTATATGATCAAAAAATGCTTGTTCCCGGCGGCCGGCTACGGCACTCGCTTCCTGCCCGCAACCAAAGCCATGCCCAAGGAAATGTTGCCGGTGGTCAACAAGCCACTGATCCAGTATGGCGTTGAAGAAGCATTGGATGCTGGTCTGAACGAAATCTCCATCGTGACCGGCCGCGGCAAGCGCGCCCTGGAAGACCACTTCGACATCAGCTACGAGCTGGAAAACCAGATCAAGGGCACCGACAAGGAAAAATACCTGGTGGGTATCCGTCGCCTGCTCGACGAGTGCTCGTTCTCCTACACCCGTCAGACCGAAATGAAAGGCCTGGGCCACGCGATCCTCACCGGCCGCCCGCTGATTGGCGACGAGCCGTTTGCAGTGGTTCTGGCGGACGACCTGTGCGTCAACCTTGACGGTGACGGTGTGCTGGCGCAGATGGTCAAGCTGTTCAAGCAATACCGCTGCTCGATCGTCGCGATCCAGGAAGTCGATCCGCAGGAAACCAACAAGTATGGCGTCATTGCCGGCGAGGAAATCCGTGACGGTATCTTCCGTGTGGACTCGATGGTCGAGAAGCCCAAGCCTGAAGATGCGCCATCGAACCTGGCCATCATCGGCCGCTACATCCTGACCCCGGATATCTTCGAGAAGATCGAGCAGACCGAGCCGGGCAAGGGTGGCGAGATCCAGATCACCGACGCGCTGATGAAGCAAGCGGCAGAAGGTAACGTGATCGCCTACAAGTTCAAGGGCAAGCGTTTCGACTGCGGTGGTGCCGAAGGCTACATCGAGGCGACCAACTTCTGCTTCGAGAACTTCTACAAGGCTGGCAAGGCTTACTGATAAGCCCCGCAGGTCATAGAGAGCCACCCTTCAGGGTGGCTTTTTTGTTTGCAGTGGCCAACGGCGTTATGCTGTGCGCCTGCCTAGGAGAGTGAATACATGGCCTACGATTTTGATCTGTTCGTGATTGGTGCCGGGTCCGGCGGTGTGCGCGCAGCGCGCTTTGCGGCGAGCTTCGGCGCAAAAGTGGCAGTGGCCGAAAGCCGCTACCTGGGTGGCACCTGCGTCAACGTCGGCTGCGTGCCAAAAAAACTGCTGGTGTACGGCGCGCATGTCGCGGACGAACTGGAGCAGGCCGCGGGTTACGGCTGGACCCTGGAAGAAGGGCATTTCGACTGGGGCACCCTGATTGCCAACAAGAACCGCGAGATCGAGCGCCTCAACGGCATCTACCGCAACCTGCTGGTCAACAGCGGCGTCACCCTGCTGCAGGGCCATGCACGCCTGACCGGTGCCAATGAAGTGGAGGTGGAAGGCCAGCGCTACACCGCCGAGCACATCCTTATCGCTACCGGTGGCTGGCCGCAGATCCCGGACATACCGGGCAAGGAACTGGCGATCACCTCCAACGAAGCGTTCTACCTCAAGGCGCTGCCAAGGCGGGTGCTGGTGGTCGGCGGTGGCTACATTGCCGTCGAGTTCGCCGGTATCTTCCAGGGCCTGGGGGCCGACACCACGCTGCTGTACCGTGGCGACCTGTTCCTGCGCGGCTTCGATGGCTCGGTGCGCACGCACCTGAAGGAAGAACTGGAAAAGCGTGGCCTCGATCTGCAATTCAATGCCGACATCCAGCGTATCGACAAGCTTGAAGATGGCAGCCTCAAGGCCACCCTGAAGGACGGCCGCGAGCTAGTTGCAGACTGTGTTTTCTACGCTACAGGCCGGCGCCCGATGCTGGACAACCTGGGCCTGGAAAACACCGGTGTCGAGCTGGATGCGCGTGGTTACATTCGTGTCGACGAGCAGTACCAGACGACTGCGCCTTCGATCCTGGCCATTGGCGATGTGATCGGCCGTGTGCAGCTTACCCCGGTGGCCCTGGCCGAAGGCATGGCCGTGGCGCGGCGCCTGTTCAAGCCGGAGCAGTACCGCCCGGTGGACTACCAGAACATCCCGACGGCGGTGTTCAGCCAGCCGCCTATCGGTACGGTTGGCCTGACCGAGGAGCAGGCGCTGGAGGCCGGGCACAAGGTGCAGGTGTTCGAAAGCCGTTTCCGCGCCATGAAGCTGACCCTGACCGACATTCAGGAAAAGACCCTGATGAAGTTGGTGGTGGATGCCGAGACTGACAAGGTGCTGGGTTGCCACATGGTTGGCCCTGACGCTGGCGAAATCATCCAGGGCCTGGGCATTGCCCTGAAGGCCGGTGCGACCAAGCAGCAATTCGACGAAACCATCGGCGTGCACCCGACGGCGGCCGAAGAGTTCGTGACCATGCGTACAGTCACTCGTTAATGGCACTGGCCTCATCGCCGGCAAGCCAGCTCCCACAGGTATTGCAAGTCCATGGGCCTGCGCGGTACCTGTGGGAGCTGGCTTGCCGGCGATGGGGCCAATGGATGCAGCGCAATCCTTTGCTCAGCCCATTCCCTTCTATTAATTAACCCCGGTTATAGCCAAAACCAATCACAAGCATGAGCTTTGCCAATGAGCCTTCAGCGGGATGATTAGTTAGGATTCTATCCATCAACTGATTCCAACCCCATGAAGGAGCGTCTCTCATGCCAATCATCAACAGCCAAGTCAAACCGTTCAACGCCACCGCCTACCACAAGGGCGAGTTCGTCCAGGTCAGCGAAGCCGACCTGAAAGGCAAGTGGTCTGTCGTGTTCTTCTACCCGGCTGACTTCACCTTCGTCTGCCCGACCGAGCTGGGTGACCTTGCCGACAACTACGCCGAGTTCCAGAAACTGGGTGTGGAAATCTACGGCGTGTCCACCGACACCCACTTCACCCACAAAGCCTGGCACGACACCTCGGACACCATCGGCAAGATCCAATACCCGCTGATCGGTGACCCGACCCACGTCATTTCGCGCAACTTCGACGTGCTGATCGAAGAAGCCGGCCTGGCGGATCGCGGTACCTTCGTGATCAACCCGGAAGGCCAGATCAAGATCGTCGAACTGAACGACGGTGGTGTAGGCCGCGATGCTGCCGAACTGCTGCGTAAAGTGAAGGCTGCCCAGTACGTTGCCGCCCACCCAGGCGAAGTGTGCCCGGCCAAGTGGAAAGAAGGCGAAGCCACTCTGGCGCCATCGCTGGACCTGGTAGGCAAGATCTAAGGTCATGCCCATAACGCGGGCGGTAAGCAGCCGCCAAAGCTGAAATACCTACCGCCCCGTCAAACGCCCGGGCGACATCGCCTGGGCGTTTTTGTATCCGAGTTTTGAAAAAAAGGAATCGCCCGTATGTTGGACGCCACGCTTAAATCGCAACTGAAAACCTACCTGGAGCGGGTCACCCAGCCGATCGAGATCGTAGCCTCCCTCGACGACGGCGCGAAGTCCCGCGAATTGCACGACCTGCTGGTGGAAATTGCCGGTTTGTCGAACCTCATTACCTTCAGCGCGGACGGTACAGATGCCCGTCGCCCGTCGTTCTCACTGAACCGCCCGGGTAGCGATATCAGCCTGCGCTTCGCCGGTATACCCATGGGCCACGAATTCACCTCGCTGGTGCTGGCGCTGCTGCAAGTGGGCGGTCACCCGTCCAAGGCCAGTGCCGAAGTGATCGAGCAGATCCAGGCGCTGGAAGGCGAGTTCACCTTCGAAACCTACTTCTCGCTGTCGTGCCAGAACTGCCCGGACGTGGTTCAGGCACTTAACCTGATGGCGGTGCTCAACCCCAATGTGCGCCACGTGGCCATTGATGGTGCGCTGTTCCAGGATGAAGTGGAAGCGCGCAAGATCATGGCGGTGCCCAGCGTGTACCTGAACGGCGAAGTGTTCGGCCAGGGCCGCATGGGGCTGGAAGAAATCCTAGGCAAGATCGACACCAATGCCGGCGCTCGCCAGGCCGAAAAGATCAACGCCAAGGATGCCTTTGACGTGCTGGTGGTCGGGGGTGGCCCAGCCGGGGCTGCAGCGGCCATCTACGCCGCACGCAAAGGCATCCGCACCGGTATCGCCGCCGAGCGTTTCGGTGGCCAGGTGCTCGATACGCTGGCCATCGAGAACTTCATCTCGGTGCAGGAAACCGAAGGGCCGAAGCTTGCCACTGCACTGGAAGAACACGTCAAGCAATACGATGTGGACATCATGAACCTGCAGCGCGGCGAGGCGCTGATTCCGGCCACCGATGGCGGCCTGCATGAAGTACGCCTGGCCGGTGGCGCCTCGCTCAAGGCCAAGACCGTGATCCTGGCCACGGGCGCCCGCTGGCGCGAAATGAACGTGCCGGGCGAGCAGGAATACCGCGGTCGCGGCGTGGCCTACTGCCCGCACTGTGACGGCCCGCTGTTCAAAGGCAAGCGCGTGGCGGTGATTGGCGGCGGTAACTCAGGCGTGGAAGCGGCCATCGACCTGGCCGGTATCGTTGCCCAGGTGACGCTGATCGAGTTCGACAGCCAGCTGCGTGCCGATGCGGTGTTGCAACGCAAGCTGCACAGCCTGCCGAACGTGAAAGTGATCACCAGCGCGCTGACCACCGAAGTACTGGGCAATGGTGAGAAGGTGACCGGCCTGCGCTACAAGGACCGCACGACCGATCAGCAGCACGAGGTGGCGCTGGAAGGCATCTTCGTGCAGATCGGCCTGCTGCCGAATACCGATTGGCTTAAAGGCACCGTCGAGCTGTCGCCGCGCGGCGAGATCATCGTCGATGCCAAGGGCCAGACCAGCATCCCGGGTGTGTTTGCCGCAGGTGACGTGACCACCGTGCCGTACAAGCAGATCGTGATTGCAGTGGGTGAAGGGGCCAAGGCTTCGCTGGCAGCCTTCGACCACCTGATTCGTACTTCGGCACCGGCATAAGCCTGCGCTGGCCCTATCGCCGGCAAGCCAGCTCCCACAGGTGATCACAGCACTCGAAACTGTGGTGCACCTGGGGGAGCTGGTTTGCCGGCGGTAGGGCCTTCGAAGGCTGAGGGTGTCTATGATTAGTGCAGATCCCCTCAGGAATCACGCCTATGACCCTGATCAGCCGCGAACCCTGGTGGCTAGTACCCCCAAAGCCCGGCCAGCAAGAACAGGACCTGCACTGGGGCTACCTGGAAATCTACGCCGACGGCCGCGCCGTGTTTGTCGACCAGCGCCCCAGTGACCGGGAGCTGGCCGAACGCAAGAGCTGCCGCAACTTCCCCGAACGCGAGCCGTGACGGCTTAGCCTTCCAGCTCGGCCAGCCGCGCTTCCAGCGCCGCGATGCGGGCCTCGAGTGCTTCGATGCGGTCTTCCGAAACGCTGCCGCCACTGCTGCGCGCGCCACCTTCCTGTTGACGTGCAGCGAGGATCGTCTCGATCTCTGCCGGGTCGCCCAACGCATGGGTGTAGCGGTCTTCACGCTGGCCGGCCTGGCGTGGCAGGTGCAAGGCCAGGCCGCGCGAGATCAGGCGCTCCAGCTGGTGCTGGATCTGCTCGGTGTCGTCAAAGTCGTGCAGGCGGTTGCTGCGGGTGAGCAGTTCGTTGAGGGTTTGCGGGCCGCGCAGGAACATCAGGCCCATCAAAATCAGCTGTGCCGGCACCAGCTCCAGGGCCTTGTCCACCCGTTGTTCCCAGCGGTCGGCACGGCTGCCCATCTGCAGGCGGGTCATCCCTTGCCCTTCGAGTGCGCGAAGGGCCTGCCCAACCTGGCCCTGGGTAAGGTTCATCACCGGCTCGCGGCTGGTCTTCTGGTTGCAGGCCAGGACCAGGGCATTAAGGGTCAGCGGGTAGCTTTCCGGGCTGGTGGCCTGCTTCTCGATCAGCGAACCGAGAATACGGATCTCAACGCTGCTGAAGCGGCCTTCATCGGCGGTTTCTTGTTCTGACATGGCCCTGTCTCAATTGCTGGGGAAAGGCCACTAGCCTAGGTAATGCGCCTGGCTTAAGCAATCACTGGCATCATCGCTAGCAGGCGCAGGCTTGCCTTCGATGGGCCGCAAAGCGGCCCTTTGGTCTGCTCAGGCGCTACGCCCCTCTTCGGCTTGGCACGCCGCCGCTGTGAACAGCACATCGGTCGACGAATTCAGCGCTGTCTCGGCCGAATCCTGCAGCACGCCGATAATGAAGCCCACCGCCACTACCTGCATGGCAATTTCGCTGGGGATGCCAAACAGGCTGCACGCCAGTGGAATCAGCAGCAGCGAGCCCCCGGCCACACCCGAGGCGCCACAGGCGCACACCGCCGCCACCACGCTGAGCAGCACGGCCGTTGGTAGGTCCACCGGGATACCCAGGGTATGCACCGCGGCCAGGGTCAGTACGGTAATGGTGATTGCCGCACCGGCCATGTTGATGGTTGCGCCCAACGGGATCGACACCGAGTAGGTGTCTTCATGCAGGCCAAGGCGCTCTGACAGTGCCAGGTTGACCGGGATGTTGGCCGCCGAGCTGCGAGTGAAGAACGCGGTAATGCCGCTTTCGCGCAGGCACAGCAGGGTCAACGGGTAGGGGTTGCGGCGGATTTTCCAGAACACGATCAGCGGGTTCATCACCAGCGCCACGAACAGCATGCAGCCGATCAGCACAGCCAGCAAGTGCAGGTAGCCGAGCAGGGCCTGCAGGCCCGACTGGGCGAGGGTGGAGCTGACCAGGCCAAAGATGCCCAGCGGGGCGAAGCGAATAACCACGCGCACGATAAGGGTCACGCCATTGGACAGGTCTTCGACCACGGTGCGGGTGGTTTCACCCGCATGGCGCAGGGCCACGCCCAGGCCGATAGCCCAGGTCAGCACGCCGATGAAGTTGGCGTTGAGCAGGGCATTGATCGGGTTGTCGACCGCGCTCAGCAGCAAGTTCTGCATCACCTCGGAGATGCCACCCGGGGCGCTCAACGTTGCCTCACCGCTGCTCAGCACCAGGTCGGAGGGGAACAGCATGCTGGCGACCACGGCTACGACCGCTGCGGCGAAGGTACCTAGCAGGTACAGCCAGAGGATCGGCCGGATATGGGTTTCCTGGCCGTGACGGTGGTTGGCGATCGAGGCCATGACCAGGATGAACACCAACACGGGCGCCACGGCCTTGAGGGCGCTGACGAACACCTTGCCCAGGAAGGCCAGGTCGCGGGCGATGGCAGGCGCGAGCAGGGCAACGGCGATGCCCGCGAGCAGGCCGATGACGATCTGTGTCACCAGGCTGGTGCGGTTGAGGAGGCGGAAGACAGGGGTCATGTGCAGCGGCATCTCGGAATCTGGAAAGGGCGAGACTTTACCATAGACCACGTGTACGGCTGTTCTGGCGTCTTCGCCGTGTACCGAGACGTGTGCAGTACCGGTGGAAGCGGTTTCACGGACAAAGACGCCACCACGATCACCAATGAAACAATTCCCGCCGCGCCCCCTCGGTAATCGCGACAATCCCCGGGTGCTTGACCTTGCGCTCTACCGAAATGGCATAGAACGATTCGTGCACGGCCTCGGTCTGGCCGATCAGCGCCACACCATATTGGCGGCACACCTCGTCGGCGATCACGCTGGGGGCGACGAAAATGCCGCTGCCCGACTGGCCGAACGCCTGCATCAGGGCACTGTCATCGAACTCGCCCACGATGCGGGGCTGCAGCTGTTGCTCGCCCAGCCACCGCAGCAAACGGCTGCGCACCACGGTTTCCTGCCCGGGCACCAGCAGCGGAGCATCCTGCAGGCAGGCGGGGAAGGGGCCGTTCAGGCGTTGTGCCAGTGCCGGCGTGGCGAAAAAGCTCAGCCCGCACTCGCCCAGCTTCTGGCTGTAGCCCTTGATGTCCAGATTGCTGGGCATGGGGCTGTCGGAAATCACCAGGTCCAGGCGCTGGATGGCCAGGTCTGCCAGCAACCGCTCAAGTTTGTCTTCGCGGCAGTTGATGCGCAGCACCTCATCCAGCTCCATGGTCGGTGCCAGCAGGCGGTAGACGATGGATTTGGGCACCACATCGGCCACCCCCACACGGAACAGGATCTGCTCCTGCGGGCCGGCGCGCAGCATGGCCTCCAGTTCGCCGCCAATCTGGAACATCTGTTCTGCGTACACCAGCGCCTGGCGGCCGGTCTCGGTCAGCTCCAGTTGGCGGCCGACGCGCTGGAACAGTTCCAGGCCGTAGGTTTGCTCGAACAGGCTGATTTGCCCGCTGATGGTCTGTGGTGTGAGGTTCAGCTGTTCGCTGGCGCGGGTGATGCTGCCCGTCTTGGCCACGGCCCAGAAGTAATGCAGCTGGCGATAGTTGAGCACCGTCGGTCGTCCCGATTCGTAAAACCCGAAGTATATGCCATGAAAATACGAATTTTCCTGAACTGTCGGCATCTCTAGAATGCACCGCATCAGGCGCCATGCGCCGCCGGGATATTTCAAGCGAGGACACCATGCTGCAATTCAAATCCATCGGTACCCCATTGGTGCTGGCGTTGGCCCTGTTCACCCTGGCAGGCTGCGACCAAGCCGAGAAATCCGCCCAGCAGATGCTCGACCAGGCTGCGCAGTCGGCCAAGCAGGCCATTGACGACACCAACAAGGCCGCCCAGCAGGCGTTGAACGAGGCTATCGGCGGCGAGGCGCAACAGCCTGAAGATGCCGACAAGAAAAAAGACACCCAGGAAATCTGACCCTAAACCGCCGCTGCAGGATTTGAACAATGGAATACTTGCTGGAACTCGCCGCTAGCCCTACTGCCTGGGTTGCCCTGGCTACATTGGTGGCCATGGAAGTTGTGCTGGGCATCGACAACCTGATCTTCATCTCCATCCTGACCAATAAACTGCCGGTGGAGTACCGCTCCAAGGCACGGCGGATCGGGATCAGCATGGCCTTGGTCATGCGCCTGGCCTTGCTCAGCACGGTGGCCTGGATCGTACAGCTCACCGACCCTGTGGTCGAAGTGTTCGGTAACGCCTTCTCGTGGAAGGACATGATCCTGATTGCCGGTGGCCTGTTCCTGCTGTGGAAGGCGACCAAGGAAATTCACGAAAGCGTTGACCCGCACGGTGCCAAGGAAGAAGCCAAGGTCGGTTCGACTGTAACCCTGGGCTTTGCTGCGGCAATCTTCCAGATCCTGCTGCTGGACATCGTCTTCTCGGTCGACAGCATCATCACCGCTGTGGGCATGACCGAGCACTTGCCGATCATGATCATTGCCGTGATCACGGCAGTCATCGTGATGATGGTAGCCGCTGACCCGCTGGCCAACTTCATCAATGACAACCCGACCGTGGTCATGCTGGCCTTGGGCTTCCTGATCATGATCGGCATGACACTGATCGCCGAAGGCTTTGGCGCTCATGTGCCGAAGGGGTATGTGTATGCGGCCATGGCGTTCTCGACCGCGATCGAGATCCTCAACATTCTGGCTCGCCGGGCGCGCTTGAAGCGTGAGGCTGCTGAAGGTTGATGAAAAAAAGACGGGGCGCATTGCGCCCCGTTCGCGGGTTCTGAAATCTTAGTGCACCCCGGCTGGCCGTCGTGGCCGTCGCACAGGTTGCGGCTTGGCAGGTACCAGCGGTGGCCGGTGGTGGTGGGAATGGCGCCGCACGATACGCAGCACACCCCACAGCATGGCGGCTGCAACGCTCAGCCACATGCCCACCAGCATGAGGATTGCCATAGTCAGGCTCATCTGTGCCTCCCTCTCCAAGGGCAGCGCTCGGTCAGCCAGCGCTTGCCTTCCAGACACTGCTTTAGTCTAGCCCTTCGCCTGTGACGTTCCATCGAACAAAGGTCTATCCCTGAGTCCGATTCGCTCCAAGCCGCTGTCGGACTATACCCGCGCCGCTGTCGGACCTATGATCGGTGCCAGAGCCGGGCGCTGCCTGCCTGGCGTTGGAACAAGCGAGTGTCCATGCAGCAACATTCCGTCAAAACTGCCCCCCGGCGGCTGCTGGCCGTCTGTCTGATGGCAGCCACCCTGGCTGGCTGTGCCAGCGCACCGCCCGCCAATCTCAAAGGCCTGGCGCAGCGGGTCGAGATCAGCAGCGTGCCGTTCTACCGTGGCAACGCCAACCACAGCGGTGCCATGGCGCTGGCAGCGGTGCTGTCGCAACAGGGCGCGCCGATTACGCCTGGTTTGCTGGACAAGCCGCTGAACCTGCCCCAAGGCGCAGATGCGCTGGACACGGCTATCCCTCGCGTGGCACGGGACTACGGCATGGTGGTATACCCACTGGACAAGCAACTGGACGCGCTATTGACCCAGGTGGCGGCGGGCAACCCGGTGCTGCTGCGTTACGAAGAGGGTTCGGCCTGGTGGGGTGAGCCACGTTATGCGGTGCTGATCGGCTATGACCGCTACAAGCAGCGTGTGCTGCTGCGCTCGGGCATGCACCGGCGGCAGGTGATGGCGTTTGATGACTTTGCCTCGGCGTGGGCAAAGCAGGGGAGTTGGGCGGTGCTGGTGCAGCCACCGCGGCAACTGCCGGCCCAGGTGGATCGCCAGCGCTGGTTGCAGGCTGCGGATGAGCTGGCACGGGCGGGGCAGGAAATTGCGGCGAAGCAGGCCATCAGCAGCCTGAACAAATAGCGGTGCCAGCTCCCACAGGTAGCGCACTGGGTTCGACGCCTGTGCGGTACCTGTGGGAGCTGGCTTGCCGGCGATAGCGCCAGGCCGGCTTACATCAGAAGCCCAGGCGATCGCGCAGGCTGTAGTACCAGGCGCCAATGGCGCTGAACGGCACGCGCAGCATCTGGCCACCCGGGAACGGGTAGTGCGGCAGGCCGGCGAAGGCGTCGAAACGCTCAGCCTGGCCGCGCAAGGCCTCGGCCAGCACTTTGCCCGCCAGGTGGGTGTAGGTCACGCCGTGGCCCGAGCAACCCTGCGAGTAATAGATGTTGTCGCCGATCCGGCCAACCTGGGGCAGGCGCGACAGGGTCAGCAGGAAGTTGCCGGTCCAGGCGTAGTCGATCTTCACGTTTTTCAGCTGCGGGAAGGCCTTGAGCATTTTCGGACGGATGATCGCCTCGATGTTGGCCGGGTCACGTGCGCCGTACACCACGCCACCGCCGAAGATCAGGCGCTTGTCGCTGGTCAGGCGGTAGTAGTCGAGCAGGTAGTTGCAGTCCTCGACGCAGTAATCCTGCGGCAGCAGGGTGCGCGCCAGTTCTTCGCCCAGGGGTTCGGTGGTGATCACCTGGGTACCGCATGGCATGGACTTGGCGGCCAGTTCCGGCACCAGGTTGCCCAGGTAGGCGTTGCCGGCGACGATGATGAACTTGGCGCGCACTTTGCCTTGCGGGGTGTGCACCACTGGGTTGGCACCGCGCTCGATACGCACGGCCGGGGTTTGCTCATAGATGATGCCCCCCAGCGACTCGACCGCAGCTGCTTCGCCCAAGGCCAGGTTCAGCGGGTGGATATGGCCGCCGCTCATGTCGAGCATGCCACCGATATAGCTGTCGCACGCAACCACTTCACGGATGCGCTTCTGGTCCATCAGCTCGAGCTGGTTGTGGCCGAAGCGTTCCCACAGGCGCTTTTGCGACTCCAGGTGGCCCATCTGCTTGCTGGTGAGGGCGGCGAACACGCCACCGTCTTTCAGGTCGCACTGGATGTTGTATTTGGCCACGCGCTCACGAATGATGCGCCCGCCTTCGAAGGCCATGTGGCCCAGCAGTTGTGCCTGCTTGGGGCCGACGGTGCGTTCGATGACGTCAATGTCGCGGCTGTAGCTGTTGACGATCTGGCCGCCGTTGCGGCCCGATGCGCCGAAACCGACCTTGGCCGCTTCGACGATGCTCACCTTGAAGCCGTTCTCCAGCAGGAACAGGGCGCTGGACAGGCCGGTGTAGCCGGCACCGATGATGCACACATCGGTTTCCACCTCACCCTGCAGCGCCGGACGTGGCGGCACCGGGTTGGCCGAGGCGGCGTAGTAGGACTGGGGGTAGGGGGTGTTAGCCATGCTGCAGGAACCTCGTGTTTTATATTTTTAACGAATGTACCGATGCTATCAATAATAATAAACACCCGCTAGTCGTCTGGTGAAAATCCTTTACGGGGGACCCGCCAGCAGCCTTTATATAAAGGGGTTAAGATTCAGTAGGTTAGCGCAAAAAAAAGTGTTGACAGGGTTTTTGGAATGCGTAGAATGCGCACCACACGACAGGCACATAGCTCAGTTGGTTAGAGCACCACCTTGACATGGTGGGGGTCGTTGGTTCGAGTCCAATTGTGCCTACCAAATCGAAGAAGGGGTGATCCGAAAGGGTCACCCCTTTTTTCATTAGCCATTGCTGTGGGTACCGCAAACTGCGGTAAGGGCACCCAGTGCTCACATTCGAAAGTTTTTGATTTTTCTCAAAAAAAAGCTTTACAGGTACGCATCGGATCACTAATATGCGCACCACACGACAGGCACATAGCTCAGTTGGTTAGAGCACCACCTTGACATGGTGGGGGTCGTTGGTTCGAGTCCAATTGTGCCTACCAAATCCCAAAAAGGGCGATCAGAGATGATCGCCCTTTTTGCATTCTGCCGCTAGAACGCCTTTGGCAGCCACAGCGCCAGTTGTGGGAAGGCAATCAGCAAACCGATCAGCGCGAGCAAAGCCAGGCAGAACGGCAGGGCGCCGTACACCACGTCCATGAAGTTGCCGCGACCACGGATGCTCTGCACCACGAAAAGGTTCATGCCGAACGGCGGGGTGATCTGGCCCATCTCGCACAGCACGATCAGCACCACCCCGAACCACAGCGGGTCAAAGCCCAGGTTGACGACGATTGGCACGATCAGCGGCGCCGTGGTGATGAGCATCGCCAAGGTGTCCATGAAACAGCCGAGCACGATATAGAACACGATGATCGCCAGCAGCGCGGTCGTGGGTGGCAGGTTCAGGTCGGTGACGAAGCTGACCAGGGTGGCGGTCAGCCCGATGGACGCCAGCACGAAGTTGAGGAAGAACGCCGACAAGGTGATGAAGATGATCATGCCGGTGGTGCGCAACGTGGCTTCGAAGGCCTGGCCCAGGCTTTGCCAGGTGAAAGCCCGACGCCACAGGCCCAAGCCCAAGGCGCTGAGTACCCCAAGTGCCGCCGACTCGCTGGCCGTTGCAAAGCCGCTGTAGATCGAGCCGATCACCAGAACGAAGATGGCCAGTGGCGGCAGCAGGTCGGGGATGCAGGCCAGGCGTTCTGCCCAGCGGGTGTGTTCTATGCGCCCACCCAATGGTGGGCGCACCAGGCAGGCCAGCACGATCAGTGCGACGAACAACAGGCTGAGGATGATGCTGGGGATGGTCGCGGCCAGGTATAGCTTGGGCACCGACACGTTGGCAATCAGGGCGAACAGGATCATGTTGATCGATGGCGGAATCAGGATACCCAGCGTGCCGCCAGCGGCGATGGAGCCAAGGAACAGCGGTGCGTTGTAACCTTTGCGTTCCTGCTCTGCGATGGCCAGGGTGGAAATGGTAGCGGCGGTTGCCACGCTGGAGCCGCTGGTGGTGGCAAACAGCGCGCTGGCGCCGATGTTGGCGTTCATCAGCCCGCCCGGCAGCCAGGATAGCCATTTCTCGACCGCCTGGTACATGCGCCCGGCCACTCCCGAACACACCAGCAGTTCACCCATTAGTACGTAGAGGGGGATGGCCACCAGCAGGAACTCGGCGCTGATGTTCCAGGCGATTTCGCCCATGGCATTGCTCAGCGGCAGGGTCGAGAACAACTGCGACAGCGACATCCCCAGCAAGCCGACACTGACGGCCGCGGCCACGCTCAGCGCCAACAGGGTCAGCAGCAGCAACAAGGTGATGCTCAGCATGGCGGGTGCTCCTGGGGAGGGGTGGCGGCGGGGTGTAGCGCTTGCTCGATTTCCTGCTCGACCGTGTTGATACCGATCAGTGCACTGACTGCCCCCCAGCGCCCGCGCAATAAATGCCCCAGGCTCACCAGCGCCAGGTTGAGGAGGGTCAGGGCGAAGAACAGGTAGCCGGCAAACCAGAGGGATTGCGGTATCCATTGCGGTACTTGCAAGGGGGTGTTGGGCACTGAACGGTATTCGATGGAGTCCCACAATACATGCCAGGCGTGAAAGACCAAGGTGCTGGCCAGCGCGGCCATGCAAGCCAGGGCGAACAGGTCGAGCGCCACCCGTGGTTTCAAGCCAAGGCGAGCGTAGAGGATGTCGACGCGGATGTGCGAACGCTTGAGCAAAGTGACCGGTAACGCCCAGGCGCTGGTGACTGCCAGAACATAGCCGGCAATTTCATCAGCGCCGCCCATGGAGATGCCCACGGTCTTGCGCAAGATCAGGTCGATGCCAATCAGCAGGGCGCAGCCGAGCAGGGCAAAGCCACCCACCCAGGTGCTGGCCTTGGCGATGGCGGTGATGGCCGCCAGGCTGGAACGGGCCGTCTTCATCTCTGTATGCTCCGAGGGAAAGGGTTTATGGGGCCAGGCGCATGCCGATGGCGCGGCCTGCGCTGGCATTCCATTGTTCGACACAACTGGGGCCACAACGCCTGCCCCAGTCGTTGGCGATTTCCAGCGCCATTTGGCGCACGCGCTGCTGTTCTTGCGCGTCGGGTGCCGACGCACTCATGTGCGCCAGTTGGTGGATCTGGCAGTCAGGGCTGCCGACATTGCATGCCTTGGCGTAACGGTTTTCCCTGGCCGTCTCCTGCCAAAGGGCATCTTCCAGCACCTTCGACTGCGCCTGCAGCAGTTGCTGCACCTCAGGCGGCAACTGTTGCCAGCGCTTGAGGCCGATACCATAGAAGCCGACCGACCAGTCCACCGGCAGGTCGTACAGGTACCCGGCCACGTCGTACCATTTGGCCGCGTTACCCGAGCCGATACCGGTAATGGCGCAGTCGATGACGCCGGTCTGCATGGCGGTCACCACTTCGGCAAAGGGCAGGGTGACCGGCGCAGCGCCAATCGCTTTGACCAGCTCGGCCATGTTGCGCCCGCGGGTGCGGATTTTTCGGCCTTTGAGGTCGGCCAGCGATTGCACGGGCGCGCGGCAGAAAAACACCTGCGCAGTGTACGGCACGGTGGCCAGCAGCTTTATGCCATGGCGCTCGGCCATACGCTGTTCCAGCACCGGCTTGTAGGCGTCGGCGATGCGGCGGGCCCTGCCGATGTCGGCGGCCATGCCCGGCAGGTCGATGCCTTCGAAGGTAGCATCGTCACCGGCGACGAATGCGAACACGCCCATGCCAATGTCAACCGCGCCAAAGCGCATCAGGCGAATGATTTCCGGGCCCTTGAGGCCGCTCTCCGACAGCCCCAGCAGCTGGGCGGTGACCTTGCCGTGGGAGGCGCTGGGCAAGGAGCCGTTCCAGAACGGCTGTTCAACGGCGCGGAACGTGTAGTTGTGGCTACCACCACCGATCACGTTGAAACGGATTTGCGGGTAGTCCTGCGCCTGGGCGGCCGGGCTGCCCATCAGCACGCCAAGCGCCAGCGGTATGAGCAGGGAGATGAGCTTCACGGTAGGCCTCTTGTTGTTGTTCGGGGGCTACTTCGGGTGCGGTGTGGCGCTATCCGCGAGGGCGGGTCGCTGCGTCGATGGTCGACCGCGACCCGACGATGTCGGGAAACTTCTCGCCCTTGGCCAGCCGTGCGAGGGTGTGCTTTTCGTTGTGCTGGAAGTCGATTGCCCGTTGCGCCAGTTCTACCACCTTGCCTGGGCGCAGGAACACGATGCCGTTCTCGTCTGCCACCACGGCGTCGCCCGGGTACACGATGACCCCGCCGCACTGGATGGCAGTGCAGAACTCGCCTTCGTGGCTGATCACTCGCGTGGTGATGGCACTGGCACCGCGCGACCATACCGGCACGCCGTGCTCGCGCAATTCGCCAAGGTCGGTGACATAGCCGTCGACAATGATCCCGGCTACCCCGGCCTGCTTGGCGGCGTAGGCCATGGCCCCACCCAGCGCGGCGGTGATGCGCTCGCCGCAGCGGTCCACGATCAGGAAATCGCCGGGGCGTGCGCAGCCCATGGCGTAGTGCAGGATGCCACCGTCATTGCCGGGCATGCGTACGGTTACGGCAGTGCCCACCGCCCGTACATTCTGCAAGTGTGCCTTGATGTCTGGGTGGGGTATGCCGTGGGTAATGAAATGACCGATAGTTGCCGGTTCGGCATTGATCAGTATTTCAAGTTCGTGGGCGTTAACCGGGGTAGGTAGAGCTTCGATGATATACATAGGGAGTTGTTGTTATGCCGGATGCTTTTTCGAAGGGTTTCGGTCATCCTAACAAGCGCCCTGAACGGTCGATAATAAAAATCCGTAAGCAGTAGCCGGAGCAGTTTTTATCATGCGTATCACGCTGATGCAGATCGAGGCATTCTACTGGACCGCTCGCCTGGGCGGTGTGCACGCGGCCTCACGGCATCTTCACCTGACGCAACCTGCGGTGTCGGCGCGCATCAAGGAAATGGAGTCGTTGCTCAGCGTCAAGCTGTTCGACCGCAGCAAGCAGCGCATGAGCCTCACCGCCGACGGCCACACGGCGCTGCGCCATGCCGAACTGGTACTGAACAACAGCACGCAGCTGGAGCAGTTCGCGGCCCAGCAGAAGCAACACCGGCGCCTGCGCCTGGGGGCAGACGAGTGCTCGGCCATGGTCGGGCTGACTGCGGTGATAAGCGAAATCAAGGCGCACTTCCCGGAAATCACCCTGGAAATCACCATCGATGTGGGCGCCGCGCTCAACCGCAAACTGAACGATCACGAACTGGACATCGCCCTGCTGACCAACCCGGCCACACGCGAGGATGTGACCGATGTGTTCCTTGGCTGGATGACGTTTCAGTGGGTGGCGGCGCGGCACCTGGAGATTGCCGACGGGCCGTTTCTGCCGCAGCAGGCGCGGCAGTATTCGATCGTTACCCACAGCGCGCCGTCGACACTGTATTCGGTGGTGGACCGCTGGTTGCAGGAAAGCGGCTCGGCGAGCCACGCTTTTCATTCCAGCAACTCGCTGGCGTTTATTGCCAAGATGGTATCAGCGGGGCATGCCATTGGCATATTGCCGGTGCCACTGATTCGCGACATGTTGGCGGTGGACATGCTGAAGACATTACCGTGCGACCCGGCGATTCCTGCGGCAAAGTTCTGCCTTTCCTATTTGACTGAACGGCCAGACATGCAACTGGGTGAACTGGTATCGATCATTCGGGCGACACTGGTAAAGCAGAACTTTCTGGTAGATTGATTAGTCCCGAGCCCGCAGGCACCGTAGCAGCCCGAAAACTGCGCGGTGCCTGCAGGCGCCGGTTGTGTGGCGTGTCAGCCGGTCAGGTGAGCGCCTGTTTTACTGCAGCGATATGTTGCCCGGCCTGGTTGAGCCATGACAGATCACTGCCCATCAGCAGCATGTCGCTGCCCATGTCCAGCAAACGCCCGGCGGTGACCCGGTCGGCCGGAAAGCACGGCACCATCACCTTGATCGAGCGGGCGTGGCATTTTTCGATCAGCACCTGCAGGCGTTGCCGCACCTCGGGGTTGCCCAGGCGGTAGTCGACCGGTAGCCCGCGTGAAAGTGAGTAGTCCGCCGGCCCGAAGTGCACTGCATCAATCCCTTCCACATCGAGAATCTCATCGATGTTGTCAAAAAACTCATAGCTTTCGGCCATGGGCACGATCACGCTGCGGTCGTTTTCTGCCTGCGTATAGCGCGCCCAGTCGAAACCTGGCCCGGCGAACCCGGCCGAGCGCACCGAGCTGTCGCCACCGCGCCGTCCCAAGGGCGGGAACTTGCTGTAATGGATGATCTGGCGCATCTGCGCGGCGTTGTGCACTTGCGGCACGATCACCCCGGCAGCGCCCATTTCCAGGGCCTTGCGTATATCCCACTCCAGCGTGCCCCGCACCCGTACCAGGCTGGGGATTGCAGCGCTGCTGGCGGCCAGCAGCAGTTTTTCCATGTCGCGGTCCACGCCCAGCGCGGTGTGCTCGGCGTCAATGAAGACGAAGTCCAGGCCCCAGTTGCCGGCCACCTCGATGGCCATGCAGGCGGTGCTGTAGATGTTCATGCCGAACGTGGTACCGCGCGCCATGCGGACCTTCAGCAAGGTGTGTGTAGTGCTTTGGTTCATGTTCGAGGCCGCCTTGGGTCAGATGCGGTAGGTTTCAGGCAGCCGGTCGCGGAACGGGTGCACTTCGAATATGCCCGGGTCACGGATCAGCGATTTGTTGCGGGCCTTGGCCAGGTCGATCTCGGCGGTGTACACGCCGTCTTCCAGGCCGGCGCGCACCAGGGTCTTGCCGGACGGTTCGATGATATGGCTGGTGCCGATGAACTGCATGCCCTCGTCCATGTCGTTGCGGTTGGGAGCAACGAAGTACACCATGTTTTCAGCGGCGCGCACGGTGCTGAAAATGTCCGGCAGCATGCGTGCCTGTTCTGGCCAGGCAGCAGGCAGTACGACGATGTCGGCACCTTCCAGGGCCAGGGTGCGTACCACTTCGGGGAAGCGGATTTCGTAGCAGATGGCCAGGCCGATGCGGCCGATGTCGGTATCGAACACAGGTGTTGCCCAATCGCTGGGGCGGTCGGTGAAGCGGTCGCCGATCATGAATGGCAAGTGGCGCTTGCGGTGCAGGCCGATGATGCCTTGCGCGCCGATCAGCGCGGCGGTGTTGTACACCGAGCTGGCGTGCCGCTCGTAGAAGCCGACCACGATCAGGATGCCGGTCTGCGCCGATACCTCCAGCAGCGGCGCCAGGGCGTCGAGGCTGATGGCGCCGCGCTCGAGGTCTTCACGGCTGTCGAACGCGCCGCCGGTGAGCAGGCATTCGGCAAAGGCGATCAGCCGCGAGCCTTCTGCAGCGGTCTGGCGTGCCAGCGTGGCAACCTTGTCGACGGTCAGGGCCGGGTTGCCGGCCACCGGGTGAATCTGGGCTACGGAGATTTTCATGCTGTTCCTTGATGGCAGTTGAAAGGCGCCGCAATGCGCGGCGCGAGGGCGTCACTGTGGCTGGTAGCCCATGGCCTGGTAGACCTTGCTGACCAGTTGGGGATTGATCTGTGCGGCGTACTTGTCGACCACGGGGCGAATCTTGGCCTGGATGCGCGCCACCTCGTCGGGCGGCAGTTGGTTGACTTGCATGCCCGCGCCCTGCAGGTCGGCGATGGCCTTGCTGTCCGCCTCCCGGGAGATGCGCCGTTGTTCCAGCCGCACTTCCTGGGCAACCTCGGTCAGCAGTTGCTGCTCATCCTTGTTGAGGCTGTCCCAGAACGTCTTGCCGATCAGCACAATCTGTGGGTTGTAGTTGTGCCGGGTCAGGCTCAGGTACTTCTGCACCTCGTTGAAGCGTGAGGCGAGGATCAGCGCCGCCGGGTTTTCCTGGCCGTCCACGGTGCCGGTCTCCAGTGCCGTGTGCACCTCGGTGAAAGGCAGCGGCGTCGGGTTGGCACCGAGTGCCGCCCACACGTCCAGGAACAGCGGCGATTGCTGGGCGCGAATCTTCAGCCCGGCAATGTCTTCAAGCTTTTGCACCGGCCGCACATTGTTGGTCAGGTTGCGCTCGCCCAGCTCCCAGAACGCCAGGCCTACCAGATTTTTCGCTGGCAACTGGTCGGTGAGCATCTTGCCTACCTCGCCGTCGAGCATGGCATCGACCTTGGCGGTGTCGGTGTACAGGAACGGGAAGTCGAGGATGCCGAAGTCGGTGATGTGGTTAAGCATCAGCCCGGCGTTCCAGGTCATCATTTCCACCACGCCACCCTGCAAGGAAGACAGCACCTGTACGTCGCCGCCCAGGACACCGTTGGGGAAGGTGCGCACCTTGATCTTGCCTTCGCTGCGCTCCTGAACCTTCTTGGCGAACAGTTCCATGCCGATGGCCGGTGGCGTGCCTTTGGGGCTGGTGGCGGCGAACTTGATGACGCGGGCGTTGTAGTCGGCGGCCATGCTCAAGCTGCTGGACAGCAACAGGGCGGCGATGAGGGCGAGTTTCTTCATGGACAGTACCTTTATTGTTATAGGGGGGATCAATGCCCGAACCACTGGGCGGGAACGGTGACCAGTTCGGGGAAGATGACCAGCAGGAACAGCACGATGATTTCCGCGATCAGGAAGGGGAACGTGCCTTTGAGCAGTGCCTCGTAACGCATGCGACCGATGCCGCAGACCACGTTGAGCACCGTGCCCACCGGCGGGGTGATCAGGCCGATCGAGCAATTGATCATGAACAGCACCCCGAAATAGATTGGGTCGATGTTCGCAGCGGTCACCACCGGTACCAGGATTGGTGCGAGCAGCAAAATGGTGGGGGTGAGGTCCATGACCATGGAAATCACCAGGATCAGCAGCATCAGCACTACGATCAGCAGCCGCGGGTTGTCCATCACTGGCTGGATCAGGTCGATGATTTGCCCGGGGATGTCGGCGATGGTAATCATCCAGGCCGGGATCGAAGCGGCAGCTACCAGGAACATCACGGCAGCGGTGGTCTTGCCGGCGCGCAGCAGCAGTTGGTTGAGCGACTTGAGGCTGAGCTCGCGGTAGATCAGCGACGACACCAGCAGGGCATAGACACTGGCCACCGCACCGGCCTCGGTCGGGGTGACCACGCCAAAACGCAGGCCGACGACGATGATCACCGGCAGCATCAGCGCCCAGAAGCTGTCCACCAGGGCCTTGAGGCGCTCCTTGCCGCTGGCCTTGGGGCTCAGTTGCACATCGTTGTTACGCCGCGACATCAGCCACCAGGCCACCACCAGTGCGGCGGCGATCATAAGCCCCGGGGCGATGCCGGCGAGGAACAGCTTGGTGATCGACAGCCCCGAAGCCACGCCAAGCACAACGAAACCGATGCTGGGTGGAATGATTGAACCCAGCACCGACACCGATGCGATCAGGCCCCCGGAGCGGTTACGGTTGTAGCCGGCGATGACCATCATCGGCAGCAACAGGGCGGTCAGCGAGGCGGCGTCGGCCAAGGCCGAACCGGACAGGCTCGACAGCAGCACGCCGGCAAAAATGGTGACGTAGCCAAGCCCGCCGCGCAGATGGCCGACCAGGGTGATGGCCAGCTTGATGATGCGCTTGGACAAGCCGCCGCTGTTCATTACCTCGCCAGCGATGATGAACAGCGGAATTGCCAGCAGCGGGAAGCTGCCGGCCGAGTTGATGATGTTCTGCGCGATGATCTGGCCATCGAACAGGCCCAGCAGCCACATCAACGCCACGCCGCAAAGGATCAGGGCATAGGCGATGGGGGCGCCGATCAGGATGGCGGCCATCAGCACGCCGACGAAAACAGACAGGGCCATTATTCGACTGCTCCATCTTTGAGCGAAGTTTCGGTCTGGGCGGGCGCCGGGAGGGTGCCCGTCAGGTTCCTGACCAGCTGGGTGCAGATCAGCAGCGCGCTGAGGATGCAGAACACCAGGCCCGCGCCGTAGAACAGCGCCATGGAAATACCCGTGGAGGGAGCACCGACATGCAGGTTGATCAGGGTCTGCTTCCAGCTGCCGTCGAGAAACAGCCAGGTCACATACAGCATCAGCAGTTGTGTCAGTGCCAGCAGCCAGCGGGCCACGCCAGGCGAGACGCGGCGGGTGACGATGTCGACGCCGATGTGGCCGTGTTCGTGCAGCATCAGCTGCGCGCCAGCAAACACCAGCCATACAAACGCCAGGCGGGAAATCTCTTCGCTGAAGAACAACCCTGAGTTGAAGCCATAGCGCAGCACGACGTTGGTGAAGATCAGGCAGGTGATGCCGACCAGACAACCTACCACCAGCGTCTTGAGGATGATGAAGTAACCATCGACCAGGGTTTTCATGGCGCCTCCTGAGGCAGAGCTGCCCAGGAAGCGCCAAAAGCGCCCGGTGCGATCATGCGGACGCGAGCATCCACCTGTATGTATGAGCGGGACATGGGTTCACCTTTATTATTATTCGACATACGTCGTCGTATGACTGCCCCGATTCTTCTACGAAACGCCCGGCTTGCGCTGCCTCAAGTTTTTTATCAGCGGGATAAGAAATGGCGATCAGCGCAGACGCCGCGGGTGGTTGTCCTATGACTTGGTTGCAAGGTGTAACGTATGGTCGCGGTTCTTGCGCATGGCCCTCGTGCTAGAATCCGCCCCTTCGAATCTGGAGGTACACGCGTGCGCAAACTGGCTGTGGTAATGGCAGTGCTTGCCCTGGCGGGCTGTGAAAACGAGGTCGAAGGCGTGCACAAGCAGGTGGCCGAACACCTGCATAACCCCAAAACCGCCAAGTTCGGCAACGTGCGGATCGACACACAGGGCACCATCTGCGGCCAGGTTCGCGGCAAGGACGATGCCGGGCAGTACGAAGCCTACCGCAGCTATGTGGCGATCAAGCGTGACGGCCAGTACGACATCATCGTCGACGACACCGGCAACAACCTGCGCATCCGCGAGGTGTGCGGCGGCGCCGATCTGCAGCGCCGTGCCGATGCACTGGCTGGCCAGCCGGCACCCGAGGGCTGGGACGTGGAAGTGATCCAGGGTGCCAACATGGGCGCGCTGAGCGACATGACCGCGCGGCTCATCGAGAAGGGTATCCCGTCTTCGGTGGAATACCGCAACGGCAAGCCGGTGGTGCTGATGGGGCCGTTCCCAACCCGTGAAGAAGCTCAAGCGCGCAAGGACGAAGTGATGGCCAAGCTGGGCACCGATTCGGTGGTCATCCAGCATGGCGCAACCCGCTAGAACTGCAGCAGTGGGTGGGAGCCCGGAGACTTCGCGGCAGTTGTGGGAGCGGGCATGCCCGCTCCCACAACTGTTGCCGTCATAAGGCCCCGCCAACTGGGTGTGTGCAGCTTTGTGAGGCGTGTGTTAGACATTGTTCACACAAGTTTGGCTATGCTTGGGTGGAAGATGCCGAACGGGGGAGGGGCCTCATGTCTACACTGGAGCGGGCCATTGCCGTGGCCGCCAGGGCGCATGAAGGGCAATACGACAAGGGCGGGGTGGCGTATATTCTCCACCCGCTACGCGTGATGATGCGGGTGTCCACACCCGAGCAACGTATTGTCGCAGTCCTTCACGATGTGATCGAGGACACCCCGCTGACCGTGTCCGACCTGGCCCGCGAGGGTTTTACCCTGAAAATCCTTGCCGCCTTGCTGGCACTCAGTCGCCGTGAGGGCGAGCCGTACCAGGATTTCGTGGTACGCCTGGGCGATGACCCGTTGGCGCGAACCGTCAAGCTGGCCGACCTGGCCGATAACAGTGACCTTTCACGCATTCCTTGCCCTGGCCCCGCCGACCTGGCGCGGCTGGCCCGTTACCGGGAAGCCAGCGCCTATCTCCAGGCACTGGCCTGAGGCTCAACCGCACGCCTTGAGGTTGACTGGCCCGACAAACTCGTTTCCCCGCCCCATCACGCAGGCGACCTGTTGGTTGCGTTGCTGCTCCCAAACCTGCGGCGGGTAGGTCTTGTTCCAGGCCTCGAACAACTGGCGGTCCTGTTTGGACAGGCGCAGGTTGTACTGCTTGCTCATGTAGAAGTAGGTGCGGGCGATCATGCCGCGAATCGACGGGCGCGGCATCACCTTCCTGGCTTTGAAGTCGACCTGGGTCAGGCAGCTACCGTACTGGCCGCGTTGTTCCGGCAACCAGCCGAAACTGAAGTTGCTGCGGTCGCCGTTGACCTCACCGATGCTGGGCACCAGGTTGTGCAGGTCGGCTTCGGCGCGTTTGTACACTTCGTCATGCTGCGCGCACTGCTTGCGACCGCCGCTCTGCCAGCATTGGCGCTGATGGCCAATTTGCCAGGCAGGCACGATGTGTTCCCACTCGATGCGCGACGCGCGCTGGGCATTCTTGCGTGGGGCATAGCCGCAGGACGCCAGGTCGACCTTGTTGCCCTTGTATTTGCACCCGCAATAAAACTCGGTCGATTGCGGGGCATAGAGCTTCCAGGCGACCTTCTTGGCCTCCTGGAAGGTGCGTGGGGCATCGGCTTGAACAAGCGGCGTGGTCAGTAACAGGCAGGCTGCCGCGAAAAGCGAAACTCTCATGCGCGGTCAGTCTTCCTTCGGCACAGTCCAGAAAATCTGCACACCGCCATCGTCGCGGTGGGCGAGGGTCACGTTGTCGTTTTCTGCGATCTCCTCCAGCAAGCTTTCCCAGTCTTCCGGGCTTTCCTGTTCCAGGCGGAAGATCAGCGCCGCACGGCTGCGCTGGGCGGTGGGGCTGTTGATGATCTTCTGGATGCGTACACCCAGCTGTTCATAGCTGCTCGGAGTGGCGGAGGCGGTGCTGGACACAGGAAATTCCTTATTTTTGCTGTATGTGCATACAGTATTTCAGCGTAAGTAAATTCGCAACAGCTTGTCAGGAAAAAAACCACCGTTCGCGCTGGCGCTGCCGGTCTGGTGTAATACCGGCAATTTCCGGAAGCTGCGCATGTATCGATTTCTTTCTCGTTTTCCTTCATCTACAAGTCTGGTCCTGCTGTTTGCAGGTGGCATGAGCGTTAATGGCAGTGCCAAGGCCAGTTCACCCGATGTCGTCGTCATGGCACCGCTGGTGGTGACCGGTGCCTATGCCCCCACCAGCACATTCGACCTGCCGTTTTCGGTGGATACCGTTGACCTGTCCCACGGCACCGATGGCCAACTTGGCGTCAACCTGTCAGAAGTGCTGAGCAAAGTCCCTGGGCTGGTGGTGCAGAACCGTCAGAACTATGCGCAAGACCTGCAGATTTCGTCGCGGGGCTACGGTGCACGCTCGGCCTTCGGCGTGCGTGGCATCAAGCTGCTAAGCGACGGCATACCGGCCAGCACGCCCGACGGGCAAGGGCAGGCCGCCACGCTGAACCTGGATGTGGCCGACCGTATTGAAGTGCTGCGCGGCCCGGCAGCGACACTGTATGGCAGCAACGCCGGTGGTGTGATCCAGATGTTTACCCGGGACGGGCAGGGGCCTGCGCGTGTGGGTGCCGAAACCACCTTCGGCAGCGACGGCTTCAACAAGAATCACCTGTCGGCAGAGGGCGGGAACGACACCGCAGGGTTCGTGCTGGATGCCTCCCGCCTGGATACCGATGGCTATCGCGACCACAGTGCCGCACGCCGTGACCAGACCTTCGCCAAGGTCAACTTCAAGCCCGACGACGACTCGCGCATGGCGCTGATCTACAGCAGCCTGGAGCAGAACAACACGCAGGACCCGCTGGGGCAGACCTGGGATGCCTACAAGCATGACCCACGTTCCACGGCAGCAGTGGCCGAAACCTACAACACCCGCAAAAGCATCGACCACCAGCAACTGGGCATGAACTACGAACGCTACTTTGGCGATGCCACGCTGCAGTTCAACCTGTACGCGGGGCGACGCAGCGTGGTGCAGTATTTGTCCATCCCCAAATCGGTGGCCTCCAACAGCCAGCGTGGCGGCGGGGTCGTTGACTTCGACCGCGAGTTCCACGGCGGCACCCTGCGCTGGATACAGCCGGTTGCGAATGTGCCCGGCAACCTAACCTTCACGGTCGGCGCCGATTACGACCAGAGCAAGGACGACCGACGCGGTTATCAGAATTTCAGCGGTGACCAACTGGGCCTTAAAGGTGAGTTGCGCCGCGACGAGAAAGACACCGCTACCAGCCTGGACCCTTACCTTCAGGCGCATTGGGAAATCGGCAACTGGACCAGTGAGCTGGGGCTGCGCTACAGCACCATGGAAATGCGTGTCGACGACCACTACTTGGCCAACGGTGACTCCAGCGGCTCGAAGAAGTATCAGCAGGCCACGCCATCGCTGTCGGTGATGTACGCGTTCACGCCTGATCTGCGCGGTTACGTGAGCGTCGGCAAAGGCTTCGAAACCCCCACGCAGGCCGAAATGGCCTATGCGCCGGGTGTGCTCGAAAGCTTCAACTTCGGCCTCAAGCCCGCCACCAGCATGCAGTACGAATTGGGTGTGAAGTACCGGCTTGGCGAGCGCACGCGCCTGAATGCAGCGGTGTACGAGATTCATACCGATGACGAAATCGTCGTCGCCAGCGCTACGGATGGTCGAACCAGCTATCGCAATGCGGGGCGTACTGTACGACGCGGCTTTGAGGCGAGCCTGCAAAGTGACTTGAGCCAGCAGTGGCAGACCACCTTGGTGTATACCCGCACTGATGCCCGCTATGCCGACGACATCAGCCAGACCATCCAAAGTGGCAACCGCCTGCCAGGTGTGCCGCTGGACAACCTGTATGGCGAGCTGGTCTGGAAGCCAGTGTCGTCCATCAGCATGGGGGTTGAAGGGCAGTACCGCAGTAAGGTGTATGTGGACGACAGCAACAACGCCAAGGCCGCACCTGCGTATGCGGTATTCAACTGGCGGACCCGGTTCGAGCAACATGTGGGGCCTTGGACGTTCCACCAGCTGGTGCGGCTGGACAACCTGTTTGACCGGCAGTATGTAGGCTCGGTCATTGTCGGCGACGGCAACGGGCGTTACTACGAGGCAGCGCCCGGGCGGTCGTGGTATGCGGGGGCGGGGTTGGAGTACCGGTTCAGGTAGCTGGCAACATCCTGACGAAGCATGCAGTGCGGTGAATGGCGGGGTGAACCCGATCTCATGGAATAAACGCTAACTCGGTGCCTTAGCAGGGGGGCTGTGGGAGCGGGCTTGCCCGACGCAAGGCCGCTCCCACAGTGGGCGCGAGGTACTCAGTATTCCCAGAAGATCCGCTGCAGCTCTTTGCTGTCCTGGGTCTTGGTCATGGCGACCATCGCCAGAATACGAGCCTTCTGCGGGTTCAGGTCGTGGGCTACTACCCAGTCGTTCTTGTCATCCGGCTGTTCGGCATTGCGCAGCACAAAGCCACCCTGGTTGACGTGCGACGAACGGATGATCTGCACGCCGTTCTTGCGCAGCTCCTGCAACGCCGGCACCACCCGCGACGACACCGAACCGTTGCCGGTACCGGCGTGGATCAGCGCCTTGGCACCGTTCTGCGCCAGTGCCTTGTAAGCGGTGTCGGTCACGTTGCCATAGCCATAGGCAATGTCCACCTGTGGCAGGCTGCTGATCTGCTTGATGTCGAACTCGGAATTGACCGTGTGGCGCTTGGCTGGCAGGCGGAACCAGTAGGACTTGCCTTCTACCACCATGCCCATTGGGCCCCAGGCGCTCTTGAAGGCTTCGGTCTTGATGTTGACCGACTTGCTCACGTCACGCCCAGACTGGATCTCGTCGTTCATGGTCACCAGCACGCCCTTGCCGCGCGACTGCTTGTCGCCGGCCACGGCCACGGCGTTGTACAGGTTGAGCATGCCGTCGGCAGACATGGCGGTGCCCGGGCGCATCGAGCCGACCACCACGATTGGCTTGTCGGTCTTTTCCACCAGGTTGAGGAAGAAGGCGGTTTCTTCGAGGGTGTCGGTGCCGTGGGTAATGACGATACCGTCGACGTCTTTGCTCTCGGCCAGTTCGGCAACCCGCTTGCCAAGCTTGAGCAAGTCCTCGTTGGTGATGCTTTCAGAGGCGATCTGCATCACCTGCTCGCCGCGTACGTTGGCGATGTCGGCCAGTTCCGGCACGCCGGCAATCAGCTTGTCGATGCCCAGCTTGGCAGCCTGGTAGGTGGCGCTGTTGGCCGCGCTGGCGCCGGCGCCGGCAATGGTGCCGCCCGTGGCGAGGATGACGACGTTGGCCAGTTTCTGCTGTGTTTCGGCTTCTTTGGCAGAGGCGGTGGCTGGCAGGATCAGCAGCAGGGCGAGTGCGCTGGGGGCGAAGGTTTTGAGTGCGGCGTTCATCATTATTGTTCTCTCTTCCTAATGAGATTGTTGTTATTTCGCACAGAGCGGTAGGCATATTTCGTACCAAGCCATCGTGCGCCCCTTGTAGGAGCGGCCTTGCGTCGCGATGGGCTGCGTAGCAGCCCCGACAATGTGGGGTGTTGCACCTAAAACGGAGCGGCTACGCGACCCTTTCGCGACACAAGGACGTTCCTGCAAGAGACAATGCTCCATTCGTAATTCCGAACAAGCATAGGAAAGGCTGTTCGGTTTTCCGGAAAAAACTGCATAATCGGCTCCAGCAGCATCTGCTTCCGACAGCCAAACGGATTTGACAAACGCCGGTCTTGTTTCCATAGTTAGCCAACGCAAACGTTTGCGATCCGATAAAAAAACAAGATTCGGAGTCATCGTCCATGAAACTGCCGTTCCCCGGTCGTCTGCTGGCCCTCGCTGTCGTTTCCTCCCTTTCACTCGCACTTCCCCTGGCTGCCGCTCACGCCGAAGACAAACCCAAAGTCGCTCTGGTGATGAAGTCACTGGCCAACGAATTTTTCCGCACCATGGAAGACGGCGCCAAGGACTACCAAAAAAGTCACGCCGACGAATTTGAGCTGATTGCCAACGGCATCAAGAACGAGACCGACACCGGCGAGCAGATTCGCATTGTCGAACAAATGGTCAATGCCGGCGCCAAGGCGCTGGTGATTGCCCCGGCTGATTCCAAGGCGCTGGTGTCGGCGGTGAAGAAGGCCATGGACCAGGGTGTGGTGGTGATCAACATCGACAACCGCCTGGACCCTGATCTGCTCAAGAACAAAGGCATCAGCGTGCCGTTCGTGGGCCCCGACAACCGCAAAGGCGCGCGCCTGGTCGGCGACTACCTGGCCAGCCAGAAGCTCAAGGCAGGCGACCAGGTGGGCATCATCGAAGGGGTCCCGACCACCACCAACGCCCAGCAGCGCACCGCCGGTTTCAAGGACGCCATGGACGCCGCAAAGATGAAAATCGTCTCGGTACAAAGCGGCAATTGGGAAATCGACAAAGGCAATGCCGTCGCCGCCTCCATGCTTAACGAATACCCCGACCTGAAAGCGTTGCTGGCCGGCAACGACAGTATGGCCCTGGGCGCCGTATCGGCCGTGCGCGCCGCCGGCAAGGCCGGCCAGGTGCAAGTGGTGGGCTACGACAACATCAACGCCATCAAGCCGATGCTTGCCGATGGTCGCGTGCTGGCCACCCTCGACCAGGCCGCCAGCCAGCAGGCGGTGTACGGCATCCAGGCTGCGCTGAAAATGGTCAAGGGCGAGAAACCGGATGTGGATGCCGACAACGTCATCCAGACCCCGGTCCAACTCATCACCAAGAAGCCCTGATGCTGCCAGGAGACACGGCCATGCCTGCATCGGCCAATGAAGTGGTGCTCGCCGCCAACGGCCTGGGCAAGACGTACGCCCAGCCGGTGCTGGGCGAAGTCAGCCTGAACCTGCGGGCTGGCGAAGTACTGGCCCTGACTGGCGAGAACGGCGCGGGCAAGAGTACGCTTTCCAAGCTCATCAGCGGCCTGGAGGCGCCCACCACCGGGCACATGACCTACCGCGGCCAGGCATACGCGCCCGGCAGCCGCAGCGAGGCCGAGCGCCTTGGCGTGCGTATGGTCATGCAGGAGTTGAACCTGCTGCCCACGCTGACCGTGGCGGAAAACCTGTTTCTCGACAACCTGCCCAGCCGCTTTGGCTGGATCAGCCAAAAGCGCCTGCGCCAGCTGGCCACGGCCGCCATGGCCCAGGTCGGGCTTGACGCCATCAACCCGGACACCCCGGTCGGCGAACTGGGCATAGGCCATCAGCAGATGGTCGAAATTGCCCGCAACCTGATCGGTGACTGCCATGTGCTGATCTTCGATGAACCTACCGCCATGCTCACCGCGCGCGAGGTGGAGTTGCTGTTCACCCAGATCGAGCGCCTGCGCGCGCGGGGCGTGGCCATCGTGTATATCTCGCATCGCCTCGAAGAGTTGCAGCGCGTGGCCCAACGCATCGTTGTGCTGCGCGATGGCAAGCTGGTGTGCGACGAGCCGATCCAACGCTACAGCAGCACCGAGCTGGTCAACCTGATGGTCGGTCGCGAGCTGGGCGAGCATATCGACCTGGGCCGCCGGCAGATCGGTGCACCGCTGCTCAAGGTCGACAAGCTCAGCCGTGCGGA
Organism: Pseudomonas sp. Irchel 3F3; assembly: GCF_900187545.1. Classification (NCBI taxonomy): domain Bacteria; kingdom Pseudomonadati; phylum Pseudomonadota; class Gammaproteobacteria; order Pseudomonadales; family Pseudomonadaceae; genus Pseudomonas; species Pseudomonas sp. Irchel 3F3. The sequence goes on along the minus strand of NZ_FYDS01000003.1, from coordinate 233,676 downwards.
CAAGGTGCGCGAAGTGTCATTCGAGGTGAGGGCAGGGGAGATCTTCGGCATATCCGGCCTGATCGGCGCCGGCCGTACCGAGCTGTTGCGCCTGATTTACGGTGCCGATCGCGCCGACAGCGGCTGCATCGCGCTGGGCCTGCCGCCGCAGCCGGTAAGTATCGACTCGCCCAAAGCCGCGGTGCGCGCTGGTATCGCGCTGATCACCGAAGACCGCAAAGGCGAGGGCCTGCTGCTGACGCAGTCGATCAGCGCCAACATCGCCCTGGGCAACCTGGGTGCGGTATCGCGGGCCGGCGTGCTCGACGGCGAGGCGGAACAGGCTTTGGCCGAACGCCAGATCCAGGCCATGCGCATTCGCAGTGCCGGCGCGCAACAAGTGGTGGGCGAGCTGTCTGGCGGCAATCAGCAGAAAGTGGTGATTGGCCGCTGGCTGGAACGCGACTGCCAGGTGCTGCTGTTCGACGAGCCCACCCGTGGCATCGATGTGGGTGCCAAATTCGATATCTATGGCCTGTTGGCCGAGCTGGCGCGCCAGGGTAAGGCCCTGGTGGTGGTGTCCAGCGACCTGCGCGAGCTGATGTTGATCTGCGACCGCATCGCGGTGCTGTCCGCCGGCCGCCTGATCGACACCTTCGAACGTGACCATTGGAGCCAGGATCAGCTGCTTGCGGCCGCCTTTGCCGGCTATCAGAAACGTGACGGAATGCTGCACGGTGCAGCCCCCAGGATGGACGCATGAAAACCACCCCGCTCGATAGCCAAGGCGCCGCCCCTGTGCGCCGCAGTGGCACGTACTTTGGCCTGGGCACCTACCTGGGCCTGGCCGCCGCCTTGCTGGCCATGATTGTGCTGTTTTCGTTTCTTAGCAGCCACTTCTGGTCGTACAACACCTTCAGTACCCTGGCCAACCAGATCCCCGACCTGATGGTGCTGGCCGTGGGCATGACCTTCGTGCTGATCATCGGTGGCATTGACCTGTCGGTGGGCTCGGTGCTGGCGTTGGCGGCTTCTGCAGTGAGTGTGGCAATCCTCGGCTGGGGCTGGGGCGTGCTGCCCTCGGCGCTGCTGGGCATGGCCGTGGCCGCGCTGGCCGGCAGCATCACCGGCGGCGTTACCGTGGCCTGGCGCATCCCGTCGTTCATCGTCTCGCTCGGGGTGCTGGAAATGGCCCGCGGCCTGGCCTACCAGTTCACCGACTCGCGCACCGCCTACATCGGCGATGCCTATGCCTGGTTCTCCAACCCGGTTGCCTTTGGTATTTCGCCAGCGTTCATCATCGCCTTGCTGGTGATTGTGCTGGCGCACCTGGTGCTGACCCGCACGGTGTTCGGCCGTTACCTGATCGGCATTGGGACCAACGAAGAAGCCGTACGCCTGGCAGGCATCGACCCACGCCCGTACAAAGTGCTGGTATTCGCCCTGATGGGGCTGCTGGCAGGCCTGGCCGCGCTGTTCCAGATATCGCGCCTGGAAGCAGCCGACCCCAACGCCGGCTCCGGCCTGGAGCTGCAGGTGATCGCCGCCGTGGTGATTGGCGGTACCAGCCTGATGGGTGGGCGCGGCTCGGTCATCAGCACCTTCTTTGGCGTACTGATCATTTCCGTGCTGGCCGCCGGGCTGGCGCAGATTGGCGCCAGCGAGCCGACCAAACGCATCATTACCGGGGCGGTCATCGTCATCGCCGTGGTACTCGACACTTACCGCAGCCGGCGTGCAGGCCGGCGGAACTGACTATATGGCAACCATCAAAGACGTCGCGGCATTGGCGGGCATTTCCTACACCACCGTGTCCCATGTATTGAACAAGACCCGGCCGGTCAGCGAACACGTGCGGCAGAAGGTTGAAGCCGCCATTATCGAGCTGGACTACGTGCCCAGCGCGGTGGCGCGTTCACTCAAGGCGCGCAGCACAGCCACCATCGGCCTGCTGGTGCCCAACAGCGTCAACCCGTACTTCGCCGAGCTGGCACGGGGCATTGAAGATGCCTGCGAACGCAACGGCTACTGTGTGATTTTGTGCAACTCCGACGATAACCCACAGAAGCAGCGCAGTTACCTGCGCGTGCTGCTGGAAAAGCGCATCGATGGCCTGGTGGTGGCCTCGGTGGGCCAGGACAGCGACCTGCTGCAAAGCCTGGCCTGCGTGCGCACGCCCATGGTGATCGTCGACCGTGAGCTGGAAGGCGTGGATGCCGACCTGGTGCGCATCGACCACGAGCACGGCGCCTACCTGGCTACCCAGCATCTGCTAGAGCTTGGCCACCGCGACGTCGCCTATATTGGCGGCCCCGCCGAAACCGGGGTTACCCAGCTGCGCCTGAACGGCTTCCGCCGTGCCATGGCCGAAGCCGGCGTGCCGGTACTGGGCAGCCGTGTGCTGCACTGCGACTTCACCAGCCCGGGTGGGCATGCGGCAGCGGCGCAGGTACTGGAGGGCAAACGGCCCACGGCGATTTTTGCCGGCAACGACATGATCGGGTTTGGCGTGCTGCGTGCGGCAGCCGAACGCAATATCAGCGTGCCGGGCGAGCTGTCGGTGATCGGTTTCGACGACATCGAGCTCAGCCGCTATGTGTACCCGCCGCTGACCACGGTAGGCCAGTCGATTCGCGAGCTGGGCGAGAGCGCCGCCTCTTTGTTGCTGTCGCGTATTGGCACACCGCGCCAAGGTGCGGCGGAGCAACGCATCGTTGCGCCGCGCATCGTACTGCGTGAGTCCACCGGGCCGCGCCCGGACCTGTTCAACGATTACCGCTAACGCTAAGGAAATGTCATGAATGCCAAGGTTGTGGTGGTCGGCAGCCTCAATATGGACCTGGTGGCTCGCGCCCAGCGCCTGCCCCGGGCCGGCGAAACACTCCCCGGCGATAGCTTTTTCACCGTGCCGGGCGGCAAGGGCGCCAACCAGGCCGTGGCGGTGGCACGGCTGGGCGGTAGCGTGGCAATGATCGGCAATGTGGGTGACGATGACTATGGCCGGCAACTGCATCGGGCCCTTTATGTCGAGGGCATCGACTGCCAGGGCGTCAGCACGTGCCCAGGGGTATCCAGCGGTGTGGCACTGATTACCGTGGATGCTGCCAGCCAGAACTGCATTGTCATCATTCCTGGCGGCAACGGCCTGCTGACGCCGCACTCGGTACAGCGCTTCGATGCGCTGCTGCAGGCAGCCGAGGTGGTCATCTGCCAACTGGAAGTGCCGGCCGACACCGTGGCCTGGACCCTGGCCAGGGCCCGTGAACTGGGCAAGCAGGTGATCCTGAACCCGGCGCCGGCCACCGGGCCCTTGCCGGCGGGCTGGTTTGCCTGCATCGATTACCTCACACCTAACGAAAGCGAGGCCGAAGCCCTGACCGGCGTGGCTGTTACGGACCAGGACAGTGCGCGGCGTGCTGGCGAGCGCTTGCTGCAACTGGGGGCGGGTAAAGTGATCATCACCCTGGGCGCGCAAGGGGCCTTGCTGGTGACTGCCCAAGGTCATCAGCACTACCCGGCGCCGGTGGTGCAGCCGCTGGACACCACCGCTGCTGGTGATACTTTCATCGGTGGCTTTGCTGCCGGGCTGGTGCGGGGGCTGGAGGAGGGCGAAGCCATTGCCTTTGGCCAGCGTGCCGCAGCCTTGTCGGTTACCCGTGCTGGCGCCCAGCCGTCGATCCCTTACCTGGCGGAGCTGACACCATGAAGAAAACCCCCTTGCTGAACGTTGCCCTGTCGCGGGTCATTGCCGGCATGGGGCATGGCGATATCCTGGTGATCGGCGATGCCGGGCTGCCGGTGCCACCAGGCGTGGAACTGATCGACCTGGCCATCACGCCCGGTCTGCCGGATTTCGCCAGCGTGTTGCGGGCGGTGTTGAGCGAGCTGCAGGTAGAGCGGCATGTGCTGGCTGAAGAAATGCAGAAAGTGGTGCCGCCAGCGCTGATCGAAATCGAGCGGCTGAAGGGCAAGCTGGGCAAGCGCGAATGGCTGAGCCATGAGGATTTCAAGGTGTTGTCGCGCAGTGCCCGTGCAGTGGTGCGTACCGGTGAGTGCCAGCCCTACAGCAACATCGCCCTCATCTCCGGCGTCACTTTCTGAACGCGGGGGCTTTGCCCTCGATCGTCGGCAAGCCAGCTCCTACAGGGATGTCGCGCTGTACCTGTGGGAGCTGGCTTGCCGGCGATCGGGCCGCAGCGCGGCCCCGCAACCCTCTACCCAGGCAACAGGAGTGCCCCTATGCTCAAGCCCTTGCTACAAGGACTCGGCTTCATGGCCACAGCCACCACCCTTCAGGCCGCCCCCATCGACCTGATCATCGACACCGACCCTGGCGCCGACGACGTGGTCGCGCTGTTTCTGGCCATGGCCTCGCCCGACGAGCTCAATATCCGCGCCATCACCACCGTGGCAGGCAACGTGCGCCTGGATAAAACCTCGCGAAATGCCCGCCTGGCCCGCGAATGGGCGGGTCGCGAAGACATCCCCGTGTACGCCGGCGCCGGCCGCCCACTGGTGCGCGCGCCGATATACGCCGCCGATGTTCATGGTGAAGAAGGCCTTACCGGGGTACAGGTGCACGAGCCCAAAGCGCCTCTGGCCCAAGGCAATGCCGTGCAATACCTGATCGACACCCTCGGCACAGCCAAACCGCACAGCATCACCGTGGCCATGCTCGGCCCGCAGACCAACCTGGCCTTGGCGCTGATCCAGCGCCCGGACATCGTCAAGGCCATCAAGGAGGTGGTGGTCATGGGCGGTGCCCATTTCAACGGAGGCAACATCACCCCTGTGGCGGAATTCAACCTCTATGCCGACCCGCATGCCGCCGAAGTGGTGCTGGCCAGCGGTGTGCAGCTCACCTACCTGCCGCTGGACGTCACTCACAAGCTGCTGACCAGCGACGCACGCCTGAAACAACTGGCAACCGTGAACAACCAGGCCAGCAAGCGCGTGGTGGATATCCTGAATGCCTACATCACCCACGACATGGACCTATACGGCATGCCCGGCGGCCCGGTGCACGACGCCAGTGTCATTGCCTACCTGCTAAAGCCCGAGCTGTTCAGTGGCCGGCGTATCCACATGAGCATCGACAGCCGCGAAGGCCCGACTTTCGGCCAGACGGTTGCCGACTGGTACGGCGTGCTCAAGCAGCCGGCGAATGTGTTGTGGGTGGAGCAGGGCGATGCTCAGGGGCTGTTTGACCTGCTCAGCGCCCGTCTGGCGCGATTGGAATAGCCGCGTGCGGCGCGTAGCGCTCGAACACCTGGTCGATGAAGCTGCGGGCCGCCTCGGCACCGTTGTCGCGTACCAACAGGTCGATGGCGATCAACAGCAATTCTTCCGGTGTGCCAGGGCTGTACGCGCTCTGGCCCTCCGCCCATTTGACCTTGATGTCGGCATCGATGCTGTGGGTACTCATGAAAAGCTCTCGCTGGGGCCCGGGACGAAGGGGTGAACACCTGACCCTGGTGTTCGATGGAGGCGGGATGCGCTCCACTTCTTGCAGTAAATCATGGCTTTGCGCCAGTGACTGTGCGCGCTAAGCATATGGCAAACGCAGTGGGTTGTGCAAAATCCGGTCACGATTGCTTTTCGCCTCGCTGCCAGAGTTCAGGCAGACTTGACCGGTTTTGCAACGAATACCCAGCGGAGCTGTCGGAACAGACAGTTCCCGGACCTATTTAGGAGGCTTCATGTTCCGTACCCGTGCTTACCTGGCAACCCTGGCGGTGGCTGCTGTCCTGGCTGGTTGCAGCACTGGTGGCAACGCCGATGGTGGTGCTGTGCCAGCTTCGCCTGTAGCCAATGACGGCCGCTGCGATGCCAGTGGCGCCGATTTTGCCATTGGCAAGCCTGCCAGCGCCGAGCTGCTGGAGCAGGCACGCAAGGCCAGTGGCTCGCAGATGGCACGCATTCTCAAGCCGCACGACGTGGTAACCCTGGAGTACCGCTCCGAACGCCTGAACCTGAACGTGGACGAGCAGGGCAAGGTAACCCGCGTCAACTGCGGTTGATGCAGCTCCAAAGGCCCATGCGGTCCCTGTAGGAGCGGCCTTGCCGGGGCGCCGGACCGGCCGGAAAGGGCCGCAAAGCGGCCCCAGGTTTTTAGCTTCACCGCCTGAAGCAAAGAGCAGCGTGTGCCGCCTGGTCAGCGCCCATAAAAAAACCCGCCACAAGGGCGGGTTTTTTCACAGCTTCCGAATTACTCCGGACGAACCTGAGCAGCCTGCATGCCCTTCTGACCGCGCTCGGCGACGAAGGAAACAGTCTGACCTTCTTTCAGGCTCTTGAAGCCGTCGGATTCGATGGCTTTGAAGTGAACGAACAGGTCGTCGCCGCCGCCTTGTGGGGTGATGAAGCCGAAGCCTTTCTCATCATTGAACCATTTGACGGTGCCGGTTTGGCGATTGGACATGGGATGAATCTCCAGAAACTTGAAATTTTTCGAAGTGCCTAGACGCCTGAGCTGTCTGGCACAGAGGACATCATAGTCTAATTCTGCAGAACTAGCGCCTTTTACCTTCACCAGATGTTGATCTAACGCAAAATAGTTACCGGCGGTCACCGGCTTTAAGGGTTCAGCGCTTCGGTGCGCAGGCCTGTTGCACCACAGTCTGGGCCTTCTGCATCAGCTTGGCGTCAACGCCATCGTTGCTGTCAAGGTCGGCAATCTCGGCGTCGGTGAAATTCTTTTTGATGGCTCGTGCGCCGCAGTCGCAGTGTTTTTTCGCGGTGGCAGCGTCAACGCCCTGGCTGCCGGCCACTTGCGTGCACTGGGCGGTGTAGGCGGCCTCCTTCCCGGCAGGGAAGTTGCCAGCGTTTGCTGTCACGGGCAGCAGCAGGGCGCCGGCGGCCGCCAGGGCCAGAAGAGACGGAACTCGCATAACCAGTTACTCCTTGGGTCAAGGTCTCATCAAGAGTAGGTTGCTTCCCAAAGTCTGAGCCGTATTTTTCCGCGATAGTTCACCGCTGCGGTGCAATTTCCAAATATTTCTGCCTGGGGCGCAACCCGCGTGCTAGCATGCCCGGCTTGTAGTCGCGCTGTGCCGGCTGCAGCTATCTTTTTTCTTTCCAGTCACTCTGGTTCGTCCCTTGCAAGCCGAAAGGCTTCTGCCACTGTGAGGCAGGCTTCCTTGTGAAGGAAGGCAGGCCGGATCTTGTACTGGCTCATCCCAACCCACGTGACCTTTGGTAGGGGTCACCACTAGGAGAGGAGGCGCCATGCCCATTATTACTCTTCCCGATGGCAGTCAACGTTCGTTTGACCACGCCGTATCCGTCGCCGACGTAGCCGCATCCATCGGTGCCGGCCTGGCCAAGGCCACGGTCGCCGGCAAGGTCGATGGCAAACTGGTCGACGCGTGCGACCTGATCAGCCACGACGCCACCCTGCAGATCATCACCCCTAAAGATGAAGAGGGACTGGAGATCATCCGTCACTCGTGCGCCCACTTGGTCGGCCACGCCGTGAAGCAGCTGTACCCGACCGCCAAGATGGTCATCGGCCCGGTTATCGATGAAGGCTTCTATTACGACATCGCCTACGAGCGCCCCTTCACCCCTGAAGACATGGCTGCCATCGAAAAGCGCATGATGGAGCTGATCGAGAAAGACTACGACGTGGTCAAGAAAGTGACCCCGCGCGCCGAAGTCATCGATGTGTTCAAGGCCCGTGGCGAAGACTACAAGCTGCGCCTGGTCGAGGACATGCCGGATGAGCAGGCCATGGGCCTGTATTATCACGAAGAATATGTCGACATGTGCCGTGGCCCGCACGTGCCGAACACCCGCTTCCTCAAGGCATTCAAGCTGACCAAGCTGTCCGGTGCCTACTGGCGCGGTGATGCCAAGAACGAGCAGCTGCAGCGCGTGTACGGCACCGCCTGGGCCGACAAAAAGCAGCTGGCTGCCTACGTTCAGCGCATCGAAGAAGCCGAAAAACGCGACCATCGCAAGATCGGCAAGCAGCTCGACTTGTTCCACCTGCAGGAAGAAGCCCCGGGCATGGTGTTCTGGCATGCCAACGGCTGGACTGTATACCAGGTGCTTGAGCAGTACATGCGCCAGGTTCAGCGCGCCAACGGCTACCTGGAAATCAAGACCCCGCAGGTTGTTGACCGTATTCTCTGGGAGCGTTCCGGGCATTGGTCCAACTACGCCGAGAACATGTTCACCACGTCGTCGGAAAGCCGTGACTACGCGGTAAAACCGATGAACTGCCCGTGCCACGTGCAGGTGTTCAACCAGGGCCTGAAAAGCTACCGCGACCTGCCGCTGCGCCTGGCCGAGTTTGGTGCCTGCCACCGTAACGAGCCGTCCGGCGCCCTGCACGGCATCATGCGCGTGCGTGGCTTCGTGCAGGACGACGCGCACATCTTCTGCACCGAAGACCAGGTGAAGAAAGAAGCCGCCGACTTCATCAAGCTGACCCTGGACGTGTACAAAGACTTCGGCTTCAGCGATATCGCCATGAAGTTGTCCACCCGTCCGGCCAAGCGTGTCGGTTCTGAAGAGCTGTGGGACCGTGCCGAATCGGCACTGGCCGACGCCCTGAACGAATCGGGCCTGGAGTGGGAATACCAGCCAGGCGAGGGCGCTTTCTATGGCCCGAAAATCGAGTTTACCCTGCGCGACTGCCTCGGCCGTAACTGGCAGTGTGGTACCCTGCAGTACGACCCGAACCTGCCAGAGCGTCTGGATGCCAGCTATATCGCCGAAGATAACAGCCGTGTTCGCCCGGTCATGCTGCACCGCGCCATCCTCGGTTCGTTCGAGCGCTTTATCGGCATGCTGATCGAGCACTACGCTGGCGTGTTCCCGGCGTGGCTGGCACCGACCCAGGCGGTGATCATGAATATCACCGACAAACAGGCCGATTTCGCCCTCGAGGTTGAGAAATCTCTGAACGGTAGCGGTTTCCGTGCCAAGTCGGACTTGAGAAATGAGAAGATCGGCTTTAAAATCCGCGAGCATACTTTGCTCAAGGTCCCGTACCTTTTGGTTATAGGGGATCGCGAAGTCGAAACGCAGACCGTTGCAGTGCGTACTCGCGAAGGCGCAGACCTGGGCTCCATGCCCGTCGCCCAATTCGCTGAGCTTCTGACACAAGCGGTTTCCCGGCGTGGTCGCCAAGAATCGGAGTAATGACTATTAAGCGTGAAATGAGAAACGATAAGCGTGCTGTACCGAAGGCCCCGATCAACGAGAATATCTCGGCCCGCGAGGTTCGGTTAATTGGCGCAGACGGCGAGCAGGTTGGCATCGTCTCGATTGATGAAGCGCTGCGTATCGCTGATGAAGCGAAGCTGGACCTGGTAGAAATCTCTGCAGACGCGGTACCGCCCGTCTGCAAGGTCATGGACTACGGCAAGCACCTCTTCGAGAAGAAGAAGCAGGCCAACGAAGCCAAGAAAAACCAGAAGCAGATCCAGATCAAAGAAATCAAGTTTCGTCCAGGGACGGAGGATGGGGATTACCAGGTAAAACTACGCAACCTGGTACGTTTCCTTACCGATGGGGACAAGGCCAAGATCTCTCTGAGATTCCGTGGTCGTGAGATGGCCCACCAGGAGCTGGGCATGGAGCTGTTGAAGCGGGTTGAAAATGACCTGCTTGAATACGGCACCGTTGAGCAGCATCCGAAGATGGAAGGACGCCAGCTTATGATGGTCATCGCCCCCAAGAAAAAGAAGTAATCTCCCGGGCACGGCAGGCCTGATGATTATGTGTAATTTTATCGAATGCGGAGTTCCAACATGCCAAAAATGAAAACCAAAAGCGGTGCTGCGAAGCGCTTCCTGAAGACAGCTTCGGGCTTCAAGCACAAGCACGCTTTCAAGAGCCACATCCTGACCAAAATGTCGACCAAGCGTAAGCGTCAACTGCGCGGTGCCAGCTTGCTGCACCCGTCTGACGTGGCAAAAGTCGAGCGCATGCTGCGCGTTCGTTAATTCTGGTTAAGATAGAGGAAGTTACTCATGGCTCGTGTTAAGCGTGGCGTCATCGCTCGTAAGCGTCACAAGAAAATTCTGAAACTGGCTAAAGGTTACTACGGTGCACGCTCGCGCGTATTCCGCGTAGCCAAGCAAGCGGTCATCAAGGCAGGCCAATACGCCTACCGCGACCGTCGCCAGAAGAAGCGTCAGTTCCGCGCACTGTGGATCGCTCGTATCAACGCCGGTGCCCGCAATAACGGTCTGTCCTACAGCCGTCTGATTGCTGGCCTGAAAAAGGCTTCGATCGAAATCGACCGTAAGGTTCTGGCCGATCTGGCAGTGAACGAAAAAGCGGCGTTTGCTGCGATTGTCGAGAAAGCTAAAGCCGTTCTGGCTTAAGTACCCGCGACAATCACCCGGCGGCGCTAGCGCCGTCGGGCATTGAACGTCATCGATAGGGGAAGAGCCTTCAAAGCTCTTCCCCTATTTTCGTATCTGGAGTCTGTACATGGAAAACCTGGATGCGCTGGTCTCCCAAGCCCTAGAGGCCGTGGAGCGCGCTGAAGACATCAATGCCCTGGAACAGATCCGGGTTAATTATCTCGGCAAGAAGGGCGAACTGACCCAGGTGATGAAGACCCTGGGCAACCTGCCAGCCGAAGAGCGGCCGAAAGTCGGCGCGCTGATCAACGACGCCAAAGAGCGCGTCACCGTTGTGCTCAATGCCCGCAAGGCTGCCTTTGAAGAAGCCGAGCTCAGCGCTCGCCTGGCTGCCGAATGCATTGACGTCACCCTGCCAGGCCGCGGCCAGGCCACCGGTGGCCTGCACCCGATCACCCGTACACTCGAGCGCATCGAGCAGTTCTTCACCCACATCGGCTACGGCATTGCCGAAGGCCCAGAGGTCGAAGACGACTACCACAACTTCGAAGCGCTCAACATCCCTGGCCACCACCCGGCGCGGGCGATGCACGATACCTTCTACTTCAATGCCAACATGCTGCTGCGCACCCACACCTCGCCGGTGCAGGTGCGGACCATGGAGTCGACCCAGCCGCCCATCCGCATTGTGTGCCCGGGCCGCGTATACCGCTGTGACTCGGATATCACCCACTCGCCGATGTTCCACCAGGTCGAAGGCCTGCTGATCGATCGCGATATCAACTTCGCCGACCTCAAGGGCACTATCGAAGAATTCCTGCGGGTGTTCTTCGAAAAAGAACTGGCGGTGCGTTTCCGCCCGTCGTTCTTCCCCTTCACCGAGCCGTCCGCCGAAGTCGACATCCAGTGCGTGATGTGTTCCGGCAACGGCTGCCGCGTGTGCAAGCAAACCGGCTGGCTGGAAGTGATGGGCTGCGGCATGGTGCACCCGAGCGTGCTGCGCATGTCCGGCATCGACCCTGAAGAGTTCCAGGGCTTCGCCTTCGGCATGGGCGCCGAGCGCCTGGCCATGCTGCGCTATGGCGTCAACGATTTGCGTCTGTTCTTCGACAACGACCTGCGGTTCCTTGCCCAATTCCGCTAGGCCCAATCGACGCACATTCTAGGAGAACAGCATGAAATTCAGTGAACAGTGGCTGCGCGGTTGGGTAAACCCGCAAGTCTCCCGTGACGAACTGGTCGCCCGCCTGTCCATGGCCGGCCTCGAAGTCGACAGCGTTACCCCCGCTGCCGGCCAGTTCAGCGGCATTGTCGTGGGCGAAATCCTCGCCACCGAACAACACCCGGACGCCGACAAGCTGCGCGTGTGCCAGGTGAGCAACGGCCAGGAAACTTTCCAGGTCGTGTGCGGCGCCCCTAACGCCCGCCCAGGCATCAAGGTGCCGTTCGCCATGATCGGCGCCGAGCTGTCTGGCGACTTCAAGATCAAGAAGGCCAAGCTGCGCGGCGTCGAGTCCTTCGGCATGCTGTGCTCGGCGGCCGAGCTGGAAATCAGCGAAGAGAACGACGGCCTGCTGGAGTTGGCGGCTGATGCCCCGGTTGGCGAAAACATTCGCACCTACCTGAGCTTGGACGACGCCAGCATCGAGATCGGCCTGACGCCCAACCGCGGTGACTGCCTGTCCATCGCCGGCCTGGCCCGCGACGTCAGCGCGTTGTACGACACCCCGGTCACCCGCCCGGTGGTGCCTGCCGTAGCGCCTGCCCACGACGAAGTGCGCCCGGTCGAAGTCAGCGCCCCGGCTGCCTGCCCACGCTACCTGGGCCGCGTTATCCGTAACGTCGACCTGAGCAAGCCGACCCCACTGTGGATGGTCGAACGCCTGCGCCGCAGCGACGTGCGCAGCATCGACGCTGCCGTCGACATCACCAACTACGTGATGCTCGAACTCGGCCAGCCGATGCACGCCTTCGACCTGGCAGAAATCAACGGCGGCATCCGCGTCCGCATGGCCGAAGAGGGCGAAAAACTCGTCCTGCTCGACGGCCAGGAAGTTGCCCTGCGCGCAGACACCCTGGTAATCGCCGACCACACCCGCGCCCTGGCCATCGCCGGCGTCATGGGTGGCGAGCACAGCGGTGTGAACACCGAAAAAACCCGCGACCTGTTCCTGGAAAGTGCCTTCTTCGAGCCGATTTCCGTTGCCGGTAAAGCCCGTTCCTACGGCCTGCACACCGATGCCTCGCACCGCTACGAGCGCGGCGTCGACTCGCAGCTGGCCCGCGAAGCTATCGAGCGCGCCACCCAGCTGCTGCTGGACATCGTTGGCGGCGAAGCCGGCCCGGTCGTTGAAGCTGTCAGCGAGCAACACCTGCCAAAAGTGGCCCCCGTCACCCTGCGCGCCGAACGCATCACCCAGATGCTCGGCATGGAAATGGACCCAGCCCAGGTCGAGCAACTGCTCAACGCTCTGGAGCTGACCACCACCAAGAGTGGCGGCTCTGAAGGTGTAGCGCAGTGGACCGTCAACGTCCCGAGCCACCGCTTCGACATCAGCCTGGAAGTGGACCTGATCGAAGAGCTGGCCCGCCTGTACGGCTACAACAACCTGCCGGTTCGCTACCCGCAAGCCCGCCTGGCGCCAAAAGGCAAGCCGGAAACCCGCGGTGACCTGCCGACCCTGCGCCGCCTGCTGGTTGCCCGCGGCTACCAGGAAGCCATCACCTACAGTTTCATCGACCCGAAACTGTTCGAACTGTTCAGCCCGGGCGTAGAGCCGCTGTTGCTGGCCAACCCCATTTCCAGCGACATGGCCGCCATGCGCGCCTCGCTGTGGCCGGGCCTGGTCAAGGCACTGCAGCACAACCTGAACCGCCAGCAAGACCGCGTGCGCCTGTTCGAAAGCGGCCTGCGCTTCGTCGGCCAACTGGGTGACCTGCAACAGCAGCCAATGATTGCCGGCGTAATCACCGGCAGCCGCCTGCCAGAAGGCTGGGCCAACGGCCGCGACGGCGTCGACTTCTTCGACGTAAAAGCCGACGTCGAAGCCCTGCTGGGCTACTCCGGCGCCCTGAGCGACTTCACCTTCAGCGCCGCCAAACACCCAGCCCTGCACCCAGGCCAGACCGCCGCCATCGAGCGCGACGGCAAACTGGTCGGCTACCTTGGCGCCATCCACCCAGAGCTGGCCAAAGCCCTGGGCCTGGATCGCCCGGTGTTCCTGTTCGAGCTGGTGCTGGGCGACGTGGTCGAAGGCCGCCTGCCGAAATTCAGCGAGCTGTCCAAGTTCCCGGAAACCCGTCGCGACCTGGCTTTGATTGCAGGACGTGATGTAGCTTCTAGCGCGGTGCTTGAATTAATTCGTGACAATGCAGGCGAATGGCTCACAGACCTCAGGCTGTTTGATGTCTACCAAGGTAAAGGCATTGATCCTGATAGAAAAAGCCTTGCCGTTGGCTTGACCTGGCAGCATCCATCGCGCACTCTTAACGACGATGAGGTGAACACTACCCTGCAAAATATCCTCACCTCGCTCGAACAAAGGTTGAACACCACGTTAAGGAAATAACGGCATGGGTGCTCTGACGAAAGCTGAGATGGCCGAAAGGCTGTACGAGGAGCTGGGGCTTAACAAGCGTGAGGCCAAGGAGCTGGTCGAGCTGTTTTTCGAAGAAATTCGGCACGCACTTGAAGAGAACGAGCAGGTGAAGCTGTCCGGTTTCGGCAACTTCGACCTTCGCGACAAACGCCAGCGGCCGGGCCGCAACCCTAAAACAGGGGAAGAGATCCCGATCACTGCACGGCGCGTCGTCACCTTTCGTCCAGGGCAGAAGTTGAAGGCCCGGGTTGAGGCCTATGCTGGAACCAAGCCATAACGACGAACTGCCCCCCATACCGGGCAAACGCTACTTCACCATTGGTGAAGTCAGCGAGCTGTGTGCTGTAAAGCCACACGTGCTGCGGTACTGGGAGCAGGAGTTCGATCAGCTTAACCCTGTGAAGCGGCGGGGGAATCGGCGGTATTATCAGCGGCAGGATGTGCTGATGATCCGCCAGATTCGTGCGCTGCTTTATGACCAAGGGTTCACCATTGGCGGGGCGCGGTTACGGCTCTCCAGTGATGAGGCTAAGGATGAATCCAGCCAGTACAAGCAGCTGATTCGGCAGATGATTGTTGAGTTGGAGGATGTGTTGGTGGTTTTGAAGAAGTGAGATCTTTCGCATAGGTGGAATTTTTTTAAGAAAAAGCTTCCACTTATCAGATGGTTAGGGTACATTCTTCAACGTCCTCAGCAACATTGAGGACATGCTTCAAAGCCCAGTCGGGGCGTAGCGCAGCCCGGTAGCGCACTTGCATGGGGTGCAAGGGGTCGAGTGTTCGAATCACTCCGTCCCGACCATTATTGAAACGAAAAAGCCCAGTCGGTGACGACCGGGCTTTTTCGCGTGTCCGTGCTTAATGCGGAATGTGAAACATTGTATCTATGAACGCTGCAGAGGTGATCTTTTGGATGGATCGCCACAAATAATTAGCTTGACCCGTTAGCAGGCGGGTGGCACTAGACGAGCTGGCTCGCAGCACCAGGGATTTTCCCGGGAGCATCCCGTGGTCGCGGAGGAGCCGTACTGCATTTGAGCTATCATTTCGGCCTTATTGCAGGCACCGGGCACCATACGTTCGCAAGGGAAGTTAGAAAGCGTGTAGGAACACGCTCAGGGCCCTTCTGATGGTGTGGGCTGAGCGTCCGCGATGGGCCCAAAAGCCTTAGTTCACAGGCCGTGATGCCTTGCTGGCTTGATTTCGCGTAGGAAAAAGCTGAGAGTGGCGGAGAAAATTGCCGCAAGGACGCACAGTTAGTGACTCAGCTTTCCCTTCTGAAAAGCCCCGCCGCTGTACAGGCTGCAATGGATGAGTTTTCGCGTTTGGGGCGTGTGGCGTTTCTCAAGCGATACGGCTTTGATAAGTCTAGGGACTACATGGTCCGCAACCCTCGAACTGGCGAGCCATGTGATTCCAAGGCGATTGTGGGTGTTGCCTTTGGAAAGCAGTTTCCTACTCAAGGCGTGCTCGGGGCGGATGATTTCTCAGGCGGTGAAATGACCGTAGTTCCGCTGCTTCGGAGCTTGGGTTTTGAGGTTACACGAACCGGGCAGGATTGGACGGAGGATGAAGTCCACGCCACAGTCGTGGACTATTTTGAAATGTTGCGCTTGGAAGCTGATGGCGTGGGCTTCAACAAGTCCGGCCACAACGAGGTCTTGCGCAAGCAGCTCAGGGGGCGAAGCAAAGCTTCTGTAGAGCTCAAACATCAAAACATTAGCGCCATTCTCGCAGGCATGGGCCTGCCTTTCATTCAGGGCTACAAACCGCGTGGCAACAGCCAATTATTGTTGCGCAAGGCTGTCCAGGATTATGTGCTTCGACATTCCACAGATGTGGGCAAGATCGTTGACGCATTGGAGGAGGTAAAAACTCCGGCACAGAAAACTTACTCCGCTGTGCTAATCGAGTCTCCGGTCATGGAGGAGAGGCAAAAACTCGTTGTGCCTACCCATCCACGACAACGCCTACCGCGCAAGCTTGACCACGCCGCTCGGGATGAAGCGAATCGTAAATTGGGCCGATTGGGGGAGGATTGGGTAATTGGTTACGAGCAGCATCGCCTGACTGAAATTGGTCATCCAGAGTTGTTCCAGAGGCTGGAGTGGATCTCGGAAACTCAAGGTGATGGCGCCGGCTACGACATTCTCTCGTTCGAAAGCCCTGCTCTCCATCGCTATATCGAGGTGAAGGCGACGAATGGAGGGATCGCATCCTCATTCATCGTTAGCCACAATGAGCTGGAGTTCTCTGTGGAAGCAGGGGTCCAGTTTTATCTTTATCGGGTTTTCCAGCTTAGCGGTGAGCCAAAGCTCTTCATTCTGCGCGGTGACTTGTCGAACCAGCTCTACCTAAAACCGTTGGACTTCAGGGCGAGCTTCCGCGAGCACTTCCGCTAGTAAAGCAAATTTTTTAATTTATGTGCTTAGCGTCAGTTGGCTTTAGAGCATGCCTGCGTTGGAAATCATGGAGGAGCAATGTCAGTGTCGATTGATCACACCCTCAAGGTTTTAGAAGTATTAAGCCGCTGTGAACCACGTAAAGTCCGTCGCACCGATGTAGAGGCTAGATCTCAGTTAATCGCAAATGGGTGCCTAAGTTTTTCGTTTATTTTTTTACTCGCAAACGTATTGTTCGTATTTTTTTACAATGTTAAGCCTCCATCCGTGGCAGCCAAAATATTTGTAGTTGTGATGTTTCTACTCACTACGATTCTGGCTCTGGCTGCTTTAATAATTCCAATGATCGCCTCATTAGTATTGCTGCGGAAATGGAAAGCGCTAGCCCTTAACAGCTTGTGTGAGGATGTGCGCCATGAGCATAAGCTGGCTGGTCAATTGGAGTTTTATGGACTTCCTGTACTGAAGGACGCACGATTTTGGTTGGAAAGGCGAGTCAGCCGAATAAATGCTACTTCAGGAAGATTTTTTGGTGAGAAAACAGCAGTCGTTGGTCTGCTGGCGACCTCATACTCGTTTGTCGGCGAATTTGGTGGTTTGAACTGGGTTGGGCAGACACTCTCAGCAGGCTTCGCGCTGGATAATCTTGGTAATACCCTGCTGCTTTGGGTTGGGGCTTTTTTGTTTGGTTTTTCAATAGGGGCGATCTTGTTGGGATGTCTTGCGGCCCGTTATCGCTACCAAATCGAAATTCTTGATGTGGCTTTGAAGGATGCTAGTAAAGAAAGCCCAGAACTGGATGTTTGTTTGGAACATTCGAAAGTGGGTGAGTAATATTCCTGATAGATAACAGGGCCGCAGCGCGGCCCTCTTGCGACGCAAGGCTGCTTCCACATAGAGAAAATCTACTGTGAATTGTCAGCGGTCCTTCATCATCCCCAGCTCCGCATCATCCATCAGCGCTTTGGCCAAAGCGCAAAGGTAGTGGGAGGCCCAAATCAGCTGTGGCTTGTCTTCCATCAAGCCATCCAAGGTCATATCCCTTGCGTAGCCCATTAGCTCTGATGCCTGTTCCCGCGCGCTCTGGCAAGGGATACCGGCTTCGATGCGAAACAGCGGGTGGGTCTGGTTTTCACCCTGATAGAAGGTGGTTTTGCCGACGGTGAATTTGGTTTCTTCTGTGGACATTGGTCAATCTCCCCGAAATCTCTAGTGCCTGGGTTGGCCTCTCGCCGGCAAGCCAGCTCCTACAAGTGCTGCATAGGCTTCACGATCTGCGACATGGCTCAGATCCATGTGGAGGCTCGGCTTGCAGGCGTTTGGGTGCCTGGGCAACACATCAATTAGGCTTCAGTGCGAAGTCCCAGGCTCAGTGGGCATCTGCACTTGGACTATTGCGGACTCCAGTAAAGCCCGCAGCGTCTCCAGTTCATGCATCGAGGTCATCATCAAAATCGATGCTGGCGACTTGGGCTGTAGCAGCATTGCCTGGTGCACGACAGTCGCAGCGCAAAGCGCGTAGTCCGAGGCTTCGATGAGGGTATCTTCGAGGCAGAGAGTCTTGTGGGGTGGATCTGGAACGATCTTGAGCATGGTGAAACTCCAACGTCGGAAAGTGGAGCTACCTCAACCTCGCTGTCAAACAAGATGGTGGCAGCTGTACGCGGGTTGACAGACCGAGACGTTGGCACTCGGCGCACCAGAAGGTGCCCACACGTACAGCCGCCATGAAAGCGAGCACATGAGGACAACGTCAGCGGTCTGTCAAAACCGGTCGCTGAATTGGCAGCGACAGGTCGAGACTAGGGCTGACTATTTCCATGTGCAACGAAAAACAGGCGCGAGGAGTATCTTTGGGAAATGGCCTACAAGGAAGGGGTTATTTCTGATTTTTCGACCCGCTGCCGTTCCTCAAGACGTCGACAGGAAACAGGCGGGCAAAAGAAAGCCCGCCGAGGCGGGCTAAGTACTATCACGTAGGGATAGCTTGATACTGCCCAAGCCACTGTGAAAATGGGGTGAAAGAAAAGTCCCCAGAATGTGATCAGCCAGCGACGTTAGCGGGGCCTTGCGCCCTTTACAGCTGGGCTTTGTGCCGCTGGTAGCGCTGAAAACGGGTAACAGCGATCTGGACGGCAGCTGCCACGAGGCACAGCAGGCCGATTTTCCAGCTGCCCTCCAGGCCGTAATGCTCGGCGATTTTTCCAGTGAGTAGGACGCTAACGAAGATGGCGAAAGGCAGGATCAATTTGTTCATCGGGTCTTCCAGCAGGCTGCAAATGGCTTGGGTGAGGATGCGGTCACCCAGCGGAAATGCCGCGATCTTAGCAAATCTGCTACCGGCTTTGTGGTCACATCCCCAGCGGCTGCAAGGTCTGCTGTCTGTAGCGCGATAATAGCAAAGGGGCAGCATGGACTTCCGCCGTTCGGCGCTCGAAACTGATCCACTCTCATCTCGACCAGGGCAGGTCATGAATAACCTGAAACGGACCACCTCTCTCATCCTACTGCTGGCAGTGGCTTCGTTAACCGCTTGCGTCCCTTGGAAACGCGAGCGTGCCGCCTACGCGGACCTCTGCGAATCCCAGTTCCAGTTCAAGGTGCCAGGGCCGCAGGGTGAGACCACGCTTTACCTGGAAACCTACCTCTACGACCACGCCGCCCTATGGGGCGAAAAGCCCTACAAGCAAGCCCTGTACGTGCAGTACCCGGGCGAGAAGTACTCGCGGCAGGAATTTTATGTGCAAATGGTCGCCTACAACAAAGACCGTCAGCGCCCGTCGACTGATTCCAAGCGTGGCGAGCCCCCGATACCGGTGTTGTACGACAGCCGCCAGGCTTACATCACCTTCGAAGACGGTTCGCGCCTGAATGCACGGCCCGAGGTGTACGTGGGCGTTAACGAGACCTACGACTTTCCGTTGGTAAATGAGAAGACCGCCCGGCGATCGCCGTACGACATCAACAGCGATGAAGTGCATCGGATGATTCCCAGGATGACCAACAACAAGCGCTATGGCTCGGCGTATGTGATCTTCCAGACGGACAAGTTTGATGCGGATTCCAAATGGACGATTCATCTGGGGGCACTGGATGTGCAGGGCCGCAAGGTGGAGATTCCGCCGTTGAGGCTCTGTTATCACCCAGTGAAGAAATGGATCGGGATCGAGCCGTTGATGAGGCCTTGAGTGCACTTTCGAAGTGGGCCGGGGTGGGGCAGGGCTTGATGTTGGTCAGTTATGGCCAATGGGGCCGCTTTGCGGCCCATCGCAGGCAAGCCAGCTCCTACAGGTGCGGTGCATGGCTTGCTTTTGGGGCTTGAGGCTTGGGCAGCCGTGGTCAGTCAACCCACCGCCACAGGGGCTCGTCCAGCAAACCCACCCCTCGCAACTGCGTTTGCCCGTGGTGCTTCTCAAGCTCCAGCACATTGCACCCGTCGCACGCGGTCAATGCGTCGATCAGCGGCTTGCTGTGCGACACCACCCACACCTGGCTACGTTGCGAAGCGCGGATGATTAGGCGGGCAAGCGCAGGGAGCAGGTCGGCATGCAGGCTGGTTTCCGGTTCGTTCAGCACCATCAGTGACGGCGGGCGTGGTGTCAGCAGCGCCGCCATTAGCAACAGGTACCTCAAGGTGCCATCCGACAATTCAGCACCCCCTAACGGGCGCAGCAGCCCATGCTGGTGTAACCGGACGCTGAACAGCCCGCCCGGCGGTGCATCGATCGCCAGGCGGCTGCCGGGAAACGCGTCGTCCAGCGCCGCTACCAGGTCTTCGACATCACCTATCTCGATAATGGTCTGCAGCGCCGAAGCGAGGTTGCGGCCGTCGTGATGCAACACTGGCGACCGGGTACCCAGCTGTGGCTGTCGGCAAGGCGCGTCGCGGTCGATGCGAAAGTGGTCGTAGAACCGCCAGCTGTTGATGAACGCGCGCAGCTCACCAATCTCTGGCGCCTGGCGGGGCCGGCCGACGATGTTGAAGAAGCTTTCGCCGCTGTCGGCATGCTGATCGAGCACCGCCCAGCTGCGGCCCTCGCGGGCGCGCACCAGGGCGTTCTTGCGCTCGACCAGCAATGAAGCGGGCCGGTAGGCGCCAGCGCCCCAGATGGCCTCGCACTTTATCTCAGGGTCGAGCATGAACGCGGTTGGATACGGCAGGGGAATCGGCAGGCCGAGGGAGATGGCAAAACCGAAATGCTCGGTGGCAAAGCCCAGGCGCAGGCGCCTGGCTTCGCTCGGGTGCTGGCCTTGGATGGGCACTTCGCCGCGCCTCATCCGTGCGCTGGTTTCCGGGCCAGCCCACCAGGTCGAATCCAGCCCGCCTTCACGGGCCAGGGCTTCGATCACGCCGCCCTGGGCGGTTTCGGCCAGCAGGCGCAGGGCTTTGTACAGGTTGGATTTGCCGCTGCCGTTGGCACCGGTCACCAGGTTGAGTTGGCCTAACGGCAACACAAGGTGGTTGATCGAGCGGTAGTTGCCGATGGCGAGGGTGGTGAGCATGCGGTGCGTCCCAGCTTGACTGAGTGAGCGATTGTGGCCGAACTGCACCTGGCTTACTACCGCTCAACACGGCTGCGGGGGAGGGGCATGCACCCATCAAAAGCCGTTCCGCTTGGCTGCCGTCACCGAAAGTTGTCACGGCCATTGCGAAATTCCTGGTTTCGGCTAACTTGTACAAAAACCTGTACAAGCATGAGAGGTTGTACATGTCTTGCAAGTGGCCCTTCACGCTGTACTTTGACGGCGCCTGCCCATTGTGCGCTCGGGAGATAGCCTTTCTGCGCAGGCAATCGACCGGGGCAAAGCTCATCCTGGTGGACATCAGTGATGACGATTTCGATCCGTCAGCATTGGGCTTGACGGTTGAGCAACTGAGGTCGTGCCTGCATGGAAGGTTCGCGAGCGGGCACTGGGTTACAGGCTTGGACGCCACCTTGTGGAGTTGGCGTGCTGCCGATGTGGGCATGTGGGTCGCGCCACTGGCCTGGCGTCCGCTACGTCCCCTGTTTTCGGTGCTTTACAGACTGTTCTGCCGTTTGAGGCCACACTTGGCCTGGCTACCACATCCCGCTGGCGGGCACCGCTGTAGCGGTGAGGAGTCCAAATGTCACATTCGTTAGCCGAGCACTATCATGAAATCCTGGTCGGTATTGGTGAAAACCCCCAGCGCGAAGGGCTCCTGGACACACCCCAGCGTGCGGCTAAAGCGATGCAGTACCTGTGCAACGGGTATGCGCAGAATCTTCACGAGGTCGTGAACGGTGCTTTGTTCGAGAGTGAAAACGATGAAATGATTGTGGTGCGGGACATCGAACTCTACTCCTTGTGCGAACACCACCTGTTGCCATTCATTGGCAAGGCGCATGTCGCGTACCTGCCAACAGGGCGCGTGTTAGGGCTTTCCAAGGTTGCACGCGTGGTGGACATGTTCGCCCGTCGTTTACAGATACAGGAAAACCTCACGCGGCAAATTGCGTATGCCGTGCAGGAAGTCACGGATGCCGCAGGGGTAGCGGTCGTGATCGAAGCCAAGCATATGTGCATGATGATGCGCGGTGTAGAGAAGCAGAACTCGGTGATGATGACATCCGTGATGTTAGGTGAATTTCGCGACGCCCCGTCGACGCGGCACGAATTCCTTAACCTCATTGGACGACACAATTGACACCCGGTCCTGAACCGCTGCGAAGGGGCGCCCAGATGAATACCGATGCTACTGCTTTATCTCCAAGCCGCTTCGCTGTCCTGGGGTACGGCGGTCTGCTGCCGTTTATTGGTTTGACGTTGCTCATCTTTTTTGGGGCTGAATATCGAGCGTTTTTCTCGATGATGCTGGTGGGCTATGGCGCGGTGATATTGAGCTTCGTCGGTGCCCTGCACTGGGGGTTCGCCATGACGCTGCAGGGGTTGCCCGCGAAGCAGCGTCAAGAGCGACTGGTGTGGAGTGTCATACCGGCCCTGATCGGTTGGGTTGGCACGTTGCTGCCTGTGCCATTGGGGTGTCTGGTGTTGACCTTTGGTTTTATCGGCCATCTTTGGCAGGACCGCAAACTGGCGCAAGCGGTGCCTGGGTGGTATCTGCCGATGCGCGTGCAGCTCACTGCTGTAGCGAGCCTCTGTTTGCTGGTCAGTGGACTTGCGGTATCCCTTCATTTTTGAAACCCCAAGCCACCCTTGATGAGTCACTTCTCCGGCCCACCCCAAATATCTGTCCCGATGCACACAACCCCGTCAAATAACAAACGCGCCGTTCTCACCAACCCGCACCCTCTGATCACGCCATGTTCCAGGCTGATTTCCACCGTAAATTCCCCACTCGGATGCTCCACCGCCAAACGCTGACGATCACCGCCTGGCGTGCGGGCAAGGCCCTGTGCAACCGACCCTTCAATCAAGCAGGCCGTAGCGACACTCACCGCACCAAACACCCCGATGGACGCATGGCAACGGTGCGGGATGAACGAGCGCGTATTGACCGTGCCGCCGTTGCGCGGTGCCGACAGCAGGCACATTTTCGGCACATTACGCTGGCTCACATCACCCAGGCTCATGCGTGGGCCCAGTTGCAGGCGGATAGCCTCCAGGCGTGTTTTCAGGGCGCTGTCGGCCTCCAGCGTTTCGCAAGGCTCGTAGCCCGTCACGCCAAGGTCTTCGGCACGCAGCAGCACTACCGGCATGCCGTTGTCGATGCAGGTGACTTCCAGGCCATCGACACGGTCGCGGCTGTTGCCGGTGGGCAGCAGGGCTCCGCAGCTGGCGCCGGCCACGTCGGCAAACGTCACCACCAGCGCCGCCGCCCGGCCCGGCACCCCATCAATGTGGGTATCGCCGGCGTACTCCACTTGGCCATCGGTGGTCGGCACCTGGGCGATGGCGATCTGCCCGGTGTTTTCCATGAAGATGCGCACCGGTGTGCTCGCGCCGCTGGCGGTCACCAGGCCGCGCTCGAGGGCGAACGGCCCTACGCCGGCCAGGATGTTGCCGCAGTTCTGCCCATAGTCCACCCGTGCCTCGTCCACCACCACCTGAGCGAACAGGTAGTCGACGTCGGCGTCATCGCGCTGCGAGGCGCGGATGATGGCGACTTTGCTGGTGAGCGAGTCGGCGCCGCCGATGCCGTCAATCTGCCGGGCATCGGGCGAGCCCATCACCGCCAGCAGCACCCGGTCACGCAGCGGGCCAGGGGCGGGTAGATCGTCATACAGAAAATAGGCGCCCTTGGAGGTGCCGCCGCGCATCAGCAGGCAGGGGATGCGGGTCTGGCCCATGTTCAGCCTTCCAGGTCTGTGAGGTGGTCGACATAATGCAAACCCTTCGCCGCCAGGCGCGGTCGCATCTCATAAATATCCAGGCCAAGCTCGCCGGCGGCCAGGCGCTGGCGTTTGCGTTCTTCCAGGTCGGCGCGCTGGGTGGCGGCATCGATTACCGCCTGGGCTTCGCCATGGCGCACCACCACGACACCGTCGTCATCGGCCACCACGATGTCACCGGCCTTTACCAGCTGCCCGGCACACAGCAGTGGCAGGTTCACCGAGCCCAGCACTTCCTTCACGGTGCCCTGGGCGTTGATGGCGCGGGACCACACGGCAAAGCCCATGTCGCGCAGTGTCTGGCTGTCGCGCACGCCCGCATCGATCACCAGGCCGCGCACGCCGCGGGCCTGGAGCGAGGTCGCCAGCAGGTCGCCGAAATAGCCATCGCTGCACGGCGAACTGGGCGCCACCACCAGCACGTCGCCCGGGCGGCACTGCTCCACGGCAACATGGAACATCCAGTTGTCGCCAGGGGCCACCAGCACGGTTACCGCGCTGCCGGCCACGGTCACACCCTGCTGGATGGGGCGCACGGCAGTGTTGAGCAGCCCCTTGCGACCTTGGGCCTCATGCACCGTGGCGACACCCAGCCGGCCCAGGGCATCAATCATGTGTGGCTCAACGCGCGGGATATTACGCACCACGATGCCGGTCTTGCCGATCAGCCCGCTCATGCCAGGTTCTCCGTCACACGCGGGAACACGCTCTGCAGGCCTTCGGCGTAGACGATGTTGCGTGCACTGGCGATGCCCACGTTGCGCTTGGCCTGCACGCCGCGCTGCAGGGCCACGCGGGTGTAGTACTCCCAGAGGTGTTCCTGGCCGGCCATGCACTGGATGGCGGCATACTTTTTGTCCCACACCGCGGTGATGTCCAGGAAGGTGTCCGGGCGCCATTCGCACTGTTCGGGCTGGTGCGGCTCAAAGGCGTACACCGGCGGTGCGCCCACGATCTTCTCGCCCGGCCTGTAGCCTTCAGCCTGCGCGATAATGCGGGCTTCCTGGGCCAGGTGCATGGCCAGCGGGTGGTCGTAGTTGTAGGGGTCTTTAAGGGAGTGGCTGAGCACGAACTCCGGTTGGACACGGCGATACACATCGGCCAGGCGGAACAGGGTGTCCTTGTCGGCGCGCATCGGGTAGTCGCCGATGTCAAAGAACTCCACGCTGGCACCGAGGATTTCGGCCGCCGCCATGGCCTCTTCACGGCGGGCGTGCTTGACCTTGGCTTCGGTCATTTCACCCTTGCGCCACAGCTTGGCAGACTCACCACGCTCACCGAAAGACAGGCAAACCACGTGCATGGCATAGCCTTGCTCGGCGTGCAGCGCAATGGCGCCACCGGCACGCCAGACAAAGTCGGCCGAATGTGCGCTGACCACCAGGGCGGATGTTTGTGGGGTATTCATTGCTTGTTGGCTCCTGCAGTGGGGGTTGGCGCAGGATGTCATTGGCCTGTGCAGGGCACTAATGCATTCATTTGCAACGGCTATGCGTTTTATTTATTGCCGGGCAAGCGGGGTAGAGGCATAGTCGCCGCAGTCACGAGCCGAGCGCCGGGGAACCTTCATGATCGACGTCGAACTGCCCAACCTGATGCAAGTACGCGCGTTCATCCGGGTAGCCGAGCTGGGCAGCGTGTCGCGGGCGACGGAGGTGTTGTTCCGTGCTCAGTCCGTGGTCACCCGCGCCATTGCCGAGTTGGAGGCGCGCTTTGCCGTGCCCCTGTTCGAGCGCCATGCCAATGGCATGCGCCTGACCGACTACGGCGAGTGCCTGCTGCCGCGTGCACAGCGGGTGTTGGCTGAACTGGACGGCGTGCCGAGTTTGCTGGGCACCGCGCAGGGCGAGCCCCTCTACCTGTTTCAGGCGCGGCGCCTGCAGGTGTTCGTGAAACTGTGTGAAACACGGCACATGCAAACCGTGGCGCGGCACTTCGGCCTTAGCCAGCCGGCCGTCAGTGCTGCTTTGAAGGTGCTCGAAGGCGGGTGCGGGCAGCCCTTGTTCGTGCGTACGTCGCGCGGCCTGCAGCCCACTGTGGCCAGCCGGGACATTCTGTTCCCCATACGCCGGGCGCTGAACGAGTTGCGCCTGTTGGACAGTGACCTCAGCGCGATGCAAGGCACCCTGCGTGGGGTGGTGCACGTGGGCGCGTTACCATTGGGCCGCTCGCGCATTCTGCCGGATGCCATTTTACGCTTCACTGCCCAGCATCCCCAGGTTCGGGTGGTGACCAACGAAAGCCCGTTCGACCTGCTGGCAACCGAGCTGCGGGTAGGGGATGTGGATTTTGTGCTGGGCGCCTTGCGGCCTTACGACTATGCCAGCGACCTGGTGGGCGAGCCGCTCATCAACGAGGAAATGGTGCTGCTGGCGCGTCGGGGGCACCCGCTGTTGCACACCCACCTGACGCTCCAGGGCGTGCACCAGGCGCGCTGGGTGTTGCCGCGGGCCGGCTCGCCTGCGCGCCAGCTGCTGGACAACTGCTTTGCCGCCGCCGGCCTGGCAGCGCCGTGGCCGGTGGTGGAAAGCGCTGATCTGGCGGTTATCCGTGGCCTGTTGGTGCGTTCGGACATGCTGGCAGCGGTGTCTGCGCACCAGCTGGCCTACGAGATTGCCAGCGGCGAACTGCAACGCCTGCCGCTGGCCCTGCCCGGTACCGCCCGCGCCATCGGCCTGATTCAGCGCAGCGGCTGCCTGCAATCGCCGGCGGCGGTTGCGCTAATGGCTTGTATCCGCCAGGTCATCACTGAGCAGGCGTAAGCCCAGGAGGGTGCCTTGTAGCAGGCTCAGCGGGCTGCATCGGTCAGTTGGGCGCTTTGCCGGCCACCGAGTAGCGAACCTGCTGGTTACGGGTTTTCATGAAGTCTTCGATGCTCTGCCCGCGCATGGCGGCGTAAATATCCAGGTTGGACACACCCAGCACGGCACCCAGCTTCTCCAGCACGAAGAAGATCACCCCGTAGTGGATCAGCCCACGCCAGTCGCGGCGGCGCAGCAAGTCGCTTTCTTCTTCGCTCAGGCCTGCCTCGCTGTACAGCGCTTCGGGCTCGCTGAGGAAGCGCTGGCGCCAGTGCGGCTCGATCATGCGATGCAAGAACTTGTTCAGGCGGTAGCCTTTGGCACTGCGCTCCAGGGTGTAGGGATAGGTGCCTTCAAGCTGCTGCGCCCCAGCCAGCTGATGCTGCATGTGCTGGCGGTGGCGTTCGTTGACCGGCGCCGGCAGCGCCTGGTCGCGGTTTTCCAGCAGCAGGGTGGCGATGCCGGTCATCGACGGCAGGTAGTAGCTTTGGTGCTTGCGCTCAACATTGGCAGACAACGCGCCGCGCATGATCAGCCAGGTGATCACCTCGGCGCCTTCCATGCCCCCGAGCGTGGCGTACTCGGCCAGCGTCATCTCGGTAAGGCGCTGCGGGTCATTTACCAGCAGGTCAAGGAACTGCGCGTCCCACTCCGGGTTGTTGAAGCCGCAACGCTCGCCATGCACCTGGTGCGACACCCCGCCGGTGGCGACGATCGCCACCTTGAGGTCCTCGGGGTAGCTCTCGATGGCGCGGCGCAGCGCCTGGCCCAGTTTGTAGCAGCGGCGCGCCGTGGGGATCGGCAGTTGGAGTACGCCGACCTGCAGCGGCACGATCTGTACGGGCCAGCTTTCATCACAGGGCAGTAGCGCCGACATGGGCGAGAAGAAGCCGTGGTCCAGCGGCTTGTCGCGGAAAAAGCTCATGTCGAACTCATCGGCCATCAGGCTCTGGCCGATGTGCCGTGATAGCGCCGCATGGCCGCCTACTGGCGGCAGGTCCCGTGGGTTGCCCCCTTCATCGGCCACGCCGTATTGCTCGTCTACACCCAGGGTGAAGGCACTGTAATGATCAAAGAAGAACGAGGTGACGTGGTCGTTGAAGATGTAGAAGAGTACGTCCGGCTGGCGCTGCTGCAACCACGTGCGAATCGGCTCGAAGCTTTCGAAGATCGGCGCCCAGGCGGCTTCTTCCTGTTTGTCGTGGTCGACTGCGAAGCCGATGGTTGGGGTGTGGGAGACGGCCAGGCCACCAATGATACGAGCCATGTGAAGGTCCTCTTTTACAGGTTACGGCGCGGTTACTGCGGGTGTCGCGCGCAGCCGGGCGTGGCCGTTGGCCAGGATCGCCAGGGCGGCGGCGAATGCCGGCAGGCCGAGGAGGGTGAACAGCAGCGGCAGGCCCAGCCCCAGGCTGAGCACGGCACCACCGATGAGGGAGCCGAAAATGGCCCCGAAGCGCCCGATACCGAGCATCCAGCTTACACCTGTGGCGCGGAACTCGGTCGGGTAGTAGCCAGGGGCGAAGGCGTTAAGGCCGGTCTGCGCGCCGCTCATGCAGAACCCGGCAGCCGCCACGCCCACCACCAGCAGGCTCGACTCCAGGCTCAGGGCGCCCAGTGAGACGATGCAAAGGCCGCCCAAGGCGTAGGCGATGGCGATGACGCGGTTGGGGTTGTGTCGGTCCATGATCCAGCCGACCACGATTGCACCCACTGCACCGCCGATCTGGAACAGGCCGGTGATGGTGGCGGCGCGCTCGATGGACAGCCCGCCATCACGCAGCAGGGTCGGCAACCAGCCCATGGTCAGGTAGATCACCAGCAGGCCCATGAAGTAGGTCAGCCACAGGGCCAGGGTGCCAAACCGGTAGCGCTCGCTGAACAGCTGCCGGGCCGGCGCCTTGTGCTGCGTGGTTGGCTCACTGACGGTAAAGCGGGTGCCGGCAGCGAAGCGGCCGCCGAGTTTGGCCAAGGCTGCCGCAATCTGGCTGGCCGGTGCCTGGCGTGCAGCAAGGAAGCGGGCGGACTCTGGCAGCAGCCACCACAGCAAGGGCAGCAAGGCCAGTGGCAGCAGGCCGCCGGCCAGCAGTACCGATTTCCAGCCGTGATGAGGGATCAGCCAGGCGGACAAAAAACCGCCCAGGCCCGAGCCCATGTTGAAGCCGGTGAACATGATGGTGATCATCAGCGAGCGGTTGCGTGTGGGCAGGTATTCGGCGAGCAGGGTAGTGCAGTTGGGCATGGCCGCACCCAGGGCAATGCCGGTCAGCAGCCGCAGCACGGCCAGCTCATACGGGTTGCGGGCGAAGGCGCAGGCCAGGCTCAACAGGCTGAAACCGCTGACCGCAACCAGCAGCACTTTCTTGCGGCCCAACCGGTCGGCGTACGGGCCGGCGGTCAGTGCGCCGATGGCAAGGCCGACCATGCCGGCACTCATCACCGGGCCAAAGGCGGCGCGGGACAGGCCCCAGTCCTGCATCAGCGAAGGCGCGATAAACCCCATGACGGCGACATCGAAGCCATCGAACAGCACGATCAGGAAGCACAGCGACAGGATCAGCCACTGGTAGGCAGCAAGGGGGCGGTTATCGATCCAGTCTTTGACATCGATAGGGGCATCGACAGGCGGCTTGGGCATGCGTGGTCACCTTTGTTCTTGTATTGGTGTGAATTGCGCCGGGTTGCGGTAGGGCTTCCAGAGCGCTACGGCCCAGCAGCAATCACCCCGCCGGACTACGGCGTGAGGGCGACTCTAATCCCATGGCCCAGCCAGCGCCTGCGGGATTTCTTTAATGAGATATCTAATTTTTTTATCGCGGGCGTCGTAGCGTTAAGGCGTACGTTAGCTTTATTGTCTGCATCTTTAGCCGCGTCCTAGCCTGTGAAGGTCTGGACAGGTTGGAAGTGAACTGGCGCGTAGCGGTGGCCTGGCAGTTGGCAGTACTCTTGAAGAACACACCACTTCTGCATGGTCCGAACAGATGACTCAACCACCGGATGGGCTGCCGATTTACCGAGTGCTGACTGGCCCCGATGACGCTTCCTTTTGCCATAGGGTCAGTGATGCCTTGAAGCTGGGGTATCAACTTCATGGCTCGCCTGCACTCACGTTCAATGGCAAAAATGTGATCGTGGCGCAGGCTGTTATCTGGCCTGAGGCACGGAATGGGGCCGGCGACTAACCACTCAGGGCCCGTTTCAACACGTCGTAGATTCTGGCATCACCCGATTGAGCAACGTTAAAGCGGAGAAAGTCACCCGCAGTCATGGACTGGCTAAAAGCATTTCCGGGCGCCAGCACTACCCCGTCATTCAGACAGGTTCTGGCCAGGGTTGCTGCATCCTTGCCTTGAGGCAGTTGGCACCAGACGTACAGGCCTGCCTTGGGAATTATCCAGGGTTTGATCCCAATGGCCTGAAGCCTCGCTACTGTCTTGTCCATTGCCTCGGCCAACCGAAGGCGCACACTCTCCATGTGTTTTCGGTAGCCGCTATCGGTAATAGCGTGATGGATGATGTCCGCGGCCAACCGTCCTCCTCCGAATGTAGTCGCAATCTTGAGGTCGACCAGGCTCTCGATCCATTCACCACGCGCAGCAATGTAGCCGCATCGAACCGAAGCGGAGATGGTCTTGGAAAAGCTGCCTATCTGGATGACACGAGAGAGGCCATCGAAGGCAGACAGCCGTGGCGCGGGATTGGTCTCGAAATCCCCGAAGATGTCGTCCTCGACAATCACGAGGCTAGAGGTATCGGCCAGTTTTAGCAGCCTGTGCGCGGTGACCGGCGACAGGGTGGCTCCGCTGGGGTTGTGGATGCCGGAATTTGTTATGTACAGCCGGGGCGCGTGCGCGAGCAGGGCGGCGCCGAACGCATCGATGTCCGGGCCCGTGGCTGTGTAGGGGACGCCAACAATCTTCACCCTGTGCGCTTTCAATAATGCGTGAAAGTTGAAATAGCAGGGGTCGTCCACCAGCACAGTGTCGCCCGGTTCCAGCAGAAAACGGCACACCAGGTCAATGGCGTGAGTGCCCGACTCCGTGAGCATGATCTGTTCCAGAGGGGCTTCGATCCCGGCGGCTGCCAGTCGTCGCGACAAGAATTGCCTGAGGGGCGGATGCCCAAGGGGGGAAGCGTACTCAGTCAACTTTGCAGTATCAGAGCGGGCAACCGTTCGAAGGGCTTTTCGCATGCCAGCTTCGTACATCCAGGAGGGAGGTAGCCACCCGCACCCTGGCTTCAATGCATCGCTGGAGGTTTCAAGGGCCTGGCGCGAGATCCACAGCGGGTCTACCTCCCGATCAAGCTTGGGGCCAAGGTCGGTCAGTGCCAATGGCGCCACTGGCCCGGCTACGTAAAAGCCTGAACCAGGGCGGGAGCTGAGTACACCCTGTGCCATCAATCGCTCATAGGCTTCAAGCACGGTGGATACCGATACCTGCATGGTCTGGGCCATGGCGCGGACCGAGGGGATTCTCGCACCTGGCGTGTAGGTGCGAGCGGCGATCCTGGACTGGATCTGACCCATGACAGTTTGAATACGCGTGCCGTTACGTTTCATCGCACCCTCAACTGTGCTGGATTAACATGCATAACAGTTCGGTTTAACTGTATTGGATTGTACGTGGCCCTGGTGAGCCTGTCAGTGATGTACTCAACCCTCGTTTATCGAGGGGTTACCGATGGAAAAATCAACAAGCGGGTGGATCAACGGCTTTATAGGCGTTGCAATCTTTGCGGGCTCGTTGCCGGCAACCCGTGTGGCAGTGGGGGCCTTCGAGCCCACGTTTCTGACCTGTGCCAGGGCAACCATTGCCGCCCTGTTGGGGGCGCTTTTTCTGCTCGTGCTTCGGCAGCCGAGACCTGAACGTGCAGATTTGTCGTCATTGGCTATAACAGCGCTCGGCGTTGTTATCGGTTTCCCGCTACTGACTGCACTGGCGCTGCAGCACGTCACCTCTGCTCATTCCATTGTTTTTGTCGGGCTCCTGCCGCTCTGCACGGCAGGGTTTGCCGTTTTACGGGGCGGTGAGCGACCTCGGCCAGGTTTCTGGTTGTTCTCGATCGCAGGTGCCGGGCTGGTCGTTGGCTACGCGTTGATGAATGGGGGAGAGGCGTCGGCGGTGGGCGATCTGCTGATGATGGCGGCGGTGGTTGTGTGTGGGTTGGGTTATGCGGAAGGGGCGCGGCTGTCGAGAACACTGGGGGGGTGGCAGGTGATCAGTTGGGCATTGATTGTGGCATTGCCATTCATGCTGCTGCTGACAATCGCCAATTTCCCAGCGCTAGATGCCTTCGCCAAGGTAAGCGCCCCAGCATGGTTCAGCTTCGGCTACGTTTCACTGTTCAGCATGCTGATCGGCTTTGTGTTCTGGTACCGAGGGCTCGTCCAGGGTGGCATTGCGGCAGTGGGCCAACTGCAACTCTTCCAGCCGTTCATGGGGCTTGGCCTGGCTGCATTGCTGCTGCATGAACACGTCAGCTGGATGATGCTTGTGGTGACGCTCGGCGCTGTCGTCTGTGTTGCCGGGGCCAAGAAATACGCCCGGTAGATGAAGCGTCTTCGTAATACCTCAGTACAAAGACCGTGATCATACCGTTTGATGCCCAGCTTGTGCAGGGTGTAGCCACAGTCTGCGCTCAGGCGCAGGGCATCGCGTTGGGCGCCGGTGCACAGGCCCAGGTGGTAGTAGTCGCTGTGGCCTTTGGCATCGCGGTCGTCGGCATGCGCTTGCCGAATGTGTGATCTAAGCCGCTCAGTCTTCGTCAAGCATGCGACCCCTTACCTACCTCTGAAGGGGATTGAGCCAGGGCCTTTCATGCAAACGCTGTTGAACGAGATTCTTGAAGAAGTACGCCACTTGATCGGCAAGGGCAAAGTGGCTGATTACATCCCTGCGCTGGCCGACGTACCGGCGCAGCAGTTGGGCATCGCGGTCTATAGCAACGATGGCAGCCATTACTGCGCAGGCGACGCAAGGGTGCCTTTTTCGGTCCAGAGTATTTCCAAGGTGTTCAGCCTGGTCCAGGCAATAGGCCACTCAGGTGAAGCCATTTGGGAGCGGCTTGGCCATGAGCCTTCAGGCCAGCCGTTCAACTCGCTGGTGCAGCTGGAGTTCGAGCGCGGGCGCCCGCGCAACCCGTTTATCAATGCGGGGGCGTTGGTGATCTGCGATATCAACCAGTCACGCTTCGCAGCACCCACGTTGTCGATGCGTGATTTTGTTCGACGGCTTTCGGGCAACCCTCACATTTCAATCGATGCCCGTGTCGCCGATTCGGAATATCAGTTCCGTGCGCGCAACGCTGCCATGGCTTACCTGATGCAGTCTTTTGGTAACTTCCATAACGAGGTCGAGCCGGTGCTGCGCAGTTACTTCAGTTACTGCGCGCTGCAAATGAACTGCCTGGACCTGGCCCGGGCATTCTGCTTCCTGGCCAACGACGGGTTCTGCAAGCACAGCGAAGAGCAAATCCTCACCCGGCGCCAGGCCCAGCAGGTGAACTCGATCATGGCCACCAGCGGGCTGTATGACGAAGCCGGTAATTTCGCCTATCGAGTGGGGTTGCCAGGCAAGAGTGGCGTGGGTGGCGGCATTGTGGCAATCGTGCCGGGGCAATTTACCGTATGCGTTTGGTCCCCCGGGTTGAATGCTGCGGGCAACTCCCTCGCGGGCATGGCGGCGCTGGAGTTGCTGAGTTCACGGATCGGGTGGTCGGTGTTTTGATTCGTGGGCAGGGCCTGCGGTAGGCGCTGAGTCGCCCTCACAAGGCGACTGTGCATTGAATGAAAGAATGTTTGAAAGAGGTCTTAACCGTTACAAATATAACGATTTAGGATGTGTTAACTTTGGCTGTAAGACATTTCTGAGTTGGATCGAGCTGCACTTTAGCTAGCATTGTTCGCTTAGTATTGACTCTTTTCGGGGAGTTGAGCATGCAAAGGGGGGCGGAAGAGTGCCTGATAGGGCAGATAGATTTGAAGATGGCTGAGCAGAGCTACACTGTCCCCGGTTTTTCCGAGGCTTACGCGACTCATCTTGAGGGGCGAGCTGGGGATCAAGTTTTTTATGGTAGGTTGCTCATATTCATTGGTTCTGTAGTTGCGGCGCTGGGTCTGGGTATCGCCATCTTCGGTCCTGAGGTTATTTATTATGACCGGTTCTCGGGCCTTACCCTGAGGCAACACATACAATTGAACCCTGGGCTCATTTCAATTGCTGGCGGATTGATGATTGCTTGGGGCGGGAAACAGCGTAATGAAGGCATTGTTCATCGTGAAGATTTTCTATTGTCCCATTACAAGTTTGTAGCGGGTAATGGGCGGGATGTCAGCAATCAAGTGAACGTTCGGCACTTGGGAGGTGATGATTTTAGCGTCTCCGTAGCCTTGTAGTCTGGCCGCGCACGTTCGGGCATTAACATTACGAATTTCGCGCCCGGTATAAGGACTATCGAGAGAGTGCTCCATTTTCTTCTGCAGGTTTGCTAGGCTGATATCTTTAGTCTCGCGCTGAAACAACGCAAATGGAAGTGCCATGACGATTGTTCATTCTGTAACAGCAAGTGATTGGCGAGCTTACAGGGAGTTACGTCTCAGGGCCCTGCAGTGATGGGCGTCGCTCTGCTGTTGGGCGTGGTGTTGAATTGCCTGGTGCCAGAAGACTTGTTCCAGGTGCTTGCCGCGGTAGTCACGTTCTCAATTGTCTGGGTCTGGTTGATGATCTTGCTATCGCAGGTGGCCATGCGGCGGGGCATGAGTAAGGAGGAGGCTGCGGCACTGGATTATCGGGTGCCGCTGTGGCCGGTAGGGCCAGCTTGCGCGATTGCGTTCATGGTGTTCATCTTTGGCGTGCTCGGTTGGTTCCCGGCCAGCCGCACCGCCATGTATGTCGGGGTTGGCTGGTTGGACATTCTGTCTTTGGGCTACTGGCTGTGGGGTGTACGTACACCGCGACCAGTGTCAGCCAGCGCAGGAGGCATTGAACTGAGCGCGTTCCGCATTGCGAGGGGACCCGCCCCTTCGCGGGTAAACCCGCTCCCACAGGGACCGCGCTGACTTTTGGATTTTGCTCAGGCTGCACTTGCAGGGGCGTCAAAATCTCCAAGTCATGTGCATTACCTGTGGGAGCGGGTTCACCCGCGAACACCGGCAAAGCCGGTGCCATCCAGCGCGCTGTCTCGTCCTGCAGGCATGATCTTGGCCGAATCGCCAGCACCGAGAGCGGTGGCTTTCAGGAGACCTCATCCGTTGCTGGCGCAGTGCGAGACTCAAGGTCGATTTCCGTTGGCCACTGGACTTTCGGGGCCAAGCAATGCATGTGGCTCAGGCCATCGTCATCGTTCCAGTCGCGGGGTGGGTGCACGAACTTGGGCAGGGCTTCAGGGCCTTGTTGCATGAAGAGCCGGGCGATGGCCCAGTACGCCTCGCCCTCATTCAGGGTATGAGTGAAGAAGACACGATCTATGACTTCGTCAGTCTCAGGATTACGGACTGACAGCATGACGTTTTCGATCAGGCCACCATGGCCAGGGGCGTAGATTCGGTAGACCTCGGCGGTGACGTCGTCCCAGTTGTAGGCGACGGGTTGGACACCCCAGCGCTTGCGGCTGAAGATGAAGACGCGGTCGAAGCGGTATTCGTAGATGTAGATTTTTCGACGCAGGCGATTGAAGCGAATGGGTTCGTCTCTGGGCAAGACAAGATCCTCCTTTATGTAAGGGATAAGGGCCCAAAGAGCTGCTGGTGGACCGAGCACTATCAATACATTAGTTAACCAGTCGCGCGTCCAGCCGTAGACAAATAAATCCCAGTATAATAAAAGTATTATTCCGGCGCAAAAGCACAAGCCAGGAATGCCGACGAGCGCTGAAAACCCTCGCAAACTTACTGTTTTTCTCGGCAGTTCTAGATATACGTCATTAAAGTAGTTGGGTGAGGGGTTTACAGTCTCTGCCCAATAGTGGCTGTCTGGTGCCTCTCCCGTTGGAGGCAGGTCATGGCTCCAACCTATCGCGCGCTCCCATAACACCTTGGGCTTAAATGTCATTCATTCATTCCTCGAGAACAAACTTCAATATAGGCGTCCGGCAAATTGCGGTCAGGCCAATACATAACCAGCAGGGTGGCGGCGCTTAAGCTGTGGCTCCCGATCGTAGGTGCTAGCGGCACAACTCCTGAAATTTCAAGCTGATAAACACCGCCATCTTCACTGGGATAAGGTCTTTGATATTCATCAGTGGAAAAATCACTCACATAGTCTGGATGTCGCGGGGGTGTAAACTTAGAAAAAGAGGATGACGGGGAAAGTGGCCTTATTGGGTGCGAAAAGTAATCACCCGAAGCAATACTTTCTCCGCCAACATAATCTGGAAACGCTCCATCACCGACACGATGTGCTATCAATTTCCAGCGATATGCGGATTTCGCTTTATTGAACTTGGGTAATGCAACGAGAAACTTGAGCTGTTGCACCGTGTTCAAGCTGACCAACCCTCCTATTCTTGGGAGTGTAGGATCCGTAGCCATACTTGACTCAAAATTTAGCCTTGCCTGCACACCCAACGTCGCAGCATTGAGCTCAGCGAATGCTATGTCTGAAAATTCCGGAGCATTCCAGTGTATGGAAGGTGTTTCATTAGCAAGCCCAAAATAGCAACGACGCGCCCAGCGTTCGAGAGCAGTTGATTCGTTGTTTTCTGCGCGCTTGCTAAACTCGTAGGCGACTAGCGTTAATGTGACTGCTAGCCCCAACGGTCCAAATACTAAAGGTCTGAAAACTGCAAACGCAAACGCCACTGTACCCAACCCGTACGCTGAAACTGCAATTCTATATTGCCGTGCAGCTGTACTATCGCCAGTGGCCAAAGTGCGTTGTCTTGCCAGAATCGCTTGTGCCGTGTCAAAGACCCCTGCGACTGTGCTCAGTACAGCACCGATTTTTATTATTGCCTGTCCAGTGACAGCAGCTCCCTTAGCCCATGGCCTATGTATGTTGCCGGCGCCGGACCTCGTTATGAGTCCGATCAACTCAATCTGCCCGCCCAATATCCCCAATAGCGAACCCTGCAACGCCAGTTTGGCCTCATAAGCCTTTGGCCCAATCTCTGCTTCCGCTTTTTCCTGATTTCTGGCGAGGCTGTCGGATTGCAAGTACAGCCCTCCAATCGCCAGCAGTACTTCCCAGCTTCCCGCCACACCCCGCAAGCCGCGAAACCCGGTTCGCACCAACTGCGCCGCCTGCTGCGAAGTAATACGCATGCCCTGCAACACCTTTCGCGCATTCGACTCGAGCGTCCCCGCCGCGACCGAGACCTCCACCAAGGTACGCTGCGCCAAGCTGCTTGCCTGAGCTACCTTCATGTTGGCTTCCTCAAACAACCGACCATGCACGTCCGCCGCGGTACCCTCGACCCACACCGAGACACTAATCATGGTGTTGGTAAACCGCGGGTCCAGCACGGCCAGGCTCATCAACCCGTGCTGGATGATCGGCCGCACCTTGTTCCAGGCCTTGGTCGAATGAATGTCGATATCAGCGATGTTGCGATGCATCCGGTCCCGTGCCTCGGCAATCGAGGCATTGGCCTTGTGCTGCAACTCGCGCAGGTGGGCACTCTGCAAGGCGTAGTACTCGCCCAGCTTCATCTTCACTTCCAGCTCGATGAGGTTCACGCCGTTGTAAAGGAACTGGGTTGCACTGTTCAGGTGCCGCACGGCGGTCTGGATGCCAGGTGGCAAATTGGGCGACAAAAGTTGGCTGGCAGCGTTGAGCGCGCCCTGGGTTTCGGCAATGGCCTGCTTCAAGGTATTGCGCATGCGCAAGCCGGCGTCGTCGCTCGCAATGATCTTGCTCAACATGCCGTAGAGCTTGTCGCTGTCATTCCAGTTGGTGACGTCGGAAAAGCTGGGAAGCAGCCCGGCCAACAACGCACGGTCACGCATCAACAACGCGCGATAGGGAGGGCTATCAGGATCCTGTAGCCATTTCTGCCAGAGCGTTTCGCTGGTGCCGGCAGCGGGACTCACATCGGACGCCACCGCCTCGGTAATACTGCCACCTAGGCATAAGGCCATGGTCTTGGCATACGCCACGCCAGACTCACGATGATCACCGTCGTAATCGTACTGCTCGGCCACCTTGAACATGGGCGTGTCGAACAGCGCGGCGTAAGCACGGGCGTCCTTATCGATGTAGCGCTGGAACTCGGCTTCCTGCTGGTCATACTCGGCCTGGAACGCCGCTCGCTTCGATTCGTGGTAGCGCTCTTCGAGACGCTCGTCACTTTCCAGCTGGGCTCGTTCTACCAATCGTTGACGCTCCACTGCCGGGTCGACGAACACCGGCGGCCCATCGCCGGTCATGGGTTCCAGCGACGGTACCTTCTGCGCTGCCCACTCTCGCTGCGTGGCACGAATGACTTGCAGGATCTGCGAGGTCTGCAACTGGTAGGCACGCATGGGGTCCTCACGTCAGAGCTGGCGTTTCACCACCCAGGTCAACCGCTGATGGTTGAATTCCTGAATCAGGCCAACGGTATCGTCGAGCACCACTGCCAGCACGCCGTTCTCCAGCGTGTGCCGGTTCATCGCGTTGACCAGGTATCCCTTCAAGGCAAACCTGCGCAGCTTGCGAGTGTGAAACCCATGCGCACTGTCAAACGGCGAGCACCCATGCTGGGCGTACTTGAACACATCCTTGTCGACCTGCAGGTTATCCGGCGTCATTGCAATGCCCAGTAATTCTGGGTTGTTACGCGCCTGGGTCAGGTCAATCCCCTCGAAGCGATGTGCAGGTGCCTGGCCCTTCTTGTAGGCATTCAGCACGCTGACCGGCCAGGCATCGCTGGAGAAGGCCAGCCAGGCTGTGCCATACCGGTCGGTATCGATGTTCAGGAAGGATGAAGGAATGTCGTGGTTTTCATTCACGCATTTTTCGGGCAGCGATGCGGGTAGGCCGTCAGACGGTTCGTAGGGGTTGAAGCGGCGCAGGTGGCCCTGTTCGCTGACTTCGTAGGCATGCCAGACCTGCTGGTCGAGCAGTACATACAGGTAACCCATGCGCAAAGTACGCAGGCCCATCTTCCCCGAGATATGTTGGCTACCTGCCACAGTCGTGATGCACTCCTGTCGGGTATCCGGTACCAGGGCGCGGCGCAGCGGCAGGATCGGCAGGCCCTGGCGTTCGCAAGACATGCACTGGTCGTGCGGCAGCCCGGCTTCGGCTGCCGCAATGGCGATACGTTGGCTGATTGTCAAAAACGACCTCGCATTGAAAGGACCGTGATGGTTCCTGAACACTAACGAGGAATCGCTTGCCGGAGGTTCCTAGGGCGTCTTAAAACCGTGTAGGAAACGTCTCTAAATCAACCATTGGACATTTTCCACTGACGGGCCCTCGAGTCAGGCGCAGGCGTGTAGGGGTGGGCGCGCCCGCAAACACCGGCAAAGCCGGTGCCTGCACGGCGTCACCTGCTTCGCGGGACAAGCCCGCTCCCACAACTCAGGTGCATGCAGCTTCGCCGGCTGATCAGATTGAACGTTTCAGCTCCCAGCACCGTCGGTACTTCCATGTCTTGCGCAAAAGAGGTTGTCCATGAAGTATCGTGCACTCGGTAACACCGGCCTGTTGGTCTCAGAATTGGTGGTTGGCACTGTCCCCTTCGGCGGGCGTGGCGCGTTCGAAAAAACGGGTAGCGTGGATGTCGACCAAGCGCGGCGTATGTTCGACATGGCCTTCGATGCCGGGGTTAACCTGGTGGATACCGCCGACCTGTACTCCCACGGCCTGGCAGAAGAAATCGTTGGCACTGCGCTGGGGCAGCGACGCCATTCCATCATCCTCGCCACCAAGGCCCGCAGCCCGATGGGCGACAACCCCAACGACAGCGGGGCGTCGCGTTATCACCTGATTCGCGCCTGCGAGGCCAGCCTCAAGCGCCTTGGTACCGACCATATCGACCTGTACCAGATCCACAACTGGGACGGTGTCACGCCGGTCGAGGAAACCTTGGCGGCCTTGGACCACCTGGTGCAAAGCGGCAAGATCCGTTACTTCGGCACCTCCAACTACACCGCCTGGCAAATGATGAAAACCCTCGGCTGCGCCCGCCTCAACGGCTGGCAGCAGCCGGTATCCCAGCAGATCTATTACACCCCTGAGGCCCGCGAGGCAGAGTACGAGTTGCTGCCGATGGCCATCGACCAGGGTTTCGCGACGCTGGTGTGGGGGCCGCTGGGGGAGGGTTTGCTGACTGGCAAGGTGCGGCGCGGGCAGCCGACCCCAGAGGGTACCCGCCAGGGTAATGATTGGCCGGAGCCTTACGTGCACGACCGCGAGCGGGCCTACGACATCATCGAGGCACTGATTGAAATCGCCCAGCGCCACGCGTGCTCACCGGCACGGGTGTGCTTGGCCTGGCTCAAAGACCGGCCTGGGATAACCAGCGTCATCACCGCAGGGCGTACCTTCGAGCAGTTGCACGACAACCTGCAGGCGGTGGAGCTGGTGCTCACGGCAGACGACCTGGAGCAGCTCGAGCAAGTAACGCGCATTGCACCGCAGTATCCGTACTGGCACCGCATTGCGGCAGGCATGGACCGCATCGATCCGGCGGAGGCGCCGTTCATCGAACTGCACCGCAAGACGATGAAGCTGCAGTAGCCATGATCGGCGTATGACGCGGCGGTGCGCTGAAGCGCCTGCTGCGTCATCATCGAGGCATTATGAATTAATTCCTGCCCGGTTGGTCAGGTAATGAGCCCCGTATCTGCTTTTGAGGTTCTCATGCACGCGTACACAGTTCGCTATCTGATCAACGGCCAATCGGCCACTCATACCTTCGAACTTAAGCAGCCCAAGCTCGCCCTGCACGAAGCGGCGCTTCACCTGATGGTGCTGCACTTTGGTGATGGCGAGAACAGCTTGGTCATGCCGCCCGCCGACGCCACCCCTCAGCAGGTTCTCGCGCAAGCTCAGGTACTGGGTTTATCGCAAATCCACCTGGCTTGACGGATACCGGTGCAACACGCCTGCAACCTGGCCAGCAAAAGCCGCGAGCCCGGCCTTTTGCACCACCGGTCGAACACAAGGCACTCTCGCCAGCCGATTGCTCTCTGAACAACAGGCGCACCCTTGCTGCGCTGCAACCAGGAGAACGCCCATGGCAATCGACCACAATGGCCCCGACTCGCCGTACCCGGGACCAACCGAAAATACCACCGACGCAGGCGCGGGCCATGGCTCGGGCCTTGAACAGGCTGAGTCCGAGCCTAAGCAAGGCGTCGGTGAGGCTTGGTCCGAGAATCGCCCCGTAGACTGGGACCCACCTCCCGGCAATCCCGGTTCAGACCAGGACGGGCAGCTTGACCGGGACAACGGCACCGCAAGAACCAACGATGAGCAGGCTGGTGCAGGTGACGCAGAGGTGCCATTACCCGCAGATGATGACGGCCCGATTGAAGAGGAAATGAAAGACGTGGAGGCCAATAACTCGGTGTCTGCCGAGCATCCTCAACCGCGTTGATGGCGTTTGCATTTCAGGGCCGATGCCAAATCAGTGCGGCGTCCTGGGTCTGCCAGCCTGGCTTCATCGGCCGCTTTTCCATCAGGTATGGCACCGGCTGCGCCGGTGTTCGCGGGGCAAGCCCGCTCCCACAGACAGGGTGCACAGCCCAGGATTTACGCGGTCCATGTAGGAGCGGCCTTGTGCCGCGATGGGCTGCGCAGCAGCCCCAAATGGCGCATCAACGCCGCCGCAACACAGTGGCGAGCCCAACGGTCAGCAGCACAGCACAAGCCATGGCCAGCCCGATGGTAACGCCAACGCCCCACGTTTCGAGCAGCCCCGCCAATACAAGATAAAATGCGATCACCCCAACCGCCCCGATCGCATTGCCCCGCACCATTGCTACCATCCCGGGGCGCCCCCCTTGCACATGGGCGAACACCACCAGCGGCCAGGCAATCACCGGTATCGGCGCGAGCATCCCGCTGGTCGCCGGGCCCAGCCAGCTGGCCAGGCTGGTGGTGATCATCAGCAGGGATGTGGCAGACACCATGCGTAGCGGGATTTCCCAGTACCGGTGCCTGGGGCGGGCCAAGGTATCTGGTTCTGGTTCACGGCCGCTGGCGCGTATCAGCACGCCGATCAGCACCAGTGCCACGGCAATCGACAGGTGAAGGTTGCCCCAGTGGGTAAACGCATAGGCGGCCATACCATAGAAAAGCAACGCCAGCAGGGCTGCCAAGGCAACGCCGAGCCTGCGCGTGGCCAACAGATAGAAAGTGTAGGTGGCCTGCACTGCCGCCAGGCCGCCCAGTGCACCGGTTATTGCACCCAAGGCGAAGGCATTGCCCTGTTCCAGGCACAGGAAAGTCATCACCAGTGCCGAGGTGATCGGCAGGCCGGATAGCAAGCCCCCCAGCAAACCGCCCCAGCGCCGCGAGGCGAGGGAGATGGCCCACATCAGCAGGGGCGTGACGATAAGTTTCAGGTAGAGCAGGGTCATTGCGGGTGTATCCAGGCTAAATGAAGGTGCGCCCGCCGTCGGCAT
Source organism: Pseudomonas sp. Irchel 3F3 (assembly GCF_900187545.1). Lineage (NCBI taxonomy): Bacteria > Pseudomonadati > Pseudomonadota > Gammaproteobacteria > Pseudomonadales > Pseudomonadaceae > Pseudomonas > Pseudomonas sp. Irchel 3F3. The sequence goes on along the minus strand of NZ_FYDS01000003.1, from coordinate 191,704 downwards.
TGGGTGGGGCGCGGATGCATCACCCGCGGCTGGCCTCCAGGGCCTGGGCCAGGTCGGCGATGATGTCGTCGCTGTGCTCGATGCCGATCGACAGGCGCACCATGTCGCGCGGCACGCCGGCTTTTTCCAGCTCCTCGTCGTTGAGCTGGCGGTGAGTGGTGGAGGCGGGGTGGCAAGCCAGTGACTTGGCGTCGCCGATGTTCACCAGGCGCACTACCAACTGCAGCGCATCGATGAAGCGCGCCCCGGCAACCTGGCCGCCCTTGATGCCAAACGACAGGATCGATGCTGGCTTGCCGCCCGTGTAGCGCTGGGCCAGTTCATGCTCGGGATGGTCGGGCAGCCCGGCGTACTTCACCCAGGCCACCTGGTCGTGGGCTTGCAGGTAATGGGCAACTTTCAGCGCGTTTTCAGTGTGGCGCTCCATGCGCAGGGCCAGAGTTTCCAGGCCTTGCAGGATCAGGAAGGCGTTGAACGGTGACAGCGCGGCGCCCGTGTTGCGCAGCGGCACCACACGGCATCGGCCAATGAAGGCGGCGGGGCCGAAAGCTTCGGTGTAGGTAACACCGTGGTAGGACGGGTCGGGGGTGTTGAGCAGGGCGAAACGCTCCTTGTTGTCGGCCCAGGGGAACGTGCCGGCGTCGATGACGATACCGCCGATGCTGGTACCGTGGCCGCCGATGTACTTGGTCAGCGAGTGCACGACGATGTCCGCGCCATGCTCGAACGGTCGGCACAGCACCGGGGTGGCCACGGTGTTGTCGACGATCAGTGGTACACCGTGGCGGTGGGCGGCCTCGGCCAGTGCGGCGATGTCGACGATATTGCCCGCGGGGTTGCCGATAGACTCGCAGAACACCGCCTTGGTGCGCGCGTCGATCAACGCCTCGAGGGCGGCGACGTCGTCATGAGCGGCGAAGCGGGTCTGGATGCCCATGCGCGGCAGGGTGTGGGCCAGCAGGTTATAGGTGCCGCCGTACAGCTTGGCCACCGAGACAATGTTGTCGCCGGCCTCGGCGACGGTCTGGATGGCGTAGGTGATGGCCGCCATGCCCGAGGCCACCGCCAGCGCGCCGACCCCGCCTTCGAGGGCGGCCATGCGCTGCTCGAGCACATCGTTGGTAGGGTTCATGATGCGCGAGTAGATGTTGCCTGCCACTTTCAGGTCGAACAGGTCCGCGCCGTGCTGGGTGTCGTCGAAGGCGAAGGAGGTGGTCTGGTAGATCGGTACGGCCACGGCCTTGGTGGTCGGGTCGGGGCTGAAGCCCGCGTGGAGGGCGAGTGTTTCCAGCTTCATGCAATCGTTCCTTGAGCGTGGGGTGGAAGCGTTCGAGCATGCGGCGGTGGAAGGGCGTGGGTCAAGGACGCTTTAGAGCGTCAGTCACTCCACCCGACTGTAAAGATATGCAAAGTTTCCCTGTGCCATCACCCTGCAGTTCTAGAATCCGCTCGCTGCCAGACTGCTACTGGCAGGCAGCAGATCTAACCCTGTGGAGCGTTCCAATGAAGTCGAAACATCTTTTCCGTGCAGCCCTGGTTGCAGTCCTGGTATCCAGCCTGTCGGGTTGCTGGATGTTCATGCCGCCAGGTGGTGGCGGGGGGCACGGTGGTGGTCATGGTGGCGGTGGCTTCGGCGGTCATCAGGGTGGTGGCCCTCGCTGAGCTGATCTCGCGATGGAACGCATTGCCTCGGCCGGGCTGCAACCGCTACCCGGCGCGAGCGCACTCACCACGCTATCCGCTCGCCATCCCACCCCCAAAAACTGCCACTCTCCGATGGCCCAAGCCGCCCCACCTGCTCCATCACGCACTGTGCCGCAAACGCCGGTTCAAACAGCTTCCCCTCCGGCACATTCCCTTGAAACGGCCGCGACAGCCCGGTATCGGTGGTGCCCGGATGCAGCGCCAGCACCGTGGCGTTCGGGTTCAGGCGTTTCAGTTCGATGCTTGCCGTGTGCAGCAGCTGGTTCAGCGCCGCTTTGCTCGCGCGATAGCTGTACCAGCCGCCCAGTCGGTTGTCACCGATCGAGCCTACCCTGGCCGACAGCGCCGCAAAGGTGGCGGGCTGGTTGCGCAGCAGCGGCAACAGATGCTTGAGCAGCAGGATCGGTGCGAATGCGTTGGTGGCGAAGCTGGCCTGCAGGCTGGAGAGGTCCAGTTGGGCCAGCGATTTCTCGGCTTTGCTGCCCTCCTGGTGGAGGATACCGAGTGTGCTGATAACCAGGTGAAGGTGTGGGCAGGCATGGCCCACCTCGGATGCAAGCGCAGCCAGCGCCAGCTCGTCGCGAGCATCGCAATTGAGCAGTACCAAGCGTTCGCCATGTGCCTGGGCAAGTGCAAGCAGCCCCTCAGCGGTGCGGGCGTGCCGCGACACAGCGCAGACGCGGCTTACATCATCGCGGGCCAGCATCGCCTTACACAATGCCAGGCCGATACCTCGGCTTGCACCGCATATCAGCACGCGAGCATTGTCAGATAATCCGGGGATCAGGCTCATGGGGTGCGCCTCGTCTTTCGAATGAATCTAGCCCACCGGCATGGTCTTTTGTTTTAAATATGCGTTCTAGTTTGGGTTTTCGGGGCTGCGCAGCAGCCCCAGTCTGCCAACGGTGCATATCAGAAGTTGTAAGTCAGCCGGGTGAAGTAGTAACCCCCGGTAAAACCATAAGGCGAATAGGCCCCATACCCCTTGGTCATGGTCTTGCTGCTGGGGTTCTGCCGCTCGGGGTAAACATCAAACAGGTTCTGCGCTCCCACCGCCAGGTTGAGGTCTTTGCTCAGCTGGTACCCCACGTCGATATCGGTGATCCAGCGCGCCTTGTATTCACGGTCGAGGCTGCGGTCAGTCGCCGAGTTCACTTCACGCCATGAACCATAGCGGGTCAGGGTCAGGTTGCTGGTCCAGCGGTCGCGCTGCCAGTTGGCGCCCAGAATCAACTTGGTGTGCGGCTGCACCTCGGTCAGGAAGTTGCGCGCCTGGCGGTCCATCAGGCTGTAGTCCGTGCCCTGGATATTGACGTTCTCCTTGTAGCTCAGGATCTGCGTCTGGTTCCAGTTGAAGGCGGCGGTCCATTTCAGTTGCCCCCAGTTGCCCAGGTTCTGGTCGAAATTGCCCACCAGGTCCAGGCCCTTGGTGCGGGTATTGGCGCCGTTGGTGAAATAGCGCCCGCCAGAGGTGGAATCGATACCGTTGTCCAGCAGCGTCTGGGTCACTTCGTCGCCCAGCAGGGTACCGGTGAGGGTGATGCGGTCGCGCACGTTGATCACGTAAGCATCTGCGGTGAACGACAGCTGCGGTGCAGGCTGGTAGGTCAGGCCCAGGCTGTAGTTGGTCGAGCGCTCGGGCTTGAGTGCGGTGGCGCCCAATGCCTTGGCTGCCGCCGAGTCCACAGGCAGTACGCCGTAGTTGATCGATTGGTACACGCCATTGACCACACCGTAGGTGGTCGAGCGGGCGCTGAACAGGCTGTTGGCCAGCGACGGTGCGCGAAAGCCGTTGCTGACCGTGGCGCGCACGGCCAGCGCGGGGGTGAAGTCATAGCGGGTGGTCAGTTTGCCGCTGCGGGTGGCGCCCACCCCGCGGTTGTAGTGTTCGTAGCGCAGCGCGCTGCCCAGGTACCACTGCGGCAGCGGGTTGAAGCCGACGTCGATGTAGCTGGCCACGCTGTTGCGGCTGGTGCTGGTGGCTTCTTCCGGTGAGATACCGTTGGTGACCTGTGCACCGGAGGCGGCGCAGTCCCCGGGCGCACGGCAGTAGCCGCCGTTGGCCCACGAGGCCCAGTCGCCATCGCGCACCTGGTAGGTGTCACGGCGGTGCTCCAGGCCCCAGGACAGGTCAAGCGGCTTGCCCAGGCCAATGTCGAAGCTGCGCTGCAGGTCCAGGTTGCTGGTCAGCTGTGTGGCGACCCAGGTGCCCGATTCGAAATGGTTGGGCGTGGCCTCGCCCAGCGAGGCGTTCTGGTTGTGCGTGGTGCCTTGCAGCGCCTCGTTGCGCCCGTAGGTGCTGGACAGGTCCCAGGCCCATTCCCCGACATTGCCCTTGGCGCCGAAGGCGCCCTGCACATCCTCTTCCTCGATGTACCAGGTGGGTGTGTAACCGCTGGGGTAACCGTTAGGCCCGGTGGTGATGGTGTTGGTGATGGTCGGCAGGCGGAAGTTCTGCCCCTGCTCGGCCTTGCGGTGTGAATAGGTGGTGAACGAATACAGGGCCAGGTCGTCGCTTAGCGGCAGCTCGGCGTTGTAGCCCAAGGTCAGCAGGTTGATCTTCGGTGTGCCGTAGCCGCCGTAGGTTGACTTGCCAGCCTTGTCGAAGGCTTCGGCATAGCTGTAGCCGTTAGCACTGGCCTTGTTGTCGTCGTTCTGGCTGCGCGCATCCAGGGCCAGCTGCACGATGCCGCTGTCGCCGATCTCGAAGCCCTTGTTCAAGCCTTGCTGCACGGTCTGCTTTTTGCCGTCGTAACCCTGGCCTGCGTTGGTCACCGAGGTGCCGGAAGCGTCGGCCTTGAGGATCACGTTGATCACCCCGGCGATGGCGTCGGAGCCGTACTGGGCAGCCGCGCCATCGCGCAGCACCTCGACGTGGTCGATGAGGCTGATGGGGATCAGGTCAAGGTCGGTGGGCGCAGCGCCCGCATGGATGCCGCTGATGTTCAGGGTGGCGCTGGTATGGCGGCGTTTGCCGTTCACCAGCACCAGCACCTGGGCCGCATTTAACCCGCGCAAGCTGGGCGCACGGGCCATGCCGCTGGCGTCCCAGCCGGTTTTCTCCGGCAGGGTGAAAGACGGCACGCTGGCACTGAGGGCTTCCATCAGGCCGGGTTTACCGGTTTGCTGCAGCTGCTTGGCGCTGATCACATCGATCGGCACAGGGCTTGTGGTGACCGTACGTTTTTCCGAGCCGCGGTTACCTGTGACGATCACGGTGCCCAGCTGTGCCGGGTCGTTGGCCTGTGCAGTGGTTTCGGCAAATGCAGCAGGCGTGGCCAGGCCGGTGGTGCCAAGGGCCATGGTCAGCAGTGCGGGTTGCAGGCGCGGGCTGGGCAGTTTCAGGGCGTGAAGCATGTTCGCTCTCCATGAGCGCTGTTGAACAGCGGGTGCACAGGGGCCGCCCGCCGGGTGGTCCCGGCAGGCAAGCAATAGGGGTGGGTTAGCGGCGTTTCAGGGCGCTTTTGCAGCGACCGCTTCGATTTCGACCAGGGCGCCCGGCAGGGGCAGGGCCACCACTTGCAAGGCGGTGCGGGTTGGCTTTCTCGGTTGCTCGGCAGTGGCGAAAAACTCGGTGTAGGCGGCTTGCAGCCCGGCAAAATCCAGCTTGCCCTCAGTGGCCGGGTCGCCTACCAGAAACACCCTCAGCTGTACTACGTCACCCAGGCCCAGACCCTGGCTTTGCAGCGCAGCCTGGATCTTGTTCAGCACTGAGCGGGTCTGGGTTTCGGTGTTGCCATAGGCGGCAATGGTCTGTGGTGGTGCCTTGGGGTCGGCAACGTCGGGCAAGGTGCCGCTGACGAAGGTCAGCGAGGTGCCGGCGGGTACGGTGACCAGTTGCGAAATGGGGAACTTCGAGCCTGGCGGGTCGACACGCTTGATGGTGTCGGCCTGGGCGGTCAGTGCGGACAGTGACATGAAGGCTCCAAGCAGCAGGGCAGTTGTGTTCATCAAAGGGCTTCCTTGTTCAGGCGGCGACGCCGCGTTGCTGTTGCAGGGCGTGCCGGGCGATCTGCCCGACCACATGGCGGGCCGAGTCCGCAGCACTGTTCTGCCAGATACCCACCCCGCCATGGGCCAGTGCATCGCTGGCCAGCCAGGTGCGGCCTTGGGGCTGGTTGAGGTGCGAATAACCGGGCTCGGCAAGCACGTCATGGACAATCCACGGGCTTTCGCTGAACGGTACCTTGGACCAGTTGACCGCCACCCCACGCTGCAACTTGCCGGCGTGGCCCGGGTGCAGCGACTCCACGGCCTGGCGCGACGCTGCCAGTTGCTGCTCTGTCGAGCGCGTGGCAAATGTGCGCGCCACTTCGCCGGTGTTGTAGGTGCCCACCAGGATGCCCTGGGCACTGTTCAGGTGATCGCTGGGGTACCACAGCAGCCGCGCTTCGTGGTTGATATAGGAGAGCCCGCCATAGATCTGGAACTCGCTTTCCCAAAACCGGGGTGCCTGCCAGGCCACCTTGTTGGCCAGGTCCGGCTTGGCCTGGGCGATGGCCGCCTGGGTGGTTTTGCCAAAGTTGTGGTCAACCCGGGCCAGCAGTGGCAGGGGGATGGTGACGATGGCGTAGTCGGCGGTTTCCACTTGGGACTTGCCGCTGCGCCGGTCACGCCAGGTAACCTGGCTACCGTTGTCTCCGGTGCGGATCGCCTGCACTTCGGCATGCAGTTGCACCTTGTCCTGCACCTTGGCGTACAGGGCCTTGGCAATCTGGTCCATGCCGCCGACCGGCTGGAACATGGTGGCGGAAAACTCCGGGATCTCGTCGAACACCAGCGGCAGCATCAGGTTAGGGTTGAGCAGTTGCTTGAGTGCCACTGGCTGGCGCTGGATCGGTGTCTGGTCGCCCGCCCCGGCGAAGCGGGTGTAGCCGGCGCGAACCGAGCCCTTGTAATGACGCTGCTCGTCGAGGTCACCGTATACCTTGAGAAAATCCAGCAAGGCCTTCTGATCGCCCGTGTCCAGCTCCTTGTCCAGCGCTTTGCCGCTGATGCTGCGCGACAGCAGTTCGCTGAGGTGTCCACGGGTGTCATTCACCGCCTGGCGCAGCAGTAACGGTGGCTGCGCAAGGTCCGGTTGGGCGAGGGCGTTGCGGCTGCTGTTGACCAGCACTTCCAGCGGCACGCCCAGCTCGCGGCAGTAGCCGAGGATGGTCAGGTGATGGCTGGGCAGGCGTGCGGGCCCTGCATTGAAATAGTGGCCGTTGTCGAACCGCACCTGCTGGCGGCTGCCGTCATTGTGCAGGACCTCGTCACCGTTGCGCAGCGTCCAGGCACGCCCGCCGATTCGCTCGCGGGCTTCCAGCACGCGCACGTCAAAACCGGCTTTGCCAAGTTCATAGGCTGCCACCAGGCCGCTGATGCCAGCCCCCACCACCAGCACGCGCTTGCCGTTGCCGGACGTGGTCGGCAGGCCCAGCGGCTGGAAGGTGCTGGCCGTGGCTGCTGCGGGCAACAGGCCCAGCGCGGACAGGCTGCCAAGCGCGGCGCCGTAGCTGCCAGCGGCCATCAGGTGGGCAATAAGGTCTCTACGGGTCAAGCCCATGGTGTGTTCTCCTTGCAAGTGGAAAGTGAGTCCGTTCAGCGCGGCGCTACAGCTCGTAGCGCACACTCAGCAGCACGGTGCGTGGGTCGTTGACCGAGTAGTAGGCGGTGCGGCTGGCGGCCGAGTAGGCGATGCTTTGCGGGTAGGCGCGGTCGAGCAGGTTCTTGACCGACAGGGTGGTGGTCCAGTGGCCGTCCGCGCTGGCATAGCTGGTGCTGGCATTCCAGAAGCCCTGGGCAGGTACTTCGTAGATGTCGGCGTTCAGCGGGTTGGCGTAGGAGCGGGTCTGGTACTGGTAGTCGGTGTTGGCCACCAGCTCACCCGGCAGGTTGACGGGCAGCGTCCAGTTCAGGCCAAGGCTGGCGTTCCATTGCGGTGCAAAGATCATTTCCTTGCCGTCGGCACTCACGCCTGGGCCACTGGCGTTCTGGAAGTCGTCGTACTGGCTTTTCAGGTAGCCCAGGTTGGCGGTCAGGCGCAGGTCGCGCGCCAGCAGCACGGTGTTTTCCAGTTCCACGCCGTAGGTGTGGGCACTGCCTACGTTGGTGCGCAGGTTGGCGCTGATGGCTGGGTCCCAGGCATTGGTCTGCAGGTCGTCGTAGTCGTTATAGAAGAAGGCGATGTTGCTGCGCAGGCGGCCATCGGCAAAGTCGCCCTTGAAGCCCACCTCATAGGTGGTGACGTTTTCCGGCTCAAAGCCCTGCTCGGCAGCGGCGCGGGTTGGCGCGCGGTTGTCGAAGCCGCCGGCCTTGAAGCCCCGGGCCACATAGCCGTACTGCACCAGGTTGTCGCTCCAGGCGTACTCCAGGCCGATCTTGGGGCTGAGTGATGCCCAGGAGTCGCTGGTTTCGGCAGCGAAGTTGGTGCCAGTAATTGCTCTGTCGGTGGTGATGGCGTAGTTGGTGTAATCGAAGTGCTTGTGCTCGTGGGTAAAGCGCAGGCCGGTGGTCAGCGACAGGCGTGGGGTGAGCTTGTAATTGCTCTGCCCGTACAACGCGTAGCTTTCGGTATCGGTGGTGCTGTATTGGCCGCTGGCGTTGACCCGGTTCTGCGCCACCGAAAAGGTCAGGCTGTCGCGCTCGGCGCGGAAGCGCTCCTTGTACAGGTACACGCCGAGGGTGTAGCTGAACCTGTCGTATTCGCCGTTGAGCTGGAATTCCTGGGTGGCGTAGCGCTGCTTGTAGGTGATCAGGTTGTTCTGGATCGGTGACGCGGTGCCGCTGTTGGCCTGGCCGGAGTTGTCGTAGTCCACCGGCTGGTCGAATTCCGACCAGGCCGTGACCGACTTGAAATTCAGGTGGTCATCGATGCTGTAGATCGCGCGCAGCACCGCGCTGCCCTGATCCAGCTGGTTCTTGGGGTCGAGGCTGCTGTAGGTCTTGAATTTGTCGAAATGGCCGTTGGCCGGGTTGAAGGGCGTATAGCTGGTGGTATCGCCACGGTCGAAGGTGCCGGCCAGGGTCAGTTGCACGTCCCAGGGCGAATCCTGCGGGGCCAGGCGCAGCTTGCCGCGGTAGGACTGGATGTCGATGTTGTTGACATCCTTGTCACGGGTGCGGTTGTACACGGTGCCGTCGCGGGTCAGGCGGATCGCTGAAAAGCTGCCGAACAGGGTGTTGTCCACCAATGGCCCGCTGACCAGCAGGCGCCCGTTCTGTGCATTGAAGTTGCCGGCACCCAGCTCGACGAAGGCGCGGGCCTGCTGGGTCGGGTCGCGGGTGATTACCCGTATCGCGCCGGCTGCACTGTTGCGCCCGTACAGGGTGCCTTGTGGGCCGCGCAGCACCTCAACGCGCTCCACGTCGTTGAAGTCCAGCATCGAAGAAATCGCCCGCGGGATGTACAGGTCGTCGGCGTAGACCGCAACAGCCGCTTCCTGGATTGGGTCGGTCTCGCCAATGCCGCGTATGCCGTAGGTTTGTGCGCTGTAGGAAATGGATTGGCGGTTAAGCGTCAGGTTGGGCACCCGGCCAGACAGGTCGCGGATGTTGTTGATCTGCGCGTCCTGCAGGGTGCGCTCGTCGAAGGCGCTGATCGCCAGCGGGGTTTTCTGCAGGTTTTCTTCCCGGTGCTCCGCCGTGACGGTGACGGTTGGCAGCTTGTCGCCAGGCTTTTCGACAGGCTCGGCGAAGGCTGTGGGCGTGAACAGGGCGAACGCAACGGCGGCGGACAGGTGATGGCGAACAGGGTAGGGCAAGGGCTTCATGCTGCAGCTTCCAGATAACCAGCATCGAATGGGATTTCGGATACCTGGATACCGGAGCCGGGTGAGGTGACCTGAGGCTGAAGGAGGTATTAGGTTCCTTTGCCTCCGCCAGTCAGGGGTCGGTCTGGTGAGAACATATCTCTATGAAAAACGCTTTTGAAATACTTTTTCAACCTAAGCTAATATTCTCAAAAATGATTAAATCAAATTTGTAAAATCGAAAAAATGCATTTTTTGTGATGCCTGGGCGGGTGTTCTCCTTACGCCTGGTAGATCTTCGTCAGCAACCGCAACAACTGCCCGCGTTCCTCATCATCCAGCGCCGAGGTCGCCTCGCGGTCGCTGTCATGGGCAATTTGCTTCAGTTCCTTCAACAGCGCTTCACCCGCTTTGCTCAGAAAAATCCCATAAGAGCGCTTGTCGGGCTTGCACCGCACGCGCACGGCCAGGGCTCGTTCCTCCAGCTTGTTCAGCAGGGGCACCACCTGCGGTGGCTCGATCGCCAGCGACCGCGCCAGGTCCGCCTGCATCAACCCAGGGTTCTGCTCGATCACCGCCAGCGCCGAGAACTGCGCCGGGCGCAGGTCGTGTGCCGAGAGCCGGCCAATAAGGTTCTGAAACAGCTTCAATTGGGCGCGGCGCAGGGCGTAACCGATCAAGTCTTCAAGCACTCCATCCGCAGCTGCAGCGGGCATGGAAGCGGTTTCGGTAGTGCGGGCAGACCTTGCCATGGGGGTACAGGCTCCTGGCTCATGGATAAGAAAGTTACCCAGTCTGCCTGCCTTGGCGTAATCCGGCTAGAGGAGTGTCTGGGAAATCACCGTCCAACAGGCAGTGCAGGAAAGATAATTTTCATAATAGTTAATTGACATAACTAATTAGCTCGCTTAGCTTGGTGTTCACCACCTCGAACAACAAGAGTGCAGAACCATGAGCAAATACGAAGGCCGCTGGGCTACCGTGAAGGTCGAACTGGAGTCGGGCATTGCCTGGGTCACCCTCAACCGCCCGGAAAAGCGCAATGCCATGAGCCCCACGCTGAACCGGGAAATGGTCGACGTGCTGGAAACCCTGGAGCAGGACAGCGACGCCGGGGTGCTGGTGCTGACTGGGGCAGGTGAGTCGTGGACCGCAGGCATGGACCTGAAGGAATACTTCCGTGAAGTGGACGCCGGCCCGGAAATCCTCCAGGAAAAAATCCGCCGCGAAGCCTCGCAATGGCAATGGAAGCTGTTGCGCATGTACGCCAAGCCGACTATCGCCATGGTCAACGGCTGGTGCTTTGGCGGCGGCTTCAGCCCGCTGGTGGCCTGCGACCTGGCCATCTGTGCCGACGAGGCCACCTTTGGCCTGTCGGAAATCAACTGGGGCATCCCGCCGGGCAACCTGGTCAGCAAAGCCATGGCCGATACCGTTGGCCACCGTCAGTCGCTGTACTACATCATGACCGGCAAGACGTTCGGCGGGCCTAAAGCCGCCGAGATGGGGCTGGTTAACGAAAGCGTGCCGCTGGCGCAATTGCGCGACGTCACCCGCGAACTGGCGCTCAACCTGCTGGAAAAGAACCCGGTGGTGCTGCGTGCGGCCAAGCACGGCTTCAAGCGCTGCCGCGAACTGACCTGGGAGCAGAACGAAGACTACCTGTACGCCAAGCTCGACCAGTCCCGCCTGCTGGACACCGAAGGCGGGCGCGAGCAGGGCATGAAGCAGTTCCTGGACGACAAGAGCATCAAGCCAGGCCTGCAGGCCTACAAGCGCTGAGTTCAAGCGGGCTGGGCCATTACCGGTCACAGCCTGCAGATATTCCCGACAAGTACAAAAAGAGGAATAAGCATGTTGCAGGTGCCTTTGCTGATCGGCGGGCGGGCGTGCCCCGCCAGTGACGGACGTACTTTCGAACGCTGCAATCCGGTCACCGGCGAAGGGGTGTCGCAAGCCGCCGCCGCCACGCTGGCCGATGCTGATGCGGCGGTAGCCGCTGCCAGTGCTGCGTTCCCGGCCTGGGCCGCCTTGGCGCCCGGCGAGCGCCGCAGCCGGTTGTTGGCCGGTGCAGACTTGCTGCAGGCGCGGGCAAACGAGTTCATCGCGCTGGCGGGTGAAACCGGGGCCATGGCCAACTGGTATGGCTTCAACGTGAAACTGGCCGCCAACATGCTGCGCGAAGCTGCAGCCATGACCACGCAGATAACCGGCGAAGTCATCCCATCGGATGTACCCGGCAGTTTCGCCATGGCCTTGCGCGCACCCTGTGGCGTGGTGCTGGGCATCGCGCCCTGGAACGCGCCGGTCATACTTGCCACCCGGGCCATCGCCATGCCGCTGGCGTGCGGCAACACGGTGGTGCTCAAGGCATCGGAGCTGAGCCCGGCAGTGCATCGGCTGATCGGCCAGGTGTTGCACGATGCAGGCCTGGGTGATGGCGTTGTCAACGTGATCAGCAATGCCCCGCAAGACGCCCCGGCCATCGTCGAACGGCTGATCGCCAACCCGGCCGTGCGCCGCGTGAATTTTACCGGTTCTACCCACGTCGGGCGCATTGTCGGTGAGCTGGCCGCTCGGCACCTCAAGCCAGCCTTGCTGGAGCTGGGCGGCAAAGCCCCGTTGCTGGTACTGGACGACGCCGACCTGGACGCCACAGTCGAAGCCGCGGCGTTTGGTGCCTACTTCAACCAAGGGCAGATCTGCATGTCCACGGAGCGGCTGGTGGTGGACAGTCGCATCGCCGATGCCTTCGTCGAGAAGCTGGCGGCGAAGGTGACCGGGCTGCGCGCCGGCGACCCGCAGGCCAGTACGTCAGTGCTCGGCTCACTGGTCAGCGGTGCGGCTGGTGAGCGCATCAAGGCCTTGATCGACGATGCCGTGGCCAAGGGCGCACGCTTGGTATGCGGCGGCCAGCTGCAGGGCAGCATCCTGCAGCCGACCCTGCTCGATCACGTCGACAACAGCATGCGCCTGTACCGCGAGGAGTCCTTCGGGCCGGTGGCGGTGGTGTTGCGCGGTGAGGGTGACGAGGCCCTGCTGAAGCTGGCCAACGACTCCGAGTTCGGCCTGTCGTCAGCCATCTTCAGCCGCGACACCAGCCGTGCGCTGGCCTTGGCCCAGCGGGTGGAGTCGGGCATTTGCCACATCAATGGCCCGACCGTGCACGACGAGGCGCAGATGCCGTTTGGCGGGGTCAAGTCGAGTGGCTACGGCAGCTTCGGCAGCCGCACGGCCATCGACCAGTTCACCCAGCTGCGCTGGGTCACCCTGCAGCATGGCCCGCGGCATTATCCCATCTGAGCAACACGCGATTGGCCGCCACCGGCAGCGCCGGGCGGCGGCAGGATGTACAACAAGAACAAGGAGCAACCTGCGTGAATACCGAAGCCCGCTTACGGTCGTCCGACCCTGGCCAATGCACGCCCTACCGGCAGGTGTCCATCGGGCACCCTCAGGTGCAGGTCAGTGAAGCCGACGGCATCCTGCGCATGCAGCCGGTCGAGCCGCTGGCGCCGCTGCCTGCGCGCTTGCTCGACCGGCTGCTGCACTGGGCGCAGATGCGCCCCGATACAGTTTTTATTGCCGCGCGTGAGCCTGACGGCGCCTGGCGCGAGATCACCTATGCGCAAATGCTCAGCCAGGTGCGCACCATCGCCACCCACCTGCTGGGCTTTGGCCTGAGCGCCGAGCGGCCGTTGGCGCTGTTTTCCGGCAATGACATCGAGCATCTGCAGATTGCGCTGGGCGCCATGTATGCCGGCATCCCGTATTGCCCGGTGTCGCCGGCCTATGCGCTGCTGTCGCAGGACTTTGCCAAGCTGCGGCATGTGTGCCAGGTGTTGACCCCCGGCCTGGTGTTCACCACCGATACTCAGCCGTTTTTGCGCGCCTTCGATGCCGTGCTTGATGCGTCGGTACCCGTGGTCAGCATGCGCGGCGAAGCGCCGGGGCGTGGGCACTTGAGCTTCGACAGCCTGCTGCAACCGTGCGACACCGCTGCTGGCGATGCAGCGTTTGCCGCCACCGGGCCCGACACCATCGCCAAGTTCCTCTTCACGTCGGGCTCCACCAAACTGCCCAAGGCAGTGATCACCACCCAGCGCATGCTCTGCGCCAATCAGCAGATGTTGCTGCAGACCTTTCCGGTGTTTGCTGAAGAGCCGCCGGTGCTGGTGGACTGGCTACCCTGGAACCACACCTTTGGCGGCAGCCACAACCTTGGCATCGTGCTGTACAACGGTGGCAGTTTTTACCTGGACGCGGGCAAACCCACCCCGCAAGGCTTCGGCGAAACCTTGCGCAACCTGCGCGAAATCTCGCCAACAGCCTACCTGACCGTACCCAAGGGCTGGGAAGAGCTGGCCAAGGCACTGGAACAGGACGCCCAGTTGCGTGACGTGTTCTTCGCCCGCATCAAGCTGTTCTTCTTCGCCGCCGCGGGCCTGTCGCAAAGCGTATGGGACCGCCTGGACCGCATCGCCGAGCAGCACTGTGGCGAGCGCATCCGCATGATGGCTGGCCTGGGCATGACCGAAGCGGCGCCGTCCTGCACCTTCACCACCGGGCCGTTATCGATGGCCGGTTATGTGGGGCTGCCGGCGCCGGGTTGCGAAGTGAAGCTGGTACCCCAGGCCGACAAGCTGGAGGCGCGCTTCCGTGGCCCGCACATCATGCCGGGGTACTGGCGTTCGCCGCAGCAAACCGCCGAAGCCTTTGACGAGGAGGGCTTCTACTGCTCTGGCGATGCGCTGAAACTGGCCGACCTGCAGCAGCCCGAGCAGGGGCTGATGTTCGATGGCCGTATCGCCGAGGACTTCAAGTTATCGTCCGGGGTATTCGTCAGTGTCGGCCCGCTGCGTAACCGAGCGGTACTGGAAGGCTCGCCCTATGTGCAGGACATCGTGGTAACCGCGCCGGACCGCGAGTGCCTGGGGTTGCTGGTGTTCCCGCGTTTGCCCGAGTGCCGGGCACTTGCTGGCCTGGCGGCCGATGCCAGTGATGCCGAGGTGCTGGGCTGCGAAACGCTACGCCACTGGTTTGCCGCGTGGCTGGCGCGCCTGAACCGTGACGCCCAGGGCAACGCCAGCCGCATCGAGTGGCTGGCGCTGCTCGAAGAGCCGCCGTCGATCGACGCGGGCGAAATCACCGACAAGGGTTCGATCAACCAGCGTGCGGTGCTGCAGCGGCGGGCCGTGCAGGTAGATGCGTTGTACCGCGGTGAAGGCCCGACCCAGCTGCACGCACAGGGTCGGTCATGAGCAGTGCCGGCCTGTGTACAGCGTTCGATGACGCAGCCATTGTGGGCATGGTGCGTACCCCCTGGGTAGACCTGGGCGGCGCACTGTCCGCTGTGTCGCCCATCGACCTGGGGATCAAGGCCGGGCGTGCGGTGCTGGCTCGGGCAGGTATTGCCCCGCAGGCGGTGGACAGCGTGCTCGCCGGCAGCATGGCCCAGGCCAGTTTCGATGCCTACTTCCTGCCGCGCCATGTGGGCTTGTACTGCGGCGTGCCTCAGGCCGTCCCGGCGCTGGCGGTGCAACGTATCTGCGGCACCGGCCTTGAACTGTTGCGCCAGGCCGGCGAGCAGCTGCGCAGTGGCGCCCAGCAGGTGCTGTGCGTGGGCGCCGAGTCGATGTCGCGCAACCCGGTTGCGGCCTACGAACATCGAAACGGTTTTCGGCTGGGTGCGCCGGTCGGCTTCAAGGACTTCCTCTGGGAAGCGCTGTACGACCCCGCTGCCGGGGTGGATATGATCGGTACTGCTGACAACCTGGCGCGTGAGTACGGCTTGCACCGTGAATGCGTGGATGCCTGGGCCTTGCGCAGCCACCAGCGCGCCTTGCGCGCCCAGCAGCAGGGCTGGTTCGATGAGGAGATCGTCGGTGTCACGGCTGAGGCATTCGATATTGAAGGCTGCTTGCCACGCGGGATCGAGCTGCCCCGTGGGGTAAGCGAAATCAGCCGGGACAGCCACCCACGCACGACGGATGCTGCAGCGTTGGCCCGGCTGCGTGCGGTGCACCGTGACGGCGTACAAACGGCGGGCAACAGTTGTGCAGTAGTCGATGGCGCTGCCGCAGCTGTGGTGGCGCGCTACTCAGCCTGTACCCGGCTGCCGTTGGCGCGCTTGCTGATGGCCACGGCGGTTGGTGTGTCGCCGCACACCATGGGCATCGGGCCTGCCCCAGCCATCGCGCTGCTGCTGGAACGCAGCGGCCTGCGCCTGGCGCAGATCGACCGTTTCGAAATCAACGAGGCCCAGGCTGCCCAGGTGCTGGCCGTGGCCCGGGCGCTGCAGCTCGATGTGGAAAAGCTCAACGTTCATGGTGGTGCCATCGCCCTGGGCCACCCTTTGGCCGCCACCGGCCTGCGGCTGGTGCACACCCTGGCTCGGCAACTGCGCCGGGACGGCCTGCGCTACGGGATCGCAGCCGCCTGCATCGGTGGCGGCCAAGGCATGGCGCTGCTGATCGAAAACCCCCAATTCACGGCTTGAACGCGAGGTAGCCCATGCCCTGGAAGGCGCCATTGGCGGACATGCAATTCGTGCTGCAACACTGGCTGCGGGCCGAGCAGGCCTGGCAGGCAATGCCTCCCTATGCAGATATCGATCTCGACCTGGCCACTCAGGTGCTGGAAGAGGCCGCCCGCTTCAGTGAACAGGTGCTGGCCCCGCTGAATGCACCGGGCGATCGCCAAGGCTGCCGCCTGGACGACGGTGATGTACGCACGCCGGAGGGTTTTGCGGCGGCCTATCGAGCCTATGTCGAGGGTGGTTGGCCGGCGCTGGCCTGTGCCCCGGAACTCGGCGGGCAAGGGCTGCCCCAGGTGCTGGATGCTGCCTTGCAGGAGATGCTGTTCGCCAGCAATCACGCCTGGGCCATGTACACCGGCATCGCCCATGGCGCCTACCTGTGCCTGAAAACCCATGCGTCTGACGAACTGCAGGCGCGCTATCTGCCGGGCATCGTCAGCGGCGAGACACTGCCGACCATGTGCCTGACCGAGCCTCAGGCCGGCAGTGACCTCGGCTTGCTACGTTGTCGCGCTGAACCCATGGGCGACGGCCGCTACGCCGTCACCGGCAACAAGTTGTTCATTTCTGGCGGCGACCACGACCTGACACACGACATCGTGCATCTGGTGCTGGCGCGGCTAACGGATGCGCCAGCGGGCAGCCGTGGTTTGTCGCTGCTGCTGGTGCCGAAATGGCTGGACGATGGCCAGCGCAATGCCGTGTACTGCGATGGCCTTGAGCACAAGCTGGGCATTCGCGGCAGCGCCACCTGCGCGCTGCGTTTCGAAGGGGCCAGCGGCTGGCTGGTGGGGCAGGCGCACGGTGGCCTGGCCGCCATGTTCGTGATGATGAACTCGGCCAGGCTGCATGTCGGCCTGCAGGGGCTGGCGCATGCCCAGGCGGCTTGGCAGTACGCCAGCGCGTACGCCTGGGAGCGCCGGCAGATGAATGCACCGGGGCAGGCCAAGGGCGCTGCCGACCCCATTCACCTGCACCCTGCCATGCGCCGCATCTTGCTGGAGCTGCGTGTGCGCACCGAAGGCATGCGGGCCCTGGGCTACTGGGCAGCGCACTGGCTGGATATTGCCGATGCATCAGCTGACCTCGCACAACGGGCGAAGGCCTCGAAGCTGGCAGCGCTGTTGACGCCCATCATCAAGGCCGTGTTCACCGACCTCGGTTTCAACCTGGCCAGCAAGGCGCTGCAGGTGTTCGGCGGCTATGGCTACACCTGCGAGTTCGCCATCGAGCAAACGCTGCGCGACAGCCGCATTGCGATGATCTACGAAGGCACCAATGAAGTGCAGGCCAACGATTTGCTGCTGCGAAAGGTGCTGGGGGATGGGGGCGAAGGCTTTGCGCTGCTGCTGGTCGAGCTGCGGCAGGAAACGGGTGCGGGCGAGGAGGGCGATGCGTTGCGCAGGGTTTGCGACACGCTGGAAATGGTGCTTGCCAAGGTGCAGCTCAGCGCAGCAGACGACCCCGAGTACCCGTACCGGGCTGCGGGCGACTTTCTGCAACTTTGCGGTACAGCCTTGCAGGCCTATGCCTGGGCCCGCACGTGCCGCTGCATCCAGGCGCTGCCTGTCGACGCGCCGCAGCGCCTGGAAAAGCAGGAAAGTGCCCGTTACTTCTTCGACTACCTGTTGCCCGATTTCGACCGGCAGGTGGCGGCCATCGACGCGGCCGCAGCACCTTCGCCGTTTATTCACCAACCGTTCTGAACCCTACGTGTGAGGTCGCCATGAACACCGGCTGCGGTTGCCGCGCCGAGGGCCGGTAGCGCATGCACCGGTCTGCCGAGCACAGGTGCGAACCGCCCTTGATCACGGCCACTTTCACCCCAGGTTCGGCGGGGTCGAAGCTTTGGTCCAGGGTGGGGCCTGGCGGGTCGAGGGCGGCGTCACGCTGTGGGTCGTGGCCAGGACGATAGCCCGTTCGGGTCAGTTCCCACACATTGCCCCCGGCATCGAACAGGCCAAAGCGGTTGGCCGGAAAGCAGCCCACCGGTGAAGTACCGGTGAAGCCGTCGGCTGCCGCGTTGTGATAAGGAAACTGGCCCTGCCAGGTATTGGCCATGATCCGGCCTTTGGGCAGTTCCGTTTTGCCCCAGCTGAAGTCGGCATCCTGCAAGCCTCCGCGCATGGCGTATTCCAGCTGGGCCTCGGTGGGTAGCGTGCGCCCGGCCCAGTGGGCATACGCCTGGGCATCTTCAAGCGCCACCTGCACCACCGGGTGGTTTTCCAGCCCCGCCAAGCTGCTGCCCGGGCCTTGCGGGTGACGCCAGCTCGCCCCAGGCATGAATTGCCAGCCAGGGCTGAGCACGTCCGGCCCTTGCTGGAATACCATCGCGCCAGGCACCCGCAGGTGCTCGGGCAGGGTGGGGTCGTCCTTGAAGCTGATGCCCCGCTCGGCATGGGTGAGGTAACCGGTAGCGGCTACGAAGCGTTCGAACTGGGCGTTGGTGACCGGATGCACATCGATCCAGAAATCCGCCACGCTAGCCGTATGGGGCGGGCCTTCTTCGTCGTAGAAGCGGTCCGAGCCAAAGCTGAACGTGCCGCCTGGCACGCGCACCAGGCCGTCACGCCAGGCGCCCTGGCGTGCTGCGGGCAGGCCACTGTAGCCGTTGCACAGCAGCACCGGCGCCGGGGCTTCTGGCCAGGCGCTGTAGCCCACGGCGAGCAGGCCGGCGGCGACCAGTGCGCAGCCGGCTACTCGGGCAATCATGGCTTGCTGGCCACGGTCGGGGTGGCCGGTTTGGCAGGGCTTGCGGGGTGGCCATCGGCGTCGATAGCGATATTGCTGCGCTGCGCATACGCTTTCCAGTCGCGCAGCATGCTGGCGACCTGCTCGGGGTGATCGGCAGCGATGTCGTGGTGCTCACCGGGGTCTTTGCCCAGGTCGTACAGGTGCCAGGCCGGCTTGCCATCGGTGGCATCCCACAGCAGTTTCATCGGGCCTTTGCGCAACGAGGCGCTGCCGTTGATTTCCCAGCCCAGGGCTTCGTCCTCGGCATGAATTCGCGCGTCCTGGCCCTGCAGGTAGGCCAACGCCGAGGTGCCTTGCGGCGGCACGATATCGCGTTCCCGGTATTTGATGCCGGGCATGGGCGCACCCGCCAGTTGCAGCAGGGTGGGCATGATGTCCCTGACGCTGGCCAGTTCTTCGCTGCGCCCGGGCTTGATCGTTGCCGGGTAATAGACAAAGGCGGGCACGCGGATGCCGCCCTGGTAGGTCGTCATCTTGTAGCGACGGCTGGGCAGGGCGCTGACCTGGGCCCAGGCCGGGCCGATCATCAGGAACGAGTCAGGTTTGCCGTAGTTGTCCAGGTTGTTGTCAAAATGCTGCTTGATCCAGTTCGGGTCGACGCGGGTAGCGTTTTCCGGCCCGTTGTCGGACATGAACAGGATCAGCGTGTTATCCAGCTCGCCGGCCTTGCGCAGGTGATCTACCAGCCGACCGACTTCGGCATCCAGTGCGGCGACCATGGCTGCGTACACCTCCATGGTGCGCGCTGACTGGCGTTGCTGCTCAACGGTCAGTGATGCCCAGCTCGGCACGCCCTCCAGTTGCGCTTGGCGCGGGAAGTCCGCCGGCACCAGCCCGGCTTTGCGCTGGCGCTCCAGGCGTTCGTGGGCAATGGCCTCGTAACCCTGATCGTAGCGGCCGCGGTACTGCGCCAGGTATTTGTCTGGCGCCTGCAAGGGCCAGTGTGGCGCGGTGTAGGCGGCGAAGGCGAAGAAGGGTTTTTGGCTGGCCTTGCCTTCGTCGATGGCGGAAATCAGGCGGTCAGTGAACCAGGTGCTTGAGTAGAAGTCGTCGGGCAGTTCGATGGGTTTGCCGTTGTGCTGGAACGTTGCGCTGTAGTTCGACTGCAAGTCCATGTTGGCTTGCTTGAAGTGCGCAGCGCCCCCTTCCAGCAGCACGTAGGCCTGGTCGAAACCACGATTTTGCGGCTGCTGAGCGGGCTGCATGCCCAGGTGCCATTTGCCAGATATGTAGGTGCGGTACCCGGCATCGTGCAGCAGTTCGGCCAAGGTGGCGACGTTGGCCCCGAGCACGCCTTCGTAGCCTGCGCGCACTTCGGAACCTGGGGGCAGCCGTTTGCGTGCTTCGGCCATCATGCCCAGCCCGGCAATGTGCGGGTCGTTGCCCGACATCAGCATTGCGCGGGTGGGGGAGCAACTGGGCGCGGCATGAAAGTCCAGCATCAGGCGGCCGTCGGCCAGTAGCTGGTCCAGATGCGGGGTCTGGATTTCGCTTCCAAGCGCAGACAAGTCGGAAAAGCCGAGGTCATCGGCAACAATAAGCAGAATGTTTGGTTGCTTAACGGTTGGCGCAGCCAGGCTTTGGCTTGCGCCAAGCATCAGCAGGCCGAGGGCAGCAAGGGGTTTGAGGCAGTTCATGTAGGTGCTCTTGTTGTTTTAATGAGTGTTTAGACGCGTATGACCGCGTAGCAGACAGCGCGCAAGGCCAATAGTAGCCATCAATGGCGCCATATCGCAGCACCTGCGTGCATAAGCGTTCGATCAGCGAACGCTCAATGCCGCCTGCCTCTTGCGGGCAGTCGATTGGCTATTGACGGCAAGATGATTAACAAAAATAATCGTTAACAGAGTTATCCAATTTTATAAAAACAAGTAAAGGGAAATTCTGATGACGAGGCCGTTGAACCGGGCGTTGGTGCCCGTTGTGCTGCTTTCGCTGTGCCAGTGCGTGCAAGCGGCCAGTCCGCTTGAAGACAGCCGGCCAGGCAGGCCTGGCGCCCCGCGCTGGGTCGAGGACTACCGTTTTCTGGATGACCCCGCCAAGGCCGGCGACCCGTTCGATGGGCTGCGCTACCATCGTTTGTCCGAGTCGGCCTGGCTGCAACTGGGGGCTGAGGCGCGTTATCGCGCCGACGTACTGAACAAGCCCTTCTTCGGCTTGCGTGGCCTGAACGACGATTCCTATTTGTTGCAGCGCTTGCAAGCGCATGCTGACCTGCACCTGTTTGATGACGCCCTGCGCACCTTCGTGCAGGTCGAGAACACCCGTGCATTCGGCAAAGACCTGTACTCACCTAACGACGAAGGTCGAAATGAAATCCGCCAGGCATTCATCGACTTCAATCACGATTTTGCTGCGGGGCGCTATACGACGCGGGTCGGGCGCCAGGAGATGGCCTTCGGCGACCAGGTGTTCGTCACCTACCGTGATGTGCCCAACCTGCGCTTGAGCTTTGATGGCGTGCGTGCCAGCCTCAACCTCAAGGACGGGCGCAAGCTCGATGCCTTTGCCGTCAGGCCGTTGAAAACAGGTGAGGACAGCTGGGACGATGGCAGTAACAACGCGGTGAAGTTTTACGGTCTGTACGGCACCCTGCCGCTGACGACCGTCTGGAACATGGATTTGTTCGCGTTCGGCCTGCAAACCGATGACCGCAGCCTGGCCGGCGAGGCTGGGGACGAACAGCGCTACACCTACGGCACGCGCCTGTTTGGCCGCTATCAGGCCTTGGACTGGAGCTGGAACCTGGCCGGGCAGGGCGGCCACCTGGGCGGCGCCTCGATCCGTGCCTGGGCAGTGTCGAGCGACAGTGGTTACACCTTCGACCACCCCTGGCAGCCGCGCCTGGGCATGCGTGCCGACGCCGCCAGCGGTGATAGCGACCCAGGCGACGGCAAGGTCGGCACCTTCGACCCGCTGTTCCCGCGAAACGGCGTTTACGGTGAGGCCAGCCTGACCACCTTGAGCAACGTGATCGTGGTCGGGCCCACGTTCGGCTTCTCGCCCTGGCGCACGGTGCGCTTCGAACAAGGCGTGCTCGAAGTCTGGAAGCAGCGCGAAGAGGATGGCGTGTACATGCCTGGCATGAGCATGCTGGCCAACACCCGCGGCACCGGCCGGCATGTGGGCACCATCTACCGCGCCAACACCCGATGGCTGGCGACGCCCAACCTCACGCTGGATCTCGACATGAAGTACTACGACGTAGGTTCCGCCATCAAGGAAGCCGGTGGCGAAGACTCGTCGTTCGTTTCCTTGCGTGCCACGTTCAGGCTTTGACTTCCCGACCCATAACAACAAAAGGGGCCATACATGAGTGATTCATCCTCATCTTCAAGCAAGCCGGTGCTTACCATCGGCCTGTGTTTTCTGGTGGCGCTGCTGGAAGGGCTGGACCTTCAGGCCACCGGGGTTGCTGCACCGCACATGGCCAAGGCATTCGCGCTGACGCCCGCCATGCTTGGCTGGGTATTCAGTGCCGGGCTGCTGGGGCTGTTGCCGGGGGCGTTCATTGGCGGCTGGCTGGCCGACCGCCTGGGCCGCAAGGCAATCCTGATCGTGGCGGTGCTGCTGTTCGGCGGCTTCTCGCTGGGTACCGCCCACGCTGATACATACACCTCGTTGCTGATCGCGCGCCTGATGACCGGGTTGGGATTGGGGGCAGCCTTGCCGATCCTGATTGCCCTGGCCAGCGAGGCCGCGCCGCAGCGCCTGCGCAGCACGGCGGTGAGCGTCACCTATTGCGGCGTGCCCTTGGGAGGGGCGATCGCGTCGGTCATCGGCATGGCCGGCCTGGGCGAGGACTGGAGGGCGGTGTTCTACGTGGGCGGTATCGCCCCCATTGCGATTGCCTTTGTGCTGATGGTGTGGCTGAAGGAGTCCCAGGCGTTCCGTGCCCAGCCTGCTGCCAGCACCGGCGGCAACGGCATGCTGGCCCAGCTGTTCGGCCCGGGGCAGGTAAGCCGTACCCTGTTGCTGTGGGTGGCGTGCTTTTTCACGCTAACCGTGCTGTACATGCTGCTCAACTGGTTGCCGTCGCTACTGATCGGGCAGGGCTACAGCCGTCCTCAGGCAGGTGCGGTGCAGATACTGTTCAACCTGGGGGGCGCTGCAGGCTCGTTCCTCACCGGGCGAATGATGGACCGAGGCTTGGCGGGGCGGGCCGTTTTCATTGCGTATGCTGGCATGCTCGCTTCGTTGGCAGGCCTTGGGTTGTCGACCAGCTTCGGCCTGATGCTGCTGGCAGGATTTACCGCAGGCTATTGCGCCATCGGTGGCCAGCTGGTGCTGTATGCACTTGCGCCGACGTTGTATTCGACCCACGTGCGTGCGACCGGCGTGGGGGCTTCGGTGGCTGTAGGGCGCCTGGGGTCGATGGCCGGGCCATTGGCTGCAGGGCAGATTTTGGCGGCCGGGGCCGGTGTAGGTGGTCTGCTGCTGGCAGCGTCACCTGGCCTTGTAGTAGCGGCATTGGCGGCGCGTGCGTTGCTGGGGCAGCGTAGCCGCCCGGCCGTCAATACCCCTGTCGAGGAAGTTGCTCGCTAGACAGGCTGGATGGCACCGGCAACGCCGGTGTCGTCCTGCTCCTGCACAGGCGTGTCGAGCGGGGAGCGCGTCGTTGAACGCTCCCTGTTCGCCACCCCGAACGGCACATGCACCATCGGCAAATCACCTGCCGGCGACTGCAGGTGACTGCGCTGGTCGTCAAAGAAGACATGCGGCTTGAGAATCGACAGCACCCTGGGTTTCTCCATCCCGCCGAGAAAGAAGCACTCATCCGGCGACACCCCCCAATCCTTCAACGTCGTCACCACCCGCTCATGTGAGGGCGCATTGCGCGCTGTCACAATGGCAATCCGCAAGATCCGCTTGTACGCCGGGTCCTCGGCCAGCTTGCGGTCCTCCAGCATGCGTATCAGCGACAGCTTGCGGTACAAGTCCGCCAACGGCCCGGGCGAATGTGGAATGCCCTTGTGCACGCGCTCGTGCTCTTGAAAATCGTCCAGGTTGTCGTTGCGCTTGTACACGCTTTCCGCCTCGTCGTCGGCAATCACACCATCGAAGTCGAAGGCCACCCGCAATTCAGTGTCGATCTCGTCATCGTAGATGCGCGTCGGCAGCACCCGCCCGGCCGGGTAGTTGGCATCGATGGCTTTCTGCACGTCTTCCTCGTTGGCACTGAGAAACAGCGAGGCATTGAATGCCGGGATGTACTCGTAGGGCGAGCGACCCGACATGAACGCTGCGCGGGTGATGTCCAGCTGATAGTGGTTGATCGATCGAAACACCCGCAGGCCGGTTTCCGGGGAGTTGCGCGAAAGCAGCACCACTTCTACCGGCAGTTGAGAGGGAAAGGCCTGGTTGATGCTCAGGAAGCGGCGGATGAACGGGAACGCCACACCTTTGGGGAATGGCTCGTCCAGGTTCTGCTGCTGGTGATGGCGGTACGCCTCAACCCCCTGGGTCTTGTAGATGTCGTCCGAGACGGTGAGGTCGAACAGCGCACTCGAGGCAACGCCAATGACCAGTTTCTGTTCGATGGGGTAGGGCATTGAGCAACTCCTGAACCTGTGCTGAAGGGAAGTGTACGCCTGCGCAGCGACGAAAGCCCCCAGGCCTGCGGTGCCCTCGTTACCTGATCAACTGCTCAATTCTCTTGTTGGCCGGTGGATTCGGTGATGCCAATTTGATAGCTTTCCGCCCTTTACCGCTGTATCCGGACAGAAATTGATGAACCAGCCATACGAACCCAAGCAACAGCTCGACGACCTGCCGGCGCTGGCCGAGGGCCATGCTTTCTGCAGGCAAGAGGTGGAGCGCCTTGAAAGTGTGCAGGCCCAGCATGCACTCGAACTGGCTGCGCTGCAGGCCAGTGGCGAGGCGCAGAACCGGAAACTGGTGGCAAGTACCCTGGCCCGCGTGCAGAAGGAAGGGGCGATTCGCAAGAGCCTTGAGCAGTACCAGGAGCAACTGGCCGCGAGCAACCTGGCACGGGACGCGTTGTCCACCACTGTGACTACGGCGTTGAAGCGGCTAGCGCTGGCCACCAGCACCCAGGCTCAGCGCGTTGACAGCGTCGAGGCGCGTCTGGCCAGCCTGGCTGAGCGCCAGCGTGAATGCGAGCTGCAATTGCAGCAGCTGGCCGGCCCTGGCTGGGCGGCGTACCTGGAGCGCAATGCTGTGCCATTGGTAGCGCTGGCGGTGGCCGTTTTTGCGCTGGGGCTGAACCTGTTCGGTTGAACGCAACTTGAAGGCACATGCCCAATGGGCGCGTGCAGTCCATACGTAATGACTGGGGCTGCTGTGCGGCCCATCGCGGGCATGCCCGCGCCCACAGGGCTCAGCGCCGAGCCGCCAGCACCTCGGGGTTGGCAACGTTCTTTGGCGTTCCTTCGAAAAACGCCAGCACATTGTCGAAGGCGTCGCCAAAGTACAGCTCGTAACCGTTCTTCTCCACATACCCCAGGTGCGGTGTACTGAGTACACGAGGGTGGCGCAGCAGCGGATGGGCGGGGTCGAGCACCGGCTCCTCTTCGAAAACATCCACTGCCGCGTAACCCGGCCGCCCGGCATCCAGTGCCTGCAGCAATGCCCCTGGGGCAATCAGTTCTGCGCGGCTGACGTTGACCAGCAGGGCATCGGGCTTCATGCTGGACAAATCGCGGAAGGTGACCCCGTGGCGCGACTGTGCCGACAGGCGCAGGTTCAGGCTGACAATGTCCGCTTCAGCAAAAAATGCCTCACGCGAGGCGGCTGCGCGGTGGCCATCAGCCTGGGCTGCGGCGCGGCTGCTGTCGCTGCCCCACACCAGCACGTGCATGTCGAATGCCTGTGCGTAGCGCGCCAGGCGCTGGCCGATCTTGCCGTAACCCCAAATGCCCAGCAGCTGGCCGGCCAGCGCCTGCCCCAGGTTGACCTGCCAATGGCCTTGGCGCAAGGCATCGATGGCCGGTACCAGCTGCCGACGGGCATTCAGGATAAGCGCCCAGGCAAGTTCCGCAGGCGCCACCGGCGAGCCACGCCCCTCGGTTACGGCTATGCCCCGCGCCGTGCACGCTGCCAGGTCCAGGTGGCTGGACACCTTGCCGGTCTGGCTGATCAGCTTGAGGTCAGGCAGGTGGTCGAGCAAGGCGGCGTCGATGCGGGTACGTTCGCGGGTGAGTACCAGTGCGTCGGCGTCGGCAAAGCGTGCTGCAAGTTGCTCTGGCGTGGCGGGTTGGCATTCATGAAGCACGCTGACAGCGTGCCCGCTCAGTTTGGCGAAGCAGTCGAGCGTGCGGATCACATCCTGGTAGTCGTCGGGAATGACAATGCGCATGGTGGTCTGGCCCTGGCCGTACAGTGAAGCGTCGAAGATAACCCAACTGTAGATATCAACGTCAGGTCAGACTGTGGTCGCAGCGCACCACGACCGGCTCATGCACCCTGTCGTGACACCAGGCCGCTCCCAACGCGTAGCCCGGAAGACGTTCTACAAGGGGGTGCGCAGGCCGCCCGACAAGTGCTCTATCAGAAAATCCACGAACACCCGGACCCGCGCCGGCATGGCCGGCCCGCCAACGAACACCGCATGGATCGGCTCGCGGTCGTCAGGGTTGTACGCCTCCAGCAATGGCACCAGCCGCCCGCTGGCCAAGTCATCGACCACCGTGAAGGTACCGATGCGTGCCACGCCGGCACCGAGCCTGGCCAGTTGCGCCAAGGCTTCGCCGCTGCTGCATTCGATATTCCCCGTCACCTTCAACGAGAACGCCTGCCCGTCGCGGCGGAACGGCCAGTCGGGCGCCGCGCGGCGGAAATTGAAGCGCAGGCAGTTGTGCCGGGCCAAGTCTTCAGGCTCAAGCGGGGTACCGCAGCGTTGCAGGTATTCGGGTGAGGCGACCACCACCTGGCCGGTTTCGCCAATGGCGCGGGCGCTCAACGAGCTGTCCGGCAGGTGCCCGAAGCGTAATGCCACGTCGGCCTGGCCACCGAGAATGTCGGCCACTTCGTCACTGAGGGTAAGATCAACCAGCACTTGCGGATAGCGGGCGCTGAAGGCCGCCAGCAGCGGCACTACGGTCAACCGGGCGTGGCCCAGTGCGGCGCTCACCCGCAAGCGCCCGCGCGGCACCCCCTGGTCGGTGATGGCTTCTTCCACTTCGAGCATGTCGGCCAGCACCCGCCGTGCACCGCGCAGGTACGCCTCACCCTCGGGAGTGAGGGTGATTGCCCGTGTGGTGCGCAGCAGCAGGCGGGTGCCCAGGCGCTGTTCGGTGCGGGCGAGGATACGGCTGACCGCAGAAGGCGTCAGGTTCAGTGCCCGCGCGGCAGCCGACAAGCTGCCTTCGTGCGCCACCCTGGCAAATATCTCCATCTCGCCGGATCTTCCACTGAAGTCCATTTGTGCCTCGTGCGCAAAGGTGGTTAGCAAAAAAGCAGTCTAGTGCGCTTTTGAAACAGATCGTAGCATTTGCGGCATAGATAAGGAGCTTGCCATGCGTATCAATCCACCTCTTGTCGCACTCGCCATCGGTGCCTTTGGCATCGGTGTCACCGAGTTCGCCCCCATGGGCATGTTGCCCAGTATCGCCACTGACCTTGGCGTTTCCATCCCTGCTGCCGGGCTGCTGGTCAGCGCCTATGCCATCGGCGTGCTGATCGGCGCACCGCTGATGACCCTGGCCACGGTGAAGATCCCGCGGCGTTATCTGCTGATCGGGCTGATGGCCATTTTCACACTGGGCAACCTGATGTCGGCCCTGGCCAGCGACTACGCCAGCCTGTTGGTGGCCCGCGTTGTCACCTCACTGAACCACGGTGCTTTCTTCGGCATCGGCTCGATTGTCGCAGCCAGCGTAGTACCACCCGAGAAGCGTGCCGGGGCGGTGGCGGCGATGTTCATGGGCTTGACCCTGGCCACCATCGGCGGCGTGCCGCTGGCGACCTGGTTCGGTGAAATGCTGGGCTGGCGCACAGCCTTCTGGGGTATCGCCGGGCTTGGCCTGGTGGCGATGACCACCCTCTGGTACGCGCTGCCCAATGTGCCGTCGCCCAAAGGCGAAGGGGCCATGGCTGAAATCCGTGTGCTGGGCCGCGGCCCGGTGCTGGCAGCTTTGCTGCTGACGGTGGTGGGTTCCAGTGCGATGTTTACGGTGTTCACCTACATTGCGCCGATCCTGCAGAGTGAGGCGGCCGCATCCACCACGTTCGTGACAGCCATGCTGGTGTTGTTCGGTGTTGGCCTGACCTTGGGCAATGTGTGGGGGGGCAAGGCGGCAGACCGCTCGATCGACCGTACCCTGATCCTGTCGTTGGCGTTGTTGATTGCCGTGCTGCTGGTGTTCCCGCTGGTGCTCGACTGGCCGCTGCCGACAGCCGTGGCGATTCTGCTCTGGGGCGCGGCCAGTTTTGCCTTGGTGCCGCCGTTGCAGATGCGCGTGATGGAGGCAGCCAAGGATGCGCCCAACCTGGCCTCGGCGGTGAACATCGGTGCGTTCAACCTGGGCAATGCGATTGGCGCCGCGCTGGGTGGCGCAGTGATCAACGCAGGGCTGGGCTACCCGGCGATTTCCCTGGCGGGCGCCGCGATGGCGGCACTGGGGTTGGTGATGGTGTTGCTGTTTGCCTGGCGTGGGCGGGTGGTGGCAGCGGGGGGGCAGGTTGCGGTGTAACAAACTGAGATCGCCGGGGGCGCTGTGCGCCCCTTTCGCGACACAAGGCCGCGCCTACAGGGAAAATGGGATCTCTTGTAGGCGCGGCCTTGTGTCGCGATGGGCTGCAAAGCAGCCCCAGAATCCAGCAGTGCCGTTGCCGCCACCACGGTGATGCCGTTTTCGGTCTGCTCGCCGAGGCTGGCAGTGCCGGTCACGTTGGTCGGGTCCAGTGCCACAGCACCCAATGGCAGCGGTTGGCCGGGATCAGGCGGTAACCGCCGTCCTGCGGCATGGCTCGCAGGCCGCAGGACCAGTAACTGCTGCAGGGCTTGCTGGCTGAAGCTGCCACGCAGCCCGGCGCTGTATTTGCCGGCCAGGTCACCCGGGGGTAAACGACTAGTGGTAATGACTCGCAGTATTACCCAATGCCCGGCAGTGAAACCCGTGTTGTACGTTTACGGTGTACCGTTACGGCCGTGCAGGTGATAGGCCGGGCGTTCGCTGAGGCGTTCGTAATAATCGCGCACCGCTGGCAGTTGCGGGTGTTCGAACGGCGTTTCGAACCAGCGGTTGACCGACAGGCCAATAGGGATATCGGCCAGGGTGAACTGGCTGCCGGCCACATACGCACCGGTGCTGGCCAGTTGGTGGTCGAGGATGTGCATGTAGCGAGACCAGTCCGCGCAACCGGCGGCAAGTGCTTGCGGGTCCTGGTGCGCGGGGGAGTGCCTGACCAGTGACATGAATGCGTAGCTCCACGAGCGGTTCAGGTCTGAGGCCTGCCAGTCGATCCACTGGTCGATCCTGGCCCGCGCCTGGGCATCGTCGGGGTAGAACGCGGTGGCACCATAGCGGTTGGCCAGGTAGCGGATGATGCTGTTGGATTCCCACAAGGTGAAGTCGCCATCCTGGATCACCGGGATCATGGCATTGGGGTTCAACGCCAGGAACTCGGCGCTGTCAGTGGCCTTGAAGCCAGAGCCCCAGTCTTCGCGCTCGAATGCAACCTCGAATTCAGCGCAGGCCCACAGCACTTTTCGCACATTGATGGAGGAGGCTCTGCCGAGTATCCGTAGCATGGTGTTCGTCCTGGGGTGGGGGAGGTTGATCGTCCGACACTGCCAGGTGGCGGTCAAGGGCTGATCGGTGGCGGAGGGCACACTTCATGGAGTGCTTGTAGTCCATTTCCGAAAGTGATTGTTACCACCCTGCTGGTCATTGTGGGGGGCAAAGCAGCGTCCTAGTCTGGGCATGCCCGCAACCGCCCGAGGAATGGACATGGACAACGACAACCCGAAAAGCAGCAAGCTCAATGTTGTGCGTGCAGCGAGCCGGTTTGGCAACGCCGATGCCGAACTGGTGCAGATGAAACCGCAGCTGCCGATGAGGACCGCACTGATGGAGGCATCTAGCATCATGGGCTGCATGACTGAAATCACTCGCAAGGCCATCGACAGGCCTGGCGACCGCAAGGTGATGATGCAGGCCACGGTTTACCTGGCGGGC
Organism: Pseudomonas sp. Irchel 3F3; assembly: GCF_900187545.1. Taxonomy (NCBI): domain Bacteria; kingdom Pseudomonadati; phylum Pseudomonadota; class Gammaproteobacteria; order Pseudomonadales; family Pseudomonadaceae; genus Pseudomonas; species Pseudomonas sp. Irchel 3F3. Next base: position 161,834 of record NZ_FYDS01000003.1, on the reverse strand, counting down.
ATGGCCAAAGCACTGATCGATGGCCAGCTGCTGCAGATGCGTCAGGCGCGGGAAGGTGAACGCGAACGCTAGTCAAGCTTGCCTGGGGGGCCTTAACTTGGCACCCTTGGGCGGTTTGAATCGTCTGTATCACCACAAAAGGAAGTTCGCATTGAGCTGGGACAAGGTGGGGAAATTCCTCGTAGCCGTGCTTGCGGGCCTGATGGTCCTTTTGGCCGCCTACGTGTTGCTCAGGGGCAACCCGCGTCTGGAGGCGTCACTGACTTATGCCTACCTCACCTATCCCACCCAGTTCAGCGAGCGCATAAGCAAAGCCAGCGAGCAACTCAAGTATGAGCAGTTGCAGGGGCGCATCAACAGCATTGGCCAAGGCGAGCTAAGCCACGATCAGGTCGAGCGGTTGATAGAAATGGCCCAGGCACCCTATGCCCAGCTGTTCGCCAAGCCTTTCGAGGCCGGGCTGGTCGATCACCGTACTGGCTTGCTCATCGAACTACGCAACAGGGGGGATGCGCCAGTACGGGAGGTCAAGGTCCGTCTGCCAGCCAAGGGCCTGGTGCAGGTGCGTGATGCTGCCGGCAACGACACCCTGCTGGAAACCGCCACCGCGCAGGTGGACATCCCGGCCATCGAGCCGGGTGGCACGTGCAAGGTCTGGGTCTATTTCGATGCAGACTATTTGCAGATCCGCCAAGGCGGGGTCAGCATCAGCCACGCCGACGGCGTGGCCAATGTGCAGGTGTACCACGAAGTCATCGGTTTTCCGGCCATGGTGGCGCGCTACAGCCGCGAGTTGATGGTGTTGCTGAGCGTACTGGCGATCAGTGTGCTGGGCCTGGGTTACGCCTGCCTGGCACGGCGTAGACCGCGGTAAGCGCGTTACTCGAACATAAATACCTGATTGGGCGGGGCCCCTGTGGGAGCGGGCAAGCCCGCGAACACCGGCGCAGCCGGTGCCATGCAGCGCGTCGCACTCTTCGCGGGCGCGCCCGCTCCCACAGGATAAAGCGGCGTTTGCCGAAGCCTTGTTCCACGGGCGACAGCGCAGCATAACGGGCTGGTATGCGTGTTCTGCGATCAAGGGTCATTTGCTTGAAACTCAATACTCCCCCGTTGACGACCCTCTATAGTGCTCGGCATTACAAGACCCATGTCGAGCCTGCCTGATGATCCCTTCCCTGGATTCCATTTTTTCTCGCCTGCGCCTGCGCCAGTTGCGCCTGCTGATCGAGCTGGATCGCTGTGGTTCGCTGCACAAGGCTGCCGAAGCCATGGCCATTTCCCAGCCCGGGGCCACCAAGGCGTTGCGCGAGGTGGAGGAGGTGTTGGGTGTACCCTTGTTCCAGCGCCTGCCCAGCGGCCTGGTAGCCAACGACGTGGGCCGTTGCGTGGTGCGCTACGCGCGGCTGATCCACAGCGACCTGGGGCACTTGCGCGAAGAGGTGCTGGGCATCGTCCAAGGCCAGGGTGGGCGGCTGGCGGTGGGCAGCATCATGGGGGCCATGCCGACCCTAATCAGCGCCCTGGGGCGCTTGCGCCGCAAGCAGCCGCAGCTGGCAGTGGAAATTGCCGAGAATACCAGCGCCAACCTGCTCGCCCAGCTGGACGAGGGGCGCTTGGACCTGGCGATCTGCCGGCCGGGGCTGGGCCGCAACGCCACAGACTATGCCTTTGTCGAACTGGCCCAGGAGCCATTGGTAGTGGTCGCGCACCCGCAACACCCGCTTGCCGGGGCAGCGTCACTGCATATCAGCGACTTGAGCCATTACCGCTGGGTGGTCTACCCGGCGAACATGCCCATGCGCCAGGCGCTGGAGCGCGAGTTGAGCGAGGCAGGGGTGGAGGTGCCCCGTTATCCGCTGGAAACCTTTTCAACCTTCGCTACTTTCATGCTGCTGGAAGATGACCCGACGCTGGTGGCGGTCATTCCCAGTGCTGTGGCGACTTTTGCCGAGCAGCGCGGGTTACTGGTGTCGCTGGCGGTGCAGCTACGGGCCTTGAGCGAGCCGTTCGGCATCGTGCACCGTGTGGCGACGCCGCTAGCGCCAGCGGCGCGGTTGCTGGTAGAGGAATTGACGGCCGATTGAAACTTGTTGACGCCAGCCCTTCAGCCTGTTGCTGGCGGGGATAAATGCCGGTTATTGGTGGATCAGCTCTTTTCATTATCGGCGGCCTTGTCCTGTGCTCTAGATTACCCCCCTGAAACCCTACTGCATCAAGGACCAACACAATGGATCTAGGCATTACCGGCCGCTGGGCCATCGTCTGCGCGGCCAGCCAAGGCCTGGGCAAAGGCTGCGCCGAGGCGCTTGGCAAAGAAGGCGTGAACCTGGTCATCAATGCCCGCACCCAAGCCACCCTGGTGCAGACCGCCAGCGAGTTGCGTGCGGCCTGCCCGGGCATCGAGGTGCTTACCGTGGCCGGCGATGTTGCTGATGCCCAGGTGCGCCAGGCGCTGTTGGCGGCCTGCCCGCAGGTCGACATCCTGGTCAACAACGCCGGTGGCCCGCCACCGGGGGACTTCCGTGACTGGGGGCGTGACGACTGGCTGAAGGCGCTGGACGCCAACATGCTCACCCCCATCGAGCTGATCAAGGCAGTTGTCGACGGCATGGCCGAGCGGGGCTTCGGGCGGGTGGTGAATATCACCTCAGGCGCGGTGAAGGCGCCGATCGACATGCTTGGTCTGTCCAACGGCGCCCGCAGTGGCCTGACCGGTTTCATTGCCGGCCTGGCCCGGCAGCAGCGCCTGGCGGGCAGCAATGTGACACTGAACAACCTGCTGCCTGGGGCGTTCGACACCGCGCGCTTGCAAAAAACGTTGCAGGCGGCGGGTGGCGATGTGCAAGCCACTGCCCAGGCCAGGCGCAAGGCCATCCCGGCGGCGCGCTTTGGCGATGCCGGGGAGTTTGGCGCGTACTGTGCGTTCCTGTGCAGTGCGCATGCCGGCTATATCACCGGGCAAAACCTGCTGATCGATGGCGGGGCTTATCCGGGTACCTTCTGAAAGGAGCGGGGGCGCAGTGCCCCCACAACCAAGGGGGCCAGTCAAACTGGCAATGATCCGGTGAATACCGCATACTTGTCGGCAAACGCCGAAACAGGAGTATGCCATGCTTGCCGAAGTGCTTCGTGACAACGGTTACCACGAGTACCGGGCGCGCCTGCAGGCGCTGCTGGAAATACCCGAACTTGCCAGTGACTTCGAAATCCACACCCGGATCACCCACGGTTTTGCCGCTACCTGGCTGGTGAAGCTGACCGAGCGCGGTGTGTTCACGCCGGTGGAGCGGGACCAGATCATTCCCCTGCGCACCCTGAAAACCCGTATCGAGCGTGACCAGCCGCTGACCGTGGAAGAGAGTGATCGGCTGTTCCGTTCGGCCCACATCACCGCCATGGCCGAAGCCGTGTTTGGCGAGGCGGACAAGGCCAAGCGCTGGCTGTCCAAGCCCAAGGAACGTTTTTCGGGGCTGACGCCGATGCAGATGCTCACAACCCAGCAAGGCACCACTCAGGTCGAAGAGATGCTGCTGCAGATTGCCGAGGGTTTTGGCCTGTGATTTTGTGGCGTATCAGCGCCTATGCAGATTTGAGCGGCACTGGGGGGCTGCGTGTTAGCGGACGCTGGCACCAGGCGGGCCGGCCCGTGGTGTATGCCGCCACCAGCCCTTCCGGGGCGATGCTCGAGGTGCTTGTGCACCTGGAGATCGACCCCGAGGATTTTCCTACCACCATGCGCCTGATCCGTATCGAATTGCCTGACACGGTTTCACAGGCGCAGTTGCCCGCCTTGCAGCCCGGCTGGTCCGCTCAGCCTGAGTTGACCCGGGCGCTGGGCAATCGCTTTCTGGATGACTGCTCGGCTTTACTGCTGCCCGTGCCGAGCGCGATCATGCCCAGCACCATCAACTACCTGTTCAACCCACGGCACGCGCAGGCACAGCGTGCGAAAATCCAGGTCGAGGATTTTACCCCGGACAGCCGCTTGTTCTAGCGTGTGTTCACCACAGTGCAGCCGATGCCGTCGTCAGCACCCGGCCAAACACTGCGAGCGCCTGGTCCACTTGCGCCTCGGTCGTGAATCGGCCGATGCTCAAGCGCACACTGTTGCGCGCCTGACGCTCGTCCAGCCCCAGTGCCAGCAGCACATGGGAGGCGGCGTTACTCGCCGAGTTGCAGGCCGAAGTGGTCGACAAGGCCAGCTCGCTGGCCAGGGCCGCGCTGTTGAAGCCCTTGCTGTCGATGCACAGGTTCAGGGTGTGGGGGATGCGTTGGCTGGCGCTGCCGTTGAGGGTGACGCCGGGTAAAGCCAGCAGGCCCTCGCGCAGGCGCGTGGCCAGTTGCTCAAGGCGCTGGTGCTCGCTGTCACCTGGTTCGCCGGCCAAGGCAAAGGCGCTGCCCATGCCCGCGATCTGATGGGTTGCCAGGGTGCCGGAACGCAGGCCCTGCTCATGGCCGCCGCCGTGCATCTGCGCGCGCATCAGCGTACGGGCGCGTGGGCCGACATAGAGCGCGCCGATCCCTTTTGGCCCGTAAACCTTGTGCGCCGAAAATGACATCATGTCCACGGCCACCGCCTTCAGGTCGATGGCCAGCTTGCCTACGGCCTGTGCGGCGTCCACGTGCAGGAGGGCACCGTGGTCACGCACCTGTTGGCCGATGGCGGCAAAATCGGTAACCGTGCCCAGCTCGTTGTTGACCGCCATCAGCGACACCAGGCGGGTATCGGCGCGCAACGCTGCCTGCACGCTTGCAGGCTGGATCAGGCCGGCAGCATCCGGCGCCAGGCGGGTGACGGCCCAGCCTTGGCGTTCAAGTTCGGCCGCGGTGTCGAGCACGGCTTTGTGCTCTAGCTGACTGGTGATCAGGTGCCCGGGCTGGTCGATGCCTTGGGCAATGCCTTTGAGTGCCAGGTTGTTGGACTCGGTCGCGCCCGAGGTCCAGACCAGGTTGTCGGCTTGCGCGCCGACGCGCTCGGCCACCTGCTGGCGAGCGTGCTCCACGGCCTGTCGCGCGGCCTGGCCGTAGGCATGGCCACTGGACGCCGGGTTGCCGAAGTTGGCCTCGCTGCCAAGGCAGGCAAGCATGGTTTCGATGACCCGGTCGTCGACGGGGGTGGTGGCGGCGTAATCGAAATAAAGAGGGGCGCTAGGCATTCGGGCGGGTCCATATCTGTCGCCGTGAAATCGGCGATTGTTGGGATAAGCGTACCCGCGATGAAGAAGATAGTTTTCGCTTCCCGCCAATTTTTTCTGAATCTCTGTAATAAAAATTTCTCCCCTGCGAACTTTTTGGAGAATATTTTTCTACAGTCGAGCAGAGCTGAGGCGCCGCCGCTCGCAGGCGTCTTCAGGCAGGCTGTGGGGTCTTCTCTTCCTCGGCTACCACGCGTTCGCACAATTCGGTGATCTGCTCGCGCATCCAGCGGTTGGCCGGGTCCTGGTCGGTGCTTTCATGCCAGTACAGGTGCGTTTCCAGTGCCGGCACCTCCACTGGCAGTGGCTGGTAACGCAACTGATGGCGACGGGCGAAGCGCTCGGGGACGGTCATCGCCATGTCGGTCTGCTGCAACACCTGCGAGGCCATCAGGTAGTGCTGCGAACGCAGGGCGACCTTGCGTTGTACACCCATCTTGCCCAGCGCCAGGTCGACGTAACCCAGGCCGTTGCGGCGGCTGGAAATATGGATGTGGGTCATGCTCAGGTAGCTGTCGAGGGTCAGCTTGCTGTCAGCCAGCGGGTGGCCTTGGCGCAGGGCGCACACATAGCGGTCTTGCATCAGTTTGATGTGGCGCACCTGCGGGTCGGTGTTCAGGGGCGCGTCAATGGCGAAGTCCAGGCGGCCGGCGGCGAGCTCCTTGGTGGTCTCGCGGCGCTTGCACAGGAAGCTTTCGATCAGCACCGCAGGCGCCAGACGGCGCAGGCGCTGGAACAGCGGCGGCAGGATGACCGCTTCGGTCAGGTCGGTCATGCTGATGCGGAAGGTCTTGTTGGCCTGCTGCGGGTTGAAGATGCGGCTTTCCTGCACCGAGGTACGCAGCAGTGCCAAAGCGTTGCGCACCGGGCCGATGATGTTCTGCGCCATCGGCGTGGGCACCATGCCTTGTGCAGTGCGCACAAACAGCGGGTCGTTGAAGGTTTCGCGCAGCCGCGAAAGGGCATTGGACACCGCTGGCTGGGTAATGCCGACAATCTGCCCGGCGCGGGTCAGGTTGGCTTCGGTGTAGATCGCATCGAACACGATGAACAGGTTGAGGTCGACCTTGCTGAGGTTCATGGGCGCCGCTCTTTGTTGGAATTATTGGCCGATCATATATCGGTTATGAATGTTTATACACGCGGAAAATAGACTAGGTGGATGGGGCTGCGCTGCTCTAGGCTCTGCCCATGTACTCCGAACCGTGAAGGTAGCCCCGATGGATTTCGCCTATTCGCCCAAGGTCCAGGCACTGCGCGAGCGCGTTACTGCGTTCATGGACGCCTACGTGTACCCCGCCGAAGCCGTGTTCGAGCGCCAGGTTGCCGAGGGCGACCGCTGGCAGCCCACGGCAATCATGGAAGAACTCAAGGCCAAGGCCCGCGCCGAAGGGCTGTGGAACCTGTTCTTGCCCGAATCGGAATACGGCGCCGGCCTGAGCAACCTGGAATACGCCCCACTGGCGGAAATCATGGGCCGCTCGCTGCTCGGGCCAGAACCGTTCAACTGCTCGGCGCCGGACACCGGCAACATGGAAGTGCTGGTGCGTTATGGCAGCGAAGCGCAGAAACGCCAGTGGCTGGAGCCGCTGTTACGCGGCGAGATCCGCTCGGCGTTTGCCATGACTGAGCCGGACGTGGCCTCCTCGGACGCGACCAACATGGCCGCCACTGCCGTGCGTGACGGTGACGAATGGGTCATCAATGGCCGCAAGTGGTGGACCTCCGGCGCCTGCGACCCGCGCTGCAAGGTCATGATTTTCATGGGCCTGTCCGACCCTGAAGGGCCACGCCACCAGCAGCATTCGATGGTGCTGGTGCCCACCGATGCGCCGGGCGTGAAGATCGTCCGCCCGTTACCGGTGTTCGGCTATGACGATGCCCCTCATGGCCATGCCGAAGTGCTTTTCGAGAACGTGCGGGTGCCTTATGAAAACGTGCTGCTCGGTGAGGGGCGCGGCTTTGAGATTGCCCAAGGGCGCCTTGGCCCTGGCCGTATCCACCACTGCATGCGCTCGATCGGCATGGCCGAGCGTGCGCTGGAGCTGATGTGTAAACGTTCGGTGGAACGTACTGCATTTGGTCGGCCACTGGCACGGCTGGGCGGCAACGTCGACAAGATCGCCGACTCACGCATGGAAATCGACATGGCCCGGCTGCTGACGCTGAAAGCGGCATACATGATGGACACCGTGGGCAACAAGGTGGCCCGCAGCGAGATCGCGCAGATCAAGGTGGTGGCGCCGAACGTGGCGTTGAAGGTGATCGACCGGGCGATTCAGATTCACGGTGGGGCAGGGGTGAGTGGCGATTTCCCGCTGGCTTACATGTACGCCATGCAGCGCACCCTGCGCCTGGCCGACGGGCCGGATGAAGTGCACCGGGCGGCGATTGGCAAATATGAAATTGGCAAGTATGTGCCGGTGGAGCTGTTGCGTAGCGGGCGCTGAGTCAGCGGCCTGCACCGGCCTCTTCGCGGGTGAACCCGCTCCCATAGTGATCGCGCAAACTCCCGCAATGTGTAGGAAGTATCTGACCATGGGCGTCGGCAAGGACATGCTCGATCAAGGTTTGAAACAGGTCAGTCATACATTGACCAGTATCGAGCAGTTGCACCAGCGAGAGTTCCTGCGCCATGGCCACTTGAACAGCCCAGCGTTTTTCGCTGAACGGCGCCGACTTTTGCAGCAGCTAGATGGACAGTTGAAAACGGCATTTCTGAACAAGCAGTTGAACCTTGGGAACTATGAGCGCTTGAGGAGGAGCTTGAATATTTCGACCAAGAGTCTTGTGCATCATTGGTCCAAGGCCGGTGGTCCGGGGCAGATTCCGGGGTACGCGACGCATCTGGATAAGGTTGCCAAGCTTAGCAAGCATCTCTCCTGCGGTGGATACGCTGCGGTTGGGCTAGGAGGGACTTCGTCCTACTTGAAAGTACGTGAGGTATGTCAAGCTGGAGAAACCGAAGCTTGTAAAAAGGTCAGACTGACCGAGACAGGAGGTTTTGCTGTTGGAACCGCCGGAGCTATGCTTGGCTCCTCAGGAGCAGTCCTCGTATCCGGAACAGTATGTGCCGTTGTTACTATGGGCTCTGCAGGTCTGGCCGGGCCAGTGTGCGGCATAGTGCTGGTGGGTGCCAGCGGTATGGCTGGGGGAGTGCTGGGCGGCAAGCTCGGTGAGTCGGTAGGCGAGGTTATCTACGAGGCGACCAGTGATTGATATTACTGGCTGGCAACCACTTGCCAAATTGGTAATTCTACTAAGTCCTTTTGTTATCGGTATACCTGGGCTAGCTCTTAGTGTTGTCGCGACGTTGACGAAAGATTATGGCGTCGCCTGCTCGGCCATCACGAGCAATCCCTACTTCGAAAGCATTAAGCGTGTATGGGGTTCTGGATCATTTGAGTGGCGCTGGCTGACCCTTTGTACGGTAAGTGGACTAGTTGCATTTCCGTGGTTAGCGCTGCGTATGGGGCAACTGGATGCTGGCGAGTTGAATGCCTTTCCGCAGAAGCTGAAGCGTAAGTTGAAGGTTGCTGCGTGGCTAAGCATGACTGGATTCATCTGGATGGTAGTTGTATGGGCATTATTTAAAATCAAGTAGCCGTATCAGATCCGCATCTGCGGGTCTTCGTCTTTTGGGCTGACTGGACAATCGGCATTTGAAGACTGCTCAGGCGAATGATCCGCGATCGCCGGGTTCTCCCCCCGCGTCTTGACCAACGAAACCACCACCCCACCCAGCAACAACCCGAACGTCACCCCCAACGACAGCAGTGCCGGCACCTTGCCCACCATGCCGTGATAGAAAATCTTGCAACCAATAAAGATAAGCACCAGCGCCAACGCATACTTGAGGTATACAAACCGGTGCATCAACGCCGACAGCGCGAAGTACAACGATCGCAGCCCAAGAATGGCGAAGATGTTCGAGGTGTAGACAATGAATGGATCCTGGGTGATGGCGAAAATCGCGGGCACGCTGTCGACTGCAAACACCAGGTCGGCCAGTTCGATCAGCACCAGCGCCAGAAACAACGGGGTGGCGTAGCGCAGCGCCTTGCTGTGCCCGGGCGGGGTCTGGCGCACGAAGAAGTGCGAGCCGTGGATCTGGTCGGTGACCCGCATGTGCCTGCGCACGAACTTGAGTATCGGGTTGTTGGCCAGGTCAGGGTGGCTGTCTTCTTTCGAAAGCGCCATCTTCACCCCGGTAAACAACAGGAAAGCACCGAAGAGATACAGCACCCAGGCAAAGTTCTGCACCAGCGCGGCGCCTACACCAATCATGATCGCCCGCAGGAATACCACCCCCAGGATGCCCCAGAACAGCACGCGATGCTGGTAACGGCGGGGAATGGCGAAGTAGCTGAAAATCATCGCCATGACAAAGACATTGTCCATCGACAGCGATTGCTCGACCAGGAAACCGGTGTAGAACTCCAGCGCCGATTGCGCGCCCAGCTGGTACCAGACCCCGACGCCGAACAAGACGCCAACGCTGAAGTAGCCCGAGTACAGCAGCAGGCTTTCGCGCATTTCGATTTCCCGGTCGTGGCGGTGCAGCACGCCCAGGTCGAGCACCAGCAAACCGATGACGATGGCAATGAACACCAGCCACAACCAGGTGCTGGTACCGAGTACGGGGGTGGTGAGGAATGCTTGCAGAGCTGTCATGAGCCCCTCCTTGAATGTCGACGTTGCATGGCAACAGTGATCCGACATGGCGGCTTGGCAGCCGTCAGAGGGGCCCGGTATCACATGACTTTGAGCCTAGACCCGATTGCAGGAGATACCGAATGGGGAGCTGTTACATTTCTTTGCCAGGGCCCCTGCATCAATTCAGTACACCCACACCTCAACCCGCCGATTGCGCAGTCGCCCTTGCTCCAGCTCATTGCCGGCCACCGGCAGTTCATCGCCCATGCCCGTCACCTCCAGCAACTCCACGCCATCGCGCGCCAGCTCGCGGCGCACTGCCTGGGCCCGAAGGCGCGAGAGCAGGGCGGCGCGGCCAGGCGTTTCCTTGGGGTCGCCAAACCCTACCAGCACCGCTTTGCTCTGCAGCTTGCCAGCCTGGCGCAGGTACTCGGCCACCCGCTGCACATCACGCAGGGCCTTGTTATCGAGGCTGGCGCTGCCTTCCTGAAAGCGGAAGTTCACACTCAGCCGCTGCGCCTGTTGGGCCAAGGTACGGTAGCGCGGCGGCATGTCTGCCTGGGGCACGACTGGCTGGGCCTTGATCTGCTGCGAAACAAAGCCCTGCTGGGCGACGATGGCCTGGCCGGCCGGGCTCTGGGCAAAGTCGGCCAGGGCTCTGGCCTGTGGCTTGGGGTTGGCCGGCAGGTAGAAGTACAGGCGCCGTGACAGCGGGTAATCTTCGCTGGCCACCAGGGCGCGCTCCGGCAGCATGGCCGGTGCGTCGCCTTCGGCTACCGCCAGCACCTTGGCCCCGTGCACCGCAGCCAGGCTGCTGAAGCCGATGGCCTGGCGGTCGGTGGCCACCTGCGCGGCCAGTTCGTCACTGGACTCGTAACGCAGAGCCTTGGCTGACAGCTCGTTGTGCTGGGGCTCCAGCACCAGCGCCTTGAACGTCTCGAAGGTGCCGGAGCGGTCGTCGCGGGCGTACAGGTGAATGGCGCCGCCAGGAATGCCCAATTGCTCCCAGCGTTGGATCTGCCCAGAGAAAATCTGCGCCAGCTGCTGCGTGTTCAATTGTGGTAGCGGGTTGTCGGGGTGGACGATGACCGCGACACCGTCCAGGCCGATCACTTGTTCGGCGCTGGCAGTGCGCAGGTCGCCAAGGGCCCGTAGTAGGCGCACTTCACTGTCGTTGATCGGCCGCGAGGCAGCTGCCAGGTCGGCATCGCCACGGCCGAGGGCGACGAAGCCGGTGCTGGACCCATGAGCGGCGATGTCGATGCGTACGGTTTGCCCCTGTGCGTCGCGCGCGGTTATCACCAACTCGTTGGCGACCTTGCCCGGCTGCTGCTCGACGACTGTGGCCTGCTGCGCGCGCAGTTGCCCTTTTACCAGGGCAGGGAGCAGCGCTGCGCCGATGGTGTTGGAGCCTTGAACGCGCAGGTGTACAGGCTCGGCCAGGGTGGCCAGCGGTAGCAAAGTGAGCAGCAAGACAAACAGGCGGGGCATGCCGGGTGGCCTATGGCATAGAGATGGCCGGCAGATTACGACAGTGGCGTGATGATAATGTGACAGCCGCTAGGGGAGGGCCTTGCCCTCCCTGTGCGGCGAGTGATGGACTCAATGCGCCCCGGCAGATTTGCTCAGGTCACTCTCGGCCCACTCGGTATAGATGCACGCATCGGCTACCGCCCAACGCACCTTCACGCTGTCACCCGGCTGCATCGGCATGCCCGCAGCCGACAGTGCTTTCACCGTCAGCTCGGTGCCCCCTGCAGTCACCACATGGCAGGTCTGGCTTTCACCCAGGAACAGCACTTCGCCCACCTTGGCACTCACCTCGTTCCAGCCCGCCGGCAGTGGTTCGCGGGCGGCCTGTTCGACGGTCAGGGCCAGGGCTTTTTCCGGGCGCACCATGATCAGCGCATCCTGCGCAGCGGCCAGGCCTGGGGTCAGGCGGATGGCCACCGGCTGGCCTTCGAAGCTGCCTGCGCCGTTGCTGCTGGCTTTGATGCGCAAGAAGTTGGAGTTGCCCAGGAACGAGGCGACAAAGGCATTCGGCGGGTTTTGGTACAGGTCGTAACCGGTGCCCAGGCCGACGATCTTGCCATGGCTGAAGATGGCGATGCGCTGGGACAGGCGCATGGCTTCCTCTTGGTCATGGGTGACGTAGACGATGGTGATACCCAGCCGACGGTGCAACTGGCGCAGCTCGTCCTGCAGGTCTTCGCGCAGCTTCTTGTCCAGTGCGCCGAGCGGTTCGTCCATCAGCAGAATGCGTGGCTCGTACACCAGTGCCCGGGCAATCGCCACGCGCTGCTGTTGCCCGCCGGACATCTGCGACGGCTTGCGGTGGGCGAACTGCTCCAGCTGTACCAGCTTGAGCATGGCGTCGACCCGTTTTTGGGTCTCGCTGGTGCTGAGCTTGCGGATGGCCAGGGGGAACGCGATGTTGTCGCGCACGTTGAGGTGCGGGAACAGCGAGTAACGCTGGAACACCATGCCGATGTCACGTTTGTGCGGCGGTACATTCACCAGCGACTGGCCATCCACCAGGATCTCGCCACTGCTGGGTGTTTCGAAGCCGGCCAGCATCGACAGGGTCGTGGATTTGCCCGAGCCGCTGGACCCGAGGAAGGTCAGGAACTCGCCGTCCTGGATTTCCAGGTCAAGGTTGTCCACGGCGGTGAAGTCACCGTAGTGCTTGTTCAGGCCGCGCAGGCTGACCAGGGTCTTGCCTGGCGCGTTGTCTTTGATCACTGCACTCATTGTTGTTTTCTCCGCGCGCTCAGGCGTTTGTTTCGGTGCGCCGGCGCAAGGCGGCGGCAATGAACATGACAAGCAGCGACAGGCCGATCAGCAGGGTCGAGGCCACGGCGATGACCGGGCTGAGGTCCTGGCGCAGGGTGGTCCACATTTTTACCGGCAGGGTCTGCAGGTCGGGGCTGGCCATCATCACGCTCAGCACCACCTCATCCCACGACACCAGGAAGGCGAACAGGCCACCGGCGATCATCCCCGGGCGAATGGCCGGGAAGGTGACCTTGAAAATAGCCTGCAGGCGCGAGGCACCGCAGATCACCGCGGCATCTTCGATCGACTGGTCGAACAGCTTCAGCGAGTTGATGATCGAGATGATGGTGAAGGGCAGGGCGACGATCACGTGGCTGACCACGAAGGCGAACAGCGTGCCGGTGTAGCCGAGCTTGAGAAACAGTGCGTACACCGCCACGGCGATGATCACCAGCGGCACGATCATCGGCATGGTGAACAGCCCGTACAGCAGCTCGCGGCCCGGGAAGCGGCCACGCACCAGGGCGAATGCGCTGGGCAGGCCCAGCAGCACGGCGGCGACGGTGGTCAGCACGGCCACCTTGAGGCTGGCCAGCGCGGCGTCCATCCACTCCGGGTTGGAGAAGAACTGGCCGTACCACTTGAAGGTCCAGCCCGGGGGCGGAAATACCAGCCACTGGGACGAGCCGAACGACAGCAACACGATGAACACCACCGGTAGCAGCAGGAAGGCCGCGATGACCCCGGTGGTCAGGTACAGGCCCGTACGCAGCGGGCGGCCCATGGCATTGGGAGACAGGAGCATGGCGGTTTACCTCGCGTTGCCGACCGGGGATTCCGGCTGCAGCTTCAGGTACAGGTAGAAGAGCACCAGGGTGATCGCCACCAGCAATGCCGCAGCGGCGCTGGCCAAGCCCCAGTTGAGGAACGACTGCACCTGCTGGATGATGAATTCGGGCAGCATCATGTTCTGCGCCCCGCCCAGCAGCGCAGGGGTAACGTAGTAGCCCAGCGACATCACGAACACCATCAGCGCCCCGGAGAACAGCCCCGAACGGCACAGCGGCAGGAACACCTTCCAGAAGTTGGTCCACGGGCTGGCGCCGCAGATGGAACCGGCCTGCAGCACCATCGGGTCGATGGCGTGCATGGTGGCCTGCAGCGGCAGCACGATGAACGGGATCATGATGTAGCTCATGCCGATTACCACGCCCGTGAGGTTATGCACCATTTCCAGCGGGGTATCGATGATACCCATGGCCATCAACGCCTTGTTGATCACCCCCGAGCTTTGCAGCAACACCAGCCACGAGTAGGTGCGCGCCAGCAGGCTGGTCCACATCGACAGCAGCACGATGTTCAGCAGCCAGCGGCCCCAGCCCTTGGGCACCAGGGTGATCGCCCAAGCCAGTGGGAAGCCCAGCAGCACGCTGATCAGGGTGACTACGCCAGCTACCGAGAAGGTGTTGAACAGCACCCGTGCGTAGGCTGAGTTGGCAAACAGCTGCTCGTAGTTGCCCAGCCCCGGCGTTGGCTCCAGCACGCCACGCAGCAACAGGCCGACCAGCGGTGCGAAGAAGAACAAGCCAAGAAACAGCAGGGCCGGCAGTAGGTTGCGGCTGCCTTTCCAGCGTTGGCTCAGGCTGGTGCGGCGAGGGGCCGTCCCAGGGGCGCCGGTGCCCGTGGGGGCACCTTGCGCGTTATGCAGGGCGTTGATGGCGACTTTCATTTGACCAACCACTCATTCCAGCGGGCCGCGATGGCCTGACCGTTTTTAGCCCAGTAGGCGAAGTCGAGTGTGACCTGGTCCTGGGCGTAGGCAGTGGGCAGGTTTGGCGCAAGGTCTTTGTCCAGCTTGGCCACGCTGTCGACGTTCACCGGGGCGTAGGCGGTCTTGTTGGCGAACTCGGCCTGGCCTTCGGCGCTGCTGGCGTTGGCCAGGAACTTCATGGCCGCCTCCTTGTTCTTGGCACCTTTGGGGATGACCAGGAAATCGGCCATGACCAGATTCTGCTTCCAGCTCACGCCCACGGGAGCGCCGTCTTGCTGCAGGGCGTAGACACGGCCGTTCCAGAACTGCCCGAGGGAAGCTTCACCCGAAGCCAGCAGCTGCTGCGACTGGGCTCCACCGCCCCACCAGACGATGTCTTTCTTGATGGTGTCGAGCTTCTTGAAGGCGCGGTCCAGGTCCAACGGGTACAGCTTGTCCGGCGCTACGCCGTCGGCCAGCAGGGCCAGTTCAAGCACGCCGGGGCTGGGCCATTTGTACAGGGCGCGTTTGCCAGGGTAGGTCTTGGTGTCGAACAGTGCGGTCCAGTCCACCGGCTTGTTGGCACCGAGCTTGCCTTCGTTGTAGCCCAGTACGAAGGAGAAGAAGAACGAGCCGACGCCGTGGTCGGACACGAAGCGCGGGTCGATCTTGTCGCGCTTGATCTGGTTGAAGTCGAGGGGTTCGAGCAGGCCTTCGCTGGCGGCGCGCAGGGCAAAGTCGGCTTCGACATCCACCACGTCCCATTGCACGTTGCCGCTTTCGACCATGGCCTTGAGCTTGCCGTAGTCGGTGGGGCCGTCCTGCACGACCTTGATGTCGGTGGCTTTGGTGAAGGGTACGGCCCACGCTTCTTTCTGGGCGTCCTGGGTGGTCCCGCCCCAGCTGACGAAGTTGAGGCTGTCAGCGGCTTGGGCGGCTTGACATGCCAGGGTCAGCAGGCTGGCGGACAGCACTGCGGTTACACGTTTGCTCAACAGCATGGTTACGCCCTCGTTGCTTTTGTTATTCGAGGCGGGGCTTGTGGTGCGCCCGCCAACAGTGTTCGGGGAGCAGCTAAAACAAAGTGTCTGGGTGGCCGTTTTTAATTGTAGGTGCCGGCCTGCAGATTTAAGGTCTACGGGATATCATATTATGGTATTCCAAACTTTTGGCAAGGGGTATGAGGCGACCGGCCATCACCCTGCCCTCAGGTTTGGTTGCCGGGGCGTTGTGGGAGCGGCCTTGTGTCGCGAATGGGCCGCAAAGCGGCCCCAGGATTTCAGAGCTGACCGAAAGATTGCAGGGGCCGCTCTGCGGCCCATTCGCGACACAAGGCCGCTCCCACAAGGCCGGCGTCGCAGGGAGGGCGGAGGTCAGCCCGGCATTACGGGCTCGAACGCAATGCTCTGCACCACCTCCAGCTCATATCCCGCCAGGCCGGCGTACTTCAGCGGTGGCCCCAGGTGACGCAGCTTGCCCACGCCCAGGTCCTGCAGAATCTGCGCCCCGGTGCCCACTTCGGAGTACACCTTCGACTGCCCACGCTGATAAGGCCTTACCGGCTGGGTCAGCTGCGGTACACGCTCCAGCAGCGCCTGGGAGGATTCATGGTTGGCCAGGATCACCACCACGCCAGTACCTTCATCGGCCACCTTCTGCAGCGCTGCCCACAGCGTCCAATTGGGCGGGCCTGCGTATTCGGCACCGACCAGGTCGCGCAGCGGGTCGATCACGTGCACCCGCACCAGCGTCGGTTGCTCGCGACGGATGTCGCCCATGACCATGGCCATGTGCACACCGCCTTCAATGCGGTCCTCATAGGTGACCAGGCGGAAGGTGCCGTGCACGGTCGGCAGCTCGCGCTCGCCGATGCGCTTGATGGTCTGCTCGGTGCTCAGGCGGTAGTGAATGAGGTCGGCGATGGTGCCGATCTTGATGCCATGCCGGGCGGCAAACACTTCAAGGTCAGGGCGGCGGGCCATGGTGCCGTCGTCATTCAGCACTTCAACAATGACCGACGCCGGGCTGAAGCCAGCCAGGCGCGCCAGGTCGCAGCCGGCCTCGGTGTGGCCGGCGCGGGTCAGCACGCCGCCTTCGCGTGCGCGCAGGGGGAAAATGTGGCCGGGTTGTACCAGGTCTTCGGGGCGGGCGGTGGGGGCCATGGCCGCTGCCACGGTGCGCGCCCGGTCGGCGGCGGAAATGCCGGTGGTGACGCCGGTGGCCGCCTCGATCGACACGGTGAACGCCGTGCTAAAAGCGCTGCCGTTGGCCGGTACCATCTGCTCCAGGCCCAGGCGCTGGCAGTGTTCGTCGGTCAGGGTCAGGCAGATCAGGCCACGCGCTTCGCGGGCCATGAAGTTGATGGCCTGGGCGTCGCAACGCTCGGCAGCGATCAGCAGGTCGCCTTCGTTCTCTCGGTCCTCGTCATCCACCAGCAGGACCATCTTGCCTTGCCGGTAGTCCTCTAGAAGTTCCTCGATGGTGTTGAATGCCATGTTGCACGCTCACTGTGGTGGGGTGATTATTATGGTATACCATCATACACAAATATCGTCGTTTCAGGAGAGCAGCGCATGAAGGCCTATTGGATCGCCCACGTGGACGTAACCGACCCCGAGCAATACCAGCAGTACACCCAACGCGCTCCGGCAGCCTTCAAGGCATTCGGCGGCCGCTTCCTGGCACGTGGCGGGCGCAGTGAGGCGATGGAAGGGCGGCCAACCCCGCAGCGTAGCGTGGTGATCGAGTTTGATTCGTACGAGCAGGCCGTGGCGTGTTACCGGTCCGCGCTGTACCAGGAGGCGTGCAGCCATCGCCAGGGGGTGGCGAAGGCTGAAGTGATCATTGTCGAAGGGTTTGAACCCTGATGTTGGGCTGATGGCCCTTTCGCGGGTAAACCCGCTTGTGTCTTGGAGAAGGAATAGAATCTGAAGTGAGAGCGGTGAATGGCAAGCTGATAGCCCGAGGTGCCCAGAGCACGTGTGGGAGCAAAAGCTGCCATTCACCGTTCCACTTTGGCGAGAGCCCGAACAGTTGGATGAGGGCCGTAATCTCGAATCACAAGCGTGGGCCAAACGCCGAAAATCGTGCGGCGAACACGCTGCAGGCCTCACCGCGTATCAACCCACCAACGCACCCAGCTCAATCAAACCGCCATCGAATTCATCCATGGCATCCAGCATCGCTGCCCGCATGTACACCCGTGACGCCCGATCAAACAGCAACTGTAATGTTGGACGCTCATCGCTGCCCACATTCACCACAATCACATTGATGCGTGCCACCGAAGTCTGCGCCACCGCCCCGGCCGGAAACGCCTCGGCACGCAAGTCCACTGCGCACAACTTGGCCATCACCGCACTGCCAAGGGCTCCAGACAGCTGCAGCCAGGCATGGCTGTCCTGGCGCGGCAGCAAGTAGTTACGCTGGGCATCCTGCACCCACTCGGCCTCTGCGCCAGCCACCCGTGCGCCTTTGTCGGCCAGGCTGCCCAGCAGCAGGTACTCGGTCTGCGACAACCGCGCTACCCAGCCGCCGTCGTCCTGGCGCACGGCCTGGTTCGGCTGCGGCGGCAAACGGTAGCCGCGCTGCTGCAGGTAGGCGGCGGTGTCACCCCCGCGAAACCCGACCCGTGCCACATCGGTCAGGTCGGTCAACGCGCAGGTGTGCCGCCACTCGGCCCGCGGGCTGTGAGGGAGAAACGCTTCGGCTTGCAAACGGGTCATGGCTCAGAGCTCCTGGCGCTGGTTGTCGGGATCGTGGAACGGCAGTTGCACCACCTTGGCCTGCACCATCGCGCCGCCCTGCACGCGGATCGGGATGTGCATGCCTGGGGTGGCCTGGTGGGCACCGGCATAGGCCAGGCCGATGATCTGCCCTACGGTTTGCGAGTATTCGCAGGAAGTGACGTTGCCGCTGATGGCCGGCCCGTCCAGCACCAGGTGCCCCTCCAGTGGTTGCGGGCTGCCCTTCGGCAGGGTGAAACCGACCAGCTTGCGCTTGAGCGGCTGCGCCTCAAGGATTTCGATGGAGCGCTTGCCGACGAAGAACGGCTTCTTGCGGCCGATGGCCCATTGCATGTCGATCTCTGCCGGGTGGGTCATGCCGTCGGTATCCTGGCTGATGATCACATGGCCTTTTTCCAGGCGTAGCAGGCGCTGGGTCTCGACGCCGAAAGGGCGAATACCCAGGCCTGCACCGGCTTGCATCAGTTCGTCCCACAGGCGCTCGGCATGGCGCGCCGGCACATGCACTTCGTAGCCCAGCTCACCGACGAAGCCGACCCGCAGGATGCGTGCGGGGATGCCCGCTACATTGCCCAGGCGTACGCCGAGGTAGGGGAAGGCTTCGGCCGACAGGTCCACGTCAGCGCACACCTTGGCCAGCACCTGGCGTGACAGTGGCCCGGCCAGGTTTACCGCGGCCAGGGCGGCGGTGACGTTGGTGATGTCCACGTCCAGGCGCCACTGCGCGTTCCACTTCAGCATCTGTTGATAGATGCGGTCCACGCCGCTGGTGGTGGCGGTGACATAGAAGTGTTGCTCGCCCAGGCGTGCGCAGACGCCGTCGTCGATCACCACGCCCTGTTCGTTGGTCATCAGCGCGTAGCGGGTGCGGCCGACAGGCAGCTTGGCAAAGCCGAAGGTGTAGACGCGCTCCAGCAGTTCTGCGGCGTCTGGGCCGCGCACGTCCAGGCCGCCCAAGGTAGACACGTCGATCAGGCCGACTTTTTCGCGCACATGGCGGGCTTCTTCCTGCATGCAGCGCTCACGTTCCTCGGGCTTGCCGTAATAGGCCGGGCGTTGCCAGGTGCCGGCAGGCATCATTTTCGCCCCGGCTTGCAAGTGGCGGCGGTGCATTGGCGTTTGCCGGTAAGGGTCGAAGGCACGGCCGGCGACATGCGCCAGCTTTTCTGCCTGGAACGGTGGGCGGGCAGTAGTCACCCCGGTCTCGCTGATGCTGCGGCCGGTCGCCTGCGCTACCAGGCGTGCGGTGGGCAGCGCCGAGTGGCGGCCTTGGGACGGGCCCATGCCGACCGTGGAAAAGCGCTTGACCAACTGCACGTCGCGATAGCCGCTGCGGGTGGCGTTGACGATGTCGCGCACCTGCAGGTCTTCGTCGAAGTCGACGAAATCCTTGCCCTTGGGGTGCGCAAAGATTGGCCAGGGGAAATTGACCTTGGCTTCGGCGCTGAACACCGATTGTGGTGGCGCTTGCAGGCCCAGCGCTGCCACTGCATCGGCAGCCCCGCGCGTGGCATCGGCCAGCACGTTGGTCAGCGCGTGACGGCCGTTCACCGAGCCGGCGATGCCCAACCCGGCTGGCAGGTCGCTGATGGTGAACTCGTCGCGGTTGACGTCATAGGCCAACTTGCCACCGGCCTGGCACAGCAGTTGGTATATCGGCATGTAGCCCGCCGACATGCACAGCAGGTCGCAAGCCAGGCGCAGGCCATGAGGGCCGACCTTGCCCTGGCCGGTGATCGGGCGAATGTCCACGCCGTTGACATGACGCATACCCGCTTCGTGCAGTGCTTCGTACACCGTGCTGCCCAGGTACACGGGGATATCGCGGCGCTTCAGTTCGGCGGCCAGTGCGGCATCGGCCGGCGCAGCGCGCATATCGACCACTGCGGCCACGGCCACGCCTTGCTCCTGCAAGTCGAGGGCGGCCAGATAGCCGTCATCGTGGCCGGTGAGGATCACCGCGCGCTGGCCGGGCTTGACCGCATACAGCTTCATCAGCCGCTGGGCAGCGCTGGTCAGCATCACGCCCGGCAGGTCGTTATTGCGAAACACCACCGGCTGGTCGAACGAACCGGCTGCCACCAGGCAACGGCTGGCACGCACCTTGTACAAGCGTGTGTGCTGGATCACTGGCAAGTAGTTGTCGGTGAACCAGCCGTTGCAGGTGGCATCCAGCAGTACCTGGATGTTCGGGTGGACCTCGATGGCGGCCAACAGCGCCTGGCGCAGGCTGGCGGCGCGGGTGCCGGCGATGTCGAAGCGGGCGTAGGTGAGCGAGCCGCCCAGTACCGGCTGTTGTTCGATGAGCAGCACCTTGGCCCCGGCATTGGCCGCGTCCAGCGCGGCGCGCAGGCCGGCAGGGCCGCCGCCGATGACCGCCACATCCACGAACAGATAGGCTTTGTCGTAGTACTGCGGCTTGAAGCCAAGGTCGAGCACGCCCAGGCCGGCCTTTTTGCGAATCAGCGGTTCCCACACTTTCCACATGCCCTTGGGCTTGTAGAACGAGCGGTAGTAGAAGCCCACCGGCATGAAGCGTGAAAACTTGCCCAGACAGGCGTCGCGGTCATGCTCCAGGCTGCCGTTGAAGTTCTGCCCTGTGACCACCTGGCCCTCGCATGCGGCCTCCAGGTCGGCCAGCACGTTGGGTTCGTCAGGCAACTGCACCAGGGTGTTGGCATCCTGCCCGGCCATGCTCAGCGGGCCGCGTGGGCGATGGTATTTGAACGAACGCGACAGCAGCCAGCGGCCGTTACCGAGCAGGGCGCTGGCAATGGTGTCACCGGCAAAGCCCTGGCAGGCCTGGCCATCGAACTGGAAGCGCAGGGGCCGCTCGCGGTCGATCAGCAGGCCCATGGGCGCAGGGAGGCGGGTGTGGCTGTTCATCCGGCGATCTCCGGTGTGGCAACGGGGGTGAAATCGACACGGCGGTCGAACAGTGCTTTCGGGTCGAAGGTGCGCAGCACCTGGTCACTCACCGTGTGGCGCTCGGCCAGAAACCAGTAGCTGGAGGCGTTGTGCAGCCACCACTCGGTCACCACCCCGGCCAGGTTGTCGCTGTTGAACACGTAGTCTGCCCACTCGGCATCGCTGCAGCGGGCCGGGTCGGGCATGTGCTTGAATTCGCCGCCGTAGGTGAACTCGCTGATGTTGCGCGGGCCGTTCAAGGGGCAGGTCAGGATCTTCATTGTCGTTGCTCCTAGTGGCTGGCCGCAGTGGCGCCCATTTCGTTGACTTGCTGGAAGCGGCTGAAGCGCTCCAGGGCGAAGGGGGCGATCATTTCGGGCACTTTGCCGCCGCTGGCCACCAGCTCGGCCATGGTCTTGCCGCAAATTGGCGTGGCCTTGAAGCCCCAGGTGCCCCAGCCGGCGTCCAGGTAGTAGTTGTGCACCGGCGACAGGCCCATGATCGGGCTGTAGTCCGGGGTCATGTCGGTCATCCCGGCCCACTGGCGCATCAGCTTGGCGTTGGCCATGAACGGGAACATCTCGATGGCGTGGGCTAGCAGGCTTTCCTTGAGATCCAGTGTGGAGCGCGTGTTGTACAGCGGGTAGGGGTCGGAGCCGCCGCCAAAGACGATCTCGCCACGGCTGGTCTGCTGCACATAACAGTGCAGTGCCGACGAACTGACCAGCGGATCGAGGAACGGCTTGAACGGCTGCGTGACCATGGCCTGGAGCGGGTAGGTGTGAATCGGCGCACGTATGCCAGCCTTGGCCATCAGCAGCGAACTGGCGCCGGCCACGGCCTGGACCACGCAGCCGCACTGTACGGTGCCACGGTTGGTCTTGACCGCTTCGATGCGGCCATTGCGAATCAGCAGGTCCTGCACTTCGGTCAGCGGGTGGATTTCCACGCCACGCTTGGCTGCCTGCTTGGCGTAGCCCCAGGCGACTGCGTCATGGCGCGCGGTGGCGCCGTCGATGTGCCAAAGGCCCGCCAGCACCGGCAGGTGGCCGGGGTCGAGGTTAAGGCTGGGCACCAGTTCACGAATCTGCTGGCGGTCGATCATTTCGGTGCGCCCGCCGAAGTGCTTGTTGACTTCGGCCCGCTGGCGGAAGGCGCGCACGGTGGCATCGGTGTGCGCCAGGGTGAGCTGGCCGCGCTCGGAATACATGATGTTGAAGTCGAACTCGTTCGACAGGTTCTGGAACATGCGCACCGATTCTGCGTAAAAGCGCACACCTTCGCTGGTGAGGTAGTTGGAGCGGATAACCGCGGTGTTGCGTGCGGTATTGCCACCGCCCAGGTAGGCCTTTTCCAGCACGGCGACGTTGGTCACGCCATGGTACCTGGCGAGGTAGTAGGCGATGGCCAGGCCATGGCCGCCGGCGCCAATGATCACCACGTCATAGCGTGGCTTGAGTTCGCACGGTGGCGGCAGGTCGACCTCCACCGGGTAGTCGGCACTCAGGCCGTATTTCAGCAGGGCGAAAGGCATCAGGTGCGCTCCTGGTGGGCGGCCTGTTGTTGCAGGTCGAGGGCGAGCAGGGTGTTTTTCATCAGGTAGGCGATGGTCATCGGGCCGACGCCGCCGGGCACCGGAGTAATGCCGGCGACCTGGGGCAGGGCAGCGGCGAAGTCGACATCACCGACCAGGCGGCTGTGGCCGCCGTCATCGACGCGGTTGATGCCGACGTCGATCACCACCGCGCCGGGCTTGAGCCAGTCGGCACCGATCAGCCGTGGCTGGCCCACTGCCGCCACCAGGATGTCGGCCTGGCGGCAAAGCGCCGGCAGGTCGCGGCTGTGCGAGTGCACCACGGTCACCGTACAGTCGGCCTGCAGCAGCAGGGCAGCCATGGGTTTGCCGACAATGTTCGAGCGGCCGACCACCACCGCATGCTTGCCGCGCAGCTCGCCACAGGCGTCGCGCAGCAGGCGCATGCAAGCGCTGGGGGTGCACGGGGTGAGCACATCGCGGCCTTGGGCCAGGCCACCGACGTTCTCGCTGTGGAAGCCGTCCACGTCCTTGAACGGGCTGATGGCTTGCAATACACGGTGCTCGTCGATGTGCCCGGGCAACGGCAGTTGCACGAGGATGCCGTTTACCTCCGGGTCGCGGTTCAGGCGGTCGATCAAGGTCAGCAGGTGGGCCTGGGTGGTGTCGGCGTGCAGGCGATGTTCCAGCGAGCGGATGCCCACCTCTTCGGCGCGCAGCACTTTGTTGCGTACGTACACGTGGCTGGCGGCATCGGCGCCCACCAGCACCACGGCCAGGCCGGGTTGCACGCCGCCCTGGCGCAGTTCCAGCACCTGCTCGCGCACTTCGGCCAGCACCCGCGCGGCGGTGGCCTTGCCGTCGATCAGCTTGACGCTGGGAAGGGCGCTCATTTGAAGATCACCGTGCGGTCGTGGTTAAGGAACACCCGGTGTTCCAGGTGGTATTTCACGGCGCGGGAAAGGGCGATGGTCTCGGTGTCGCGGCCGATGGCCACCAGATCGTCCGGTGCGTAGGCGTGGTCCACGCGCTGCACTTCCTGCTCGATGATCGGGCCCTCGTCCAGGTCGCTGGTCACGTAGTGGGCGGTTGCGCCGATCAGTTTGACCCCGCGCTGATAGGCCTGGTGGTAAGGCTTGGCACCTTTGAAACCGGGCAGGAACGAGTGATGGATGTTGATCGCCCGCCCCGACAGCTGCCGGCACAGGTCATCGGAGAGGATTTGCATGTAGCGCGCCAGCACCACCAGTTCGGTGCCAGTGTCCTCGACGATGCGCAGCAGCGCGGCTTCCTGTTCGGCCTTGGTGTCTTTGGTCACCGGCAGGTAGACGAAGCGGATACCCTGGCGCTCGGCCATCGGGCGCAGGTCCAGGTGGTTGGAGACCACAGCGGTAATGTGCATGTCCAGCTCGCCCTTGGCGTGGCGGTACAGCAGGTCGGACAGGCAGTGGTCGAACTTGCTCACCATCAGCAGCACGCGCATCGGCCGGGCGCTACTGTGCAGGCTCCACTGCATGCCGAAGCGCTGGGCCAGGTCGGTAAAGCCAGCCTCCAGTTGCGGCGTATCACCACGGATACCGGTGTTGAAGCGAAACACCGCGCGCATGAAGAAGCGCCCATTGTCCTCGTCGTCGAACTGCGCCATCTCGCTGATGTAGCAACCGTGCTCGGCCAGGTAGGTGGTCACTGCGGCGACGATGCCGGACACGGCCGGGCAACTGACGCGCAGGATGAAGTGATCGGGAGCGGGGTGCATGTCGGGTAGGCCTCGTGATGGAGTGGGGCAGGTCGGGCACAAGGGCAAAAAAAGCTTCGCAAGGGGCAAAGTGGTGTTTCTTCGTGGGAATATAAATTTCCTTTTGGGGATTTATAGGCGAAATGAGGGGTGGGGGTCTAGCGGTTTGTGAAATTTTTTATCCTGACAGGAAAGTTTTTTTCGAGGCCTTTGCCGGGCTATGCTTGCTCCATGACACCACCCCCTCTGCGCCAACCTTGCCCTCCTGGTGCCTGCGACTGCGGCCGTGAACACTTGGTCGATCACCCGCAGGCGGCCCAGCGCATCCTCCTGCTGACCCGACAGGAAGAAAAGCGCCTGCTTGAACGCCTGGAAAACCTCAAGGACTTCGAGGACCTGCAACGCCTGCAGCAACGCCTGTACGAAAACCTCGGCATCCGCGTGCACATTGCCCCCGGCTACAACGAAGTGCGGACCATGCGCGGTATCGTCATTGAACTGGATGACCAGCCGGGTCTGTGCCGCAAGACCCGGCAGTCGATCCCGGCGGCAATTCGCCGCGGGCTGGAGCGCAACCCGCAGGTAGCCTTCCGTCTGCTCGATACCCACGACCTGCTGCGTGATGCCTGACCTTTGATTTCTGCACCGCTCCCACATGGGGCGCGCCAGTTGCTCTAATTTTTTCACCGCGTGCTACGTCTACTTGAAAGCCCCCTGCACCAGGCGTGCAGCGGCACTCATCATTCAAGGAGACAGGCAATGACTTCCGTTTTCGACCGCGACGATATCCAGTTCCAGGTAGTGGTCAACCACGAAGAGCAATACTCGATCTGGCCAGATTACAAAGCCATCCCCAACGGCTGGCGTGCCGTCGGCAAGAGCGGCTTGAAGAAGGAATGCCTGGCCTACATCGACGAGGTGTGGACCGACATGCGCCCGCTGAGCCTGCGTCAGAAAATGGCCGAAGCCGCCCAGTGACCGCGCTGAACCTGCTGTGCCTGCCGTACTCCGGGGCCAGCGCCATGGTCTACAACCGCTGGCGGCGCAAACTGCCCGCCTGGTTGCAAGTGCGCCCGGTGGAGCTGCCCGGGCGCGGCGCACGCATGGCCGAGCCGCTGCACACCGACATGCAAGTGCTGGCCCGGCAACTGGCCAGCGAGCAGCGCCTGGCGACGAGCGCCCCTTATGCGTTGCTCGGCCACAGCCTGGGTGCATTGCTGGCCTTCGAGCTGGCGCATGAGCTGCAGGCGCTGGGCTGCCCCGCGCCATTGGCCCTGTTTGCCTGCGGTACGGCGGCACCCTCCCGGCGCGAAGACTACGACGGCAAGAACTGGCGCGAGCCCAGGAGCGACGCCGAGCTGATCCGCGAGTTGCGTGAACTCCAGGGTACCCCTGAGGAAGTGCTGGCCAACGCCGAGTTGATGAGCCTGACCCTGCCTACCCTGCGCGCCGATTTTCTGCTTTGCGGCACTTACGCCTACCGCCAGCGGGCGGCGTTGCAGTGCCCGCTGCACGTGCTGGGCGGGGCGGATGACCGGGCCAGCGACGAGCAATTGCAGGCCTGGCGCCAGGAAACCCAAGCCGAGTTCTCGCTGCAGATGTTTCCCGGTGGCCACTTCTTCATCCATGAGCAGGAGGACCACGTGCTTGGCGCGCTCACGGCTTCACTGGAACCGCTTCGGCTTTCTGCCTGATTGACGTCACCGCTTGCCTGGGGGAGGCTAGGCCTTTTCCCAGGCAAGGGGCGGACAATGCTGATCGATCCACACAAGGCCACGCTGCTGGTCGTCGACATCCAGGAAAAACTCATCGACGCCATGAGCGACCCTGAGGGTACTCGGGCACGGGCACGCTGGTTGTTGGCGGCGACCGCCGAGCTGGAGCTTCCGACGGTGATTTCCGAACAGTATCCCAAGGGCCTGGGGCATACCTTGGCGCCACTGCTGGCCGCAGCACCGGCAGCCGAAGTGGTGGAGAAAAGCCATTTTTCCTGTGTGGCTGCCGGTTGCCTGCCAGCGAGCCTGATGGCGCGTGAGCAGGTGATCGTGTGTGGTATGGAAACCCATGTCTGCGTGCTACAGACGGTGCTTGGCCTGCTGGCCTTGGGCAAGCAAGTGTTCGTGGTCGAGGATGCCTGCGACAGCCGTACCGCTGCCAGCAAGGCGGCGGGCCTGGCGCGCATGCGTGAGGCCGGGGCGCAGGTGGTGACCCGCGAGATGGTGTTGTTCGAATTGATGGGCAGCGCCGGCCACCCGCTGTTTCGCCACATCAGCAAAACCTACCTGGTCGGTGAACAGCCCTGAACGGCCGGTTACTGGCTGCCGGGTTGATGGCGCTGGCGCTGCTGCAAGGCTGTGCCGGGCGCCGTGAAGAAGCGCCCGAGGCGGACCCGGCCAAAGTCCGCGCCCAGCTGTTGCGGTTGCTGCCTGCGCAGGCCAAGGACCGCGAAGGCTGGGCCAAGGACATCCAAGTGGCGTTCGAGGCCCAGCGTATTACGCCGAGCAAAAGCAATTTGTGCGCTGTATTGGCGGTGACCGAGCAGGAATCCACTTTCACTGCCGACCCGCAGGTGCCCAACCTGGGGCGTATCGCCCGCGAGGAAATCGACCGCCGTGCCGGGCGCTTGCATATCCCCAGGCTACTGGTTGACGGTGCGCTCAAGGCGCCCTCCGGTAACGGCCAGAGCTACCAGCAGCGTTTGCAGGCGGTGCGCAGCGAGAAGCAACTGAGCGAGCTTTACGACGAGGTCATCGCCCGTGTACCGCTGGGCAAGACCTTGCTGGACGGGCTGAACCCGGTGCGCACCGGCGGGCCGATGCAGGTCAGCATCGACTTCGCCGAAAAGCATGCGCAGGCGTATCCCTACAGCCATGACGGCACGATTCGCCAGGAGGTGTTCACGCGGCGCGGCGGCATGTACTTCGGCATCGCCCACCTGTTGGGCTACCCCGCCAGTTACGAACGCCAGCTCTACCGTTTTGCCGATTTCAACGCGGGCTGGTACGCCAGCCGCAACGCGGCGTTCCAGGCCGCATTGGGCAAGGCGACCGGCGTGCCGCTTGCCTTGGACGGCGACCTGATTGCACCGGGGGCGATCATGCCAGGTGCCACCGAGCAAGCCGCAAGAAAGCTGGGGGCGAAGCTGGGGCTGCGTAACCCGCAGATTCGCAGCCAGCTGGAAGAGGGCGACAGCCTGGCGTTCGAGGACAGCAAGTTGTACAGCGGGGTGTTTGCCCTGGCAGATGCCAAGGCCGGTAAACCTGTGCCGCGGGCGGTATTGCCGGGGATCGAACTGAAGAGCCCCAAGATCACCCGCAAGTTGACCACGGCGTGGTTTGCCGGGCGGGTGGACGAGCGCTATCAGCGGTGCATGAAGCGTTAACTTTTCAGCTGACGCGATCCATTGTGGGAGCGGCCTTGCGTCGCGAAAGGGCCGCATAGCGGCCCCAGGGTTTCTGCGTTGATACAAAAATTGCGGGGCTGCTGTGCAGCCCTTTCGCGACGCAAGGCCGCTCCCACATTGACCACATCGGCCTGCTCGATCAGCTTTCGCCCAATGCCCCAACCACCTGGTCGACACTGGTCTTGAGCCCTGCAAACGCATCGTCAGGGTCACTCTCCACCACCACCAGCTTCGCCCCGGCGGCCTTGATCGCTTCGGCTACTGCGGCCTCCGGCTGGCGGTGGTCCAGCACCAGTGCTACATCCTGCGCTTTGAGGTTCTCCTCCAGCGCCTTGAGCGCGGCAGCATCCCATTCGGTCGGCAGCGGTTGCTCCACCACATCCAGGTTCAATCCGCTGGCCAGGTAACCCAACCGCTCGGACAGGCTCACCACCGTCAGGTTGTCGACCTTGGCCAGGCGTGTCTGGCTGCTGGCAGAAAGCTCCAGCAGCTGGCGCTTGAGCCCCGCCAGGTTGCCCTGGATCTTCGCTTTGTCACCCGGGGCCAGGCGCTCCAGGTCATTGGCCACCACATCGGCCATACGCCCGAGGTTGGTCGGGTTGAGCCAAGGGTAGGCGCCATAGGCATCATCACCGGAGACTGCAATCCCTGGCAGCGCACCATCCACCGGCCGTGCGGCATCGATTTCGACGATGCGGATGTTGCTGCGCCGGGCCATCGGGTACAGCGGGTCGTCACGCCAGATCGAACGCACACCGATTACCGCGTCGGCCTGTTGTGCGACTTTTTCCAGGCTGGCGCCACCGCGCCCGCTGAAGTACGACGGCTGCCGGCTGGCCGGCAGGTTGGCCGGCGCCGCACGTTTTAGCTGTACCGCAGTGCCGTCGAGCAGGGCGCTGGCCAGGCTGTGGGTGACGGGCAGGGTGGTCAGCACTTGTGTGGCAAAAGACAGCGACGGCAGGCCGGCCAGGGCCAGCGCCAGGGTCAGGCGTTTCAGGTTCATGCCGGGTTTCCTTGCAGGCGAGGGACAAGGGCGCGGGCCAGGGCGGCCAGGGCAAAGCAGATGCCCGCGACCAGGATGATGGCGGCGCCTGACGGTACTGGCAGGTCGAACACGATCGGAAGCAGGATGCCAAACAGGGTGCTGACAGTGGCAATCACCACCGACAGGAAGAAAAAGCCCTTGAGCGACTGGCTGACAAGGCGAGCGGCGGCAGCGGGAATGACCAGCAGCGCGCCGACCAGGATGGCCCCGATCACCTTCACGGCGGCCACGGTCACCAAAGTCACCAGCACCACGAACAGGTAGTCCAGGGTTTTCACCGCTACCCCGCGCACAGCTGCCAGCTGTGGGTTGAAGCTGGCCAGCATGATGCGGTTGTACAGCGGCAGCGCCAAAGCCAGCACCAGGACCGCGACGATGCCCAACACCACCAGGTCCTGGCCGCTGACGGTCAGCACCGAGCCGAACAGCACGTTCTCGAGGATGTGCACGTTGATCTTGCCCGCCAGCATCAACAGCAGGCTGGCGCCCAGCGCCAGCGACACCGACAGGAACACGCCAATCAGGGTGTCCGGCGACAGCCCGGTACGGTTGCGCAGGAAATTGAGCAGGATGCCGAACAGCAGGCAGTAGCCGAACAGGCTGCCGTAAGGGCCGGTGTAGGGCTCGCCCAGCAGGATACCGATGGCCACCCCGGTCAGCGCGGCATGGCCCACTGCCTCGGAGAAGAAAGCGAAGCGCTTGACCACCACCAGGGTGCCCAGGCCGCCCAGCACCGGGCCGATCATCAGGCCGGCCAACAGGGCGTTGACCACGAAACCGTAGGCCAGCGCCTCGGGCAGGTAACCAGCGGTGGCCCAGTCCTGGACCAGTTGGCGAAATGCTTCAAAACTCATGGGGCAAGGCTCTCGCTACGCGGGTGAACAGAGAACAGGCCGAGCAGGCGCTCCGGGGTCAGGGCCTGGGCGGGGGGGGCGTCGAACAGCACCTTGCGGCTCAGGCCGGTTACCCGGTCAGCAAGGCGCAGCACCGCTTCCAGGTCGTGCTCGATCCACAGCACGGTGGTGCCCGCCTGGCGCCAGCCCTTGAGCAACTGCTCGAACACCTGGATACCGGCTTCATCGAGTGCCGACATGGGTTCGTCCAGCACCAGCAACTGCGGCTCGGGGATCAAGCCCTGGGCCAGCAGCACGCGCTGGCGCTCGCCCCCGGACAGCGCACCCATGCGCCGCTTGCGTTTGTCTAGCATGCCGACCTGCGCCAAGGCGGCGTCTATGGCCGGTTGCACCCGCCGCGACAGGCCGAGAAAGGCGGGGCGGCGCTGGCACATGGCGGCCATGAAGTCGTCCACGGTCATCGGCAGGCCGCGGTCGAACTCCAGGGCCTGCGGCACATAGCCGATCACCTCGCGTGCGCTTGGCCAATGCAGGGTCAACTGGCCCTGATGCGGCATCTGCCCGAGCAGGGTCTTGATCAGCGAGCTCTTGCCGCCGCCATTGGGGCCGACGATGGCATGCACGCTGCCGGCGGCCACAGTGAAAGCGACCTGTTCAAGGATGCGTGTGCGGCCTAGCGTCAGGTCGATGCCAGCGAACTCGATGCGTGGCCCGCAGGCCGTCACCAGGTTGGCGGCGGCGGTCATGCGCGGTTCTCCTGAATGGCGCGGACCACGGTGTCGAGGTTGCGCTTCATTTCCACTTCGTACTTGTCCTTGGTGTATTCGCCATAGGAGATGTGCGTCAGCGGGTACAGGCGCACACCAGATTCACGCTGGATGGTTTCGACATAGGCCGACGGGAAGTCCATTTCCGAGAAGATCACCTTCACGTCCAGGGCTTTGAGCTGGTCGATGGTCTTTTTCAACTGGGCCGGGCTGGGTTCGATGCCGTGGGCCGGTTCGACCACGGCGGTCACCTCCAGGCCGAAGTCGCGGACCAGGTAATCGTAGGCGGCGTGGATGGTGGCCACCCGGAAGGTGGCGCTGGGGGCCTCGGTGACCTTGGCCAGGGCATCGGCACGCAGGGCGCGCAGGCGCTTGGCGTAGGCGCGGGCGTTTTGCGTGTAGAGCTTGGCGTTGTCCGGGTCGAGCTTGCCCAGTTCACGGGCGATGTTGTTGACCTGGGCGATGGTGGTGCTGATCGACAGGAAGGTGTGTGGGTTGACCACCTTGCCGGCGCCGCGGGCGGCAATACCGGTGGCCGCCAGCAACGGAACGTTCTGGTTGGCCTCGATGGTATTGATGCCGGGCTTTTCGCTGGCGGCGATCATGCGGTCGGCGAAGTCGTCGTGGCCCACGCCGTTGAGCACCACCACGTCCAGGGTGCCGATGCGCCTGATGTCCTCGGCCCGTGGCTCGTAGGCGTGGGGGTTGAAGCCCGCTGGAATCAGCGGCACCACTTCGGCCTTGTCGCCGACGATGTTGGTCACGTAGCTGTAGTAGGGGTGCAGGGTGATGCCGATGCGCAGCGGCTTGCCGTTATCGGCCAGGGCCGTTGCCGGCAGGGCAAGCGCCAGGAGCAGGGCGAGGGCGGAGCGGAACATGGGGAAGTCCTTGGGTTCAGTGACGGTGTTCGCGGGTAACCCCGGCGTCGTAGTGGCTGACCACCTGCTGCCAGCCAGCGGCAATCAGTGCCGCCTGGCCGAGGTCGTCCGGGGGCGTGGCGGCGCTGTCGCGGCGCAGCCAGACATCGGCCTGGCCAGTACTCTCGGCCGGCAGGATCAGCAGCAGGCTGCCGGCGACTTCAGGGGCCTGGCTGCGGCCCAGGTAGGCGCCGGGCTCCAGCCATGACCAGTGGTGGCCGCCACGGCTCTGGCTGCCTGCGTCGACCACGAAGGGCGGCAGGCCTTCTTCGGCCAGGGCCTGCACGCTAGGCACGGCAGCGTTTTCTTCACGCAGCAGCTGGATCTCGTCGAAGGCCACCCGCAGGTCGGTGTACAGGCCTTGCTCGGCGGCGGTGAGGTCGCGACGGGCGTCGATCTGGTGGCTGGCGATGGTCTGTTCGTCTTCGCGCTCGCCACGCAGCACCACCACGCTGGCGGCGAGCAGCACGATCAGCAGGCTGATCAGCAGCACGTACAGGGTTTCGTGCCCGGCGCCGGCCGGGCGAATCACTTGGGCGCGGCTCATGGCTGGCCAATATCGGCGTAGTCGACTTCCACGACATGCCCTGGGCCGGCATCAAACAGCACGTAGAACTCGCCGTCCGGGCGCTTGAAGGTGAGTGTCGAGTCGTCGCCAAGCTTGCCGCCGACCAGCACCTGTTCGTCATAACCGATCACATCCAGGGTCACCCCGGGGGCACCGCTACCGTCCGAAAAACCGCCGGTGCACTTGACCTGGCCGCCGGCCGTTTCTTCGCATTCGCACATCGGGTTATGCGCCAGGGCGGGGCCGGCGGCCAGTACCAGCAAGGGCAGGGCGAGGGTTCGCATCAGCTGTTTCATTTCTTGCCTCCTTGTTTTTCGAGCCAGGCCACGGTGGCTGGCGATGCTTTGGCCAGGGGGACCGACGCCTGGTGCATGCTGCCGTCCCAGCCTTCCAGGGTGATCCAGATCTGTGCGTCAGGCTTGGTGCGGGGCGGGATGGGCAGGTTGGTGCCCATGCGATAAGGCGCACCAAAGAAGATCGTGCCGGCGGCACGCAGGCTGCGCGGTTTGCCAATGCGCAGGTAAACGGCCTTGACGTCATTGATGCAGGCCTTGCACAGCGCTGCGTTGAAGGATTTGAAATCGCCAGCGGGGCCGTCCGGGCGTGGTGCTTCGTCACGCAGTTCAGCCAAATCCAGGGTGTAGGGGCCTGCCTGGATACCGGTGATCACGTTGGCACCCAGCCCGGCGTCGCCACGGAACAGCTTTGCGTCGTTGAAATACTTGGGCATGAAGCCCAGCGGTACCAGGATCAGCAGGATGTTCAGGTGGAAACGCCACTTCAGCCACCACTGCTTCAGTGGGCTGGCGGGTACGGCCTGGGCGTGGCTCATGATTGGGTCTCCAGGGAGGTCTGGGCGCGTTCGGTACGGGGTGCGCGTTCGCTGCGCTTGAGGGCGGCGGCGGTGGCCTGCGCGGTGCGCTTGGTCCAGATCAGCAAACCGCTGAACACCATCAGGGTGAGTATCAGCCCGAAGAAGAACCAGATCAGCTTGATCGGCAGGCCGCCGAAGTCGCCGGTGTGCAAGGGGCGCATGGACTCGGTGACGAACTCCAGCGTGGAGCGGTCGCTGAGCAGGAACTGGCTGTCGACTTTGCGCGTGTAAGGATTGACTTCGGCGCTTTGGAACATCAGCGGATACCAGCCGCGCCCGCCCATTGAAACATGGCTGTAAGCGGTAGACGGCAACGAAACGAAGGTGATATCCAGGCCGGGAATGGCCAGGCCGGCGATGCGTGCCGCCTCATCGA
Organism: Pseudomonas sp. Irchel 3F3; assembly: GCF_900187545.1. Taxonomy (NCBI): domain Bacteria; kingdom Pseudomonadati; phylum Pseudomonadota; class Gammaproteobacteria; order Pseudomonadales; family Pseudomonadaceae; genus Pseudomonas; species Pseudomonas sp. Irchel 3F3. The sequence continues at coordinate 128,729 of NZ_FYDS01000003.1, read as the reverse complement.
GGTCAATGCGCGGGGCAGGGCTGCCATCTGGTGTTTGCGGCACTTCTTCGCGGGCGATCACCGGCACGATGGGCCGGCTGGAAATGGTGATGTGGTTGTCGAACAGGATTGCCTGGATCAGGAACCAGGTACCGGTGATGGAAATGACCGCGATGAACCAGATCGACCAGACGCCCGCCAGGCGATGCAGGTCGCCCCAGAAGATGCGCGAACCATGCCCCGTGCGTACCGGTTTGAAGAAGCCCTTCCAGAACTTCTTGTACACCACCAGCCCGGTTACCAGCGATGCCAGCATGGGCAAGCCAAGGATCGACACCAGGTACCAGCCCCAGCTGAAGCCGTTGGTGAACGGCACCAGCCACCAGCCGTGCAGGGCGCGGGTGAAGGCTTCGAAGTTGAAGTCGGGGGACTTGCCCTGGATGGCACCGGTGTACGGGTTGACGTACAGCGTCGGGCTGGTGCCGTCGGGGAAGGTGACATCGGCCGTGAGGGCAAAGTGTGAGCCGTCGGGCTGTATGAGCGAGTCCACGACCATGTCCGGTTCGGCTTTGTGCAGGGCGTCCAGCACTTGCTGGAAGCTAAGGCGCTCGGCGTCGGCATCGGGTTTGCTGGAGCGCACATCGGGGTTGGCGAGCCAGACGATTTCCTGGCTGACCACGGCGAGCATGCCGGTAAAGCAGACAATCAGCACAAAGAACCAGATCGGCAGGGCGAGCCAGCTATGGACCAGGAACCACAGCCTGGATTTGGATTTTTTCGGTGATTTGGCCATCAGACGGTCTTCTGCATTGGGTGGTCGAGCGTGTGCCCAACCAAAGAGGGCTGTACTGATAAGGACGAATGAGAATTGAAAACCTGCCGTTTTAAATGCAAGCAAATGTTTCTAAGCGCAAAGCCGGCCTGTGCGCGAGGCGTCAGGCCGGCTTTGAAGGCATGCAGCAGCGGGGTCAGGCGTGGGTCATGGCCACGGCCGGTTGCGGTTTGCCGTGCAACTGCGCCAGGTCCTGGTACAGCGCCCGGCCAATTTCCGCAGCGCGGGCGGGCAGCACCGAGAGCAGGGTGTCGCTCAGGCCGTGGCTGTTCTCGCAGAACCCTTGCAAGTAAACCGACGCCTGCAGGTCGGGGCTTGCCAGTACGCGGTAGTTGCGGTCAACACTGAAATCGTCCAGGTAACCGGCAAGCGGTGCCAGCAGGTCACGGTGCGAGCGGCGCTCGTAGCCGGTGGCGAGGATCACGGCGTCGTAGCGGTGGGTTTGCTGCTGGCCGGTGGCAAGGTCGCGCAGGGTCAGTTCCAGGCCGTCGCGGGTGGCCACCACGGCTTCGACCTGGCGGCGGCACAGCACGTTGTGACGGTGCTGGTGGGCGACCTTCTGCCGGTACAGGATGCCGTAGATGCGCTCGATCAGGTTAAGGTCGACCACCGAGTAGTTGGTGTTGTGGTATTCGCCCAGCAGTTTGCTGCGCTGGTCGGCCGGTTCGTTGTAGACCAGGTCGGTGTAGTCCGGTGAGAAGATTTCGTTGACGAACGGGCTGTCGTCGGCGGGTTTGAGGGCCGACCCACGCAGGATCATGTCGACCTTGACCGACGGGTAGCTGTCGTTCAGATCAATGAACGCCTCGGCGGCGCTTTGCCCCGACCCGATCACCGCGATGCGCATGGGTTTGCCGGCGGTGCACGGCAGCTTGTTGAGGCTGCTCAGGTATTGGGAGTGATGGAAAACCCGCGGGTCGTCCTTGAAGGCACTGAACTTTTCCGGGATTTTTGGTGTGCCGCCGCTGCCGACCACCACCGAGCGGGTGCGGCGGCTGTATTCGCGGCCTTGGGCGTCGCGCGAGACCAGGCGCAGGTGCTCGACCCGGCCGGCATTCACCTCTGGTTCGATGCGCAGCACTTCCTGGCCATATACCGCCTGGGTGGCGAAATGGTCGGCGGCCCAGCGCAGGTAGTCGTTGTACTCCAGGCGGCAGGGGTAGAAGGTGCCGAGGTTGATGAAGTCGGCCAGGCGCTGCTTCTGGTGCAGGTAGTTGACGAAGCTGTAGGGGCTGGTGGGGTTGCGCAACGACACCAGGTCCTTGAGGAACGAAATCTGCAGCTCGCTCTGGGTGGCAAGGGTTTCGCCGTGCCAGCGGTAGTCCTGCTGCTTGTCGATGAACAGCGCGTCGAGGGCATGGCCCTGGGACTCGGCGAGTTCTTCCAGGGCAATGGCCAAGGCCAGGTTGGAAGGGCCGAAGCCCACGCCGATCAGATCTTTGATGGTTTCCTGCTGTGAGGACTGGCTCATGGCTGCGATTCCCTGAATGGTCGAAATTGGACGCCCGCCGGCGCTCCGGCTCCTGCGCAAGTACATGTGTTGGAACGAGCCAGTCGCGGGGGAATTTAAGCGGGCTAAAGAACTGCCAGGGATGGCCGATAGGGTGGTTACGGCAAGGACCTATCTTTCAGCCAGGGAATCGAGATGAGCGCAATTACGGCTAGCAACCTCATGATCAATGGCGTTTCAGCGCAGACGCTGAGCGCCAACGCAGCCAACGAACGCGAACAGGCAAAGCAGGCCGGTGAGGCGCTGGGCCCCTTGAGCATCAGTAGCGACAGCATGAAAGTTTCAGCGGGTAGCCAGGCGCAACCTGCGGACAGTGAAGACAGTGGTGAGTCAGAGGCCGTATCCGAGCTGCGTCAGCTGATCAAGGATCTGCAGAAGCAACTGGTCGAGGAGCAGAAGCAGTTGGCTGCGCTGCAGAACAGCAAGATGGATGAAGCGGCCAAGGCCGCTGCGGTGGGCGCCAAGCAGGCAAGCATTGCCACTATCAACGGCCAGATCATGGCAGCCACGGCACAGCTGCTGGAGCTGTTGCAGCAAGAGGGTGGCAGCAGCTCGGGCGGGATGGTCAGCGCCACGGCCTGACTGCCTGGTGCAACGCCTGCAGGAGCGGCCTTGCGTCGCGATGGGCCGCTCCTGCACAGGTTCTGTGCAGCCCCAGGGGCATGCGGTTATTCGGCCGCTACACGCCCCTTGTTCTGCCGCTCGGTCTTGTACTGCATGGCCACTGCCGGTGCCGGCTTGGCGGCCCCGGTCTCCAGCCACTGACGCATGCGGCTGGCATCGGCAAAGTGGGTGTACTTGCCGAAGGCGTCGAGGATGACCATGGCCACCGGACGGTTATCCATGCGGGTCAGCAGCACCAGGCAGTGCCCTGCTTCGTTGGTGAAGCCGGTCTTGGTCAGCTTGATGTCCCAGTTGCTCTTGTTCACCAGGTGGTCGGTGTTACGGAAGCCCAGGGTGTAGTTGGGCTTGCGGAAGGCCACAGTCTTCTCACGCGTGGTCGACAGCTCGCTCAGCATCGGGTATTTGCGCGAGGCCATCAGCAGTTTGGCCAGGTCGCGTGCGGTGGACACGTTCTGCGTCGACAGGCCGGTCGGCTCAACGTAGCGGGTATGCGCCATGCCCAGGCTGTGGGCCTTGGCATTCATCGCCTTGATGAACGCCGGGTAGCCGCCGGGGTAGGCGTTGGCCAGGCTGTTGGCCGCACGGTTTTCCGACGACATGAGGGTGATCAGCAGGGTCTCGCGGCGATCGAGTTGGCTGCCCAGGCGTACGCGGGAATACACGCCTTTCATTTCCGGGTTGTTGGCAATGGTCATGGTGAGCATTTCATCCATGGGCAGCTTGGCATCCAGTACCACCATCGCCGTCATCAGCTTGGTGACCGAGGCGATCGGCACCACGCGGTCGGCGTGGCTCGAATACAACTCCTGGTTGGTATTCAGGTCGATCAGCAAGGCGCTGCCTGAAGCCAGATGCAACTTGGACGGATCTCGTTGGGCTTGGGCCGGGGGTTGTGCAGCAGCAGTCGACGGAAGGGTCGCGGTACCTGTGAGCAACAGCAGCAGGCTGAGGATGGACAGGGATTTTTTCACGTTGAGGCTCACTAAAAGTTGGTATGTCGTTGGCTGTGCAAGGGTTTTCCCCCTAAAACCGATGCATTCTGGAGTATGGCTGAATTGCTGTCGAATGCCTTATGACTAAAGGGCGCAAGGTGAACGAAATTTAATCCTGCGCCGATGCTGTACCCATTACGTTCTTTTCCAGTTTCGCCAGTTCCGCCCAATCGTTGGCAGAATTCAACCACTTAGCGTAGGTCGAGAGAAGCACCTGCACCGAGTGCCCAAGCTGCCCAGCAATAAACGCTGGATTCATCCCCGACATGAGGCACATCGTGGCATATGTGTGCCGGCAATTGTACTGAGGCCTGTGCCTGAGCCCCTTTGCCTCTAGCGCCTGGTTGAAGTGCCTGCCGCCGGTTTCGGGCACGGTGATGTGTGGTGATGAGCCAGAAGGCTGGAAGATGAATGGCGACTTCGTCGAGACGCCAATATCGCCGCTGTCGCCCGAGGCGAGGTAGCCACCCGCGCCGCCATTGTGCTCTCCGAGCTGCTCTCACGGGCTGATGAACGAGCGGGAGAGTTGGCGCAGGCTTATGACCGGGCACGCATAGCCGGTCATCAGTGCGAAGCGTCCTATGACGCACTCGGGCGAAAATAACCATCTGAGACTTCAGCCTCTCAAGATATTGAGAAATGCGACGTACCTGGCGATAATGGCGAATTAATCTCATACACTTGCAATGGACTGCGCGCGTGGAAAAATTCTACGGAATACAATATTTGAGAGGCATTGCAGCTGGGCTGGTTATCATCTACCATTCCATGGTGATGATTGCTGTAGCACCATACTTCGATAACCCGGTGGGTGATTTTGGTGTAGATATATTCTTTGTTATATCCGGGTTCGTAATGTGGGTAACCACAGAGGGTAAGAATAAAGGTATAAGAGAGTTTTGGGTTTCGCGGATATTGAGAGTGGCGCCGTTATACTGGGTGTTCACCTGTGTGCTTGTCGCTGCCGCGCTATTAATGCCAAGCTTGTTTTTCAACTCCCGCGCAGTCGATCCAGTATTCCTGCTTAAGTCACTGTTTTTCATTCCCGCCCTAAACCCAGATGTGGGTGATGTCACGCCTGTATACACCATTGGGTGGACCCTCACATATGAGATGTTCTTTTACGCGATATTCGGTCTCTCCTTAGCATTGCAAAACCTAAGAATGAGACTTCTGTTCTTGGCTGCAGTTATAGTTGCACTTGCTATTGTTGGGTCTGCTTTGGCTCCAGAAGGGCCATTGGGCAAAACCTACACAAGCCCGATCATCATTGAATTTCTGCTTGGCGTCTTGCTAGGGGTCACCAGGCAGCGCTGGGTGGGTATCGGTTTTTTGCCGACAAGTCTATTGGTTGGGGCTAGTAGTGTGGCGCTGGTATTAGCTGATTTCACCCTATTCACTCGGCCTTTAGTATATGGCGTCCCGGCGTTTTTCTTAGTCGCAGGATTTATCTCGATTGAGAAGTACATTCGGTCAAATATCAATAGGGTCGCTCTGTTGTTTGGGGAGGCATCTTATTCACTGTATTTGTCGCATCCAATTTCTCAACGAATCTGGTATGTGCTATTTGTAACGACGTTTGGGCAGATAACCAGCCTTGCGATGGCAGTCTGGTACGCGGTAGGCGCTGTGACTGCTGGGCTGCTAGGCGGAATTGTATGCTACCTTCTTGTAGAGAAATATCTGCTGACGCTGGCAAAAATTATTTCACGCTCGTCCCTTAAGGCCGGCACGGCTATTGAAGTGCAGCGCTAGCGTGATCACACCATTAGGCTGCTTGCTGGTTTTTTCTTTGAAGCAGCCTAATCTTGGCTCTGGAGGTTTCACGCTTGAATGGGGCTTCAACGTTGGTTACTGACCAAACCTTTCCATATCATTCCTGCTTGGAGCTTAGGCATGGATGAGCGGACTTTCATCGGGATGGTTGAGGCCGGCGAGCCGCTGATTCAGAAGGCGATCGACGCCATGCGCTGTTACCACCAGACGCAGGATCATGGCGCGCCTGCAGAGGAGATCGAGCACCTGCGCCTGCTGGCTGAGTCGCTCTTCCAGGCGGTCTCCGATTACAAGCTCCACGTCGTGGCCAAGGCCCGGGGCAAGGATCTGCCGCCGCTCCACTCAGCTGGCTTTATCAACTCAGCTCCCTGTTTGCGTACATTCCTCACGACTGAGCCCAACCGATACCACTCGAACACGTCGGATAGCCCCTCGTCCAAAGTTGAGGGTTATTTGCTCGGCATGTGTGTTCGATGTAGTCAGGTTAGGCACGCTCCAGCAAGACTGGGAAAAGTACGCCGGATGTCGACCATGCTGTTGGAAATATTGGCTGTAAAGACCCCACCCTACGGAGGGGTGGGGCTCTACCTTTACGATAAATACAGCTTTTTAGCTGAGGCGCGCAGTTCTGGTGAGGCGGATTTAAGATATTTCTCCAAATTGAGAGGTCGTTTTGCTTCGCGCTCTTTCTGAACCTGTTCAATAATGGCGTTGCGATATTCTTGTGGGATTCCGATCAACTTAAGAGATTGATCGATTTGGAGATTGCTTGGGATGTTGCTGTAGTCAAGCAGGGACGTCTGTGCGTAATAGGCAATAGCATTTGTTGCTATATCTGAGATGCCTGAGCTTTCGAAATTGTAGGTCCACAGGCAATAGTCAATGCGTACGGGAACGTATGTTTCTTCGATGCCTTTATCTGGATCTGCTGCATGTCCATCGAGTGCGATTAAATAGAGCTTTTTGTTGCTTGATGCACCTGATGAGTTACCAATTAATGTGTCTAGTGCAGTACCTATCAAGCCGGTTAAGGCATCGCGCCATTTAGCTTCCGGACTATGTAATAGACTGTCGACAGCATTCTTGATGCCTGCCGACGGTCCAGAAGATGACATTACATGAGTCCCCTCGTCCTGCATAATGTAGAGGCCTGGAGGGATCTGGGTGGGCGATCCAGACTTAGCGTCAGACTTAGATTTGGCAATGTCGTCTTCAACGAGTCGTTTTATTTCTGAAAGTTTTGTTTGAGCGAGTACATCTAACATCTGCAAAGAAGCTTTCACTTCTTTAGCTTTTTCGTCAGCGTGATTCTCTAAAGCCCTAATAGCGTTTTGAACAATTCCCATTGTTAGCTCCTTGCTTACGTTATCCCTGGGGAGAGCTCTTGAAAAAAAATCAAGAATCAAAATATCTAGCACAAAACTGGAAATCTGCCAGCTGCAGCCCGAAAGCACTTTCGAAAAATGTGGGCTAAGGGTCCTAACCTTGTGCTTGGAACGTAGCCGCCTGGTGACGAGAGGGGCTGGAAGGCCCGTAAATACGGGCCTCCGTAACTTTCTAGAACCCGCCAAAATCCAAAAAACACCTCTGGAGTATGGCTGAATTGCTGTCGAATGCCTTATGACTAAAGGGCGCAAGTTGAACGAAATTTAATCCTGCGCCGCGTGAAAGGCGTATCAGGATGCGATCAGATAGGCCGCCAGGCCCTTGGCAATTCGCCACGGCTTCCAGATTGAAAGGTGATCGAACAGTCGGCTGTAGTTGCCCGCCAGCCCTGCAACCGCAAGGTAGACAAACCACTTTCGCAGCACCCTGGAGAACTTTCTTTTGATGAGTCGCAACAATCGGCACACCTTGAACCATGGCCCTGTCGCAAAAACGAAAAAGCCCAACATGGTGTTGGGCCTCAGCGCCACTCCTCAACGCAGGAATGACAGGAGGGGGAAATTTACGGCACGGCCATATGATACCGCAAGCCTTTTAGAGCCCCTGTTTCATGGGCGGGGCTGCTCTCTAGCCTTCGGGAAGCGTAATGCCGCACACGAACTCACTCGAGCCAAGGCGATGTGAACCGTACTCCACAACATAACCAGCGCCGAGGCGCGCTGCCTCCACCTGGGCTGTCTTCTGGTCGGCATAGACGTCGACAAAATGCCATGGATGCTTGTCCCGAAGCACACCCCAGCCGAGCACCCAGCCCTCCTTGTCGGGGTCTGGAGGCAGGTTTTTCGCCAGGCTGCGTATAACCATCAATCTGCTCGCAATATGGGGAACTGCTCTGCGGGATTGCGTGACTCGGCGTTCATCAACCCGCACGCAGTCGCAGCCTCGGATTTGTTGATATAGCCGCGCTTGAGTCGTTGTTTCTCCTGGTTGTCATAGATATCGAAGCCGCCCGAAGCGGTCGCGGCGTAGAACCGGTTGCCGATGCGGAAGGATTCACCTTCCACTGGCACAGCAGGAACGATAACGAATCTTGGTTGCATGTTTCGCGCCTCCCCAGGCAGAGAGGTAATTATTAGTCTGAGAGCGGGCAGGCAACAATATGACTCATCGAGACTAATCACTGGCGTGGCGTGTCACGCGCGTCAACCATGCGCTTTTGGTCAGTTGGCATCCCGATGCAATCTGTGATGGGGCGGGGCATCGGGATGCTTTGCCGGCTAATGTCGCTCAGCGATGAATCAGCGAGAGTTCGCTGATGATGCAGACCGAGCCGTCGTCGGCCGGTGTTGCGTCGGTATAGTCAACCTGGTTGTAGATGCCGCCGTGGAACTCGAACAGCTGCGAAGACCAGGTGCTGTCGAGCTGTAGATCGCCGGACGTGCCGGATACCCCGTTGCATTTGGCTGTTACATTGACCACGCCTGCAGACGTGGTGTGGAGGCTCACGTCGAACCTGCCCCCCAGCGGCACACCTTTGAGTACTGTCGAGTTTACCGGGTCGGTCTGGTTGTAGGTCCGCCGAAACCCCAGGGTAATGTTGCCTTTGTTCCAGAACACCTTCACCGGCGGGCTGTCATCCCCGCGCACGTGCATCTGGGCGATCACCACCTTTTGCGCCGCGTTGACCTTGGTCAGCGTCATGGTCTGGCGATTCCAGTGGTCCTGGGCGCTTCCCAGTGTCCAGTCTTCTGTTTCTGTCCATTCGCAGCGGGTCCTGTGGGTACTTTTGCTCGAAGCGCCCTTGGTGGGGGCTGAAAGCTGGATTGACCCATCGCTGAGGACCTTCACCACACTCGGGAACCGGGCGATCGCTTCAGCACCGCTGAGTTCGAGTGCTACAGGGTTGCTTGGGGAGACCGCCACCGGGGTGGCGATGGTGAGATCGTTGATGTCTACGGTCATGGTAACTCCTGACGAAAAGGGCCTGAATGACGAAGCGTTCCAGCAGCTTTGCGGTGGCTGGCGCAACGAAATTAGCCTTGGGCTAAATTCAAGTCAATAGCCATTGGCTAAATAAATTTCGCTATAGGCAAAATTGCCTGGAGGCGAAATTTTCCGGTTGCAGGGGTTTACGGTGGATTTGGCGGTGAGATAAGCTTTCCCTGAATACTGTACAAACATACAGATATCAGGATGAGAATATGTTCAAGCACGTGAACGCAGCCCCCCGGCAGTGCCAGGGAATGACCGGAGTAGAGCGGCTTAGCCTGCGGGTGTCGTCGATGATCAACCACCCGCTGGCGCAGACGCAGCGCTGGGTGGTTGTGCACCGGCTGGATACCGACGGTGATGCGGAATGGGACGAGGTGATGGGCCTGCTGCTGGAGACGCCCGAGTTGAACCTTACCTTCAACGATGACCAGAGCGTGACGGTGCGCTGGGCGCGCACCAGCGTGCAAGCACGTGACGACTTCAGCGTCGAGCAGTACAACGAGGAGGTGATGGAGGAGGCGCCGCCATTTTGAGCCTCAGCAAACGCCCGCCTTAAGAGGCGGGCTTCGTTTTACACAAGGTGGGCATTCCACACCAGTAGGACCCTGGCCTGGATGTAGGTCTCTTCTCGGCGGATCATGCGGTCCTTGTGCCGCGAATTGTCGGAGATCATCTCGAAATGGTCCTCATCAGCAATCTGCAGTCGCTTGATGTAAATATGGTCGCCCCAGGAGAAAAAGTAGATGCCATCGCCGACGAACTCGCGGATGCTGACATCGACGATCAGCGGGTCGCGGTGCTTGATGGTCGGCTCCATCGACTGGCCCCAGCCCGTTACCATCTTCAGGTGATGGTGCTCCGTGAACGTCACACCCAGTTCGCGCAGATGGCTGGGGCTGACGCGGACGTCTGTGAACATCTCGGGGTAGTCGTGAGGGATCTGGCCACCGCCCATGGCAGCCCGCACATCGTAGTGAGCAATCCACACTTCGTCGCCGACCAAGCCAGGGCGAACACGGTCAGCCTTTAGCAGCGTGGCATTCTGCGGTTCTTCTGCAGCGGCCAGCAACCTTTGGCGGGTTTCTTCAGGGATGCCTCTGCCGCTTCTGGCAAGCATCTGCTTGACCAGGTCGGCTGCCGAAAGTTTACCGTCGCCGGCTTCGACCGAAGGCTGCCCAGGGTCGCCTGCCGACAGTGCGTCGAACCAACCCCGAGGCAAACCTTCGATGCCCTCGATTCGGCGGGCCACGTCATCGCCCAGGTTTTTCACGGTCTTGTCGGAAAGGATCTGGCTGAGGTGTGCAGGCGCCATCCCCCAGCGTTCTGCGCAGGATCCCTTTCTCTGGCTGCCGATGAGCTTGACCAGGTTGTGCTTGCGAATGTCGTAGATGTCCATAGGGCGAAGCATGCCAGTGTTTAGCTTGCTGCTAAATGTGCGCATAGCTAAATTTCTCTTGTGGCAAAGTTAGCTGTAGGCTAAATTAAATTCACCAGCAAGGGAAGCCAGCGAGACATTTTTCTCCGGGGCTCATGGCATCATCATCTGTAATGAGGTTCACATGGATCCGACCGACTTCGGCCCGGGCACAGTCACTTGGCTGAGCGGCACGGGCACTGTGTTACTGGGTGCAGGTCTGTGGCTGCGCAAGTGGTTATCCAGGGATGCAACCGAGCGTGCGATGGACAGTGCAGATATTGCAGTCATCCGCCGACTGACCGACCTGCTGGACATTGAGCGCGATGCCCGCAGAGAGGCAGAGGCCAAAGCCGACCAGTTCGCCAGGGAACGCAACGAGCTGGTGATAAGCGTCGGCCGGCTACAGGGCAAAGTCCTGGCACTGACCAGCCAGTTGGCTATGGCTACAAAAAACACTGGCCCGAAAAAATTGTAGGAGCGAGCTTGCTCGCGATGCGCCCCCCACACAGTAACGGCCAGGCGTTTCGGCAAAAAAAAGCCCGCCAGATCGGCGGGCCATAAAGGGCGTAGGGAGCAACGCACAACAAATTCGGGTCAGGCGACCAGGGTGCCTGGTTGCAACTGTTCAACCAGGGCCTGCGCCGCAGCAAGGGTCGGCATCGGGCCGCTTACGGCTTCGCCGTTGCGCACCAGGTACCAGCATGCCAGCCGGCCCTGTTCACGCAGTGAAGTGGGAACGGCGCTGCCGACAACGGACATGATCTGGATAGTGGCCATGTGGACCTCCTGTGAAACATGGCCCTACCATACGCAGCAGCCTGGGCACTTTGAAATCAACTTCCTCGATAGTGGTCATTAGTTCTATCAACCATTACCAGCGTGGCGGTCCGTAATACACCGGTGGCGGGCCGTAGTAGGTGCGGTAGCCCGGGGGCGGTGGTGCCGGTGCGTAGTACGGCTGGTAGTACACCGGTTGCGGCGGCGGTTGCACGTACACCGGCGGCGGCCCGTAATAGACCGGCTGGCGTTCAACGTACACAGTACGGTCACGCCCGCCATAAACCGTTGCCCCGACCACGGCGCCGACCACTGCCGCACCCAGGACCGGGCCCGGTCCATACCAGCCACCGCCGCCATGGCCACCGTGAGCAGCAGCGGGCCCGCTGATGGCCAAGGCACCGACCAGCAGGGCGATTCCGGGAATGTGACGGATCATGGAGCACCTCGCAGAGAAAGCCCACGTTCGGGGGGCCTTGATAATATGACTCCAGTCTCTGTCAGCTGAGCACAGGGGAACGGTAAAGGTTGTGTAAGGGACGACCAGTGGTCGCCTCTGTTACGCTGCACAAACGTTTCAGTTCTGACACAGGAGCAGGTTATGTCGACAACTCCCAGCAGGGATACCGTGCTGTGCATCTCCTTGGCCGGCCGCCCCGGCACCTTTGGCGTGCGTTTTCACAACCACCTGTACCAGCAGCTGGGCCTGGACTTTTACTACAAGGCCATGCGTACCGATGACCTGCCGGCGGCGGTGGCGGGTATCCGCGCCTTGGGTATCCGCGGCTGCGGCGTGTCCATGCCGTACAAGGAGGCCTGTATGGCGCTGGTCGATGAAATCGACCCGTCGGCGGCGGCCATCGAGTCGGTCAATACCTTGGTCAATACCGGTGGCCACCTGAAGGCCTACAACACCGATTACCTGGCCGTGCGCCAGTTGCTGGCGCAGCATCAGGTCGATCCGGGCACCGCCTTTGCCCTGCGTGGCAGTGGTGGCATGGCCAAGGCCGTGGCCAGTGCCCTGCGTGATGCAGGCTTTGCCGAAGGCATCATCGTTGCGCGCAACGAGCAGGCCGGTCGGCAACTGGCAGATGTGTGTGGTTATCGCTGGCTGGCTGAGTTGGGCGACATCTGCCCGCCGATGCTGGTGAACGTGACGCCGATCGGTATGGCTGGCGGGCCGGAGGCAGAGGTGCTGGCGTTTTCTGAGCATGCCATAGCGGCGGCCGAGCGGGTGTTCGATGTGGTGGCGATGCCGGCGCAGACGCCGTTGATTCGCCGGGCGCAGGCGTTGGGCAAGCCGGTGATTACCGGGCTGGAGGTCATTGCGCTGCAAGCGCTGGAGCAGTTTGTGCTGTACACGGGTATCAGGCCGACGCGGGCGCAGGTGGATGCCGCAGTGGCTTACGCCCGGGAGGGCTAGTTACTCCTGTGCTGGCCCCTTCGCGGCTAAAGCCGCTCCCACAGGTACAGCAAAGCATCTGAAATCTGTGGATTACCTGTGGGAGCGGCTTTAGCCGCGAAGGGGCCAGTACAAACCTTGGAAGGGTCAGAACACCTTGTGCCCGTCATCCAGCTGCTGGTCGACCAGTGCGCGGCCGTGGGCCAGCGACACATGCTGCGCGTTCTCCAGGTCGGAGAAAAACTTCATCGGCATCGACATGCGCTTGCTGGTGTGCCCGTCGGGCGCGGTAATCAGGCAGCCGGCGGCGTAGGGCAGGGGGGAGTCGGGGTGGGGCATCACGCTGGCGGTGATGGTGTGCTCGCGGTATTCACAGTGAAGAGATTGCATCGTCCTTACCTCGCTGTGGCATGTGAAGCCGTTACCTTCATATACCACAGCAAGGGGCCGGGAGTTCCCGGCCCGACGAGCGAACAGCGATGAATGCTTAGCCTTTGAGCTCGGTCGGCTGGATCACTTCTACCCAGTAACCGTCCGGGTCCTTGACGAAGGCCAGGTGGTTCATGCGCCCGTCCTGCAGGCGTTTCTGGAACGGCACATCCAGTGCTTCAAAGCGCGCACAGGCGGCGCGCACGTCCGGCACCGAAATGCAGATGTGGCCAAACCCGCGCGGGTCGGTATTGCCGTTGTGGTAGGCAAACTCAGCATCGTTTTCGGTGCCGTGGTTGTGGGTCAGCTCCAGTACGCCAGGGATCGACTTCATCCACTGGTGGCGTGCAGCGTCATCAGCGGGAATCTGCGCCGGGTCGACCAGGGCAAGGAAGTACAGGCTGAAGGCGGCTTCAGGGAAGTCACGCTTGTCCACCACGCGGAAACCCAGTACCCGGGTGTAGAAGTCCAGCGACTTCTCGATATCCTTGACGCGCAACATGGTGTGGTTGAAGACGAAGTGGGCGGTAGCGGCATCCGGTTGGGCGGTGACGCCAGGCAGGGTGTGCAGATCGTGCAGGCTCATGGGAACTCCTGAGACGGGGCCGGGCGCAGGGCACCGGCAAAACAGACAGGCTGGCCATGATACGGAAGTGCGCCGATTGCGCAAATGAAAGCGCCCTGCACGGTGCAGGGCGCTGGAATTAGAGGCCCGCATGTGCGGGCGCGTGGGGTCGCTAGTCCTTTAGCTGTCTCGATATTGAGCCAGCCCTTGTGAAAAAAGTGTGAAGTGTGCGTTGACGTTTCATCAGCGTACCCAACTTTCCACCGTGGCGCCCCCATACTGTTCTTTCCAGGCCTTGAGGCCGCGGTGGTTGCCGCCCTTGGTCTCGATCCGCTCGCCGGTGTGCGGGTTTTGATAAACCTTTACCACGCGTGGGCGGCGCTGTTGCTTGGGCGCTGGGCCGCTAGTCTTGGCTACCGCCTTGGGATCGAGGATGGCGATGATATCGCGCAGGCTCTTGTCATAGCTTTTCATCAGGCCGACTAGTTTCTGCTCGAATTCGATTTCGCGTTTGAGGCCGGCATCCTTTTTCAATGCCTCCAGTTGCGCCATCTGCTCCTGGAGCGCTTTTTCGGCAGCACGAAACTCTGCAAGTCTGGACACTGTAATCACTCCTGTACGTCGGTGGTGGCAGGGCGTGACGAACATTAAAACTACATAAAACGCCAGCCACGCAGGTGGGGTCTGCTGTTCGCTGATAGTGAGTGTAGACATTCATCGGGACTGGGTAAACAGCAAACTTTTGTAAGTAAGGCGGGAACTTTCCTAGTTTTGCGCGCGGTATTTCACGGTTTTTTTGCCGTTCCCCAGCGGTTCGTCTAGACCATGGTCCAATGGCGCGCGCCAGCGCCGTTGCGCGATCATTTCAGATGATGGCCGTTGATTGTTCGGCCTTGTCGCAGTGCCGTGGCCAGTTCGTGCCGCAGTGTGTATCCCGCCTTTGATTCTGGATGTGTCTTCGCATGTTTGCCCCTTTCCCCCTCGCCCCTGGGCGCCGTGTTGCCGGCCTGTTCCTCTTGTGTGCCGGCGTCAACGCCCAGGCCACCGGATTTCTTGAAGACAGCAGTGCCAAGGTCGAAGCACGCAATGTTTATTTCAACCGGGATTTTCGTGATGGCCAAAGCGGTTCCAGCCAAGGCGCTTCCAAGCGGGAAGAATGGGCGCAAGGTTTCATCCTTAATGTGCAGTCGGGTTATACCCAAGGGCCGGTCGGTTTTGGCGTAGATGCGCTGGGCATGTTCGGCTTCAAACTGGACTCGAGTCCGGCAGACAGTAACAGTGGCCTGCTGCCTTCTTCCGGTCATGACCCGCGGCACTCGGTTGACCAATATGCAAAGATGGGGCTGGCGGCCAAGGTCAAGGTGTCCAAGAGCGTGCTCAAATACGGCTCGATGATGCCTGATGTGCCATTGCTCAAATACAACGACGGCCGCTTGCTGCCCACCCTGTTCCATGGCGCCATGCTCACTTCTGAAGAAGTGCGCGACTTGAAGTTCACCCTGGCCCGCCTGGACAAATACACCGCGCGGGATTCCACTGACCGCCAGGACATCCGCGTGCACTGCAAGAACAAGCGCTATGCCTGCGATATCGAAGCTGACCACTTTGACCTGGCCGGTGTCGACTACCGCTTCAACGAGCGAATCAGCGCCCAGTACCAGGTGGCCAAGCTGGAAAATATTTACCGCCAGCACTTCCTCGGCCTGGTGGCCAGCCAGCCGTTGGCGTTGGGCAGCCTGTCGGCCGACCTGCGCCTGATCAAGAGTGATGACATTGGCAATGCCCGCGCCGGTGCAATCGACCATCGCGCCTTCAGCGGCATGCTCGGCTACAGCCTGGGTGGCCACAAGATCAGTGCCGGCTGGCAGCGGATGTATGGCGACAGCGCCATGCCGTACCTGGATGGCAGCAACCCGTATCTGGTCAACTATGCTCAGGTCAACGATTTCGCCGCCGCTCAGGAGCGTTCCTGGCAGGTGCGTTATGACTATGACTTCAAGGCGCTGGGTGTGCCCGGCCTGACCTTCTTCACCCGCTACATCAATGGCGACAATATCAAGGTGCCGGGCAGCAGGGCCGAAGGCAAGGAATGGGAACGCGACACCGAGTTCAAGTACCAGGTGCAAAGTGGCACTTTCAAGGATGTCAGCGTGCGCCTGCGTAATTCCACTTACCGTAGCAATTATGAAAAGTGGGCGCGTGACATGGATGAAACACGGGTGATTGTCAGCTACAACTTCTCGGTCTTCTAAGCGGGCGTTTTGCCAAATACCGGTAGCCGCCTGACAATGGCGGCTGGTTCCCGCAAAGGGCAAAGCAATGAAAGACCTGTTGTTGATCGGGATCGGTGCGGGTGACCCGCGCCAGGTCACTTATGAAGCAGTCGATGCACTGCGCCGCGCCTGCGTGTTTTTCGTGCTCGACAAGGGCAGCGACAAGGATGAGCTGGTACGCCTGCGCAAGGCCATTGTGCAGCGCTACCGCCCCGAGGGTGGCTATCGCCTGGTGCAGGTCGCCGACCCCCTGCGCGATGGCCAGGCAGATGACTACCTGGGTGCGGTGCAGGACTGGCACCGGCAGCGTGCTGCGCTGTATGCCCAACTGATCGAGCAGGAGATTGGCGACGGCGAAACCGGCGCCTTTCTGCTGTGGGGCGAGCCGACCCTTTACGACAGTACCCTGCGGATTCTCGATCTGGTCCGCGAGCGCGGCGTGGCGCTGCGCTTGCAGATCATTCCAGGCATCAGCAGTGTACAGGCGCTGGCGGCGCGTCATCAGGTGCCCCTCAACCGCATCGGCGAGCCGCTGACCGTGCTGCCAGGGCGGCGCCTGGCCGGGCATGGGCCTATCGACAACGTGGTGGTGATGCTCGACGGGCAGTGCGCGTTTGCTCAGCTCGATGATCCGGGGTTGGTGATCTACTGGGGCGCTTGCCTGGGTACCGAGGATGAAGTGCTGATTGCCGGGCCGTTGCAGGAGGTGAAGGCGCGGATACTGGAAGTGCGTGAACAGGAGAGGCGGCGTAAGGGGTGGATCATGGATACTTATTTGTTGCGCAGGGAGCTGTGAGTTGTGTGCCCTGTGCCGGCCTCTTCGCGGGTCAACCCGCTCCCACAGGACCGTCACAGCGTTCGAAACCCTGCGGTCTTTGTGCGAGTGGGCAAGCCCGCGAAGCAGGCGACACCGATTTCACGGGTGACCCAGAATGGCCACCACCTTGTCCCGCAACTGGTCGATGCTGAACGGCTTGCCGATCAGGTGCATGCCCTCGGGCACATTGATGCTGTCGGCATAACCACTGGCGAACAGCACGGGCAGCAGTGGCCGCAACTCGCGCGCTTTGCCTGCCAGCACATCGCCACGCATGTCCGGCAAACCCACATCGGTCATCATCAGTTCCAGCGGCTGGCTTGGGTTTGCGAGCACCTGCAGGGCGGCTTCGCCGTCTTCAGCCTCAATGACCGTGTAGCCCAACTCGTCGAGCACTTCGACCATCAGCATGCGTACGATGTCGTCGTCTTCGACTACAAGAAGATGCATGGTTCGGATCCTGTACAAATGAATGTCTTTTATCTGTGCGCCAAGTGACAACAGAAGTTCCCGAGGATACCGATCCCTGCAATCAGATGGAACGATTGGCGCACACCGCCTTCAAATACTGGCTAAATGCCCTGCCAGACCCGTCAAAGCTGGTTAGACTCGCTTATCAGGACGGCGCAGTGGCAGATAACAACAACGGTTGATCCGCCACTCTTTCCAATGGACTTTTTTTGCTCGGGCGTTTTCTCATGATTCAAGCAGCCTCGATAGACCAGCGAAGCTTTCGCAAGCTGTTGAGCCGCAACATCGGCCTCCCCCTGGGGGTGGGCCTGCTGGGGGCCGTAGCCTTCGTTGCGGTGATCAACTACCTGCTTTCGGCCATGCAGTGGGTCGAACACACCGATCGGGTCATCGGCAATGCCAACGAAGCGGTCAAACTGTCGATCGACATGGAAACCGGCATGCGCGGTTTCCTGATCACCGGTGACGAGCGTTTCCTTGACCCCTACGAGGTGGCCAAGCCACGTATTCTCGGCAGCCTGCAAAGCCTGCGGGGCATGGTGGAGGACAACCCGCAGCAGGTCGACCGTATCGACCGGTTGATTGCTTTGCAGCAGGCCTGGAACGACTTCGGCAACGAGATGATTAACCTGCGCCGTAGCCAGGGCGATTACCAGGCCTCGATCGGCAACGGCCGGGGCAAGCGCATCACCGATGAAATCCGCAAGGAATTCGATGGCCTGATCAGCACCGAACAGCAACTGCGCATGGCCCGTAACGAAAAGGTCAGCTCTGTCACTGTGACGGCGATCTCGGCCTTCGTGCTGTTCATCGTCGGCCTCAGCGCCTTGCTGGCTTACCTGGGTCGTCGAGACCTGGTGGCGCTGTCGACCAGCTATGATGAGAACCTTCAGGCCCAGCAACGCTCGGCTCAGCGCCTGGAGCAGCAGGCTTGGTTGCGCAACGGCCAGACCCAGCTGGCTCAGCAGGTGCTCGGGCAACTGACCTTGCCCATGCTTGGTGACAACATCCTGCGCTTCTTTGCTTCTTATCTGGGCAGTGTAGTGGGCGCCGTGTATGTGCGCGATGAGCATGGCCGCCTGGTCCGGGTGGCCTGTTATGGCCTGGGCGCCGAAGAGCAGGCGCGCGAGCAGATCAGGCTGGACCACGACGGCCTGTTGGCTCAGGCCGTGCGTGAAGGCCGCCTGTTGCGCCTGGACAACCTGCCGGAAGACTTCTATCGCCTCAGTTCCGGCCTGGGCAGCGGCTTGCCTCGCAGTGCGCTGCTGATGCCGGCCACCGAGGACGGTCAGATCAACGGGGTGATCGAGCTGGGCTTTCTGCGCCCCCTGCAGGAGCGCGATGAAGAGCTGCTGGAACGGGTCGGCGGCAATCTGGGCATGTCGATCGAGAGTGCCCGTTATCGTCAGCGGCTGCAGGAAGTGCTGGCCGAAACCCAGCAGCTGAACGAAGAGCTGCAGGTGCAGCAGGAAGAGCTCAAGACTGCCAACGAAGAGCTCGAAGAGCAGTCACGGGTGCTCAAGGAGTCCCAGGCCCACCTGGAGACCCAACAGGCTGAGCTTGAGCAGACCAACGAGCAGTTGTCGGAACGCACCGATGCGCTGGACCGCAAGAACGAAGAGCTGGGCCGGGCACAGCTGGAGCTGCAGGCCCGCGCCGACGACTTGCAGCGATCGAGCAAGTACAAGTCCGAATTCCTCGCCAACATGTCCCATGAGCTGCGCACGCCGCTCAACAGCTCGTTGATCCTGGCCAAACTGCTGGCAGAAAACGGTGAGGGCAACCTCAGCGACGAGCAAGTCAAGTTCGCCGAATCCATCTACTCGGCAGGCAACGACCTGCTCAACCTGATCAACGACATTCTCGACATTGCCAAGGTTGAGGCCGGCAAGCTTGAAGTGCGCCCCGAGACCACCCAGGTCGAGCGCCTGGCCGAAGGCTTGCGCGGCATGTTCCAGCCGCTTGCCGGCCACAAAGGCCTGGCCTTCGACGTCAAGCTCGAGCCGCAGGTGCCGGCCACGCTGTTCACGGATCGTCAGCGCCTGGAGCAGATCCTCAAGAATCTGCTGTCCAACGCCATCAAGTTCACTGAGCGTGGCCAGGTCAGCATGAACGTCAGCTACCAGCCTGGCAGCGGTATTGTGTTCGCCGTGCGTGACAGCGGTATCGGTATTGCTGCCGATCAGCACCAGGCGATCTTTGGCGCCTTCCACCAGGTCGATGGCACCAGCAACCGCCGCTATGGTGGCACTGGCCTGGGTCTGTCGATCTCCCGGGACCTGGCGCATCTGCTCGGTGGCCAGATCAATGTCGAGAGCAGCCCAGGCCAAGGCAGTGTGTTCAGCCTGATTTTGCCGGAACGCTATGCCGCCGATGCCGAAGACATCGAGCCGCAAAGCCTGCGCCCCGCCGTCGACGCGTTGCCGCCAGCACCGCAAGTGCCGGTGGCCGCTGCCGCCATGCGCCTGGTACCGACCTTTGCCGACGACCGCGAGCATGCCCCCTTCGATTCCCGTTGCATTCTGGTGATCGAAGACGAGCCAAACTTTGCCCGCATTCTGTTCGACCTTGCGCACGAACTGGGCTACAGCTGCCTGGTGGCCCATGGCGCCGACGAAGGCTTCGAGCTGGCGGCCCAATACATACCGGATGCGATCTTGCTGGACATGCGCCTGCCCGACCACTCGGGGCTGACCGTGCTGCAGCGGCTCAAGGAGCAGGCCGGCACCCGCCATATCCCGGTGCACATCATTTCGGTGGAAGACCGCGTCGAGGCAGCCATGCACATGGGGGCGGTGGGGTATGCGGTAAAACCCACCAGTCGTGAGGAGCTCAAGGAAGTCTTCGCGCGCCTGGAAGCCAAGCTGACGCAAAAGCTCAAGCATATCCTGCTGGTGGAGGACGACGACCTGCAGCGCGAGAGCATCGCCCGGCTGATTGGCGACGACGACGTCGAGATCACTGCCGTGGCCATGGCTCAGGATGCCTTGGCGCTGTTGCGCGAGAACATCTACGACTGCATGATCATCGACCTCAAGCTGCCGGACATGCTCGGCAACGAGCTGCTCAAGCGCATGACCGCCGAGGATATCCGTTCCTTCCCGCCGGTGATCGTGTACACCGGGCGCAACCTGACCCGCGAAGAAGAAGCCGATCTGCTCAAGTACTCGCGGTCGATCATCATCAAGGGCGCGCGTTCGCCGGAGCGCCTGCTCGATGAAGTGACGTTGTTCCTGCACAAGGTAGAATCGCAGCTGTCCAACGAACGCCAGCGCATGCTCAAGACCGCCCGCAGCCGCGACAAGGTGTTCGAGGGGCGCAAGGTGCTGCTGGTGGACGACGATGTGCGTAATATCTTTGCCCTGACCAGTGCCCTGGAGCACAAGGGTGCCATCGTCGAGATTGGCCGTAACGGCCGCGAGGCCATCGAGCGCCTGGAGCAGCATGATGACATCGACCTGGTGCTGATGGACGTGATGATGCCTGAAATGGACGGCTTCGAGGCCACCCGGTTGATCCGCCAGCAAGCGCGCTGGCGCAAACTGCCGATCATCGCCGTGACCGCCAAGGCCATGAAGGATGACCAGCAGCGTTGCCTGCAGGCCGGCGCCAATGATTACCTGGCCAAACCGATTGACCTGGACCGTTTGTTCTCGTTGATTCGTGTATGGCTGCCGCAACTGGAGCGAATTTGACTAGCGAACGTAACACCGACATCGAAATCCGCTTGCTGATCGAGGCCATCTATCTCAAGTACAGCTACGATTTCCGCAACTATTCCGGCGCCTCGATCAAGCGCCGGATCCTGCATGCGCTGCGCCAGTTTGATTGCCTCACGGTGTCGGCGCTGCAGGAGCGCGTGCTGCACGACCCCGGCATGTTCATGCAGTTGCTGCAGTACCTGACGATCCCCGTCAGCGAGATGTTCCGCGACCCTGACCACTTCCTTGCCGTGCGCAACGAAGTGGTGCCGCTGCTGCGTACCTGGCCTTCGATCAAGGTATGGATCGCGGGCTGCAGCACGGGGGAGGAGGTGTATTCCATGGCCATCCTGTTGCGTGAGGAAGGGCTGCTTGAGCGCACCATCATCTACGCCACCGACATCAACCCGCATTCGCTGGACAGGGCCAAGCAGGGGATCTACTCGATGCAGAGCATGCGCGAGTACGAAGAAAACTACCGGCTGGCCGGCGGCCGTCGTGACTTTAGCGAGTACTACACAGCGGCCTATGGCAACGCCATCATGGACAGCAGCCTGCGCGATAACGTGACCTTCGCCGACCACAGCCTGGCCACCGACAGCGTGTTCTCCGAGACCCAACTGGTGTCGTGCCGCAATGTGCTGATCTACTTCAACAAAGAGCTGCAGGACCGCGCCCTCGGGCTGTTCCATGAGTCGCTCTGCCATCGGGGTTTCCTGGTGCTGGGCAGCAAGGAGTCGGTGGATTTTTCGGCCTACAGCGATCGTTTCGAGCCGCTGGTCAAGCCCGAACGGATCTTCCGTAAATCATGAACGGCGTACGCGCAGTGGTGATCGGCGCCTCGGCGGGCGGTGTGGCGGCATTGTTCGAGGTGCTTGGCGCGTTGCCGCCAGCGTTCGCCATACCTGTGCTTTGCGTGCTGCACCTGCCGGACGACCGCCACAGCCAACTGGCCGAAGTGCTGCAGCGTCGCTTGCATCGCCCGGTATGCGAGGCCGCTGACAAGGCGCAGATCAGCAGCGGGCGGATCTACGTGGCGGGGCCGGGTTACCACCTGTCGGTGGAGCACGACCTCACGCTGTCGCTGAGCCAGGAAGACCCCGTGCATTTCTCCCGTCCAGCGATCGATTTCCTGTTCATCTCGGCGGCCGATGCCTATGGCGAGGGCCTGCTTGGCGTGCTGCTCACCGGTGCCAACGAAGACGGCGCCAGAGGGCTTTCCTATATCAAGAACAACGGGGGCCGCACGATCGTCCAGGACCCTCGCGACGCACAGGTCTCCCTGATGCCGGAGGCCGCCCTGGCCCTGCATCAGCCCGACCATATCCTTACTCTGAGTGGTATCGGGCAGCTGCTCGCGACCTTGGAATACAGCGCATGCTAAGCCACACCATCGCCAAACTGCTGATCGTCGACGACCTGCCGGAAAACCTTCTGGCGCTCGATGCCCTTATCCAGGGCGAAGACCGCGAAGTGCACCAGGCCCAGTCTGCCGAAGCTGCGTTGTCGTTGCTGCTTGAGCACGAGTTCGCGCTGGCCATCCTCGATGTGCAGATGCCGGGCATGAACGGTTTCGAACTCGCCGAGCTGATGCGCGGCACCGACAAGACCAAGAATATCCCGATCGTTTTCGTCAGCGCGGCGGGCCGCGAGATGAATTATGCCTTCAAAGGCTACGAGAGCGGGGCCGTGGACTTTCTGCACAAACCGCTCGACACCCTGGCAGTGAAAAGCAAAGTCTCGGTGTTTGTTGACCTGTTCCGCCAGCGCAAGGTGCTTGGCCGGCAATTGGAAGCCCTGGAGCACAGCCGCCAGGAGCAGGAACTGCTGCTCAGCCAGTTACAGGTGGCGCGAGGTGAGCTTGAGCATGCAGTGCGCATGCGTGACGACTTCATGTCGATCGTCTCACATGAGGTGCGCACACCGCTCAATGGCCTGATCCTGGAAACCCAGTTGCGCAAGATGCACCTGGCGCGGGGCAACCTGGAAGCCTTCAGCGCCGACAAGCTGCAAGCCATGGTCGAACGCGACGAGCGGCAGATCAACAGCCTGATCCGGTTGGTCGAGGACATGCTTGATGTGTCACGCATCCGCACCGGTAAATTGTCGCTACGCCCCAGGCTGTTCGATCTCGGTCAACTGGTGCGTGGGTTGGTGGAAAACTTCACCGCGCAAGCCATGGCGCTGGACACCCACATCGAACTGCAGCGCTGTGAAGCATTGAAGGGTGAGTGGGACGAATTCCGGATTGAACAAGTAGTGGCCAACCTGTTGTCCAATGCAATGCGTTACGGCGAGCGCAAGCCGGTGGAGGTACGGGTGTTCGAGCAAGCGGGGATGGCCTGGGTGCAGGTTCAGGATCACGGCATTGGGATAAGCGCGGCCAACCAGCAGCGCATTTTCCAGCAGTTCGAACGGGTCGCTGCCCTGCAAGCCAGCGGGGGCTTGGGGCTGGGGTTGTACATATCCGAGCAGATCGTGCAAGCGCATGGTGGACGGATACACGTTGAAAGCGAGGAAGGCAAGGGCGCCACATTCACCCTGCAATTGCCGCTGGCAACATTCAAAGAACAAAACGACCAGGCGCGGGCAACCTCTGCGTAAGCTTGGGGTCTGATGGCCAACTGTAAGAATTTCAAGGCGTTAACATGAGTGAAGATGCACAAGATGTGGTGTTGGTCGTCGAGGACGAACCGGCGATTCGCATGATTTTGCGCGATTACCTGGCGGGTGAGGGGTACCACGTGCTGGTTGCCGAAGATGGCGAGCAGGCGTTTGCGATCCTGGCCAGCAAACCGCACCTGGACCTGATGGTGACGGACTTCCGTTTGCCGGGTGGTATCTCCGGCGTGGAGATTGCCGAGCCCGCGGTGAAATTGCGACCAGACCTGAAGGTGATCTTCATCAGTGGCTACCCGGCCGAGATCCTCGAGTCTGGCAGCCCGATCACCCGCAAGGCACCGATCCTGGCCAAGCCGTTTGACCTGGATACCCTGCACGAGCAGATCCAGAGACTTTTGCGTTAAAGCGGGTGGCCCAAATCGTCGGCAAGCCAGCGCCCACAGGTACGCTACAGATCTCAAGGCCTGTGCAGTCCTTGTGGGCGCTGGCTTGCCGGCGATAGCGCCAGTACAGGCTATCGCAGGGTCCGCTCTATACCGCCTGCCAACATGCTCTCCATCAGCCCCAGCCCCTGTTCCTCGGGCAATGCCTTCAACATCCCTGGCAACTGGTTCAGCAGCGTCGCCACCACATGCGCCGTCGCCACCAAGGCTTGCCCCTGCAACGTTGCCTGTGGCGCGATCAACCTCAGCAACCCCGCCTCGTAACGTTTGCGCAACAAGGCCAGGCGCGCCTGCTGGTCATCGCTCAAACAGCACAAGTCGCGCTCCGCCAGCCGAAACTGCATCGGCCGCTCGGCATGCAATTGCCAGTGCGCTGCAATCAGGCAGCCCAGTGCCGAGGCCCCGCGCGCCATGGCTCGACGCCCCTGATCCAGAGTGGCCTGCAGTTCTTCGTACAACTCCTCGATCAAGTCGTACAACAGGTCCTGCTTGCTGGGAAAGTGATGGTACAGCGAGCCCGCAGTCAGCCCCACATGGGCCGCCAGTTCGCGCATGCTGACCTGGCCAAAGCCCTTTTCGGCAAACAGCGCCATGGCCCGGTCACGTCGCTCTTCAAAATTGGCACAGCGCATTGCGGCATTGACCGGAGGCATGGCGACTCGTCCTCAGTAGGTGAAGAAACCGCGACCGCTCTTGCGCCCCAGCCAGCCGGCCGCGACCATTTCCTTCAGCAGCGGGGCAGGGCGGTATTTGCTGTCGTTGAAGCCCTCATGGAAGGCTTCCATGATCGCCAGCAGGGTATCCAGGCCGATCAGGTCGGCCAGTGCCAGCGGGCCGATTGGCTGGTTGCAGCCCAGGCGCATGCCGGTGTCGATGTCCTCGGCACTGGCCAGGCCTTCCTGGCGCACGAAGATGGCCTCGTTGATCATTGGCACCAGAATGCGGTTGACCACAAAGCCTGGGCGGTTGCCCGCGGTGATCGGGGTCTTGCCGACCTTTTCGGTCACCACCAGCGCCTGGGCGTAGGTGCTGTCGCTGGTCTGCAGGCCGCGAATGATCTCCACCAGCGCCATCATTGGTACCGGGTTGAAGAAGTGCACACCAATGAAGCGCTCGGGGTGCTCGATGCTGGCGGCCAGCTGAGTCACCGACAGCGACGAAGTGTTGGTGGCGATGAGGCAGTCGGCAGCGACGTTGGCGGCCACTTGCTGCAGGATGCGCTGCTTGAGCTGCAGGCTTTCGGTGGCGGCCTCGATCACCAGCTGCGCGCCGCTGAGCTGGGCGTAGTCGGTGCTGGTGCGGATGCGCGTTTTCGCCGCCGCGGCCTTGTCCGCATCCAGGGTGCCTTTGCTGACCTGGCGTTCGAGGTTTTTGCTCAAGGTGGCCACGCCGCGCTCCAGCGCCGCGTCGGAAACATCCACCAGCAGCACCTGGTAGCCGGCGACGGCGCACACCTGGGCAATGCCGTTGCCCATGGTGCCGGCGCCGATCACGGCGATCTGTTCAATGCTCATGTGTCAGGCTCCCTCAGACGCGCTCGAAGACTACGGCGATGCCTTGGCCGCCACCGATGCACATGGTCGCCAGGGCGTAGCGGCCCTGGATGCGCTGCAGCTCATGGATGGCCTTGGTGGCGATGATCGCGCCAGTGGCACCCACCGGGTGGCCCAGGGAAATGCCCGAACCATTGGGGTTGACCTTCTCCGGGTCGAAGCCCAGTTCGCGGGCCACGGCGCAGGCTTGGGCGGCGAAGGCTTCGTTGGACTCGATCACGTCCAGGTCCTGTAGCTTCAGGCCGGTCTTTTCCAGCACCTTGCGGGTGGCCGGGATCGGGCCCAGGCCCATAAGTTCCGGCTCGACACCGGCGTGGGCATAGCCCACCAGACGCGCCAGCGGCTTCAGGCCCAGGCGACGCACGGCGTCACCGCTGGCCAGCACCAGGCCGGCCGCGCCATCGTTGATGCCGCTGGCGTTGCCGGCAGTCACGGTGCCGTCCTTCTTGAACACGGTCTTCATGCCGGCCAGTTGCTCGGCGGTGACGTCGCCCCGTACGTGCTCGTCCACGGCGAACTGTACGGTGCCTTTGCGGGTTTTCAGCTCCACCGGGACGATCTGGCTGTCGAAACGGCCTTCGGCGATGGCGCGGGCGGCGCGGCGCTGGCTGGTCAGGGCCAGCTCATCCTGCATCTCGCGGGTAATGCCGTGTTTGGCGGCGACGTTTTCTGCGGTGATGCCCATGTGGAAGTGTTCGAAGGGGTCCTGCAGCACGCCTACGGTGTAGTCGATGCCTTGCAGGTCGCCCATGCGCGCGCCCCAGCGTGCCTGCGGCAGCAGGTACGGGCCACGGCTCATGGATTCGGCACCGGCGGCCACGGCTACATCGGCATCGCCGAGCAGCAGGCACTGGGTGGCAGAGACGATGGCCTGCAGGCCCGAGCCGCACAGGCGGTTGACGTTGAAGGCAGGGGTTTCCTTGGGAATGCCGGCGTTCATTGCGGCAACCCGCGACAGGTAGGCATCGCGCGGTTCGGTGGGGATCACGGTGCCCATGACCACATGGCCAACCTGCTCGGCGGCCACGCCCGAGCGCTCGATGGCGGCGCGGGTAATGGTAGTGGCCAGGTCGGCCAGGGGCAGGTCCTTGAGCGAGCCTCCAAAACCACCGATGGCGGAACGCACGGCACTGACGACATAGATTTCTGGGCTGCTCATAGAGGCTCCGTAAGCTTAGGCATGGCGGGAGCGGGCCAGGCTCTGCGAGAATGGCCGGCGGTCCCGGAGTGGGATCGAGTCTAGGCAAAGGCTCTGTCGCAGCCTATGCCGGATCTGTTCAAACAACCTGGCACTTTTTGCCACTCAGCATAGACAGCGAAAACCACCATGCGCGATAGCGATTCGGTCGCCGTGTACTTTCTCAATGCCATGCTCCACGCCCTGCGCAATAGCCCGGCCGAGCGCGATGCACAGCTGCGCGCGGTGGGCATCGACCCCCAGCTGCTTGAGCAGTCACAGGCCCGCGTACCGGCCAAGGCCTTCGCCGAGCTGTGGCTGACACAGATACAGCGCCTGGACGACGAGTTCTTCCGCCTCGACAGCCATGGCATGCCGCTGGGCAGCTTCGCCCTGATTTGCCGGGGCCTGATCCTTGAGCCGAACCTGGAAAAGGCCTTGCGCCAGTGCATGGCTGGCTTCGGCCTGTTCCTGCGCGACCTGCGCGGCAGCCTGACCGTACGCGGTGGGCGCGCGCTGATCAGCGTGCAGTCGAGCATTGCCGACCCGTTGACCCAGGTGTACGCCGAGGAAACCTACCTGGTGCTGATGATCGGCATGTTGTGCTGGCTGGCCGGGCGGCGGATCGCCATCGACCGCACCGAGCTGGCCGTCTCGCGCCCGGCCCAGGAAGACGACCTGCTGTTGTGGGGGCCGGACCTGCGCCTGGGCAGCGGCCGTACCGAAGTGGAGTTCGACAGCGCCTACCTGCGTCTGCCAGTGGTGCAGGACCTGGCGACCCTGAAAACCTTTCTGCGCAGTGCACCGCAGGGGTTGGTGATCCGCTTTCGCAACCAGAACGGGCTGGTGGCGGAGGTGTACCGCCATTTGCGCGCCCGGCACTATGGGCAGTGGCCGACCTTGGCGGCGCTGGCGCAGCTGCAGGGGATCAGTGCCAGTACGTTCCGCCGGCAGCTGGAGCGGGAAGGGCGGTCGTACCAGCAGATCAAGGATGAGGTGCGCCGGGCGATGGCCTTCGAGCGGTTGCGCGAGGGGGTGTTGAGCATTGCCGAGATAGCCGAGCAGGCCGGGTTCCAGGAGCCGAGTGCGTTTCACCGGGCGTTCAAGAAGTGGACCGGGCAGAGCCCCGGCAGCTATAGGGCGCGGTTGGCCGGGCGTTAGTTGTTCCCTGTGCCGGCCCTGTCGCCGGCAAGCCAGCGCCCACAGATGCTCCGCAGGCCTCGAATATTGTGCGGGACATGTGGGCGCTGGCTTGCCGGCGATAGGGCCGGTACGGCGATCATTGAATGATCAGGCCGGCACCATGGCAAACCCGACCCCGAAGCGGTTCCAGGCGTTGATGGTGGCAATCGCCAGGGTCAGGTTGACCACCTCGGCCGGCTCGAAGTGTTCCTGCAGGGCTTCATATTGCCCCTGTGGCGCGCCCTGCTCAGGCAGGCGGGTAAGGCTTTCGACCCAGGCCAGCGCCGCACGTTCGCGCGGGGTGAAGTAGGCGGTTTCGCGCCACACGCTCAAGGTCTGCAAGCGTGCTTCGGTCTCACCTGCCTTGCGTGCATCGTTGGCGTGCAGGTTGACGCAGTAGGCGCAGCCGTTGACCTGCGAAGCCCGCAGACGTACCAGCTCCAACAGGGAACTCTCCAGGCCGCTCTTGGCCAGGGCCTGCTCCAGGCCGACCATGGCTTTGTAGGCTTCCGGGGCGTGCTTGGCCCATTCGATACGGTTGTGCATGGCTGTCTCCAAAGGGTGCTGGATGGGAATGGCACTACTGTAGCGCTGCCGATTGGCCTCCCCGATAGCCAATTGCGCACATAAGCGGGAGGCCAATCGCCCATTCAGGTGGCCACTGACAAGCATCCAATCTCTTCATTTCTGCCAGCCCTGCCAAGCCGGGATAATGCCTGGGTCCTGTTACCCGAGAACCGATGCGCAATGAGAGCTGCTTTGAACCTGTTGCTGGTGATCCTGCTGGCGCTGAACCTGCGGCCGATCCTGACCAGTATCGGCCCGTTACTCGAACCCATGCGCGCCAGCACCGGGCTGGGCTACCAGCAGGCTGCCTTGCTGACGGCGTTGCCGGTACTGTGCATGGGCCTGGTGCCGTTGCTGCAGCCATGGTTGCGACGCTGGATCAGCGAGCATGGCGGCATGCTCGGTGGCCTGGCTGCAATCGCCCTGGCCTGCCTGTGGCGCCTGCAACTGGACAGCGCCTGGGCGCTGATTGCCAGTGCCGTGGTCGCCGGTCTGGGGGTGGCGGTGGTGCAGGGCATGATGCCTGGCCTGGTCAACCGCTGGTTCCCCAGCCGCCTGGCGGGGGCGATGGGGCTGTACTCGGCAGCGTTGATGAGCGGTGGCGGCATGGCTGCCGTGCTTGGCCCCCATATCAGCGACCATTTCGGCCACTGGCAGGTCGGCCTGGGCCTTTGGGCGATCCCGGCGCTGTTGGCGCTGGTGGCATGGGCGGTATGGCGGCCACGGCAGGGGGCGCCAAAGCTGGCCGGCACTGCTGGCGGGCACTGGTTCGGCACGCGCCGGGCCTGGTTGCTGGCCCTGTATTTCGGCCTGATCAACGGCGGCTACACCAGCATGGTGGCGTGGCTGCCGGCGTACCATCTCGAGCACGGCGGCAGTGCTCAGGGCGGTGCAGACCTGGTGGGCCTGATGACGGTCTTCCAGGTGGCCGGTGCACTGGGGTTGCCGCTGTTGCTGCGGCGTTGGACTGACCGCCGTCCAGGCTTGTGGTTGGCTCTGGCGATCCAGCTGGCCGGTTTTCTCGGCCTGCTGCTGGCACCCACGCAGGCGGCGGGGCTGTGGGTCGCGATGATCGGTTTTGGCCTGGGCGCCTGCTTCAGCCAATGCCTGACCCTGACCCTGGAGCACTTGAAGACGCCCGCCGAGGCCGGCAGCCTGGCCGCTTTCGTGCAGGGCATCGGTTTCATCATCACCGGTACAGTGCCGTATATCACCGGCTGGCTGCGTGACGTGAGTGGTGACTTCCAGGCGTCGTGGACGCTGCTCACTGTGACCGTGATGGCCATGTTGCTGGTAACCCGCTGGTTCAGTCCGCGTGGCTATGCCGCAGCCATCGCGCGCCCCGCCGCGCCAGGCAAGGCTGCGCCGGTCAGCTGAGGCGTTGCAGGGTATCGCGCACCCGGTCCAGCGCCGGGTCAATGTCCAGCAGCTCGATGGCGCCGAAGCCCAGCAATAACCCCGGGCGTACCGGCGCTTCGCTGAAGAATGGCGCCAGCGAGTACAGGCCGACCTCTACCTTGCGCGCGAGGTTGGCCAGCAGTTCGACATCGACCCCGGGATTGGCCAGTGCACTGAGGTGGAAGCCGGCGCTGGCAGGGATGGCGCTGAGCCACGGCGACAGGTCGCCCCCCAGGCGCGCCAGGATGCGCTCGCGACGGGCGCTGTAGACCTCGTGGCAGCGGCGGATATGCTTGTTCAGGTGGCCTTCGCCCAAAAAACGCGCCAGCGCCCACTGCAGCAAAGTCGGGCTGTGCCAGTCGCTGAGGTGCTTGGCCACGCAAGCGGCCTGCAGTACGGCAGGCGGCAGTACGGCATAGCCCAGCCGCAGTTCTTGCAGCAAGGTCTTGGAAAAGGTCCCGACATAGGCCACCAGCCCATGCCGGTCCAGGCGCTGGAGTGCGTCCGAGGCTGGCCCGTGGTAGCGGAACTCGCAGTCGTAGTCGTCTTCGATGATCAGTGCACCCAGTTCCGCGGCCCTTGCCAGCAGGGCGTGTCGGCGTGGCTCGCTCATCGGCATACCCAGCGGGAACTGGTGCGAGGGCGTTACGTAGATCAGCCGGGTGCCATCGGCGATCTGCTCCACGCACAGGCCTTCATCATCCACCGGCACGGACTGCAGGCGTGCGCCAAGGGCCAGGAACAGTTGCCGTGCCGGCGGGTAGCCGGGGTCTTCCATGGCCACCTGACAGCCTGGCTCGACCAGTACCCGGGCGATCAGGTCCAGCGCTTGCTGGGCACCGTTGCACACCAGCAGATCGGCTGCGCTGCAGTGCACGCCGCGGGCGTAGGCGATGTGGTGGGCAATGGCCTCGCGCAGCTCTGGCAGGCCCTGGGCCTGGAACTGCCGCTCGGGGTGGCGCTGGCTGCGGCGCAGCGCGTAATTCAGGCAGCTGCGCCATTGGTCGAACGGGAACTGCGACTTGCTCGATGCACCGCCGACAAAGTCATAGCGCGAGGGCGTTTGCAGCTGGCGTTGAGCGAGCACGGTGGCGCGCTGCTGCCAGCGTTCAAGGGATGCAGCGCCGGCCAGGGGAATGCTGGCTGATTCATTGCTGCGCAGTGGTTGGCGCGGGGTGATGAACGTGCCGCGGCCGACCACGCCGCTGAGCAGGTTGTCGTAGGTCAGCCGTGAGTAAGCCTCGGCCACGGTCTTGCGCGATACGCCCAGTTGTGCTGCCAGCAGGCGGGTGGGTGGCAGTTGGGTGCCGGCGGCCAGGTGGCCGCTGTCGATACCGGCGCGCAATTGCTGGTAAAGCTGCTCGGCCAGGCCTTTGCGGCCCTCCAGGCGAATGTGCAGTTCCATGGGCGGGTCCGGAGCGGGGGAGTGCTCAGGATAGCGGATTGGACAGGAAGGCTCCCACAGGTATCGCGTGCCCCACAGGCTTGACGCGACCCCTATGAGAGCTGGCTTGCCGGCGATGGGCTGCAAAGCAGCCCCAAAAAGCTCAGAACCGGGCGGCGCTGACAGTGATGTAGCCTTTTTCCGCCAGCGCGATGCGTATTACTGTCTCATCCTCTGCCGCGTTGCGGTTGCGCCTGATGCGCACGCCTTCTACCGTCGAAGCCTTCATATACTCTGAAATGGCCCGCCCGTTCGCGTCGAAGAACACCTCGCTGGCCAGCAACTCGATGCGTTCGATCAATTGCCGGGAATGCTCATCGGTGGCGCAGAAGAACATGACCCCCGACAGGTGTGGGTCTTCATCGGGGTTACTCATGTCATGGGCCAGCATTTCGCGCAGGCTGCTGCGCAGTTCGGCGATGGGGCGGGCGTACAGGTGCATGCGGAGCCTCCTCTGGAGCGCAGCGTTGCTTGATCCAGCCCCGATCTTGTTTTCTGCGGGCGGCGGTAGCAAGTAAGACACTTCCGAGAGCCCTGTGGGAAATGTCTGAAGCTGCCGGAATACCACCCTTGACTGGCAGCAGGCGGGTGTCTGCGGCACAATTCGTCCCCACCCGATCGCGCCACAAGGCCGCTCCTGGAGTGACCGCGCAGCCTGGGCTAGCGTTGAACTTCCTGCTTGAAGCGCAACCGCCAGCCATGTAGCAACGGCTCGGTATAGCCGCTGGGCTGCTCGCGCCCTTTGAACACCAGGTCCCGCGCAGCTCGGAAGGCATACGATGTTTCGAAACCGGTGGCCATCGGCCGGTATGCCGGGTCCCCGGCATTCTGCTGGTCGACCACCTGGGCCATGCGTTGCAACGTCGCCTCGACCTGCTCGGCCCCGACTACCCCATGGTGCAGCCAGTTGGCAATGTGCTGCGCTGAAATGCGCAAGGTGGCGCGGTCCTCCATCAGGCCCACATCGTGAATGTCCGGCACCTTGGAGCAGCCGACCCCTTGCTCGACCCAGCGCGCCACGTAACCGAGGATGCCTTGGCAGTTGTTGTCCAGCTCAGCCTGGATATCAGCGGCGCTCCACGGCCGTTCGGGGCTGACCGGAATGCTCAGCAGGTCATGCAGCAATGCGCCACGCAGGGCCCCCAGGTCTACCTGTTCCAGCGTCTGCTGCACGGCAGCTACGTCTACCTGGTGGTAGTGCAGCGCATGCAGGGTGGCGGCAGTGGGCGACGGCACCCAGGCGGTGTTGGCACCGGCCTTTGGCTGGGCAACTTTCTGTTCCAGCATGGCCGCCATCAGGTCGGGCATGGCCCACATGCCCTTGCCGATCTGTGCCTTGCCGCGCAGGCCACAAGCCAGCCCGACCAGCACGTTGCTGCGTTCGTAGGCCTGGATCCAGGCGCTGCCTTTCATGTCGCCCTTGCGCAGCATGGCGCCGGCTTCCATGGCGCTGTGCATTTCGTCACCGGTGCGGTCGAGGAAGCCGGTATTGATGAACACCACCCGGGATGCCGCGCTGGCGATACAGGCCTTGAGGTTGACGCTGGTGCGCCGCTCCTCGTCCATGATGCCCATCTTCAGGGTCTGTGCCGGCAGGCCCAGCAGGGCTTCGACGCGGCCGAACAACTGGTCGGCGAAGGCCACTTCGGCCGGCCCGTGCATCTTCGGTTTGACGATGTACAGGCTGCCTTCGCGGGAATTGCCGCGGCGCTTGAGGTCGTGCAGACCGATCAGGCTGGTAATCACGCCATCGAGGATACCTTCGGGAATTTCACGGCCATCACGGTCGTGGATGGCCGGGTTGGTCATCAGGTGGCCGACGTTGCGGATGAACAGCAGCGAGCGGCCCGGTAGTGTCAGGGGGAGGCCGTCTATACCGTGGTAATGGCGGTCTGCAGCCAGGGTGCGGTTGAAGGTTTTGCTGCCTTTGCTCACCTGTTCGCTCAGGTCACCCTTCATCAGGCCGAGCCAGTTGCGGTAGACGTGGACTTTGTCGTCGGCATCCACGGCCGCTACCGAGTCTTCGCAGTCGATGATGGTGGTCAGTGCGGCTTCCAAGGCGATGTCCTTGACCCCGGCCAGGTCCTGCTGGCCGATCGCACTGGTCGGGTCGATCTGGATTTCGAAATGCAGCTGGTGGTGCTGCAACAGGATCGCCGTGGGTGTGTTCGGCTCTCCCTGGTAACCCCGCAGTTGTGCGCGATTGTGCAATACGGCCTGGCGGCCGTCGGCCAGGGTGACCCGTAGCGTGCCCTGGTCGATCACGTAGGCAGTGGCGTCGCTGTGTGAAGCGCCGTCGAGTGGGGCGCTAGCGTCGAGGAACTGCCGGCCATAGGCAATTACCTTGGCGCCGCGCGCCGGGTTGTAGCCTTGGCCGCGTTCGGCGCCAGCGGTTTCGGCGATGGCATCGGTGCCGTACAGCGCATCGTACAGCGAACCCCAGCGGGCGTTGGCGGCGTTGAGGGCGTAGCGGGCATTGCTCAGCGGCACGACCAGCTGCGGGCCGGCTTGCAAGGCGATTTCACGGTCAACGTTGGCGGTGCTGATCTGCACGTTTTCGGGAGCGTCGACCAGGTAGCCGATGCCTTGCAGAAAGTGCTGGTAGGCGGCCATGTCGCGGATCGGGCCAGGGTGTTGGCGGTGCCAGTTGTCCAGCTCGGTTTGCAGGCGCTGGCGTTCGGCGAGCAGGGCGCGGTTTTGCGGGGCGAGGTCGTGGACCAAGGTGCTGAAGCCTTGCCAGAAAGCGTTGGCTTCGATGCCGGTGCCGGGGAGGACTTCGTCTTCGATGAAGCGCTGGAGGGTGGGGGCGATCTGGAGTTCGTTTGGCATTGTCTGTTCGCTCGATGTTCTGTCTTCGGGAATTCAGTCACCTGTTCTGGCCTCTTCGCGGGCAAGCCCGCGAAGAAGCCAGCACAGGATCTACAGGGCTGCAGCTCCAGCCTTGGCCACCTGGGCATCCTGTTCGGACTTGACCCCGGACACACCAATGGCACCCACCACCTGGCCATCCACCCGCAGTGGCACGCCACCCTCCAGGCTGGTCAGCAGCGGTGCGGTGACGAATGCAGTGCGGCCCCCATTGACCATTTCCTCGTAATCCCGGGTTTCCTTGCGCCCCAGCGCGGAGGTGCGGGCTTTCTCCACGGCTATGTAGGCACTGGCCGGCGCACAGCCATCCAGGCGCTCCAGGGCCAAGGGGTGGCCACCGTCGTCGACCACGGCGATGGTCACGTTCCAATGCTGGGCCAGGGCTTCCTGGCGGGCGGCGGCCAGCACACGGGCGACGTCGGCCTGGCCGATCACGAACTTGCTATGCATGGGGGTTCTCCGGGTTCAAGGCGGCTTCGACGATTTCGATCCAGTGCCGTACCGGCGTGCGCCCGGCCCCAGCGAGGTGGGCCTGGCAGCCGATGTTGGCGGTAGCGATGACTTGCGGTTTGCCGCTTTCCAGTGCGTTGAGGCGGTTGTCACGCAGTTGCAGTGACAGCGCAGGCTGGGTCAGCGAATAGGTGCCAGCCGAGCCGCAACACAGGTGGCCGTCCGGTACCGAGGTCAGGGTAAAGCCCAGGCGCGTCAGCAGCGCCTCTACCGCACCCCCCAGTTTCAGGGCGTGTTGCAGCGTGCAGGGGCAGTGGAAGGCCAGGCGTTGCTCGGCGCACAGGCCCAGTTGCTCGACCGGCTCATCGCGCAGTACTTCTACCAGGTCGCGGGACAGGGCGCTGACCCTGGCCGCTTTGGCTGCGTAGCGGGTGTCGTGTTCCAGCAGGTGGCCATAGTCGCGCACGAACGCGCCGCAGCCGCTGGCGGTTTGCACGATGGCTTCGGCACCTGCTTCGATGGCCGGCCACCAGGCGTCGATATTGCGCCGCGCACGTTGCAGGCCTTGCTCCTGGGCATTGAGGTGGTAGTCCACCGCGCCACAGCAGCCGGCCTGGTGGATGGGTTGCACGCTAATCCCCAGGCGATCGAGCAGGCGCGTCGCAGCGGCATTGGTATTGGGTGACAAGGTCGGCTGCACGCAGCCTTCCAGCATCAGCACCTGGCGTGCGTGGCGTGGCGCGGGGCGCTCGCCGGGTGCCGTGATGTGCGCCGGCAGTTTGCGCTTGAGCGTGCCCGGCAACAGTGGGCGCAGGGCCTGGCCGCTGCGGGTCAGGGCCTTGAACAGCGCCGGGCGTGGCACTACCGCACGCAGGCCCTGGCGCAGCAGGCGCTGACCGAGCGAGCGTGGTACTTGTTGGTCGACGACGGCGCGACCGATGTCCAGCAGGTCGTGGTATCTGACCCCGGATGGGCAGGTGGTTTCGCAGTTGCGGCAACTCAGGCAGCGGTCCAGGTGCTGTTGGGTGCTGGCGGTGACCGGCTCGCCTTCGAGTACCTGCTTGATCAGGTAGATGCGCCCGCGCGGGCCGTCCAGTTCATCGCCCAGCAACTGGTAGGTAGGGCAGGTGGCGGTGCAAAACCCACAATGCACGCAGGAACGCAGGATGCTTTCGGCCTCGTCGGCGCGGGCCAGCCGGCGGCTTGTTTCGCTCAGGTTGGTTTGCATGGTCTGGCCTCACAGGTCCGGGTACAGGCGGCCAGGGTTGAACACCCCCTGGGGGTCGAGTTGCTGCTTGAGGGCACGGTGGTAACGCATCAGTGCGGCGGGCAGGGGTGGGCTGCTGGCTGCCCCGGGGGCGTAGCAGGTGGCGTGGCCGCCCACCTTGGCGACGTGGTCGCGAATCGCCTGCGCCGGTGCACTGGACTTCAGCCAGCGCTGGGCACCCCCCCAGTCGATCAACTGCTGGCCGGGCAGTTGCAGCTCGCCGGTGGCGTTGGGCAGCGACAAACGCCATAGCGGCGCAGGGTCACTGAAGAACGCCAGGCGCTGTTCGCGCAGGTCGCTCCAGAAACCGCTGTCGAGCATTTCGCCGCCCAGCCGCTGGCGGGCCGACTGCACCGAGCCTTCACCGCCTTCCAGGCGCAGGAACAGGGCGTCACCGTCATGGCAGGCCGCGCTGATCGGCAGCGGCTGCTGGCCCCATTCGGCCAGCTCGGCCAGTGCCTGGTGGCAGCCCATCGGCAGGCGCAGGCTCAGGCATTCGCGCGGCCGAGGCAGCACTTTCAAGGAAATTTCAGTCAACAGCCCCAGGCAACCGAAGCTACCCGCCATCAGCCGTGATACATCGTAACCGGCCACATTCTTCATCACCTCGCCACCAAAGCGCAGCAGCTTGCCGTGGCCGGTGATTACCCGCGTGCCGAGCACGTAGTCACGTACCGACCCGGCCCACGGCCGCCTGGGGCCGGACAGGCCCGCCGCGACCATGCCGCCCAGGGTGGCCTCGGGGCCCAGGTGCGGCGGTTCGCAGGGCAGCATCTGGCCGGCCTCGTGCAGGGCCGCTTCGATCTCGCGCAGCGGTGTGCCCGCACGGGCGGTGAGCACCAGTTCGGTGGGGTCGTAGCTGACGATGCCACGGTGGCTGCGGGTGTCGACAACTTCGCCGGCCACCGGGCTGCCGAGCATGGCCTTGCTGTTGCTGCCCTGGATACGTAGTGGCGTGCCGTGGTTCAAGGCCTGGGTGACCTGCTGTAGCAGGGCCTGGCTGATGTCGCGGTCCATGCTCATCAGAAACGCTCCAGGTCAGGGAAGGGCAGTTGCCCGTGGTGCACATGCATGGCGCCGAACTCGGCGCAGCGGTGCAGGGTGGGGATGTTC
Source organism: Pseudomonas sp. Irchel 3F3 (assembly GCF_900187545.1). Lineage (NCBI taxonomy): Bacteria > Pseudomonadati > Pseudomonadota > Gammaproteobacteria > Pseudomonadales > Pseudomonadaceae > Pseudomonas > Pseudomonas sp. Irchel 3F3. The sequence continues at coordinate 91,702 of NZ_FYDS01000003.1, read as the reverse complement.
TTGCCGGGGTTCAGCAGGCCCTGCGGGTCGAAGGCGGCCTTGACCGCGTGGAACAGGGTGATTTCGTCGCTGTTGAACTGGGCGCACATCTGGTTGATTTTTTCGCGGCCTACGCCGTGCTCGCCGGTAATGCTGCCGCCCACCGCCACGCACAGTTCGAGGATCTTGCCGCCGATGGCTTCGGCCCGTTCCAGCTCCCCGGGCAGGTTGGCATCGAACAGGATCAGCGGGTGCATGTTGCCGTCGCCGGCGTGGAACACGTTGGCCACGCGCAGGCCGTATTCGCGGGACAGGTCACTGATGCCCTTGAGTACCCGCGGCAGTTCGCGGCGCGGGATGGTGCCGTCCATGCAGTAGTAGTCCGGGGAAATGCGCCCCACCGCCGGGAAGGCGTTCTTGCGCCCGGCCCAGAAGCGCACGCGTTCGGCCTCATCGCAGGCCAGCCGCACCTCGCGGGCGCCGGCTTGCGTCAGCACCGCGGCCACCCGTTCGCAGTCGTCGTGCACATCGGCCTCCACGCCGTCCAGTTCGCATAACAGGATGGCCGCCGCGTCCACCGGGTAGCCGGCGTGGATGAAGTCTTCGGCGGCGCGGATTGCCAGGTTGTCCATCATCTCCAGGCCGCCTGGAATGATGCCGGCGGCGATGATGTCAGCCACTGCCCGGCCAGCGTCCTCGACGCTGTCGAAACTGGCCAGCAGCACCCGTGCCACCTGAGGCTTGGGCAGCAGTTTCACGGTCACTTCGGTGACAATGCCGAGCATGCCTTCAGAGCCGGTGAACAGTGCCAGCAGGTCGAAGCCGGGGCTGTCCAGGGCATCGCTACCCAAGGTCAGGTGTTCACCTTCGACCGTGAGAATGTCCACCTTCAGCAGGTTATGCACGGTCAGGCCGTATTTGAGGCAGTGCACGCCACCTGCGTTCTCGGCGACGTTGCCACCAATGGAGCAGGCGATTTGCGAGGACGGGTCTGGCGCGTAGTACATACCATGAGGTGCGGCGGCCTGGGAGATGGCCAGGTTGCGTACGCCGGGTTGCACACGGGCGTAGCGGCCCTGTGGGTTGACCTCAAGGATGCGGTTGAAACGTGCCATCACCAGCAGGATCCCCTTGGCCAGCGGCAGGGCACCCCCCGACAGGCCGGTACCGGCGCCACGCGCTACCACCGGTACGCCGCGTTGGTGGCAGAGCTTGAGCAGCGTCTGCACCTGCTCCAGGCGCTCGGGCAGCACCACCAGCAGCGGCACCGTGCGATAGGCCGACAGCCCATCGCATTCGTAGGGTTTCAGGTCTTCTTCGCGGTGCAGGATATCGAGGTCCGGCAGGGCGCTGTGCAGTGCCTGCAGCAGGGCTGCCTGGTCCACGGCGGGTAGCGCGCCATCGACGCGTTCGTCGTACAGGATATTCATCGGCTCACTCGGCAACGGTTTTTGTTGTTGTTGGCAAAGCGGTCACGGTTGCAGCCTGCGCGTGCCAGCGCCTGGGGTCGAGCATGGCGGGCACTGGTCCTACCAGTTTTTCGCCGTGGTACTGGTTATTGATGGGTTTACCCGGCTAGATTTGGATAGATGGGCTAACTGGTCCTACCAGCAGGAGGGTGCACAATGGTTACTGACGGCAAAGCCAAGGTCGCCGACCAGGTGGCCGAGCGGGTCGAGCGGCTGATCGTCGACGGCGTGCTGAAGGTGGGCCAGGCCCTGCCATCGGAGCGGCGGCTGGTAGAGAAGCTGGGTTGTTCACGTTCGGCCCTGCGTGAAGGGCTACGCATTTTGCGCGGGCGCGGCATCATCGACACCGAGCAGGGGCGAGGCTCGTTCGTTGCTGACCTGACGGGGCAGGTGGGTGCCACCCCATTGATGCACCTGTTTAGTTCGCAGCCACGCACGCTGTTCGACTTGCTGGAGGTACGGGCTTTGCTGGAGGCCGAGTCGGCGCGGCTGGCAGCGTTGCGTGCCACCGAGGTCGACCGCTTGCTGATTCGCCGGCGTTATGAAGAAATGCTGGCTGCCCACGAGTCGGCCCAGGCGCTGGACGCCCGTGAGCATGCCCGCCGTGACCATGCCTTCCATCGGGCGATCAGCGAAGCGTCACATAACCCGGTGCTGGTGCATACCCTGCAATCGCTCAGTGATCTGACCTTGAGCACCGTGTTCGCTTCGGTCAACAACCTGTACTGCCGGCCGGCTCAGAAACGCCAGATTGATCGGCAGCATGCGCGGTTGTATCAGGCGGTGATGGAGCAATTGCCGGAGCAGGCGCAGCGGGCTGCGCGTGAGCATATCAACGGGATACGCGACAGTTTGCGGGAGATCGAGCAGGAAGAGCAGCGCCTGGTCAGGGCGACCATGCGCATGGATGGTTGGGGGTGATGCTGCCTGTGCCGGCTCTTTCGCTGGCTTGCCCGCGAAAGGGCCGGCACAGGATTGCCTCAATGATCGGCTATGCGGTCATCCTGAGAAAGAATAGCCCTGGCCAGTTCTTCATCATTGGCCTGTAGCCCTGGGTGGTCCTTGCGCGCCTGTTCCAGCGCCGACTCTACATAGGCGCCACGGATTGCACCGCCGCTGGCGACGAAGGCAGAAAGCTCGTCACGGGCCGGGATGATCCGTTTGTCGTCCTTGAAGGTCGAATACAGCGAAGCGGAAACACCGGCTGAGGTGGCGACGTCGCCCGCATCGACGCGGGCCAGGGCAGCACCGGCAGGCAGCAGGAGCAGCAGCGCAGGGGCGAGGAGTAGGTGGCGCATGTCGAGTTCTCCAATACGTGAAGCACAGGGAAATAAACCACTCAGTGTTTAAGAGGGCCAGGGGGGCGGGTAGTTCCCTTTGCAGGCTGGAGATTGTCGGGGCCGCCGCGCGGCCCCCGAGGCAGGGGCAGGCCAACTGGTTGGTGGTCTTCCCCCGGGGCAAAGCACACGAAAACGGCTGGTCCGTTTACCGGGGCTGATACGTTCGATCATCCCTTAGTGCCCGGCCCGCCCTGACCGCGTCAACAGCCCGTCTAGCACCACCTCGCATGCCGCGCCCCAGGTGGCGCTTACCGGCTGATGCATCAGCACCGCGAGGCCATCGGCAGTAAAGGTGCCCGGCGTGGCAATGGCCTCGCCCAAGGCCTTGAGCGTACACGCCGGCTGCTGCCCGGCACTGGCCACGCAGTCTTGCAGGTTGCCCAGCACCAGCGCACGCGCTTCGGTTGCGGGCAGGCCTTTGTCCATCAGCCACTGCTGCAGGTCGTGTAGCAAGAAGTAGAACCAGCCATTCATGCACGCCGCCACGGTGGCCAGCTCGAATTCCGGCTCGCCCTGCAGCACCACCAGTTTGCCCAGTGGCTCCAGGTACTGCGTAGTGAGCGCATCGGGTGGGCACACCACTACCGTGGACTGGTTGTACTGCGCCGCATACGACAGCATCGCACGCACACAGAGGGCACCAGGGAACGCGGTGGACAGTTGCGCAAGGTTGACCCCGGCGGCGAGCGAGACCAGGCGCTGGCCTGAGCGCAGCTGTACGTCATTTGCCAGTTCGGCGAGCGATTGCGGGCGCACGCCAAGGATCACAAGTTCTGCCTGGTCGACCACTGCCTGGTTGCTTGCCATCACCTGGCAACCATGCTCCTGGGCCAGCACGACTGCCCGTTGCGCATTGCGCGGTGACAACAGGATGGGGCCTTCGAAACCGCTGCGACGCAGGCCGATGACTGTTTTTTCGGTGAGCTCGCCCACCCCGAGAATGCCAAGGCTATGCATGGTGCCTCCTGATCAGCTTTGCAGGCCGGCGCGGCGCTGGCCCCGGTGCAGGTTGAGGTTGACGCCGGCGCTCAGCAGCGGCTCCGGCGGGTTGCGGTTGGGGCCTGCGGAGCCCAGAAGGACGTCGATCAGCGCGTCGCGTTCGCCGCTCACCCAGTCGGCCAGCAGGGTAACGGTAGCTGTGCCACGGGTGATGGCAAGGCCGTTGCAGCACAGCGCCGCATGCACGTTGGGAGCGAGGGTACCGAAGCGCGACAGGTGGTTGCGCGACAGGCCCATCGAGGCACCCACGTCTATTCAAACGCCATGCCAGACAGCATCGGGAAGCGCCGCTCGAACGAATCGCGATGCTGGCGTCCGGCACGGGCGATGTGGCGTGGGTTGGCGCCGAAACCGCCGCAACCGTTGTCGTGCGCGGGGGTAGAGGTGTTTCTGTACATGGTTTTTATCCGTGTTTTTTTGTCCACTATATGGCATTGGCGGTTGGGCGGGACTATGACGGGAGGGACGGGGAACGGGATGTTATGGCTGCAGGATTGCCTGCGGACGGATTGACCGCGCCGGGCCGAGCGTGATTTGCTCGGCGCTACGGCTTCTTCGCGGGTGAACCCGTGAATGACTCGACACGATCATTCAAAGGAAACTGAAGGTCCCACCATGCCCGACTACAAGCTGCATTGCTTCGCCGAATCCGGCAACGCCTACAAGGCTGCGCTGATGCTCGAACTCACGGGCCAGGACTGGCAGCCGGTGTTCGTCGACTTCTTCCATGGCCAGACCCGTGAGCAAACCTGGCGCGATGAGGTGAACGAGCAGGGCGAGGTGCCGGTGATGGAGCACGCTGGCAAGCGTTTCACCCAGTCTGCGCTGATTCTGGACTACCTCGCCGAACAGACCGGCCAGTTCGGGCCCCGTGACGATGACGAAAAGCGCGAGATCTGGCGCTGGATGCTGTTCGACAACCACAAGTTCACCAGCTATTACGCCGCGCTGCGCTTTCTGTTCTGCCTGAAGAATACCGGCGAAACGGACGTGACCCGGTTCCTGCGTGAGCGTGCCACGGCGGCTTACCGCATTGTCGACGCGCACCTGGCGAAGACGCCGTTCATGGTTGGCGGCCGGCTGACCATCGCCGACCTGTCGTTGGCGGGGTATGTATTCATGCCGGAAGACACTGGTATTCCATTGGCGGAGTTCACCCATATCGAGGCGTGGAAGGCGCGGCTCCAGGCGCTGCCAGGCTGGAAGCACCCGTATGAACTGATGCCGCGCACGGCATCCTGACCCATTCGCGGGCACGCCCGCTCCCACAGGTACTGCATAAGCTTCAAGCTTGCGCTGTCCCTGTGGGAGTGGCTTTAGCCGCGAAAGGGCCGGCTCAGGCATTACAAAACTCAGATCGACAACCGCACCACCCGGTTATCCAGCGCCTGCTGTACCTGCCCGCGCCGCTTGTTCACCACCAGCTCGCCAATCGCAATCAGTCGCGTGCGGGTGATGTTGCGCGATAACCCCAGCAATTGCGCGGTATGCACCTGATTGTAATGGCAGAACCGATAGGCCGAGCGCAGCAGGGCGTTTTCCACTTTCTCGTACAGGTCGCCCGACTGCTCCTCGTACAGCCGGCTGAATGCCCGCTGTAGCAGGTCCTCCACACCATTGCCTGCCCGCTTCTCTTCCTGTCGCTCGATGCGCAGGTTGGACAAACGCAGGTCCTGTGCCTGTATCGTACCGTCGCCACAGGTCAGCAAGCTGTGGTGAATCACGTTTTCCAGCTCGCGGATATTGCCCGGCCAACTGTATTCCACCAGCTTGGCCTGGGCCTTGGGGCTCAGTTCCACCGGTCCGTAGCCAAGCCGGTCGCTGTAAGTGCGGATGAAGTGCCGGGCCAGCGGCAGGATGTCACCCGGGCGGTCGCGCAACGGGTGCAACTGCAAGGTCACCACGTTCAGCCGGTAGTACAGGTCCTCACGGAAATGCCCGGCGTTGATGGCCTTTTCCAGCTGCACGTTGGTCGCAGCCAGTACCCGCACGTTGATCGGGATGCTCTTGCGCGACCCAAGCCGTACCACCTCGCGCTCCTGCAGCACGCGCAGCAGCTTGACCTGGATCGGCAGCGGCAAGTCGCCGATCTCGTCGAGGAACAGGGTGCCGCCGTTGGCCTCCTCGAACCAGCCGGCCTTGGCCGACAGGGCGCCGGTGAAGGCGCCTTTTTCATGGCCGAACAGTTCGGCTTCCACCAGCGATTCGGAGAATGCGCCGCAGTTGACCGCAACGAACGGCCCGTTGCGCCGGCCGCTGAGGTTGTGGATGTGGCGCGCGACCAGCTCCTTGCCCGTGCCGGTTTCGCCAATGATCAGGACGCTGGCCTCGCTGGGGGCGACCTGTTGCAAGTGAGCGAGCAGCGCCTGCGATCTGGGGTCTTCGAAGACCTGTGCGGTCGCCCTGATCGAGGTGGCCAGTGTCGGTGACGGGGGGAGGGTCAGCAGTTGCATGGGCAGTCCTCAGGAGTAGAAGGATGGGGCAGGACGTTTGTCGTTGAGGGCCCACTCGCCGAGTTCGTGGATGCGGTAGTCCACCGGGTCGTGCAGGGTTTGTGTGCGCAGGTTGCGCCAGTGCCGGTCGAAGCGCAGCGAGGCATGGGTGGCACGGGCACCGGTGACTTCGAACAGGCGGTTGCAGATGTCCAGGCCGTGGCGGCTGGCGGCGACCTTGGCGGTGCCGATGGCCAGCGCCAGGTCGCCGCGCTCCTCGGCGGTGAGGGCATGTTCCTTGGCCCAGGCGGCGTCCAGTTGGCGCGCGGCCCGTTCGATCAGCAGGCGCACGCTTTCCAGGCCGACCCAGAACTCGCCGTAATGACGCAGCACGTAAGGGTCTTCGGCACTGCTGGCGGCGCTGGAGCGGAACCACGGCCGGCTTTCCTTCAGCGTGTACTGACGGGCTTCGTCGAAGGCGCCCTCGGCAATGCCGAGGAACAGGTTGGCGAAGTGCAACTGGGCAATCAGCGGCCGCAGGGCGGCAAACGGCGTGCTCAGGGGGCCTGGGTCGAGCAGCAGTTCATTGTGCTCGACCCGCACACGTTCGAATGTGGCGCTGCCACTGTCGGTCTGGCGCTGGCCGATGTTGTTCCAGTCGCGGTGCAGGCTGATGCCGGTGCGGCCGCTGGGAATGGCGGCGATCAGCAGTTTGCCGCCGGCACGCTCGTCCACCGCCGAGGCGATGAGCATTTCTGAGTCGCTGGCGCCGGAGCAGAAGCTTTTCTTGCCAGAGAACTCGCACCAGCCGTCGAAGTGCTTGACCACCGTGCGCGTGTCCAGCGGGTTCAGGGCATTACCCCAGAACCACTGTTTGCGGGCGGTCTGTTCAAACCACGGCTGCCACTGGTCCGGGCGTGAGAACAGGCGAACGGTGGCCAGCATCAGGTGGTGAAAGCCGAATACATGGGCGATGGAGCTGTCGACCCGGGCGAATTCGCGCACCACCGCGAAGGTGTCGTGCCAGTTGGCGCCCTGGCCGCCGAAGGCCTGCGGGATCGCCAGCGACAGCAGGCCGCTGCCACGCAGCGCATCGCGCTCGGCTTTTGGCGTGCCGCCGCGCTCGTCGCGCTCGACGGCGGTCTGGGCAAACTGCCCGGCCAGTTCTCGGGCGATGGCCAACGCCGGGCGCAGGGGGGCATTTACAGGTGCATTCATGGCCGCTCCTCAGGCGCTTTTACGCAATGCGTGGTGGGCGCCGAACAGCGGCACGGCACGCTCGGCGGCCAGGCGGATGCGGGCGGCGAGGGCATCGCTGGACACCCGATAGTCGGCCAGTTCCGCCTGGCTGGCGAAAACGCCGATGGGTAGGGTCAGGGCCTGCAGGAAGCTGAACAGCGGGCGCAGCTGGTGGTCGAGCACCAGTGCATGGCGTTCGCTGCCACCGGTGGCAGCGAGCAGTACCGGGGTGTCGACCAGGGCGTCCTGGCCGATCAGGTCGAACAGGTGCTTGAAGTGGCCGGTGAAACTGCCACGGTACACGGGTGTGGTCACCACCAGCAGGTCGGCCTTTTCCACCAGGCGCAGCTGCTGCTCGACGGTTTCGGGCAGTTCGCTGCGCCACAGGGCACTGCCCAGCGGGCGGGCGATGTCGCCCAGTTCGATCAGGTGCGGCTTGATGTGCAGGTGTTCGGCCAGTTCGGCGAGGATTGCCTCGGTCAGGGCCAGGGTACGCGAAGGGCGGGAAGTACCGCCGGACAGGGCTACGACGTTCAGTGGGGTGCTCATGGGCAGGTCTCCGGTTCTGGTTGAGCGGGACTTTGCTTGAGCAATCGTCGTGCCGAATTAAAAAATCCATATAAATCAACAAGTCAGCAACTTTTCAAAGGCGAGCTGCTGTTGCCGGACGGGCGTTTCGTGTTGATCGGGTGTTGCGCTGCCAACAGTTGGCCAAGTGTTGGCGGCTGTGCAGTGGCGAGAGTTATAGAGGATTATTTTTCATTAAAAAAAGAATAAGAATTTATATTGTTATTCTATTTTATCGATGTACGGCTGTTTTGCCGGTACCGACGATGCCTTGCACGAAGGTCACCAGTTGCTCCTTGGCGGTCATTACAGTCCCCCATTGCGCCTGCCCGCACAGCAAGCCCAGCACTGCATGGGCAATCGACCGCGCGCGCGGAGTCGTCAGGCCGCACTCGGCGGCGACGATGTCGCTGAGTAGCCCGCTGTATTCAGCTTTCAACTGTTCAACTTGCAACAGTTGCTCCTCGTTCAGATTCATGGCCTCCCGCGTCAGCAACACCAGCTTGTCCGGGTTGGCTTGGCTGTAGGTCACAAAGGCCTGTACAAAACAGGGCAAGCGTTCACTGGTGGCTCGGGCGCCTTTGAGGCATTGTCGGGTTTCATACAGCAGGTCGGTCAGGCTCGACTCGATCAGCTCGAACAGCAGGCCCTGTTTGGTATCGATATGGTGATACAGCGAGCCGGCGCGCAGGCCCAGGTGACTGGCCAGGTCACGCAGGCCGATGGCCTGGTAGCCATGGCTGGCAAACAGCGCGGTGGCCGCCTCCAGCAAGCGGTCCCGGGCGTGTGGGGTAGGTACGGGCGAGAGGCTGGAAGCGGGCATGGCAGCACCTGTCGGCGAATTGATGTTTGACCAAATGTAAGACAACAGGCATCTTACGTAAAGACTCAATCGCGGAGGTGTTTTGTGGATAATCAAACGGTGGTGATCGTAGGTGGTGCCTCGGGTCTGGGCCTGGAAACAGCCCGGCTGATGGTCAAGCGTGGCGCTGGCAAAATCGGCCTGATCGACCGCAACGAGCAATTGTTGGTACAAGCTGCAGAAGAGCTGCGCGGGCAGGGTGTGGAGGTGGCAATCGCAGTCGGTGACATTGCCCGCAAGGACACCGCCCACGCAGCCTTCGCACAGATCGTTGAAGGCCTGGGACGGGTGCATTGCCTGGTCAACAGCGCGGCCATCTACCCGCGCCAGGACATCTTCGAGATCACCGACGAAGAGTGGGACCTGGAAAACGCCGTGAACATCAAGGGCACCTACCACATGATGGTCGCGGCGGTGCGCCACATGCAGCAGTACGTGGCAGCCCCGGCGGTGACCGGGCGCATCGTCAACGTCACCTCGGTGGATGCCTTCAAGGCCCACCCGCAAAACGCCCACTATGCGGCGACCAAGGCTGCGGTGGTAAGCCTGACCAAGTCGTTCGCCCAGGCCTGTGCCAAGGACCAGATCCTGGTCAACTCGGTGGCGCCGGCCGGTTTTGCCACCGAGCGCGCCAAGCAGTTGGGCTTCCTTGGCGAACTGGCCGCCGCCAACCCGCTGGGCCGCGCGGCGGAGCCGGCAGAAATCGCCGAGTGGATCGTGATGATGGGCAGTAGCCGCAACAGCTATGCCACGGGTGAAAACGTGATTGTCAGCGGGGGTTACATCTATGCCTGAAGTCGCATTCCCCGAGGGCTACCAGCGCGCGCTGGTGACCGGGGCTACCAGCGGTATCGGCAAGGCCATCGTGCTGGCGCTGCGTGACGCCGGCCTGCAGGTGATTGCCGTGGGGCGCAGCCCGCAGGCGCTGGCGGAGCTTGCTGGCGAGCCAGGTGTGACCACCTTGCAGGCGGATGTGCGCGACTACCGGTCGCTGGCTGCCGCGCTGGAAGGGCAGGCGGTGGATGTGCTGGTCAACAACGCGGGCATTCTGTCTACCCGTGCGGCGTTCCAGGACATCGACGAAGCCGAAATCGACAATATGCTCGACATCAACCTCAAGGCGCCGCTGCACCTGGCGCGCCAGGTGTTGCCGGGCATGGTCGGGCGGGGCAGGGGGCATCTGTTTTTCATCGGCTCCAGTGCCGGCCGCGCGCCGCACCCTGGTGCGGCGGTGTACGGGGCGTCCAAGGCCGGCGTCAGCCTGTTCTGCGATGCCTTGCGCTGTGATCTGCTGGGCAGCGGGGTGCGGGTGACCGAAATTGCCCCGGGCAGGGTGCAGACCCAGCTGTACAAGGCAGCGATGGGCATGCAGGCAGCGGGTAGCGAGCTGTATGACGGCTACGAGTCGATCCAGCCGGAAGACATCGCACAGCTGCTGCTGGCGGCGCTGAAGATGCCCCGGCAGGTGGATGTGTCGCGGCTGGAAGTGTTCCCCACGGCGCAGGCGGTGGGTGGCGGGCGGATGGTCAAGACTGCGGGTTGATCTAGCAGTTGTGTTGCCTGTGCCAGCCTCTTCGCGGCGGTTTGGCGCCTCGCTGAACCGCTCCGGCAGAAGCCGGCATAGGAAGGCGAGATTTGGGAAAATAGGTGCTTGACCACCTGTAAGACAACATATAACTTACATGAAGACCGTTTCAGCCGGTCGAGACAACTACAAAGCACTGCAGGGGATATGACGATGACTGCGACATCATGCCGGGTCGGCGTGGACATAGGCGGGACCTTCACCGATATCGCGCTGGACGTGAACGGCGTGCTGCATTCGACCAAGATCCTGACCGACTATGAGCTGCCCGAACGGGCCATCCTCACTGGCGTGCGCCAGGTGGTGGAGCAGGCAGGCCTGGCGCTGTCGGACATTGATCAGTTGATCCACGGTACCACCCTGGCCACCAACGCCCTGATCGAGCGCCGTGGCGCACGCACAGCCTTCATCACCACCGAAGGCTTCCGCGACACCTTGGAAATGCGCACCGAGAACCGCTTCGAGCAGTACGACATCAACATCGTCCTGCCGCCGCCGCTGATCGACCGCGAACACCGCTACACCCTGCGTGAACGCCTGAATGTCAAAGGCCAAGTGCTGATTGCCCCTGCGCAGGCCGAAATCGATGCCCTGGTCGAGCGCATCGCCGAAGGCAACTACCAGAGCGTCGCCATCGGCTTCATTCACAGCTACGTCAACGGCGCCCACGAGCGCCAGCTGCGCGATGCCCTGCAGGCGCGCCTGCCGCAGCTGTCGATTTCCATCTCCAGTGAAGTCTCGCCGCAGATGCGCGAGTTCGAGCGCTTCAATACCGTGTGCGCCAATGCCTACGTCAAGCCGCTGATCAAATCCTACCTGGACCGCCTGGTGGTCACCCTCAAGCAAGAGGGCGCCGATTGCCCGGTGTTCATGATTCACTCCGGCGGCGGCATCATCTCGGTGCAGAGCGCAGCAGAGTTTCCGGTGCGCCTGGTGGAGTCCGGCCCGGCCGGTGGTGCCATCTTTGCTGCCGACATCGCCCGCCGTTACCAGCTGGAGAACGTGCTGTCGTTCGACATGGGCGGCACCACGGCAAAAATCTGCCTGATCGAAGACCAGGTGCCGAAAACCGCGAAAACCTTCGAAGTTGCACGTACCTACCGCTTCAAGAAGGGCAGCGGCATGCCGATTTCCATCCCGGTGGTGGAAATGGTCGAGATCGGCGCGGGTGGTGGTTCCATCGCCAGCATCGACAGCATGCGCCAAATTCGCGTGGGCCCGCACAGCGCGGCGTCCGAGCCTGGCCCGGCCTGCTATGGCCGTGGCGGCCTGGAGCCGACCATCACCGACGCCAACCTGCTGCTTGGTCGCCTGGATGCCGACAACTTCGCCGGTGGCGCGCTACGCCTGTCCCGAGACAACGCCGCCAACGCCATGGCCCGGGAGATCGGCCAGCCGCTGGGCATGCAGGCCGACACAGCAGCGTTCGGCGTGTGCGAAGTGGTCGACGAGAATATGGCCAACGCCGGCCGTGTGCACGCGGTGGAAAGCGGCAAAGACATCGCCGACTACACCATGATCACCTTTGGTGGTGGAGGCCCGCTACACGCTGCGCGGCTGTGCGAAAAAATGGGCGTGGCGCGTTTCATCGTCCCGGCCGGTGCCGGGGTGGGCTCGGCCATTGGCTTCCTGCGTGCGCCGTTCGGCTATGAGGCCGTACGCAGCGCCTTCGTGCGCCTGTCCGAGTTCGAGGCCGCGCAAGTCAACGGCCTGATCGACGAGATGAAAGCCGAGTCGCTGGGCTTCCTGCGCCAGGGCATGCCGCAAGGCGAGCCGGAAATGGACTGCACCGCATTCATGCGCTATGTCGGCCAGGGCTGGGAAATCCCCGTCGCGCTGCCTTTCAAAGCCTTCAGCGCTGCCGACACGGTAGAGTTCAAGGCGCGCTTCGAAGAAGCCTACACCCGCTTCTTCGGCCGCCCCATCGAAGGACCGGACATCGAGATCGTCAGCTGGTCGGTCCGGGCCAGTTCGCCGCTGCCGCCGGTGGCACGCATCGAAGAAGTGGGCGCTGCCTACCGCGCCCACGAAGTCACGCGGCGCCAGGTGTTCGACGTGGCCGCTGGCGGTTTCGTCGAAGCCGGCATCTACCCACGCGAAGAGCTGCAGGTCGGTGCCCGTGTGGACGGCCCGGCGATCATCGTCGAGCGCGAAACTTCGACCTTCGTCACCTCCAACTTCACCGCCACGGTCCAGCCAGACGGCTGCCTGCTGGTCGTGCGCCGCTAACGCCTGATTCGGAAGCCAGAACCATGAGCGATACTTTGATCGACATTCAAATGCAGGTGATGTGGAACCGCCTGGTCTCGGTGGTCGAAGAGCAGGCGCTGACCCTGATCCGCACCGCGTTTTCCACCAGCGTACGTGAAGCCGGCGACCTGTCTGCGGGGGTGTTCGACCGTGCCGGCAACATGCTGGCCCAGGCAGTCACCGGTACCCCGGGCCACGTCAATACCATGGCCGAGGCGGTGGTGCACTTCATCAACGACATCGGCGAAGACAACATCTTCGAAGGCGATGTGTACGTGACCAACGACCCGTGGAAGGGTACCGGCCACCTGCACGACATCACCATCGTTTCGCCGTCGTTCTACAAAGGCAGGCTGATCGGCTACTTCGCCAGTACCGCCCACGTGGTGGACATCGGTGGCCGCGGTTTTGGCCCCGATGCCCGCGAGGTGTACGAGGAAGGGCTTTTCATCCCGATCATGAAGCTGTTCGAGCGCGGCAAGGTCAACCGCGACCTGATCAACATCCTGCGCAACAACGTGCGCGAGAACGACCGCGTAGTGGGCGACTTCTATGCGCTGTCGGCGTGCAACGAGACCGGTCACAAACGCCTGCTGGACATGCTCGAAGAGTTCAAGCTGGACGACCTGGAACACATCGGTGGCTTCATCCTGGAGCACAGCCGCCGCGCTACCCTTGAATGCTTCAAGTCGTTGCCCCACGGTACCTACACCAACAGCATGACCCTGGATGGCTACGACGTGCCGGTGACCCTGGTGGTGACCCTCACTGTTGGCTCCGACGGCATCAAGAGCGATTTCACCGGCACTTCGGGCATGAGCCAGTTCGGCATCAACGTGCCGCTGGGCTACGCCAAGGCCTATGCTTGCTATGGCCTCAAATGCATCGTCGCGCCGGAAATCCCGAACAACACTGCATCGTTGGCGCCGTTCGAGGTCACTGCGCCGGAAGGCTGCATCCTCAACGCCAAGCACCCGGCGCCGGTGTCGGTGCGCCATGTGCTGGGCCATTTCGTGCCCGACCTGGTGCTTGGCGCACTGCACAAGTGCCTGCCCGGCAAAGTGCCGGCCGAGGGCGCCAGTGCCTTGTGGAACCTGCACCTGAGCGTGCGCCCGCTGGAAAGCAACCCGACTGGCCGGAATGCCGAGATGCTGATGTTCAACAGTGGCGGCATGGGTGCCCGTTCGGCCATGGATGGCCTCAGTGCCACGGCGTTCCCCAGCGGCGTGCACACCATGCCGGTGGAAGCCACCGAGCATGCTGGCCCGGTGGTGGTGTGGCGCAAGGAGCTGCGTGAAGGCTCTGGTGGCGCCGGCCAGTTGCGCGGCGGCCTGGGCCAGGAGATCGAAGTGTCGGCGGCCGAGGGTTACAGCTTCCGCTTCAGTGCCATGTTCGACCGTATCCAGTACGCGGCACGCGGCCTGGAGGGTGGCAAAGCGGGCGCCGAAGGTTTTGTCGGCCTGGACGATGGCAGCCTGCTGCGCGGCAAGGGCCAGCAGTTCGTGCCTGCCGAGCGTCGCCTGGTGCTGCGCCTGCCCGGTGGTGGTGGCTACGGTGACCCGCGCCAGCGCGACCCCAGACAGGTTGAACGCGATGTGCGTGCGGGCTACATCAGCGCCGAACAGGCACGCAACGACTACGGCTTCGACGCCGCCCAGGAGCGCTAGAAAATGGACGTGCAAAGCAGCCGCGTGCGTGCGGTAAAAAGCTCGCCAAGCATGGCGGTGTCGGTACTGGCCAAGCAGATGCTGGCCCAGGGCGAACCGGTCATCAACCTGGCCCTTGGCGAGCCAGACTACAACGTGCCGGCTCACGTTATCGAGGCCGCGTACCAGGCAATGCGCGCGGGCAACAACCACTACACCGGGCCCAATGGCCTTGAAGTGTTGCGCCAGGCCATCGTCGACAAGTTTGCCCGGGAAAACGATCTGGTCTATGGCCTGGACGAAATCTGCGTGGGCAATGGTGCCAAGCAACTGTTGTTCAATGCCTTCCTCGCTACGCTCGAGTCGGGTGACGAGGTAATCACCCCGGCGCCGTACTGGGTGTCTTATACCGACATGGCCCTGCTCAATGGTGGCGTGCCAAAGGTCATCCCGTGCAGCGCGCAGCAGGGCTTCAAGCTCAAGCCCGAACAGCTGGAAGCTGCCATCACCCCACGCACCCGTTGGGTGATGCTCAACTCGCCGAACAACCCGAGCGGTGCGATTTTCACCCAAGAAGAGTTTGCTGCGTTGGGCAAGGTGCTGGAGCGGCACCCGAGCGTGCTGATCATCTCTGACGAGATCTACGAGCACATCGTGCTGGGCGATCAGCCGTTCGTGTCCTTCGTCACGGCTTGCCCGCAGTTGCGTGAGCGCACCTTGCTGATCAACGGTGTGTCCAAGGCCTATGCCATGACCGGCTACCGGCTTGGCTACGCCGCCGGGCCAAAAGACCTGGTGGTGGCGATGAACAAGACCCAATCGCAGACCACCACCTGCCCGTCGAGCATTTCGCAGCTGGCGGCCGTGGCGGCGCTGAACGGGCCGCAGAACTTCGTGCGCGAAGCCAACCGCGAGTACCAGGCGCGTGGCGCGCTGGTGGTACAGGGGTTGGCGCAGATCCCGGGCCTGCAATTGCAGATGCCACAGGGCGCGTTTTATGCCTTCCCTGACGTCAGTGCCTTCATTGGCAAGCGCACCCCCGATGGCCAGGTCATTTGTAACGATGCCGACCTTTCGGCCTACCTGCTGCGCGTTGGCAAGGTCGCGACCGTCCCGGGTTCGGCGTTTGGCCTTGAGCCCTACATTCGTCTGTCGTTCGCCACGTCGCGGCAGGAACTGGAACAAGCCCTGGGGCAGTTGCGCGATGCGTTCGCGGCGCTGTCCTGACCCCACCAAGCATTCGAGGTAAGACATGAGCAAGCCTTTCAAACGACTGCTGATCACCGGCGCCGCCGGACGCCTTGGCAGCGTGCTGCGCAAGCACCTGGCCGCCTTCGCCGACGAGCTGCGCCTGACCGACATCGCCGAGATGGGCCACGCTGCGCCGCATGAACAGCTGGTGCGTTGCGACCTGGCCAATTTCAACGATGTGCTGCCGCTGACTGAAGGCGTCGACGCCATCGTGCATGCGGGTGGCGTACCCGTGGAGGACACCTTCGACAAGATCCTCAACGGTAACATCGTTGGCACCTACAACATCTACGAAGCGGCACGGCGCAATGGCGTCAAGCGTGTGGTGTACACCAGCTCCAACCACGCCATCGGTTTCTACGACCGCACCGAAACCATCGACGCAACCGCCGCGCACCGCCCCGACAGCCTGTATGGCGTCAGCAAGTGCTTCGCCGAGGACCTGGGCCGCTATTACTGGGACAAGTTCGCCATCGAGTCGGTCAACCTGCGCATCGGCTCGTCGTTCCCTGAGCCACTGGACCGGCGGATGCTCGCTACCTGGCTGTCGTTCGACGACTTCGCCCAGCTCACCGAGCGCTCGCTGCTGGCGCCGCGGGTCGGGCACATGATCGTCTACGGCATGTCGGCCAACCGCGAAAGCCTGTGGGACAACCGCCTGGCTTCGTCCATCGGTTACGTGCCCAAGGACAGCGCCGACGACTACCGTGACAAGGTGCTGGCCGAGCACCCGCCACTGGATCCGAACGAACCGGCCGCGCGCTACCACGGCGGCAACTTCGCCGGCGCCGGGCACTTCGAAGACCCGAAATAATCGCCTCGTCTGCCACAGGGACAGCGCGGCCCATTGTGGGAGCGGGTTTACCCGCGAAGAGGCCGGTGCGGGTAAAAGAAGCCCGCGTGGCGAGTGTGAATCTTGTATATCGCAACATCAGAAGAGAGCTAATTCCATGGCTTCCACCGCTAAACAACAGAATTACGATGTGGTGATCGTCGGTGGCGCGGTCAACGGCAGCGCCACCGCCTACTTCCTGGCCAACAACCCGGACTTCAACGGTTCGGTACTGGTCATCGAGCGCGACTGGACCTACAACAAGTCGGCCACCGCGCTGTCGAGCAGCTCGATCCGCCAGCAGTTCTCCAACCCGATCAACATCGAAATTTCCAGATTCGGTGCCGAGTTCGTGCGCAGCTTCCCCGAAGTGATGGAGGTAGATGGCGATCGCCCGGACCTGGCCTTCCACGAGAACGGCTACCTGTTTCTGGGTGATGACAAAGGCTACGAAGTGCTGCGCCGCCTGCACGATACCCAGGTATCCCACGGCGCTGACGTGCACTTGCTCGACCCCGAGCAGCTGCAGCGCACATTCCCTTGGGTGAACATCGACAGCCTCGCCGGTGCCAGCTACGGGCGTAGCGGCGAAGGCTGGTTCGACAGCCTGGGCATGCTCAACGGCTTCCGCCGCAAGGCGCGCTCGATGGGCATCGAGTACATCGAGAACGAAGTGGTGAGTGTCCAGCGTGAAGGCGACCGGATTACCGGCGTGCAACTGGCCAGCGGAGAGCGCATCGGCTGCGGCCTGCTGGTCAACTGTGCCGGTACCCGCGGTACCAAGGTGGCGCACATGGCCGGCCTGGATATCCCGGTCGAGCCGCGCCGCCGCTCGCTGTTCGTGTTCGATTGCCGTACCCCGCTGGAAGGCACCGTGCCCCTGACCATCGACCCGACCGGGGTGTTCTTCCGCCCCGAAGGCAAGTTCTACCTGGGCGGTACCTACCCGAAAAACGACCCGGAAGTGGACTTCGAAGATTTCGATGTGCTGCACGAAGAGTTCGACGAAGAGGTGTGGCCGATCCTCGCTGAGCGGGTGCCGGCGTTCGAAGGCATCAAGGTGGTCAACTTCTGGGCCGGGCACTACGACTTCTGCGTGCTGGACCACAACGCCATCGTTGGCCCGCATAACGAGGTGAACAACTTCCTGTTCTGCAATGGCTTCAGCGGGCATGGGCTGCAGCAGGCACCGGCCATTGGTCGGGGGCTGTCCGAATTGATCACCTATGGCGGCTACCGCTCGCTCGACCTGAGCGCGCTGAGTTACCAGCGGGTGATCGACAACAAGCCGTTCCTGGAAGATTCGGTCATCTGACCGCAGCGCATGAGGGAGAACAACAATGAGCAACTCCGAAGTGAAGCGCAGTGGCGGCCAGGTACTGGTCGATGCCCTGCGGGTGAATGGTGTCGAGCGTGCGTTCTGCGTGCCAGGTGAAAGCTACCTGGCAGTGCTCGATGCGCTACACGATGTGCAGGATGAGATCGACCTGATCGTCTGCCGCCAGGAGGGCGGTGCTGCCTACATGGCCGAGGCCTACGGCAAGCTGACAGGCCAGCCAGGCATCTGCTTCGTCACCCGCGGCCCAGGTGCCACCAACGCCTCGGTGGGCGTGCACACCGCGTTCCAGGACTCCACGCCGATGCTGCTGTTCATCGGCCAGGTGGCCCGTGACCAGATCGAACGCGAAGCCTTCCAGGAAGTGGACTACCGGCGCATGTTCGGCCAGATGGCCAAGTGGGTGGTGCAGATCGACGATGCCGCGCGCATTCCCGAACTGGTCAACCAGGCTTTCCAGCGCGCCATCAGTGGCCGCCCTGGTCCGGTGGTAATCGCGCTGCCAGAAGACATGCTCACCGACCTGGTGCAGGTCGCCGATGCGCGCCCGGCCCAGCGTGTCGAGGCTGCTCCGGCGCCCCAGGCACTGGGCGAGTTGCAGGCGCTGCTGGCCAAGGCCCAGCGGCCACTGGTGATTGCCGGTGGCGGTGGCTGGAATGACCAGGCGGTGGCCGACCTGAAGCGCTTCGTGCAGGCGCAGAACGTGCCACTGGCGGCGTCGTTCCGCTGCCAGGACCTGTTCGACAACACCGACCCGCACTATGCCGGTGACCTGGGCCTGGCTGCCGGCCCGGTGTTGGTCGATGCGGTAAAGCAGTCTGACCTGTTGATTGTGGTGGGTGCCCGCCTGGGTGAGATGACCACGGGCGGATATGCGCTGGTCGACATTCCAACGCCAAAGCAGGCGCTGGTGCATGTACATGCCAGCGCCGAGGAGATCGGCCGCGTTTACCAGCCGACCCTGGGCATCAATGCCGGCCCCGGCAGCTTCCTGGCCCAGGCCGCTGCCTTGCAGGCGGTGCGTCCGGCGGAATTCGCCGACTGGGTCGCCAGCCTGAACAGCGGCTACCGCGGCAACTTCGAAACACCGCGCTCGCCGGGTGATGTGCAGATGAGCGAAGTGATCGCCTGGCTGAACAAGACCCTGCCGGCCGACAGCATCCTCACCTGTGGTGCCGGCAACTACACCGGCTGGGTGCACCGTGGCTACCAGCACCGTGTATTCCGCACGCTGCTCGGGCCTACCAACGGCTCGATGGGCTACGGCGTGCCGGCGGCAGTGGCGGCCAAGCTGACCTACCCGCAGCGCACGGTGGTGGCGTTTGCCGGTGACGGTTGTTTCCTGATGAATGGCCAGGAACTGGCCACTGCGGCGCACTACGACGCACGGGTGATCACCGTGGTGGTCAACAACGGCATGTACGGCACCATCCGCATGCACCAGGAGCGCACCTATCCTGGGCGGGTGTCCGGCACCGAACTGCACAACCCGGACTTTGCCGCCCTGGCGCGCGCCTATGGGCTGCACGGTGAAACCGTTACCCGTACCGAGGACTTCGCTGCCGCTTTCGAGCGTTGCCAAGTATCCGGCAAGCCGGCGCTGATCGAAGTGCAGGTCGACCCCGAAGCCCTGACCCCGCGCATGACCCTCAGCCAGATTCGCGACAAGGCCCTGCAAGCCAAGCGCTGATTCACCTCGGGTGGGGCGCGGTCCGGCCCCACCTTTTTTCATTATCCGAACGAGCCAATCGACATGAAACTTGCCGATCGTGATCTGCTGCGTGAAGTTTGCTATATCGATGGAAAATGGCTGGCGGCTGACAGCGGCCAGCGCATTGCCGTGACCAACCCGGCCACCGGCCAAGTGCTGGGCCACGTGCCGCGGATGGGGGCAGAAGAAACCCGCCGTGCCATCGCGGCTGCCGAGTGCGCCTTGCCAGCGTGGCGGGCGCTGACTGCCAAGGAGCGTGCCGCCCGGCTGCAGGCCTGGTTCCGCGAAATCCTCGCTCATCAGGAAGACCTGGCGCGCATCATGACCGCCGAGCAGGGCAAGCCCCTGGCCGAATCCCGTGGCGAGATTGCCTTTGCCGCCGCTTATGTGGAGTTCTATGCCGAGGAAGGCAAACGCATCTATGGCGATGTGATTCCTTCGCCGAACGCTGATCGGCGCTTGATCGTGACCAAGGAACCGATTGGTGTGTGTGCGGCGATTACACCTTGGAACTTCCCGGCGGCGATGATCACCCGCAAGGCGGCGCCGGCTTTGGCGGCGGGCTGCACGTTGGTGCTCAAGCCCGCTTCGCAAACCCCGTTCAGCGCGCTGGCACTGTGCGTGCTGGCCGAGCGTGCCGGTATCCCGGTGGGTGTGCTTAGCGTGGTGACCGGCGATTCGGCGGCCATTGGCGGCGAGCTGACGGCCAGCCCGGTGGTGCGCAAGTTGTCGTTCACCGGCTCGACCCCCATCGGCATCCAGTTGCTGCGGCAGTCGGCGGCAACGGTGAAGAAGGTGACCATGGAGCTGGGCGGCAACGCTCCGTTCATCGTGTTCGACGATGCCGACCTGGAAAAAGCGGTGGAAGGCGCGCTGATCGCCAAGTTCCGCAACAGCGGGCAGACCTGCGTGTGCGCCAACCGCTTCTATATCCAGGACGGCATCTACGAGCGCTTCGTGGCGCGCTTTGCCGAGCGCGTGGGTGAGCTGGTCGTCGGGCAGGGCGATGCACCAGGTACACAGGTCGGCCCGATGATCGACGGGCGTGCGGCCAATGGTGTCGAACGGCTGGTCGGCGAAGCTGTGGAGGCCGGTGCGCGGGTGGTGGCGGGAGGGCGTCGGCACGCCATGGGCGAGGCCTTCTTCGAGCCGACCTTGCTGGCGGATGTGACGCCGGACATGCGCGTGGCGCGCGAGGAAATTTTCGGGCCGGTGGCGCCGATCTTCCGCTTCTGCAGTGAGGAGGAAGTGATTGCCCAGGCCAACGACACCGAGTTCGGCCTGGCCTGCTACCTGTATGCCCGGGATGTCGGGCGCATCTGGCGGGTGACGGAAGCGCTGGAGTACGGCATGGTCGGGGTCAACGTCGGCGTGGTGGCGACTGAAGTGGCGCCGTTTGGCGGGGTGAAGGCCTCGGGGTTGGGCAGGGAGGGGTCACGCTACGGGATCGAGGATTACCTGGAACTCAAGTATGTGTGCCTTGGGCTTTAAGGCATTCCTGAGGCTCTGAGGTTGCCTGTACCGGCCTCTTTGCGGGCAAACCCGCTCCCACAGGTACTGCACAGCTCTCAAGATCTGCATGGCCCCTGTGGAAATTTCCCACAGGTACGGCGCATGATTTGAAGGCCGTGCGGTCACTGTGGGAGCGGGTTTACCCGCGAAGAGGCCGACACAGGGTTACGATCAGGCCTTGCTGTCGAGCAGCCGCTGGTAGCGCGACAGGCTTTCTTCCAGGTGCTTGCGCAGCGCCGTACGTGCGCTGGCCACATCGCCCATGCTGATCGCTGACAGGATTGCCCCGTGCTCGCGGGCAATTTTCTTGATGTGTGCCTGGCGGTTCTTGCCGGTTACTTGGCCATGTTTGAGGTTCAGGTCAAGGATGATGTCCGGCCCCAGCGCTTCCAGCAATTGCGTGAAATGCGGGTTGTTGGTGGCCCGTGCAATCGCCAGGTGGAATTCGAAGTCGGCCTTGGCTTCCTCTTCCTGCGTGGCACCGTCCAGCGAGTTGAAGCGGTCGAACGCCTCGGTGATCGCCGCCATGCTGGCCGGGCTGCGGCGCTCGGCGGCGCGGGCCACCGATTCCGCCTCGATCCCCAGGCGCAATTCAAGGATCTGCGCCGCAGCGCGTACGTCATCGACCACGCTGTCGATGGCAAAGCCGATGCGTTTCACATCCTGCTCGACCACGAATACGCCCACACCTTGACGGGCAACCAGGCGCCCGCCCAGGCGCAGCGAGGCCACCGCTTCGCGGATGACCGGGCGGCTGACGTTGAACTCTTTGCACAGCGCTTGTTCGGACGGCAGCTTGTCGCCCGGGCCGTAGGTGCCAGTGTCGATCCGGCTGGAAAGCTCCTGGATCACGATTTCCGCCAGATTGGCGCGACGCGTGCCTAACGACGCATTCATAGAAGGGTTGCTCCTGAAACTGATTGGCTCATCACGGTTGATTCTCCGGCAGGTTGCGCGCAGCCCTCATGCCCCTTGCGGCGGGATCCGTAGCCAACCAGCGGTGATGTTGTCGGCATATGTTATCAAACATCTTACTAGCTCGTCTGATGCCTCACTTCTTGACCACGCAGATCTCGTCGCCGGGAAAATTATTTTACCTGCTCGCGTAGCATACACCCATTGACAGTTGCCTGCTGACTGTTATCTTACAAGTGCGATGGCGTTCCGGCCATTTCGCATGCGGTAAGCGATGTCGAGGTTCGTCCAATCACTACTGGGAGCTGAGCATGAATAACAACAAGGGAGGGCGTACAGCCCTCGCGACCGCGGTAACATTGCTGATGGCCATGGGGACGGCAAACGCAGCAGACAGTGAAGTTGTCAGGATCGGCTTCGCCGGCCCCCTGACCGGCCCTTCGGCGCACCAGGGACAGGACGTCGAGCATGGCATTCAGATTGCCGTAGAAGAGGCCAACCAGCAGCAACTGAAAATCGGTGACAAGGTGGCCCAGTTCAAACTGGTCTCCGAGGACGATGTCGCCGACCCACGCACGGGCACGGCGGTGGCGCAACGCCTGGTGGACTCGAAAGTGGCGGTGGTGATCGGCCACTACAACTCCGGCACCAGCATCCCGGCTTCGAAGATCTACGCCGCCGCCGGCATCCCGCAGATCTCGCCCTCGGCCACCAACCCCACCTTGACCCAGCAGGGCATCCCTTCGGTGTTTCGCACGGTCAACGACGACGCCACCCTGGGCCGCTACGCCGGCAACTACCTGGTCAGCCAGCTCAAGGCCCAGCGCATCGCCATCTTCGATGACCGCACCGCCTATGGCCAAGGCCTGGCCGACGAGGTGACCAGGGCGGTCAAGGCGGCTGGCGGCAATGTGGTGGTGCGTGAGTACACCAACGACAAGTCCACCGATTTCAACGCCATCCTCACCACTGCCAAGGCGCAAAAGGCCGACGCGGTGTTCTTCGCGGCACTCGACTACCAGGCCGCACCCATGGCCAAGCAGATGAAAAACCTGGGCCTGAAGGCGCGCTTCATGAACATCGGCAACCTGCCCAATGACTCGTTCAAGCAGATGGCTGGCAGCGCCGCCGAAGGTACCTATGCCTGGAACTATGGCACGCCGCTGCTGGACATGCCCAAAGGGGCAGCCTTCGAACAGAAGCTCAAGGACAAGTTCGGCGTGGGTGTGGTGCAGTCGTCGCCCGCTGCGTATGACGCCACCTGGGCCGCGATCAACGCCATGGTCAAGGCCGGCTCCGACGACCCCAAAGTGTATCTGCCAGTGCTCAAGAGCCAGAGCTATGACGGCGTCACCGGCACCATCGCCTTCGATGACAAGGGCAACCTGAAGAACCCGGCTGCCACCGTGTTCCAGTTCGCCGAAGGTGGCTGGAAAACCTTGTCGGTCGAGCGCGACTGAGTTTCACCCCATAACAAGCGGGCGCACGCCTGCGACATAACAAGAAGACTTTTCCCACCTGCCAGGCCAGTCGGCGTGTGGCGCTGAGCCGCCGCGCGCCGACGACAACGCAGTTTCGAGGATTCAGCGCGTGGACGGTAATTTCGATATCTTGTTGCAACAGGTCTTTAACGGCCTGGTGCTGGGCAGCATCTATGCCCTGGTAGCCTTGGGCTACACCATGGTCTACGGCATCATCGGCCTGATCAACTTCGCCCACGGCGAGGTGGTGATGATCGGCGCCATGGTCACCATTTCGGTACTGACAATGCTCGCTGGCGCCGGCTTTGCCCCTGGCGTCATCACGTTGCTGCTGGCAATCATGGCTGCTGCGGTGGTGTGCATGCTGCTGGCCCAGGGCATGGAAAAGTACGCCTATCGGCCCTTGCGCAAAGCCCCGCGGCTGACCCCGCTGATCCTTGCCATCGGCATCTCCATCGCCTTGCAGAACCTGGCGATGATGATCTGGGGGCGCGGCTACAAGACCTTCCCTGAAGTGGTAGAGACGCGGCCCGTGGACGTGTTCGGCGCCACTGTCACCAACGTGCAGCTCTCGATCATGCTGGTTGCCGTGGTGATCATGCTTGGCTTGTGGCTATTGGTGGACAAGACTCGCCTGGGCAAAGCCATGCGCGCCACCGCGCAGAATCAGGAAGTGGCCGGGCTGATGGGCATCAACATCAATCGGGTGATCAGCGCCACCTTCCTGATTGGCGCCAGCCTGGGTGCCATCGCCGGGGTAATGCGCGCCATCAACTACGGCCAGGCCGATGCCTACATGGGCCTGCTGCTGGGCCTGAAAGCATTCTCCGCAGCGGTGCTTGGTGGTATCGGCAACCTGTTCGGGGCCATGGCCGGTGGCCTGTTGCTGGGGCTGATCGAATCGCTGGCGGCAGGCTACACCGGGCAGTTGACGGGCGGCTTCCTGGGGGCCAACTACCAGGACATCTTCGCCTTTGCGGTGCTGATCCTGGTGTTGCTGTTCCGGCCCAATGGGCTGCTTGGCGAACGCCAGGCTGACCGGGCGTGAGGAGGCAGTCATGAAAAACCTCAAGACCCAGTACCTGTTGTTGATTCTCGGCTTCATCGCCTTGCCGTTCCTGGTCGAGGCCATTCCCATGCTGGGCGCTACCTGGGTGCGCATTCTTGGCTTTGCCATGCTCTACGTGCTGCTGGCGTTGGGACTGAACATTGTCATCGGTTATGCCGGCCTGCTCGACATGGGCTACATCGGCTTCTACGCCATTGGTGCCTACCTGTATGCACTGCTGGCTTCGCCCCACCTGCAAATGGCCGGCCTGCTTGAGGCTGTGCTGGACTGGCCGGTGTGGGTGATCATCCCGTTGGCTGCCGTGGCTGCGGCCATTTGCGGGGTGCTGATCGGTGCGCCGGTACTCAAGTTGCGCGGCGATTACCTGGCCATCGTCACCCTGGGCTTCGGCGAGATCATTCGCATCTTCATGAACAACCTGGACCAGCCGGTGAACCTCACCAACGGTCCCCAGGGCATCAGCAACATTGCCCCGCTGCACGTCGACTTCGGGGCATGGGCGCACGCGCCAGGTGCCGGGGCAACGCCGGTGCTGTCGCTGCAGCAAAGCTGGAGCCTGTTCGGCCTGCCCGTGTCGCCGGTGATCAGCTACTACCTGTTCTTCCTGTTCGTCGTCATCCTCTGCATCGTGCTGTCCAAGCGCCTGGAAGTGTCGCGTATCGGCCGCGCCTGGATGGCCCTGCGCGAAGACGAAGTGGCGGCCGAGGCCATGGGCCTGAACAAGCGCAACCTCAAGCTGCTGGCCTTTGCCATGGGGGCGACCTTTGGCGGGGTGTCCGGTGTGCTGTTCTCCAGCTACCAGGGTTTCGTCAGCCCCGAATCGTTCACCCTGATGGAGTCGATCATGGTCCTGGCCATGGTGGTGCTCGGCGGCATGGGCTCGATCCGGGGCGTGGTGCTGGGGGCGCTGATCCTGTCGGTGATGCCCGAACTGTTCCGCGACCTGGTCAACTGGGTCCAGCCGTGGGTGATGGACAACGTCACCTTCATCAGTCGCGATATCCTGCGCAACGTGCTGGATGCCTCAACCCTGCGCATGCTGGTATTCGGCCTGGCGCTGATCCTGGTGATGCGTTTTCGCCCCGAAGGACTCTGGCCGTCCAGTCGCCGCCGTGCCGAACTGCACGATGACGACCCTGAAGCCGAGCCGGCGCCTGCGGTGCTCAGCACTGCAATCAATGGACCGGCCAGCGAAGCCTCCTTCGAACTCCCGATCAAACAGGCGGACAAGGCATGAGCGATTTCCTTCTCGAGCTGCATCAGGTGAGCAAGTTCTTCGGTGGCCTGCAGGCCCTGCATGGCATTGACCTGAGCATCCGTCGCGGCGAGATCCGCGGCCTGCTGGGCCCCAATGGCGCCGGCAAGACCACGCTGTTCAACGTGCTCACTGGGCTGTATCGGGCCGAGCAGGGCAGGGTGATGTTCGACGGCAAGCCACTGCGCATCAGCAAACCGCACAAGGTGGTGGAGGCAGGCATCTCCCGCACCTTCCAGAACATCCGCCTGTTCCACAACATGACCGCCCTGGAAAACGTGATGATCGGCCGCCACGTACGCACCCGCAGTGGTGTGTTCGGCGCAATTCTGCGTACCCCGGCCTGTGTGCGTGAAGAGCGGGAAATCCGCCAGGCCGCGCGTTACTGGCTGAACTACGTCGGCATCGGCCACTTGGCCGGTGAACTGGCCAAGAGCCTGTCCTACGGCGACCAGCGCCGCCTGGAAATCGCTCGGGCGCTGGCCACCGAGCCAAAGCTGATTGCGCTCGACGAACCGGC
Source organism: Pseudomonas sp. Irchel 3F3 (assembly GCF_900187545.1). Classification (NCBI taxonomy): domain Bacteria; kingdom Pseudomonadati; phylum Pseudomonadota; class Gammaproteobacteria; order Pseudomonadales; family Pseudomonadaceae; genus Pseudomonas; species Pseudomonas sp. Irchel 3F3. The sequence goes on along the minus strand of NZ_FYDS01000003.1, from coordinate 65,452 downwards.
GGCGGGGATGAACGCTTCGGAAACCGAAGGCTTGCGCCAGCTGATGTGCAAGATGAAGGCGGATGGCAAGACAGTGTTGTTGATCGAGCACGACGTGAAGCTGGTGATGGGCCTTTGCGACCACATCACCGTACTGGAATTCGGCCGCAAGATCGCCGACGGCCTGCCGGCCGACGTGCGCAAGGATCCACGCGTGATCGAGGCCTACCTGGGTGCAGAGGCAGTGGCATGAAAAACATCCTGCAAGTGAGTGACCTGAAGGTCAGCTACGGGGCTATCCAGGCCATCAAGGGCATCGACCTGACGGTGGGCGAGGGTGAGATGGTGGCGCTGATCGGCGCCAATGGCGCCGGCAAGACCACCACCCTGAAAACCTTGGCCGGCTTGCTGAAGCCCAGCGCCGGCAGCATCACCTTCGATGGCAAGGCGCACGCGGCGATCAAGGGCCATGACCTGATCCGCGAGGGGCTGGCGCTGGTGCCGGAAGGGCGGGGCATTTTCCCCAAGCTGACGGTGCACGAAAACCTCGAGATGGGGGCCTTCAGTCGGCGCGACGGCAAGGACGCCATCGGTGCTGACATCGAACGCATGTACGGTATCTTTCCGCGTTTGAAAGAACGTGCCTTTCAGCTGGCCGGCACCATGTCGGGTGGCGAGCAGCAGATGCTGGCCATTTCACGGGCACTGATGGGGCGGCCCAAGCTATTGTTGCTGGACGAGCCCTCCATGGGGTTGGCGCCGATCATCGTGCAGAAGATTTTCGAAACCATCGTCGAAGTGGTCAAGGGCGGGGTAACGCTACTGCTGGTGGAGCAGAACGCCCGCCTGGCGCTGCAGACCTGTCAGCGCGCCTACGTGATCGATGGCGGCCGTATCAGCCTGGAAGGCTGTGCCAAGACCTTGTTGCATGACGACCAGGTGAAGAAGGCCTACCTGGGCGAATGATCCAATCACAATGACAAGAGGATTTGCCCTGGGGTTGAGTGTTTGTCTTGCTGGCCTCTTCGCGGGCACGCCCGCTCCCACAGGAATCTCACAGGCCTCAGGATCTGTGCAGTACTTGTGGGCGCGGGCGTGCCCGCGAAGAGGCTAGTAGGCCCATGGCCGATTTCCTCCCAGGCAGGTTCCCCGAGCCCAGCACCGCACCGCAGCCATTGGGCGCGAAGCAGCCCCGAATTCTCAGATGTGTGGCACGTTACGGCCACTTGCACCGCCCGCATACTCAGGCTTCAGGTGCCCTTGCTCATCCAGCAGGTAAGCATCCATCACCTCGCGCACCACCGGCCCCGCCACCCGGCCCCCAGCCTCACCGTTCTCGATCATCACCGCCACCACCACACTCGGGTGGTCGGCCGGTGCAAAGCCGACAAACAGGGCGTTGTCGCGGTGGCGCTCCAGGGTCTTGTTGCGGTTGTAACGCTCACCCTGCTTGATCGCCACCACCTGCGCGGTACCACTCTTGCCGGCGATCCGGTATTGCGCGCCTGCCGCAGCGGCGCGGGCAATACCGCGCGGGTCGTGCATGACCATCTGCATGCCCTGGCTGACCTGGTCCCAGGCATGCTTGTCGTGCAGCACGATGTTGGGCATCGGGTTGGGGTCCACCGGCGCATCGCCACCCACGGTCATGGCCAGGTGCGGGCGATGCCACACGCCCTTGCTCGCCAGCAGGCTGGTGGCCTGGGCCAGCTGCAGCGGGGTGACCTGCATGTAGCCTTGACCAATGCCAAGAATCAGCGTTTCGCCCGGGAACCAGGCCTGGCGCCGGGTGGCACGCTTCCACTGGGCCGACGGCATCAGCCCGGAGGCCTCTTCGAACATGTCCAGCGACACCTTCTGGCCCAGGCCGAATTCGGCCATGTAGTCATGCAGGCGGTCGATGCCCAGCTTGTGCGCCAGGTCGTAGAAATAGGTGTCGTTGGACCGCATGATGGCGGTGTACATGTCCACCCAGCCGTCGCCGCTGCGGTTCCAGTTGCGGTACTTGTGGTCATAGTTGGGCAGCTCGTAATAGCCCGGGTCGAACACCCGGCTGCCTGGGGTGATCACGCCGCTGTCGAGGCCGGCGATGGCCACTTCCGGTTTCACCGTCGAGCCTGGGGCATACAGGCCGCGCAGCACACGGTTGAACAGCGGTCGGTCGATGGAATCGCGCAGTTCGGCGTACTGCTTGAAGCTGATGCCCTTGACGAATAGGTTGGGGTCGAAGCTGGGGTTGCTGACCATTGCCAGCACGTCGCCATTGGCCGGGTCCAGTACCACCACCGAGCCACGGCGGTCGCCCAACGCCTTTTCTGCGGCCACCTGCAAGTGGGCGTCCAGGGTCAGGACGATGTCTTGTCCCGGGGTCGGGGCCTTGTGGTTGAGCACGCGCATCACCCGGCCCTGGGCGTTGGTCTCGACCTCCTCGTAGCCCACATGCCCGTGCAGCTGGCTTTCGTAGAAGTGTTCGATACCGGTCTTGCCGATTGACTGGGTGCCACGGTACTCGGTGCTGTCGAGAACCTTGGCCTCTTTCTCGTTGATGCGCCCCACATAACCCACCGAGTGGGCGAAATGTTCGGCCAAGGGGTATTCGCGGATGAACTGTGGCTCTACTTCCAGGCCCGGCAGGCGGAACTGGTTCACCGCCACCAGGGCGATCTGCTCTTCGCTCAGGCCCACCATCAGGGTTACCGGTTCGAACGGCTTGCGGCCACGGCGCAGGTCTTTGTCGAACTGCTTGCGGTCGTCTTCGGTCAGGCCTAGCACCTGGGTGAGGGTGTCGAGCACCTTGGCCGAGTCGCCGCCGGCCCGCTCGCGGGTCATGGTCAGGTCGAAGCTGGGTTTGTTGTCGGCCAGCACCACGCCGTTGCGGTCGTAGATCAGCCCGCGTTCGGGGGCGATGGGCAGCACGTGCACACGGTTGTTTTCCGACACGGCGGTCTGCTGGTCGTGCTGCAGCACCTGCAAGACATACAGCCGCCCCACCAGCACGGCGACCAGGCTGAAGACCAGGATGGCGCAGGCCAGGAGCCGGCGATTGACCAGGTGCTTTTCCTTTTCGTGGTCCTTGAGGGGGATGGGTTGTGGCATCAGTAGCTCTTGTCTGCAGGTATCGCGGTGGCTGTACGGGCGCGCGATCGGGCCGGGGATGCTACGCAACACCCACCGCGCCCTCAAGGCGAGTGGCGACTGACGGTGGGCGGTTAATGTCTGCCCACCCCGGAATCAGGGCGCTGGCGGGGAACATGAAGATTTGTTCATCGCTGCTGCCTCTTGAGCGCTCAGGCACGGATTTGGGCGTCTTTCATGGATCCACAAAATTGTAGCGTTCGATAAACGAACAAAATTTTTATCGAGCATTAAATCTGTAAATACTTGATTAATATAGATAAACACAATTTTGTTTGATGATTTTATCTTTTTCATGAACGGTTTAACTGGGGGGACTAAGCCTTGCTCATTGTTTGTGGATCCATTATCTGGTTGATTGAGCGCCTGACAGCGGCAGGAGCCCTCCTGCCGTATGCGATAACAATTACAAAAAGGGTCCAAGTCATGAATGGCTTCTCACGGCCACGGAACCGTCATGGTTCCTACCGCTTCGCCTGCGTCTGCACATCTGTCCTCTCACTTGTGGCCAACCCAGGCCGGCAGGTGACCCTATGAATGCCGATCTCAAGCAACGGCTGGACAACGACCCGATGGGCCGCTTTCAGTACCTGGCCATCGGTATTTGTATCGTCCTCAACATGATCGATGGCTTCGACGTCCTGGTGATGGCCTTCACCGCTGCCTCGGTGTCCGCCGAATGGGGCCTTAACGGGGCGCAGGTGGGGCTGCTGCTCAGTGCCGGCCTGTTCGGCATGGCGGCCGGTTCGTTGTTCATCGCGCCTTGGGCCGACCGCTTTGGCCGCCGCCCGCTGATCCTGCTGTGCCTGGCGCTTTCCGGTATTGGCATGTTGCTCTCGGCAATGAGCCAGAGCCCGTTGCAACTGGCGCTGCTGCGTGGCCTGACCGGGCTGGGCATTGGCGGCATCCTGGCCAGCAGCAATGTGATTGCCAGTGAGTACGCCAGCAAACGCTGGCGCGGCCTGGCGGTGAGCCTGCAGTCAACCGGCTACGCCCTGGGCGCGACGCTGGGCGGTTTGCTGGCGGTATGGCTGCTGGGGCATTGGGGTTGGCGCTCGGTGTTTTTGTTTGGCGGCATTGTCACCGTGCTGGTAATCCCGCTGGTGCTGTTGTGGCTGCCGGAGTCGCTGGATTTTCTGCTGGCGCGTCGACCGGCCAATGCGCTGGCACGGGTCAACCGCCTGGCCATGCGCCTTGGCCAGCCGGCGCTGGCACACCTGCCAACACCCGTAGCAAGGGAGCCGGGCGCCGCCCGCGGCTTCCGGCAACTGCTGGCGCCGTCCATGCGCCGCACCACGCTGGTGATCTGGTTACTGTTCTTCCTGGTCATGTTCGGGTTCTACTTCGTCATGAGCTGGACGCCGAAACTGCTGGTCGCCGCCGGCCTGTCGGCACAGCAGGGCATCACCGGCGGGGTGCTGTTGAGTGTCGGCGGCATCCTCGGCGCGGCGCTGATCGGTGGCCTGGCGTCGCGCTGGCCACTCACCCGCGTGCTGGCGCTGTTCATGCTGATCACGGCGGCGTTGCTGGTGCTATTTGTGGTCAATGGCGCGTCGGTCAGTGCAGCCTTGGCCTTGGGGCTGCTGATCGGGCTGTTCTCCAACGGCTGCGTAGCCGGCCTGTATGCCCTGTCGCCGGTGGTCTATGACGCCTCGGTGCGCGCTACCGGCGTGGGTTGGGGTATTGGCATCGGCCGCATGGGCGCCATCTTGTCGCCGACCGTGGCCGGCGTGTTGCTCGATGGCGGCTGGCAGCCGCTGCACCTGTACGGGGTGTTTGCCAGCGTATTCGTGCTTGCCGCGGGTTGCCTGCTGTTGCTGCGCCCAATGACCAAGCCGGCGCCTGCGCAGCCGGCAGATGCACTGAGCCACTGAGCGCAACCCGGCCTGGCCGGGTACCTGAATGCAGCGTGCTGCCCTGGGCCAAGTTGGCCTGGGGCGTTCGGCTGCGCCTATTGAAAGCGGAGAACAATAATAATGATGCACACAACCTGCACCCTGGCCCGTTCGGCTTCGGTGGTTTCGCTGGCGCTTGGTCTGGGTATGCCGGCTTGGGCCGAGGAGGGGGGCTTTTTTGAAGATGCCAAAGCCGGGCTGACACTGCGCAACTACTACTTCAACCGCGATTTCCGCGACCCAGGAGCGGCCAAGAGCAACGTCGAAGAATGGGCCCAGGGCTTCATCTTCAAGTTCAGCTCTGGCTACACCCCGGGGCTGATCGGTGTTGGCCTGGACGGCATCGCAATGTTCGGCATGAAGCTGGACAGTGGCCGCGGTACCAGCGGCTCCGAACTGCTGCCAGTGCACGATGACGGGCGTGCGGCCGACGAGTATGGCCGCGCCGGGCTGGCGGCCAAGCTGCGTATTTCATCGACCGAGCTGAAGGTGGGTGAGTTGCTGCCGGATATTCCGCTGCTGCGCTACGACGATGGCCGCCTGCTGCCGCAGACCTTCCGTGGCGCCATGCTCGACTCGCGGGAAATCGAAGGCCTGAGCCTGCAAGCCGGCCAGTACCGCGAGGTCAGCCTGCGCAACTCGTCCGATATGCAGGACCTTTCTGCCTGGGCCGCCCCCGGGGTTACCTCGGACGGCTTCAACTACGCCGGCACAGAATACCGCTTCAACCAGCAGCGTACGCTGATTGGCGCCTGGCATTCGCAGCTGGAGGATATCTACCAGCAAAGCTACTTCAACCTGCTGCATAGCCAGCGAGTGGGCGAGTGGACGCTGGGGGCCAACCTGGGTTACTTCATCGACCGGGATGACGGCCAGGCGCGCATTGGCGATATCAAGAGCCGCACTGGTTACGCTCTGCTGTCAGCTTCGCACAGTGGCCACACGCTGTACCTGGGGTTGCAGAAAGTCAGTGGCGACAGCCAGTGGATGTCGGTGTACGGCAGCAGCGGCCGCACCTTGGGTAACGACATGTTCAACGGCAACTTCAGTAACGCCGACGAGCGCTCGTGGCAAGTGCGCTACGACTACAACTTTGCCGCGCTGGGTGTGCCGGGACTGTTGGCCATGGTGCGTTACGGGCATGGCGAAAATGCCACCACGGCGGCAGGCAGCAATGGCAAGGAGTGGGAGCGTGATACCGAGGTGAACTACACGTTCCAGAGCGGAGCGTTGAAGAACCTCAACATCCGCCTGAACAACGCCACCAACCGGCGCAGCTTCAACAGCGATTTCGACCAGACGCGACTGATCGTCAGCTACCCGCTGACGCTTTAAGCGGCAATATGCCCAGTGAGCACGCTCCTTGTATCGCGCAGGGTTCAGGCTTATGCAGTACCTGTGGGGGCAACTGTCTTGCACCACACCTGAAAGCTGGCGCGAAAACTGCGGGGGCCACTGTGTTGCTCAATATCCGGAATCTAGCGCGGTATCTGTGGGAGCGGGCTTGTCCCGCGAACACCGGCAAAGCCGGTGCCAGGTACCGCGTTGCCTGCTTCGCGGGTGAACCCACACGCACACACCTGTCTCGAGCCTTGTGTGGTGCGCTCCGAACAGGCCTGCAGCATCCCCTCGGCTTGCGCTAAGATGCCCGCTCATGTCCCTGGAAGTAGCCTGGATGAGCAAACCCGGTCAAATGGTGCTGGTTGCGCTGCGCAAGATGATCGCCTCGGGCGAGCTGGCGGCCGGCGAGCGCTTGATGGAAGTCCCCACTGCCGAACTGTTCGGCGTCTCCCGCATGCCGGTGCGCATGGCGTTTCGTACCCTCGAGCAGGAAGGCCTGCTGGTGCGTTTTGGCGGCCGGGGTTTTCAGGTGCGCTCGGTCAGCGCCGATGACATCGCAGGTGCGGTGGAGGTCCGCGGCGTGCTGGAGGGGTTGGCCGCTCGCCAGGCTGCAGAGCGTGGCTTGTCGGCGCAAGCGCGCGCGGCGCTGCAACAGTGCCTGGTCGAGGGCGATCAGTTGTTCGACAAGGGCTTCGTCACCGAGGAGGACCTGCAGGCCTATCACGACCTGAACATGCGCTTTCACCAGGTGATCATCGAAGCCAGCCACAACCCGGCCATCGCCGATGCCCTGGCACGCAACGACCACCTGCCGTTCGCCTCCGTCACCGCACTGGCCGTGGACCGCCATGACCTGGCCCGCGAGTACCGGCGCTTCAACTTCGCCCATATGCAGCACCACGCGGTGTTCGACGCCCTGACCAACCGTCAGGGTGCCCGCGCCGAAGCGATCATGCGCGAGCACGCCAATGCCACTTTGCGCTACGCCGAGACCTTTGGCGGGGCAACGGCGGACGCGAGCATGAAAGTCATCCTGCCCTTGTCGTAAAACTGGTTCAGATATCCAGCACCAGCAGCGGCGACTTCGAGCGCGAGCAGCAGGGCGTGAACTGATCGTTCAGCGCCTGCTCCTCTTCGGTGAGGAACATGTCGCGATGGTCCGGCGTGCCTTGCAGCACCCGCGTCAGGCAGGTGCCGCAAATACCCTGCTCGCATGACATGGCGATCTCGATACCGTGCTGTTCCAGCACCTGCACCACGGTCTGGTCGGCTGGCACCTCGAACACTTGCCCCGTGCTGCTCACCTGCACCGAAAAACTACCGTCGTTGCTGGCATCCACGGGCGCTGCGGCAAAGTACTCGCGGTGCAGGTTGGCCTCCTGCCAGCCCAGCCCCTTGGCGCTGGCCAGCACATGCTGCATGAACCCGCCGGGCCCGCATACATACAGGTGCACATCGTCTTGCGGGTTGCCCAGCACCTGAGCGATATCCAGTGCGGTTTCCGGTTGCTCGTCAAAGTGCACGACCAGGCGATCAGCGAATGGCGCGTTGCGAATGCGCTCGACAAAGGCCGCACGCTCGCTGGAGCGGGCGCAGTAGTGCAGCTCGAACGGTTGGCCGCTGTGGGACAACTGCTCGGCCATGCACAGGATCGGGGTAATGCCGATGCCACCGGCAAACAAAAGGCTGCGCCGCGCACCCTCGGCCAGCGGGAACAGGTTGCGCGGCGCGCTGATGCGCAGCCGGGCGCCGGCCTGCACCTGCTCATGCAAGCTGCGTGAGCCGCCCCGCGAAGCCGGGTCGTTGAGGACGCCAATCAGATAACGGTGGCGTTCTTCGGGGTGGTTGCACAGCGAATACTGGCGCACGAGCCCATCAGGCAAATGCACGTCGATATGCGCGCCGGCGCTGAACGCCGGCAGCAGGCTGCCATCCGCCGCCGCCAACTCGAAACTGCAGATACCCTGCGCTTCATCGTTACGGGATACCACTACGGCATCGATCATGTCGGCTTCCTCAGGCAGGGGTGGCGCTGGTGGCGATCAGTTGCGGCTGCGGCGCACGTTCTTTGGCGATAATCCGCTCCAGCACCTTGCGCGACTGCACGCCGCCAGCATCGATGTTCAGCTTCAGCAGGTTGCGCTCGGGGTGGGCCAGCAGGTTCTGTTGCTGGCGCTCGAGCATCTCCAGGTCTTCGCTGAAAATCTTGCCCTGGCCCTCACGAATGTTGTCGGTCAGGGCCTGGTCGTGCGCGGCGAAGTTGCGCGCCATGCCCCAGAAGTACCAGATTGAGGTATCGGTTTCCGGGGTGATGAAATCGACCACGATGCTCGACGCCTTGTGCTGCGCTTCGGCGTGGTAGCCACCCTTGCCGGCATGGGCTACGCCCACTTCGATCAGCACATGGCTGGGCGGGGTGAAGCGGCAGATCTGCCAGCGATCCACCGGCACATCGTCGGCCAGGCCGTTGCCACGCAGGGCCATGCGCCAGAAGGGCGGGGCCATGATGTTTTCCATATGCCGGGCGGTGACCACCTCGTCTCCTGTGACGGTGGTGACTGGCGGGGCCTCGTCGATTTCCTTCTGGCCGATGCTGGAGGCATGCACATAGGTTTCGTGGGTGAGGTCCATCAGATTGTCGATCATCAGCCGGTAGTCGCAACCGATGTGGAACAGCCCGCCGCCGTAAGCCCACTCATCATTCACCGCCCATTCCAGATGCGGGATCAGCGCCGGGTCGGCCTGCGCCTGGTCGCCGGGCCAGACCCAGATAAAGCCGTAGCGCTCGACGGCCGCAAAGGTCTTGTTGCAAGGGAAGCCACGCACCCGCTGGCCCGGCATCGACACAGTCTTGCCGTCGCAGCCCATGACCAGGCCGTGGTAGCCGCACACCAGGTTGCCGTCCTCGACATAGCCCAGCGACAACGGCGCGCCGCGGTGGGGGCAGAAGTCCTCGACAGCGGCCACTTGGTTCTCCTTGGCGCGGTAGAACACGATCTTTTCGCCGCAGATCTGTCGACCCAGGGGCTTGGTGGCTATCTCGTCGGGGGTGCAGGCGACGTACCAGGTGTTTTTGGGGTACATGGAAGGCTCTCCAGGGTTTTGTTTTTATTTAATGGATCCATTAGAGCTCTGGTATGAGAAGCAGGTCAACACCCTATGCGTATATTTCGCTAGTCATGTGCGGTTATCGAACGATCAGTGGATCCATTAATGCCAGTCCCTTAGGGCACTCTCGGTAGCAGATGGGGCGGTTTCAGCGGCAGGTCTTGAAGGCAGGTGGACGTGTGCCTTGGCCATGAGCCAAGGGCTGACGCACCCTCTGTAGGAGCAGGCTTGCCCGCTAACACGGGCGACCCCCGTGTCATTTGGTTGCGAGTTATGTAGATGACACAAGTGATCTAAGCATTATTCGATATCTTGTAAGCTAAAGGATCTGCTTAAGACCAGATGATTCCTACGTGATAACTCTCGTCGCGCTTAGTTGCAATGCACGCCCTTGGCAGGGCCATCAAGCGGCTTATGAATAGAGTGCTCGCAAACATAATAGGTGTGAAAAAAGTGAAGCTCATTCAATACAACATGGGGTGTTGAAGTGGATGTGCTGATGGGTTTGGTGGCAGCCTTATGTTGGAAGGTTACGGTAGCGATCACTTCCCGCTCTATCGGCACGCAGCACGTCGGCGACAGGGAAAAACAGGCTGTGGCGACGTGTCTCACGAGAGGGCGGACGCTGCTCAAGGTCATCACCCTGCAAGGGGTACAACAACTCAAGCAGTTGGAAATAGTTGTACGGTTGGGCGCCCGTCAAAACAATGACGACAGTTTTTGCTCCAGGCCATTGATTTAATTTCAAGAAGTTAATTTTTATAAAGCCAGGAATAATCTTTAGGAAGTCTCCTTTTTGCTTGTTGGTGATTGTTCATTTTGACTGTTGGTTGCACCGATAAGCGTGGCGTCGCTAGCTATTTTGAGCTGTTGATTTATGCGCCAATTACTAAGACAACTGGTTATTCGCCCTGAAAAATTCAGACACGTGTTCGGCTGAAACTCCCCGAACCTGCTATTCCTGAAAGGACCCCCAAATCACCAAGGCCCGTCGATGCTCGCCATCGAACAGCTCCACAAATCATTCCTCACCCCCCAAGGCCCGCTCCCCGTTCTGCAGGGTGTGGACCTGCGCCTGGCACGCGGCAGCAGCCTGGCGCTGATGGGCGAGTCTGGCAGCGGCAAGAGCACGTTGCTGCACCTGATTGCCGGCCTGGACCGTGCCGACAGCGGCCGTATCCTGATCGATGACGTCCCGCTCGACGGCCGTTCGGAAGCGTCCCTGGCGCAGTGGAGACGGCAGGGGATTGGGCTGGTGTTCCAGCAATACAACCTGATCAGCAGCCTGGACGTGGCGGCGAACCTGGCCTTTCAGGCCAGGCTGGCGGGCAGGCATGACCCACAATGGGTGGCTTACCTGGCAGAGCAGTTGGGCTTGGCAGGTTTGCTGGCGCGCTACCCAGAGCAGTTGTCCGGTGGCCAGCAGCAACGGGTCGCCATCGGCCGCGCGCTGGCTGGGCGCCCGGCCTGGCTTTTGGCTGACGAACCCACCGGCAGCCTTGACGAAGCCAGCAGCGATGAGGTGCTGAGCCTGTTGCTGGAACTGGTCGCCGAGGCCGGCAGCGGTGTGTTGATGGTGACCCACAGCCCCCGGCTGGCGGCACGCTTGCAGCGGCGTTGCCATCTGCAGGCCGGCCGCGTTCAGCCAGAGTTGGGGTGATGAGGCTTTTGTCGCTGGCCCTGTTGGCGTTGTTCAGCCATTGGCGGCGCCATCGTGTGCAGTTTTTCAGCATCTTCACCGGGCTGTGGCTGGCCACGGCGCTGTGGACGGGCGTGCAGGCGCTGAACAGCCAGGCACGCAGCGATTACGCCCGGGCCAGTGCCGTGCTGGCCGGGCCGCTGCAGGCGCAGCTAGTGCCGCGCAACGGGGAGCGCTTCGACCAAGGGCTTTACGTGCAATTGCGCAAGCAGGGTTGGCCAGTAATGCCCGTGCTGGAAGGGCGCTTGCGTTTGCCTGGGGAGCCCGCGCGCAGCGTGCGCCTGCTGGGCATCGACCCTTTGAGCCTGCCGCCAGCCAGCAGCATTGCCGGTGTCCAGCCGCAAGCATTCGATGTGCAGGCGTTCATCGGCACGCCCGGGCAAGCGTGGGCCGGGCCAGACACCTTGCGGCAACTGGGCGCAGAGCGTGGGGCAGCGGTGCGCGACAGCGAAGGGCAACTGTTGCCACCCATGGTCCTGCAGCCTGCATTGGCGCCCGGCGTGATCGTGGTCGATATCGGCCATGCCCAGCGGTTGCTGCACGCGCCTGGGCAGTTGTCGCGATTGCTGGTGGCCGGCAAGCCAGGGCCGCTGCCTGCTGATATTGCGGTTTACCTCGAACTGCAACCGCAACAGGACGACGGCGGGTTGCAGCGGCTGACTGAGAGCTTTCACCTCAACCTGACTGCTCTCGGCCTGCTGGCGTTCGTCGTAGGCCTGTTTATCGCCCATGCCGCAATCGGTCTGGCGCTAGAACAGCGGCGTGGATTGATCCGCAATCTGCGCGCCTGTGGCGTCAGCTTGAACACCCTGCTGTGCGCCTTGATGCTGGAGCTGGGACTGTTCGCCGTCCTGGGCGGGCTGGCCGGCGTGGCCAGCGGGTATGTGCTGGCGGCGTGGTTATTGCCCGATGTGGCAGCCAGTTTGCGCGGCCTGTACGGCGCCCAGGTTGCCGGTTCCCTGAGCCTGCCCGCGTGGTGGTGGCTGGTGGGGGTGCTTGTGAGCGTACTGGGGGCATTGCTGGCAGGGCTGGGCAGCGTGTTGCGTGCTGCCCGGTTGCCATTACTGGCGTTGGCGCAGCCTCAGGCCTGGCGGCTGGCGCAGGGGCCATGGTTGAGGCGCCAGGCTTGCATAGCGTGCGTTCTGTTGCTGCTGGCCTTGGGCTGCGGCCTGCTGGGTAACCGCCTGGCCAGCGCGTTTGCCATGCTGGCTGGGTTGTTGCTGGCGGCGGCGCTGTTGTTGCCGGCCTTGCTCGACCGGGCTCTGGCCTTGCTGACGCCGTATTGCCGGCGACCTTTGGCACAATGGTTCGTCGCCGATAGCCGCCAGCAACTGCCGGCACTGAGTTTGGCGCTGATGGCACTGTTGCTCGCGTTGGCTGCCAGTGTCGGCGTGGGCAGCATGACCGAAGGCTTTCGCAAGACTTTTGTCGGCTGGCTGGACCTGCGCCTGTCTGCCGACCTGTACGTCAGCCCTCGGGATACCGCCCAGGGTCTGGAAATTGCGCAATGGCTAGGGCAGCAATCGGTAGCCAGTGTGGTGCTGCCCGGCTGGCGTGTAGAAACGCAGTTGCAGGGCTGGCCAGTACAGCTTCAGGGCATCGTCGATCACCCGGTCTACCTCAAGCGTTGGCCGTTGCTGCAGCAGCAGCCTCACGCCTGGGAAACGTTGGCCGGCGGGCATGCGGTGATGCTCAGCGAACAGCTGGCCAGGCGCCTGAAGCTGCAACTGGGCGATCGCCTGGCGCTGCCTTCAGAGGCCATGACGGTGGTGGGGATCTATGCCGATTACGGTAACCCCAAGGGGCACGTACTGGTCGATGCCAGCTGGTTGCGCAGGCAATGGCCGCAGGCAACGCTGACCGGGTTGAGCGTTGATCTGCCCGCTGAACAATTGCCCGTCATCAAGGCAGCGTTGCAGCAGCACTTCGCCTTGGACGACAGCCGCGTGGTGGAGCAGGCAAGCCTGAAACGCTGGTCCACCGAAGTGTTCAACCGCACCTTCGCCGCCACCGCCGCGCTCAACAGCCTCACGCTTGGCGTGGCCGGCGTGGCGCTGTTCATCAACTTGCTGACGTTGGGCCAGACGCGGCTGAGCCAGCTGGCCCCCCTGTGGGCACTGGGTGTGCAGCGCAGGCAACTGGTGTGGCTGAGCTTGGGACAGACCCTGATGCTGAGCAGTTTCACGGTACTGCTGGCAATCCCGTTGGGGGTGTTGCTGGCCTGGGGCCTGGTGGCGGTGGTCAACGTGCAGGCGTTCGGCTGGCGCCTGCCGCTTTACGTTTTCCCCGTGCAGTTGCTGCAACTGTCCGCGCTGGGTTTGTTCACCAGCCTGTTGGCCAGCGCCTGGCCGCTGTGGCAACTGGCGCGCCGCCAGCCCCGTGATTTGTTGAGGCCGTTTGCCGATGAAGCGTAACACCTTGCTGTTGCTATGCGGCCTGCTATGCGCTTGTGACCCGCCGGCGCCACAAAGCTATGCCGGGCTGGGGCAGCAGGCGGACGGTTTCAGCCAGGTGGCCCGCGCGCATCGCCTGGAATTCCCGCGTGACCATGGCGCACACGATGGCTTTCGCATCGAATGGTGGTACGTCACCGCCAACCTCAAGGACGCCCAGGGGCGTGACTGGGGCGCCCAGTGGACCCTGTTCCGCTCGGCCCTGCGCCCCGGCCCTGAAACCACCGACTGGAACAGCCCCAACCTGTGGATGGGGCACGCGGCCCTGACCGGGCCGGGTGGTCACCAGTCTGGCGAAACCCTGGCGCGTGGCGGTATCGGCCAGGCTGGTGTGCAGGCCCAGCCGTTCCGGGCGTGGATCAATGATTGGTCATTGCAGGGCAGGGGGGGTATCGAAAGCCTGCACATGGTTGCCGGTGGCGAAGGCTTTCGCTACGACTTGCGTTTGCGCAGTGATCGGCCCCTGGTGCTGCATGGCGATCAGGGTTACAGCGAGAAATCCGGCAAGGGGCAGGCCTCGTACTATTACAGCCAGCCGTTTTACCGGGTGCGCGGGGAAGTGGAACGTGAAGGCATGTGCATCGCGGTCACCGGCCAGGCCTGGCTCGACCGGGAGTGGAGCAGCCAGCCGCTGGCGGCCGGGCAAACGGGGTGGGACTGGTTTTCCCTGCACCTGGACAATGGTGCCAGGCTGATGGTGTTCCAGGTGCGTCAGGCTGAGGGCGATGCCTACCGCGCCGGCACGTGGGTTGGCCCGCACGGTGAAGTGGTCGCGCTGCTGGGCGCGCAGGTTCAGTTGCAGGCCTTGGCCTGGGCCGAGCAGAAGAATGGCAAGCAGGTACCGACGCACTGGCGGGTGCAGGTGCCGGCGCAGGGGGTGGATGTGCAGGTCGAGGCGGTGGAACCACGGGCCTGGATGGATACGCGGTTCCCTTACTGGGAAGGACCGGTGCGGTTGAGCGGGAGTGCGGGTGGGCGCGGGTATCTGGAGATGACAGGCTACTAGTGCAACACATTCCCGCGATCATGCACCCACCCTGTGGGAGCGGCCTTGTGTCGCGAAAGGGCCGCACAGCGGCCCCGGCAATTCTGCGGCGAGGCGCAAATCCCGGGGGCGCTGCGCACCCCTTTCGCGACGCAAGGCCGCTCCCACAAGGGACGCGTCATCGTTTCAGTCTTTGATCAGCCGCCGTAACACGGCGCGTGCTTCGTCGGTGCGCAAGCACTCGATGAACAACTGGCTTTCACGCGCCACCGTGGCCTCCAGCTCCGCCCGCTGGCTGTCCTTGATCAGCCGCTTGCTGATGCGCAATGCCGCCTGCGGGTAACTTTGCAGCTGCTGCGCCAGATTGCGCGCTGCGGCCAGGCACTGTTCGCCATCTTCATGCAGCTCATTGGCCAGCCCCCAGGCCACTGCCTGTTCGCCATCCAGCAACGCGTTACCCAGCAGCAGGCCGGCGGCGCGGGCCTGGCCAAGCAAGCGGGGCAGTAGCAGGCTGGAGCCAAACTCTGGGCACACTCCCAACGGTGCGAAAGGCATGCGCAACTTGGTCGAGCGGCTGACCAGCACCTGGTCGCAATGCAACAGCAAGGTGGCGCCGATGCCGATTGCTGCGCCGCTGACTGCCGCGATCAGCGGCTTGTCCAGGCCCATGACCACCCGCATCAGGCGGAACACCGGGCTGTCCAGGTCAGTGGGCGGGTTGTCGAGAAAGTCGCGCAGGTCGTTGCCAGCCGTGAAACAGTGCGGCCCTCCGGTGAGGATGATGACATCCACAGCAGGGTCTTCACCCGCCGCCAGCAACAAGTCGCCCAGTTGCTGGTACATGGCGGTGTTCAGGGCATTTAGCTTGTCGGGGCGGTTAAAGGCCAGGGTCAGCAGGCCTTGGTCCAGCTCGCGTGTGATCAGGTCGTTCATGGCAGCCGTTTTTGTTGTTGTGGGCGGGAGTGCCAAGGGTTTATCACGCAGTCCGGCTTGTTGTACAGTCGTTCAGCCCCGCACTGGAACCGAGAACTGCCGATGAGCCAGGAAGCCCGCTACCACCGTATGCTGCCGGAATTACGCAAGGCCAACCTGGTCGAAGCGACCTTGGTGTGCCTCAAGCGCCATGGTTTCCAGGGGGCTTCGATCCGCAAGATCTCGGCCGAGGCCGGTGTCTCGGTGGGACTGATCAGCCACCACTACGCCGGCAAGGATGAACTGGTGGCCGAAGCCTACCTGGCCGTCACCGGCCGGGTGATGGGGCTGCTGCGTGACGCCATGGCGCAGGCTGCGCCCAATGCCCGCGAGCGGTTGTCGGCGTTTTTCCGCGCCTCGTTCTGTGCAGAGTTGCTCGACCCGCAACTGCTCGACGCCTGGCTGGCCTTCTGGGGCGCGGTGAAGACAGCCGACGCGATCAACCAGGTGCATGACCATTCCTATGGCGAGTACCGCAAGGAACTGAGCCGGTTGCTGGCCGAGCTGGCCACGCAGGAGGGCTGGCAGGGCTTCGATGCCGATCTCGCGGCCATCAGCCTCAGTGCCCTGCTCGATGGCCTGTGGCTGGAGTCAGGGCTTAACCCCGGCACCTTCACCCCCGAGCAAGGCGTGATTATCTGCGAAGCTTGGGTCGATGGCCTGCAGGCCGGCGGCCGGCGGCGCTTCAGCCTGCCCGAGGGCTGTTGATCGTCTGTTCAGTAACGAGTACGCTGCTGGCGCGAGTGTGTAGAACAACACCAATAAAAAAGAGACAACACGCAATGACGCCTCGGGTATTGATCGTCGATGACGATCCGCTTATTCGTGACTTGCTGCAGGCCTATCTGTCCCAGGAAGGCTATGACGTGCACTGCGCCGATACGGCGGAAAAGGCCGAAGCCTGGCTCGGCAGCCAGGACGTCGACCTGGTGTTGCTGGATATCCGCCTGCCTGGCAAGGACGGCCTCACCCTGACCCGCGAACTGCGCGTGCGCTCGGAGGTGGGCATCATCCTCATTACCGGCCGTAACGACGACATCGACCGCATTGTCGGGCTGGAATGTGGTGCTGATGACTACGTGATCAAACCGCTCAACCCCCGTGAGCTGGTATCGCGCGCCAAAAACCTGATCCGCCGCGTGCGCCATGCCCGCGAAGCGCAACCGGCACCGGCCTGCGCGCAGTCGCTGAAGCAGTTTGCCGACTGGGCGCTGGACACCGACCGCCGTCGCCTGATCGATCCACGCGGGGGGCAAACCCTGCTCACCCACGGTGAGTTCCAGTTGCTCAGCGTGTTCCTGCGTAACAGCGGCCATACCCTGAGCCGCGACCAGTTGATGGACCAGATTCGCAACCGCGAGTGGGTGCCCAACGACCGCTCCATCGATGTGCTGGTCGGCCGCCTGCGGCGCAAGCTGCACGATGACCCGGCCGAGCCGCAACTGATCATCACCATTCACGGTACCGGCTACCTGTTCACTGCCAGCGTGGCCGCATGATCCACCGCGCCCGCCGTGCCTGGGGGATGGTGCTGGCGTTGCTCGCCGTGCCGGCCGGCGCAGCACAGACGGTGCGCTACTGCGATTACCCGGTGTACCCGCCGATGTCCTGGAGCGACGGCCACCAGGTGCGTGGCCTGGCGCCAACCGTGGTGCGCGAACTGTTCGCCCGCATGGGCTACCCAGTGCAGACCGTGGTGCTGGGCAACTGGAAGCGTTGCCTGATGGACGCCGCCGCCGGGCGTGTGGACGTGGTACTGGCCTACAACAGCGATCAGCGGGACCAGCGCATGCGCTTTTCCACGGAGCCGGTGGTACGCGAAGAAGTCGCGGTATTCTACAACCGCCTGCGGCCGGTCAGTTTCCAGCGCCTGGAAGACCTGGCCGGCTACCGTGGCGGCCTGTTGTACGGCGAAAGCTACGGCGCCGAATTCGACCGCTTCGTCGCCCGGCACCAGAACATCGAACGGGTGTCTTCCAGCCAGCAGAACTTTGGCAAGCTGATGCGCGGGCGCATCGACTACGTCATCCAGGAGCGGCGCACTGGCCAGCTGTTTATCGAGCACCTGCCCGGGGCGCAGGACATCCGCGTATTGCCCCGGGCACTGAGCGTGGACTACCTGCGCGTTGCCGTGTCCAGGCAATCACCCCTCAGCCAGCACATGGACGAAATCGACGCGCAGCTGCGGCGCATGAACCAGGCTGGCGAAATCGCGCGCTGGCTGGAGCAGAGCGAAGTCACCTACCGCGACATGATCAACCTGCCGGCAGATGCCCGATGATACGCCTGCACACCGATGGCCTGCTGCGCCGTCTGTTGCGGTTCATCCTGCTGTTCAGCCTGTGCTTCACCGTGCTGGCCAGTGGCGTGCAGCTGTACTTCGAATACCGCCGCGAAATGCGCGACATCGAGGCCCGCATGGCGTTGATCCGCGCCGGCTACCTGGCCAGCCTGGAACGCAGCCTGTGGGACCTGGACGAGGCGCAGCTGGACACACAACTGCGCGGCCTGGTGGATTTTTCCGACGTGGCCCGGGTGCGCCTGGTCAGCGACGATTTTCAACTGCTACGTGGGGAGGCTGAACCCAGAGGGCCGCTGCGCATCGAGCGCTTCCCCCTGGACTATCAGCCCCCCACCGGGCCGGCCAGGCACCTGGGCGAGCTGGAGGTCAGTATCGACCTGGGTGCGGTGCACCGTCGGCTGTACGCCACGGGCCTTGCCAGCCTGCTGTGGATGGGCGTGTTCCTGTGTGGCCTGGCGGTAGCGCTGTCGGGCCTGTTCTATCGCCTGGTTACCCGCCACCTGCAAGTGATGGCCGAGTTCGCCCGGCGTATTGGCGCCGGGCAGTGGCAGGAGCCGCTGCGGCTGGGGCGCCGCCGCTCGGCGCGGCCGGATGAAATTGACACCGTGGCCCATGCCCTGGACGACATGCGCCGCGCCATCCTCAGCGACATCGAGCGCCGCGAGCGCGACCGCCTGGCGTTGCAAGACAAGCGCGACGAACTGCAGGCCATGGTCGAACGACGTACAGCCAGCCTGGCCCGGGCCAAGGATGACGCTGAGGCCGCCAACCTGGCCAAGTCGCGCTTCCTGGCGACCATGAGCCACGAGCTGCGCACCCCGCTCAACGGCATTCTGGGCATGGCCGAGCTGCTACGCGGTGGCCGGCTGGAAGCAGCCGATCGTCAGCGCGTGGAGGCCCTGTACAAGGCCGGCGAGGGGCTGTTGGCGATTCTCAACGAAGTGCTGTATTTCGCCCGGCTAGAAGAAGGTGAGAGCCGCGCCGAACGGGTCGGCTTTTCGCTGCGCCAATTGTGCCAGGAGGTGCTGGCGCTGCTCGAACCCATGGCCGTGGACAACGGCGACACGCTGCACCTGGAGGTTGATGAGCAATTGGCCGTCTACCAGCACGGCGCCGAACAGTACCTGCGTCAGGTGCTCAGCAACCTGTTGGCCAATGCCATCAAATTCACCGAGCACGGCCAGGTGCGGCTCAAGGTGCAGGTGCTGGCCAGTGATGCGACCGCGCAGCGCCTGCGGCTGTCGGTCAGTGACAACGGCATCGGCATCGAGCCGGCCGTACAGGCGAAAATCTTCGACCGCTTTGTCCAGGCCAGCGAGGCTGTGGCCCGGCGCTACGGCGGCACGGGTCTGGGCCTGGCAATCTGCAAACACCTGGTGGAAAAGCTGGGAGGCTGTATTGGCCTGGACAGTGTGCAAGGGCAGGGCAGTTGCTTCTGGTTCGAACTCGACATCGCCCTTGGGCAGCCGGTTTCGCCCTTGGACCCCGCCCAGGGGGCCAGCGCCAGCCTGGATATCCTGGTGGTCGAGGACGTCGCGCTGAACCGGGACGTGGCCGGCGGTTTGCTGGTGCGTGATGGCCACCGGGTGAGCTTTGCCGAAGATGCCGGGCAGGCCCTGCAAGTGTGCACACAGCAGCGCTTCGACCTGATCCTGCTCGACGTTCACCTGCCCGGCATGAGCGGGGTGGAGCTGTGCCGGCAGCTTCGCGCCACCCCTGGGCCTAACCAACACAGCAGGATCGTGGCACTGACCGCGGGCGTTCAACCGGGGCAAGTGCCAGTTTACCTGGAGGCCGGCATGCAAGGTGTATTGGCCAAGCCACTGCGCCTGGCCAACCTGCGCCAGGCGCTGGTCGACGCAACGCCGACCGAAGAGGCCGGTAATGACGCGAACATGGACTGGTCGCTGCTGGCCACTCACCGCTCCCTGCTGGGCGCACAGAAGCTGCAGGGCCTGTTGAACGTGTTGCGCCAGTCCCTGGAGCAGCACGCCACGGCGTTGGCCGAGGCGCTGACGGCCCAGGACTTTACCGAAGTGCTGCACCTGGCCCATCGCCTCGCCGGCAGTTGCGACTCCCTGGGTTTTTCTGGCCTGGCTGCGCTGTTGCGACGCCTGGAGGATGCAGCCCGCCAGCATGACGGGCAGGCGCTGAACGCCCTCGCCGAGCCATTGGCAAACCAGCTCGGCCAGGCCCGCGACACGCTGGAACGGTTGATCCAGAGCTGACGTACAAAAAACTTACGACTTTTTACATCTTCGATCCGTTCGTACAACGGCACCTTACATCCGTTTCCAATAATCCATGGCAACCGTGTTGCACGCGGTCCATGAGGCTTATTGGAGACAAGAATAATGACATGCCGTAGCGCTCAGCCCCTCCTTTGTACCGCCCCCCGTACCTGCCGCAATGGCGAGGTGCGCCATGACTGACAACCACGAAAAAATCCAGCTCACCCGCGCCCTGAAAAGCCGGCACATTTTCATGCTGTCGCTGGGCGGGGTAATCGGCACCGGCCTGTTCATGGGCTCGGGCGTGACCATCAATCAGGGCGGGCCGGTGGGCGCGATCCTGGCGTATCTGGTGGCGGGCTTGCTGATGTATCTGGTGATGGTGTGCCTGGGCGAACTGTCGGTGCAGATGCCGGTGTCCGGTTCTTTTCAGGCCCACGCCACCAAGTTCATCGGCCCGGCCACCGGCTTCATGATTGGCTGGGTGTACTGGATGAGCTGGGCCACCACTGTGGGCCTGGAGTTCACCGCCGCCGGCATGCTGATGACCCGTTGGTTCCCCGAAGTGCCGATCTGGTACTGGCCGGCATTGTTCGTGGTGGTGCTGTTCGGCCTCAACGCCTTGGCCACTCGCGCGTTTGGCGAGGCCGAGTACTGGTTCTCGGGCATCAAGGTGGCGACCATCCTTGGCTTCATCATCATCGGCCTGCTGGTGATATTCGGCGCCATCCCGCTGAGCAGCGGGGCACCGGCGCCAATGCTGGACAACCTGGTGGGCGAGTCGCTGTTCCCCCACGGCCTGTCGGCGGTGTTCGCGGTGATGATGACCGTGGTCTATGCCTTCCAGGGCTGCGAAATCATGGGCGTGGCGGCCGGCGAGACCGAGCACCCGGAAAAAAGCATCCCGCGGGCGGTGCGCAACGTGGTGTTCCGCGTGCTGATTTTCTACGTGCTGGCGATTGCCGTGCTGTCGGCCATTGTGCCGTTCGAGCAGGCCGGCCTGATGGAAAGCCCGTTCGTGCAGGTATTCGACATGGTCGGCATCCCCTTTGCTGCCGACGTGATGAACTTCGTCATCCTTACCGCCATCCTGTCGGTGGGCAACTCTGGGCTGTATGCCTCTACGCGCATTCTCTGGGCGATGTCCAAGAGCGGCATGGCGCCGAAAAGCCTGGCACCGCTGAGCAAGCGCGGCGTACCGCTGCGGGCGCTGAGCATCACCCTGTGCTTTGCCCTGGTGTCGCTGATGACCAGTTTCATTGCCGCCGACACCCTGTTCATGGTGCTGATGGCGGTGAGCGGCATGTCTGGCACCGTGACCTGGATCGTGATCGCCCTCGCGCAGTACCGCTTCCGCAAGGCCTACCTGCGTGAAGGTGGGCAACTGCAGGACCTGAAGTACAAGGCGCCGCTGTACCCGCTGGTGCCGCTGCTGTGCATCACCCTGTGCAGCTCGCTGTTCGTGTTCCTGGCGCTGGATGAAACCCAGCGACCGTCGCTGTACTGGGGCTTTGGCTTCATTGCCCTGTGCTACGCGGCGTACTTCATCGTCAACCGCCGCCGGCAGGGCGCCTTCGAGCCCAGCGCGCCTGGCGTTTGATTCACGATTGCCGGGGCCGCTTTGCGGCCCATCGCGACACAAGGCCGCTCCCACAGGTACTACGCAGACTTGAACGCTGTGAAAGACCCTGTGGGAGCGGCCTTGTGTCGCGAAAGGGGCGCAAAGCGCCCCCGGCAATCCCACAGTTGTACAAAGTTGTAACAACCACCTCGGATTTAACCCTCACAAGTTTAAAAAAATCACTATTGAAACAATAGGTTAGGTTGTTTTCGAGTGATGTTACAGGCCATTTTTCCGCCAATTGCCGCCTTGTTGAACACTCGTTTAGTATCTCTCTCATCAAACCCTCCCAAAACCATCACAACAACACCGAGGCCCCCCATGACCACCCCGTCGTCGTCACTGTTGAGCAACGTCGAAGCCGGCGTTGCCTGGATCACCCTCAACCGCCCCGAGCAACGCAACGCGCTGGACATCCCCACCCTCAGGCAACTGCACGCCTTGCTCGACAGCCACAACAGCGACCCGGCGGTACGCGTGGTGGTGCTCACCGGCAGCGGTCGCAGCTTCTGCGCCGGCGCCGACCTGGCCGAGTGGGCTGCTGCCCAAGCCGCGGGCACCCTGGAAAGCTACGGCTGGACCGAAACCGCCCACGCCCTGATGTTGCGCCTGCACAGCCTCGACAAGCCCACCCTCGCCGCCATCAACGGCACCGCTGTGGGCGGTGGCATGGACCTGAGCCTGTGCTGCGACCTGCGTGTCGCCGCCGCTTCTGCGCGCTTCAAGGCCGGCTACACCAGCATGGGCTACAGCCCCGATGCCGGGGCCAGCTGGCACCTGCCACGGTTGATCGGCAGCGAGCAGGCCAAGCGCTTGTTGTTTCTCGATGAACTGTGGGGCGCCGAGCGCGCCCTGGCGGCCGGGCTGGTCAGCGAAGTCTGCGCCGACGAGCAACTGCCCGCCGTGGCTGCCGAGCTGGCCGGGCGCCTGGCCAATGGCCCAACGTTCGCCTACGCGCAGACCAAGCAGCTGATCCGCGATGGCGCCCGGCGCACCCTGGCCGAGCAGCTGGAAGCCGAGCGCCAGGCGGGCCTGCTGTGTGGCCGCAGCCAGGATGGCGCCGAGGCGCTGCAAGCCTCGGTAGAACGCCGCGCCCCCCGTTTTATCGGCCAGTAACCCGATACCGACCCTGATCAGGACCTTTGCAGATGAATTTCCAACTGACCCAAGAACAAGAAATGTTGGTGGAAGCGGTACGCAGCTTTGTTGCCAAGGAGTTGGCGCCCCATGAGGAAGCGGTGGACCGCGCCGATGCCGTGTCGCCAGAGCTGGCCGCACACATCCGTGGCAAGGCCATCGCCGCCGGGTTCTATGCCTTCAACATGCCCGAGGAAGTCGGCGGCGGTGGCCTGGACTACTTGTCCCAGGCGCTGATCGAACGTGAGCTGTCCAAGGTGTCCTGGGCGCTGCACGTGTTTGTCGCACGCCCGTCGAAAATCCTCATGGCCTGCAAGGACGAGCAGATCAACGACTACCTGCTGCCTTGCGTGCAGGGTGAAAAAACCGATTGCTTCGCCCTCACCGAACCGGGCGCCGGCTCCGATGCCAATGCCATCAAGACCCGCGCCGTGCGCCAGGGCGATGACTTTGTCATCAACGGCAGCAAACACTTCATCAGCCACGCCGGCCACGCCGATTTTGCCATTGTCTTCGCGGTCACCGACACCTACGAGCACAACGGGCGCAAGCGCAATGCGGTCACGGCGCTGCTGGTCGACCGCGGCACACCGGGCATGACCATCCGCCGCGGGCCCAAGTGCGTGAGCAACCGGGGCTACCACACCTACGAGCTGTTCTTCGACGACTGCCGGGTGCCGGCCAGCAAGGTACTGGGCGAAGTCGGCAAGGGCTGGGAAGTGGCCAACGCCTGGCTGACCGCTGGCCGGGTCATGGTCGCCGCCAACTGCGTGGGCCAGGCCCAGCGTGCCCTGGACCTGTCGCTGCAGTGGGCCGCCGACCGCAAGCAGTTCGGCCAGGCCATCGGTAGCTACCAGGGCGTGTCGTTCAAGCTGGCCGACATGGCCACGCAGATTCGCGCGGCCGAAATGCTCACCCTGCACACTGCCTGGAAGATGGACCAGGGCAGCATGACCGACGGTGAAGCCGGCATGGCCAAGCTGTTTGCCAGCGAAGTACTGGGCAAGGTGGCCGACGAAGCCGTGCAGATCTTCGGCGGCATGGGCCTGATGGACGAAGGGCCGGTCGAGCGCATCTGGCGCAACGCGCGTATCGAGCGTATCTGGGAGGGCACCTCGGAAATCCAGCGGCACATCATCGCCCGCGAACTGCTGCGCCCGCTGCTGCGCTGAGCGCCAGGAGAAGACCCCATGTCGCAATCGATTCGTGACAACCTCAAGCGCCTGCTGGCGCCCCGGCACCTGGCCTTCGTTGGCGGGCGCAGCATGGCGCGGGCGCTCAAGCGCTGCGCCGAAGGTGGCTTTGGCGGCGAGCTGTGGCTGATCAACCCTCAGCATGAAAGCCTCGAAGGCATCCCCTGCGTGGCACACGTGGCCGACTTGCCCTATGCCCCGGACGCAGTGTTCATCGCCACCAACCGTGAGCTGACCTTGCAGTGCGTTGCCGAGCTGGCCGCGCGTGGCGCCGGTGGTGCCATCTGCTATGCCTCCGGCTTTGCCGAAAGCGGCGAAGAGGGCCGCCAGTTGCAGCAGCGCCTGCTCGCTGCGGCCGGCAACATGGCCCTGCTCGGCCCCAACTGCTATGGCCTGCTCGATTACCTGCACGGTGCCGCGCTGTGGCCGGTGGCCCACGGCGGCAAGCCGGTGGAGAAGGGCGTGGCGATCCTCACCCAGAGCGGCAACTTCGCCTACAACCTGTCCATGAGCGACCGCTCGCTGCCGGTGGCCTACATGGCCTCGGTCGGCAACCAGGCGCAACTGGGGGTGGCCGAGTTGATGGACGTCTTGCTCGACGACCCACGGGTAACGGCCATCGGGCTGCACCTGGAAGGCGTGAAGAACGTGCCGGGTTTTGCACGCGCCGCTTACAAGGCATTGCAGCAGGGCACGCCGATCATTGCCCTGAAGACGGGTGTGTCGCAGATCGGCGCTGAATTGGCGCTCAGCCACACCAGCTCGTTGTCCGGCTCCGATGCTCTGTACGACAGCCTGTTCCAGCGCCTGGGCGTGATCCGCGTCAGCGGCCCGGTGAGCTTTGTCGAAACGCTCAAGGCCGCCGCTTGCGGGCGCTTGCCGGCAGAGGGCGAACTGATCGCGCTGGCCTGTTCAGGCGGCGATGCGGGCCTGATTGCCGATTATGCCGAACGCAACCATCTGCACCTGCCAAAGCTTGAACAAGGCCAAGTGACAGCACTGGCCGAAGTGCTGCCGGCCTATGCCAACCTGGTCAACCCACTGGATTTCACCACTGCCATCTGGGGCGATGAAGCTGCCCTGCAACGTATGCTCGACAGCACCCTGAGCGGGGCGGCCGATGCCGCCATGCTGGTGCTGGACTACCCGGCGGCCTTCACTGGCGAGCGCAAGGAGTGCGACTTGCTGCTGGCGCTTTACTGCGACGCGCTGGAGCGTCACGGCAAGATCGGTTTTGTCACCTCCGCCTTTCCGGAGCTGCTGCCTGCCAGTGCGCGTGAGCGCCTGCATGCCCGAGGCATCGCCGCCCTGCAGGGTGTGGAAGACGGCCTGGCGGCCTGGGGCCGCATCGTCGCTTACCAACGCAACCGTCAACGGTTGCTGGGGCAAGGCGAGGCTGGGCGGGTACCGCTGTGCCCACAAGCCGTCACGGGCGAAGGCCGTTTGCTGGACGAATGGCAAGCCAAGCAAGCCCTGCGCGCCTTCGGTTTGCCGGTGCCGGCAGGTGTGCTGAGTACGCCCGAGCGCGCTGTGGTGGATGCCGCCCGCGTAGGTTACCCGCTGGTACTGAAGGCGGTCAGCGCACAACTGCCGCACAAGACCGAAGCCGGTGCGGTGGCACTTAACCTGCGCGATGCCGCTGCCCTGGAGGCTGCACTGGTACAGATGCGCCAGCGTATCGCTGCCTATGCCCCACAGGTAGCGTTCGACCAGATACTGCTCGAACCCATGGCCGCGCCGCCACTGGCCGAGCTGATAGTGGGCATCAAACGTGAACACGACTTTGCCCTGGCGTTGGTAATCGGCGCCGGTGGCGTGCTGGTCGAACTGCTCAAGGACAGTGTCAGCCTGTTGCTGCCCACTACCGACAGCGCCATCCGCGCCGCGTTGCTGAGCCTGCACAGCGCCAGCCTGCTGCAAGGTTTCCGTGGCCGGCCGGCCGCCGACCTGGACGCCTTGGTCGCAGCCATCCGCGCGGTAGCCGACTATGCCTGCGAAAACGCCGGGCAACTGCTGGAACTGGATGTGAACCCACTGATGGTCGGTGCCCACGGCACCCTCGCGGTCGACGCGCTGATCCGCCTCGGCCAGGCGCAAGGAGAACGACATGAATGACCTTACCCTGACTGCCGGCCAGGCGCTGGTGCGCCTGTTGGCCAACTATGGCGTGCAGACCGTGTTCGGTATCCCGGGTGTGCACACCCTGGAGTTGTACCGCGGCCTGCCGGGCAGCGGTATCCGCCATGTGCTTACCCGCCACGAGCAGGGCGCCGGTTTCATGGCAGACGGCTATGCGCGGGTGAGCGGAAAGCCGGGCGTGTGCTTTGTCATCACCGGCCCGGGGGTGACCAACGCCGCCACCGCCATCGGCCAGGCCTATGCCGATTCCATTCCGATGCTGGTGATTTCCAGCGTCAACCATACCGCCAGCCTGGGCAAGGGCTGGGGCTGCCTGCACGAAACCCAGGACCAACGTGCCATGACCGCGCCGATCACCGCATTTTCGGCGGTGGCGTTGCGTGGCGACGACCTGCCCGAGCTGATTGCCCGTGCCTGGGCCGTCTTCGACAGTGAACGGCCGCGCCCGGTGCACATTTCGGTGCCGCTGGACGTGCTGGCCGCACCCGTCAGCCGTGACTGGAGCGATGAGGTGGCACACCGCCCCGAGCGTGGCCAGCCGTGCCGCGAAACCCTCGACCAGGCTGCCCTGAAGCTGGCAGCGGCCAAGCGGCCAATGATCATCGCCGGTGGCGGTGCGCTGCACGCGGCTGAACAGCTGGCGCAGTTGAGCACCCGGCTGGCCGCACCAGTATTCACCAGCGTGGCCGGCAAGGGCCTGCTGCCGCCGCAGGCGCCATTGAATGCGGGTTCCAGCCTGTGCGTGGAGCCTGGTTGGCAGTTGATCAGCCAAGCCGATGTGGTGCTGGCAGTGGGCACCGAAATGGCCGACACCGACTTCTGGCGCGAGCGCCTGCCAATCACTGGCGAGCTGCTGCGGGTGGACATCGACCCACGCAAGTTCAACGACTTCTACCCCTGTGCCATTGCCTTGCCGGGAGATGCCCGGCAAACCCTGGCCGGCTTGCTCGAACACCTGCCAGCACTCGACCGGGACCCGGCTCAGGCCAGCGAAGCGGTCAGCCAGTTGCGCCAGGCCATCCGCACCGGGCATGCACCGTTGCAGGCCACGCATCAGGCCATTCTGGACCGCATCGCCGCCGTGCTGCCCGATGAGGCGTTCATCAGCAGCGACATGACCCAACTGGCCTACACCGGCAACTACGCTTTCGCCAGCCGGGCGCCGCGCAGCTGGCTGCACCCCACTGGCTACGGCACCCTTGGCTACGGCCTGCCGGCCGGCATCGGCGGCATGCTTGCCACCGGCCACCGCCCGGGCCTGGTGCTGGTGGGCGACGGTGGTTTTCTTTATACCGCCCAGGAGCTCGCCACTGCCGTGGAGGAGCTCGACCGGCCTTTGGTGGTGCTGCTGTGGAACAACGACGCCCTCGGCCAGATCCGCGATGACATGCTCGGCCTGAACATCGAGCCGGTCGGCGTGCTGCCACGTAACCCGGACTTCATCGGCCTGGCCCGTGCCTTTGGTTGCGCGGTGCGCCAGCCACGTGATCTGGACACGCTGCAGGCCGACCTGGCCAGTGGTTTCGCCACCCCCGGCGTTACTTTCATCGAACTCAAACACACCTGCGTCTGTTAAGACGCGCACAACGACAAGAACAAGAGAAACCGACATGCCATTTCGCCGCACCCTGCTGGCCGCATCCCTGGCCCTGCTGATCACCGGTCAAGCCCCCCTGTATGCCGCACCTCCGCTGTCGATGGACAATGGCACCAACGCCCTGACCGTGCAGAACAGCAACGCCTGGGTCGAAGTCAGCGCCAGCGCCCTGCAACACAACATCCGCACCCTGCAGGCCGAGCTGGCTGGCAAGTCCAGGCTGTGCGCCGTGCTCAAGGCCGACGCCTATGGCCACGGTATCGGCCTGGTGATGCCGTCTATCATTGCCCAGGGCGTGCCCTGCGTGGCGGTGGCCAGCAACGAGGAGGCCCGCGTGGTCCGCGCCAGTGGCTTCACCGGGCAACTGGTGCGGGTACGCCTGGCCAGCCTCAGCGAGCTGGAAGATGCCTTGCAGTACGACATGGAAGAGCTGGTCGGCAGCGCCGAATTTGCCCGCCAGGTCGATGCCATCGCCGCACGCCACGGCAAGACCCTGCGCATACATATGGCGCTCAACTCCAGTGGCATGAGCCGCAACGGTGTGGAGATGGCGACCTGGTCCGGCCGTGGCGAAGCGCTGCAGATCACCGATCAGAAGCACCTCGAGCTGGTTGCGCTGATGACCCACTTCGCCGTCGAAGACAAGGACGATGTCCGCAAGGGCCTGGCGGCCTTCAACGAGCAGACCGATTGGTTGATCAAGCACGCGAAGCTCGACCGCAGCAAGCTCACCCTGCACGCCGCCAACTCGTTCGCTACCCTGGAGGTGCCGGAGGCGCGCCTGGACATGGTACGCACCGGCGGCGCGCTGTTCGGTGACACCGTGCCGGCGCGCACCGAGTACCAACGCGCCATGCAGTTCAAGTCGCACGTGGCGGCGGTGCACAGTTACCCGGCCGGCAACACCGTCGGCTACGACCGCACCTTCACCCTGGCCCGTGATTCGCGCCTGGCCAACATCACCGTCGGTTATTCCGATGGCTATCGCCGGGTGTTCACCAACAAGGGCCATGTGCTGATCAACGGCCACCGCATACCGGTGGTGGGCAAGGTGTCGATGAACACGCTGATGGTCGATGTCACCGACTTCCCGGACGTGAAGGGCGGCAACGAAGTGGTGCTGTTCGGCAAGCAGGCCGGGGGCGAAATCACCCAGGCCGAGATGGAAGAAATCAACGGCGCGCTGCTGGCCGACCTGTACACCGTGTGGGGCAGTTCCAACCCGAAGATCCTCGTCGACTGAAACCGCCAAAGAAGGGAGATTACCATGCGCTACGCCAAGCTCACCCAACGCATCGCCGGCGACGGGGCTGCGGCCTGGGACATCCACTACCGCGCCCTGGCGCTGCAGGCCGAAGGCAAGGACATCCTGCTGCTGTCGGTGGGTGACCCGGACTTCGACACCCCCGCGCCGATTGTCGAGGCGGCCATCGACAGCCTGCAGGCGGGTCACACCCATTACGCCGATGTACGCGGCAAGCTGGCCCTGCGCCAGGCCATTGCCAGGCGCCACCAGCAGCGTAGCGGCCAGGCCGTCGACGCCGACCAGGTGACGGTGCTGGCAGGGGCCCAGTGCGCGCTGTACTGCGTGGCCCAGTGCGTACTGGACCCAGGCGACGAGGTGCTTGTCGCCGAACCGATGTATGTGACCTATGAGGCGGTGTTCGGTGCCTGTGGTGCCAAGGTGGTGCCGGTGCCGGTCAAGCCGGAAAACGGCTTTCGGGTATGCCCGCAAGACGTGGCCGAGCGCATCACCCCGCGCACCCGCGCGCTGGCCTTGAACAGCCCGCACAACCCGTCGGGGGCAAGCCTGCCCCGTACTACCTGGGAAGCACTGGCCGAACTGTGCATCGCCCACGACCTGTGGCTGATCTCTGACGAGGTGTACAGCGAATTGCTGTACGAGGGCGAGCATGTCAGCCCTGCCAGCCTGCCGGGCATGGCCGAACGCACCGCCACCCTCAACAGCCTGTCGAAGTCCCATGCCATGACCGGCTGGCGGGTGGGCTGGGTAGTGGGTTCGGCCGAGCTGGCCGCCCACCTGGAAAACCTCGCCCTGTGCATGTTGTATGGCTCGCCCGATTTCATTCAGGACGCCGCTGTGGTGGCGCTGGAGCAGCCGTTGCCCGAGCTGGCCGCCATGCGCGAGGCCTACCGCCAGCGCCGTGACCTGGTGTGCGAACAGCTGGCCGGCTGCCCGGGCCTGAAGGCACTGAAGCCCGATGGTGGCATGTTCGTGATGGTTGATATCCGTGAGACCGGCGTAAGTGCCCAGGCCTTTGCCGACCGCCTGCTGGACCGCCAGGGCGTGTCGGTACTCGCCGGCGAAGCGTTCGGCCCCAGTGCTGCCGGGCATATCCGCCTGGGCCTGGTGCTGGGCGATGCGGCGCTGGTCGATGCCTGCCAGCGCATCGCCCGCTGTGCCGACGAGCTGAAACGGGAGTACGGCCATGCGTGAGTATGCGCGGCTGTACATCGACGGCGCCTGGCAGGTGCCGAGTGGGCAGGGTATGGCTGAGGTGATCGACCCGGCCACCGAGCAGGCCATTGGCCGGGTACCACTGGGTGGCGAGGCGGATGTCGAGCGGGCTGTGATGGCGGCGCGGCGGGCTTTCGCTGGCTGGTCGCGCACGCCGTCCAGTGTGCGTGCAGGGTACATCCAGGCGTTGGTGGCGCAGCTGAAAAGCCACGCGGCGGAAATGGCCGGGGCCATTACCGACGAACTGGGCATGCCGGTGCAGTGGTGCCAGGCGGTGCAGGTCGAAGGCCCGATTGTGGGGCTTGCGCAGTACGCCGAACTGGCCGGGTTGATGGATGAGGTGCGCGAAGTCGGCAATTCGATGGTGTACCGCGAGGCCGTTGGCGTGTGCGCTTTCATCAACCCATGGAATTACCCGCTGCACCAGATGATCGGCAAGCTGGCGCCGGCCTTGGCCGCCGGCTGCACGGTGGTGGTCAAGCCCAGCCAGGAAACGCCGTTGCACGCGTTTTTACTGGCCGAAATGATCGACGCCATCGGCCTGCCGGCCGGGGTGTTCAACCTGGTCAGCGGCCCGGGGGCAAAGGTGGGTGAGGCCCTGGCCCGGCACCCGCAGGTGGACATGGTGTCGTTCACCGGTTCAACCGATGCCGGTGTCCGGGTGGCACAAGCGGCCGCGCCGACGGTGAAGCGGGTGTGCCTGGAGCTGGGTGGCAAATCACCGTTTCTGATTACCGCCGATGCCGACCTGCACGCTGCGGTGCGCCATGGCGTGCAGGACGTGATGATCAACTCGGGGCAGACCTGCACGGCACTGACCCGTATGCTGCTGCCGGCCAGCCGCTACGCCGAGGCGCTGGAAATCGCCGAGGCCGAAACCCGCGCACTGGTCATGGGCGACCCGCGTGACCCGGCCAGTTTTCTCGGGCCGATGTGTTCGGCAGGCCAGCGGCGCACGGTGCTCGACTACATTCTCCAGGGCCAGGAGGAGGGCGCGCGCTTGTTGTGCGGTGGTGATCACGGCGGCTTCGAGCGCGGGT
This sequence comes from Pseudomonas sp. Irchel 3F3, assembly GCF_900187545.1. Classification (NCBI taxonomy): domain Bacteria; kingdom Pseudomonadati; phylum Pseudomonadota; class Gammaproteobacteria; order Pseudomonadales; family Pseudomonadaceae; genus Pseudomonas; species Pseudomonas sp. Irchel 3F3. The sequence continues at coordinate 34,146 of NZ_FYDS01000003.1, read as the reverse complement.
TCTACGTGGCGCCCACGTTGTTCGCCGACGTCGACAACCGCATGCGCATTGCCCAGGAAGAAATCTTCGGCCCGGTGCTGTGCCTGATCCCCTACGCCGACGAGGCCCAGGCGCTGGCGCTGGCCAATGACTCGCCGTTCGGCCTGTCCAGCGCGGTGTGGGCGGGCAGCCGCGAGCACGGCCTGGCGCTGGCGCGGCAGATTCGGGCCGGGCAGTGCTTCATCAACGGGGGCGGGTTCAACTACCGGGCGCCGTTTGGTGGCTACAAGCAGTCGGGCAACGGCCGCGAGTGGGGCGAAGAGGGCCTGGCGGAGTTCGTCGAGGTGAAAGCCGTACAGTGCTGAGCCACCGCTGCAAGACAACCTGTTTTGTGTAAGGAGAATGTTTGTGAATGTACTGATCGTCCACGCTCACCCCGAGCCGCAATCGTTCACCGCTGCCCTGCGCGACCAGGCCGTGGAAACCTTCCGCGCCCAGGGCCACCAGGTGCAGGTCAGCGACCTGTACGCCATGGGCTGGAACCCGGTGGCCAGCGCCGATGATTTCACCCAGCGTGAGAACCCTGATTATCTGGTGTATGCCCTGGAGCAGCGCCAGGGGGTCAAGCGCGGCGCTATTGCCAAGGATATCCAGCAGGAGCTGGACAAGTTGTTGTGGGCCGACTTGCTGGTGCTGAACTTCCCGATCTTCTGGTTCTCGGCACCTGCCATGCTCAAGGGCTGGATCGACCGGGTGCTGGTGTCGGGGGTGTGCTATGGCGGCAAGCGTTTCTACGACCAGGGCGGGTTGGCGGGCAAGAAGGCGCTGGTGACCGTGACCCTGGGCGGGCGCGAGCACATGTTTGGCGAAGGGGCGATTCATGGGCCGCTGGAAGACATGCTGCGGCCGATACTGCGGGGCACGCTGGCTTATGTGGGGCTTGAAGTGCTGCCGCCATTCGTGGCCTGGCATGTGCCGTATATCAGCGATGAGGCGCGCCAGGACTTTTTGCAGCAATACCGGCAGCGCCTGGAGCAGCTCTCGGACGACCAGCCATTGGTGTTCCCACGCCTGGCCCAGTTCGATGAGGCGTTGTACCCACTGATGTGATCGCCTGCACTGGCCTCATCGCCGGCAAGCCAGCTCCCACAGGGAAACCACAGTCCTGAGGCCTCGTGGTTTCCCTGTGGGAGCTGGCTTGCCGGCGATGAGGCCAGTTGCCTTGCTACAAGACTTACCTGCTCAAAAACGACCACCCACACATTCGGGGTATGTTGCCCCTCGGCAAATCCCTCGATAGTGAACCCATCGGCTCGATCCGGAGCACTCACACGATGGAGTTGCCATGCGCAAGGTACTGAAGGTGATTGGTGGTCTGCTGCTGGCGTCTGGTGCCAGTCTGGCCCAGGCGACAGATGTAGACAGCGCCAACACGCTACGGCTGTACAACTGGACCGACTACATCGGCGAAACCACCCTGGCCGACTTCGAGAAGGCCACCGGCATCAAGGTCATCTACGACACCTTCGACGGCTACGAAACGGTACAGACCAAACTGCTGACCGGCCGCTCCGGCTACGACCTGGTCATGCTCAACGCCTCGCTGGTCCCCCCGATGATCAGCGCCGGCGTGTTCCAGGCACTGGACAAGCAGCAACTGCCCAGCTGGCAAAACCTCGATCAGCAGGTGGTCAACAACCTGCAGGGTTACGACCCTGGCCTGAAGTACTCGGCGCCCTACACCTGGGGCAGCTCGGGGGTCACTTACAACGTCGACAAGATCACCGCGCGCATGCCCGATGCGCCGATCGGTTCGCTGGCCATGCTGTTCGACCCCAAGATCGTCTCGCGCTTCGCTGACTGCGGCGTGACCTTGATGGACGCGCCCACCGAGGTCATCCCGCTGGCCCTGCAGTACCTGGGCAAGGACCCGCGCAGCGCGTCGGCCGCCGACCTCAAGGCAGCCGAACAACTGCTGCTGGGCATCCGCCCCTACATTCGCAAGTTCGACTCGGTCAACTACCTCACCAGCCTGCCCAACGGCGATGTCTGCCTGGCGCTGACCTGGTCCGGTGACTACGCCACCGCCCAGGCCCGTGCGGTGGAGGCGAAGAAGGACATCAAGCTGTCGTTCTTCATCCCCCAGGAAGGTTCACTGATCTGGTTCGACAACCTGTACATCCCCAAGGATGCGCCGCACGCGGCCAACGCCCACCGCTTCATCGAGTTCCTGCTGCAGCCGCAGACCATGGCCAAGGTCACTGACTACATCCACTACGCCAACAGCAACGCCGCCGCCACCGCGCTGGTGCGTGACGATATCCGCCAGGACCCGGCCATCTACCCCGACGCACAAACCCGTGAGCGCCTGTTCGCGCAGAAAACCCAGAGCCCCAAGGACATGCGCGCCATCACCCGGGTCTGGAGCACGGTCAAGACCGGTTTCTGAACACTGCCTAACGTTTCCCGCCAAGGAGCTGCCCATGGCCACCCCAAGCAAAGCATTCGCTATCGCCCACGACCCGCTGGTGGAAGCCGACAAGGCCCACTACATGCACGGCTACCATGTGTTCGACGAGCACCGCGAGCAAGGCGCGCTGAACATCGTCGCGGGCGAGGGCGCCTACATTCGTGACAGCCACGGCAACCGTTTCCTCGATGCCGTCGGCGGCATGTGGTGCACCAACATCGGCCTGGGTCGCGAGGAAATGGCCCTGGCCATCGCCGACCAGGTGCGTCAGCTGGCGTATTCGAACCCGTTCTCCGACATGGCCAACGCTGTGGCCATCGAGCTGTGCCAGAAGCTTGCGCAGCTGGCACCGGGCGACCTGAACCACGTGTTCCTCACCACCGGCGGCTCGACTGCTGTCGACACCGCCTACCGGCTGATCCAGTACTACCAGAACTGCCGCGGCAAGCCACACAAGAAGCACATCATCGCCCGCTACAACGCCTACCACGGCTCTACTACCCTGACCATGTCGATTGGCAACAAGGCCGCCGACCGGGTGCCGGAGTTCGACTATCACCACGACCTGATCCACCACGTCTCCAACCCCAACCCGTACCGCGCCCCGCACGACATGGACGAGGCCGAGTTCCTCGACTTCCTGGTGGCCGAGTTCGAGGACAAGATCCTGTCGCTGGGCGCCGACAACGTGGCCGCGTTCTTTGCCGAACCGATCATGGGCTCGGGCGGGGTGATCATCCCGCCCAAGGGCTACTTCCAGCGCATGTGGCAACTGTGCCAGACCTACGACATCCTGTTCGTCGCCGACGAGGTGGTGACCTCGTTCGGGCGCCTGGGCACCTTCTTCGCCAGTGAAGAACTGTTTGGCGTCACCCCCGACATCATCACCACCGCCAAGGGCCTGACCTCGGCCTATCTGCCGCTGGGCGCGTGTATCTTCTCCGAGCGTATCTGGGAAGTGATTGCCGAGCCGGGCAAGGGCCGCTGCTTCACCCATGGCTTCACCTACAGCGGTCACCCGGTGTGCTGCACGGCGGCGCTGAAGAACATCGAGATTATCGAGCGCGAACAACTGCTCGATCACGTCAAGGACGTGGGTGGCTACTTGGAGCAGCGCCTGCAAAGCCTGCGCGAGTTGCCGCTGGTGGGTGATGTGCGTTGCATGAAGCTGATGGCCTGCGTCGAGTTTGTCGCCGACAAAGCCAGCAAGGCGCTGTTCGCGGATGAGGTAAACATCGGCGAGCGCATCCACAGCAAGGCCCAGGCCCGCGGCTTGCTGGTGCGTCCGATCATGCACCTGAACGTGATGTCGCCACCGCTGATCATCACTCATGCGCAGGTGGACGAGATTGTCGAAACCTTGCGCCAGTGCATCCTCGAAACCGGGCGTGAACTCACGGCGCTTGGCCTGTACCAAGGCCGATGAACCTGGCGCAAAGGGCTGTGCGCGGGCGTACCCGGCAGGCTAGACTGCCGGGCATGACCCAGGCCACTCCCGACACCCCGCTTACCCTGACAATGGGCGCGCTGCAGCAATGGCATGCGGCGCTGCAGCGTGCTTTGGCCAATAGCGAAACGCCCGAGGCGTTGGAGTATGTGGCCGCTGCCATTGGCCAGCTGGTGCAGGTGGAATCGATGATGATCAGCCTTGAGTGCCAGGGGCGCGCGCCGCAGCTGCTCTACCAGCAGGGCATTCCCGAGCTGCACCGCGCTGCGGTGCTGGAGCGTTATTTCAGTGCCGGCTACTTGCTCGACCCGTTCTGCCTCGCCGTGCAAAGCGGCCTGGCCGAAGGCTTTTACCACCTGCAGGAAATCGCCCCGGACAACTTCTTCGACAGCGACTATTACAAGGCCTATTACCTGGGCACCGGTTGCAGCGAAGACAGCTACTACATCGTCGATCTCAGCGCTGGGCGCAAGCTGTCGCTGAGCCTGTTCCAGGGTTGCAGCGGCACGCCTCTGAGTGCCGGGCAGGTCGACTTGCTGCGGGCGCTGGAGCCGATGGTGCGGGAACTGTTGGGGCGTTATGCCCGGCATAACCTGGAGCCCGGCGCAGCATCGGCCGAACACGGCAGCCTGCAGGCAGCGTTCGACAGCTTTGGTTGCCAGATGCTGACCGACCGTGAGCGGGAGGTGGCACACATGATCTTGCGCGGGCACTCGGTGAAGTCGACCGCGCTGGCGCTGGGCATCTCACCGGAGACGGTGCGCATGCACCGCAAGAACCTGTACCTGAAGCTGGAGATCAACTCGCAGTCCGAGTTGTTTGCACGGTTTATCGACTGGTTGCGCGGCGATCAGCTGAAAATCTAGAAGTTTTTGCGGTCCCTGTGGGAGCGGGCATGCCCGCTCCCGCAGGAATCGCGTCAGTTTTGAAATTTGGGGTAGTTCACGAAGCGGCCAGGCGGGCCTCCAGCGCGGCGATGTGCGCCTGTAGCCGCTCATGCTCCTGGCGCTCGGCGCTGATGTCTTCGAACACGCTGATCAGGTGTTCCGGTTCGCCGCTGTCCCGGCGCTGCAGTGAGGTGCGGGCGCGTACCCAGATGTACTCGCCATTCTTGCGGCGCACGCGTTTTTCCACTTCGTAACGCTCGGTTTCACCGGCCAGCATGCGTTGCAGCAACTGCAGGTTCTGCGCCAGATCGTCAGCGTGGGTGATCTGCTGGAAGGTCATGCCGTAAAGCTCTTCGGCGCGGTAGCCCAGCAACTCGCACAGGCTGTTGTTGACCCGCTGCCAGGTGCCGTCCGGGTCGATGTAGGCCAGGGCGCCCCAGGCCAGCTCGAAGATTGCCCGGAAGCGTTCCTCGCTCTGGCTTAGCGCCTGCTGGGCCACTTGGCGTTCGGTGTTGTCCATGCTGATGCCGACCATCTTCACCGACCGCCCGGCGCTGTCGCGTACCACCGTGGCGCGGGAAGAAATCCAGCGCACTTCACCGTCCGGGCGGGCAATGCGGAAGTCACATTCACAGCCACCGCCGTCTGCCACCGCGTCGGCGTACATCAGCTGCATGCGCTGCACGTCTTCGTCGGGCAGGTGCTTCCAGAAGTCTTCGTTGTGCCGCACCGGCCAGCCATAGACCTGCTCGACGTTGGGCGAGTAGGTGACTTCGTCGCTGATCAGGTTCCATTCCCAGGTGACGATGCGTGCGCCTTCCTGGGCGAGCTTCATGCGCGTTTCGCTTTCCATGATCTCGGCGGTCAGGCGCCGACGCACATCCGTCATCGGCAGCTCGACCACCTGCGGTTGCTGGATGTTCTGCAGTGCTTCGTCGCCATAGCGCAACCAGATCCAGTTGACCTTGAGAAAGTCGGCCAGCTTGCGCAGGTTGTCGTAGTCGATCTCGCCGCCGCGGGTCCACTTGTGCACGGCGGTGCGCGAGATGCCCAAGGCCGTGCCCACGGCTTGCAGGGTCAGCTTGTGATGCTCGAGCAGTTCCTTGAGGCGGAAGGCGAAGCTGTTTTCCAACATCGGCAGGGTGTCCTGATCTGGGCCAAGAGCCTGCCAGTATACCCAAGCTGTCAACTTTTGGTTGACGGGTCCTCACGCTGCCTCTTTTGGGGAGAACCTTGTGCTGCCTGCACTGGCCTCATCGCCGGCACAGGCAACATCAGCCGGGCGGTTGTTAAAGGTCCAGCACCAGCCGCGCCGTACGGGCGCGGGAAACGCACAGCATGATGCTCTGCTGCGCCGCTTTCTCTTCATCGCTCAGGTACTGGTCGTAATGCTCGGCTTCACCCTCGAGGATGGCCGTCTCGCACGTACCGCACACACCTTCGCGGCACAGGCACTCGACCTTGGCAGCCTTGGACTTCTCGATGGCTTGCAGAATGGTCATGCCTTCTTCCACCTGCAGTTCCACGCCCGATTGCGCCAGCACCACGGTAAAGGCACTGCCGGTGACCGGGGTGGCGGCAAACTGTTCCCAATGCACGCGCTGCTCGGCAATGCCGGCCTTGGCGGCGCAGGCGATGACCGCATCGATCAGCGGTTTTGGTCCGCACACGTACAGGTGCGCTTGCTCGTCCAGCCCCGCGCACAGGGCGGCCAGGTCAAGCTTGCGGTCGAGGCTGTCGATGTAGAACTGGGTGCGTGCAGCGTGCGGGCCGTTGGCCAACTGGTCCTGGAACGCGCCGTGCTCTGGCGCGCGGAAAGCATAGTGCAGCTCGTAGTCGGCGCTGCCGCCTTCCAGCTCATGCAGTTGCGCCAGGAACGGGGTAATGCCGATGCCGCCGGCAATCAGCACGTGCCGGCCGGCCGAAGGGTCCAGGGCGAAGAGGTTGTTGGGCGAGGAGATGGTCAGGCGGGTGCCGACTTCCACCTGTTGGTGCATGAACGCCGAGCCCCCCTTGGACTGTTCTTCCAGGCGCACGCCGATCTGGTAGCTGCGGGTGTCACGCGGGTCGCTCATCAACGAGTAGGCGTTACTGAACTGGTTGCCGTCAGCGCCTTGCATCTGCACGATGACGTGGCTGCCGCCGGTGAAGGCGGGCATCGCCGCGCCGTCTTCGCGGGCCAGGGTAAAGCGCTTGATCAGCGGTGTGGCGTGTTCCACGTCGGTCACGCGCACGCTGAACATTTCATAAGTGTTGGCCATGGTTCACCTCGACTGCCTGGGTGCGCGGCAGGCCCTGCCGCGCACCTTTACGTGCCAATAAACGTGGAGCGGTTGCCATCAATCGTCGAGGTGGGCCACGGCGATCAGGTTGTGGAAGTGGGCAATGCCGTGTTCGCTCATGCCACTGCGCTCGCGGTCGGCCATGATGCGGCCCTGGCCACGGTAGCCACGCGACTTCAGGCCCTTCTGCACGCTTTCGACCAGGCGCAGGTCTTCTGGGCGGAACACTTCGCGGTACCAGTCGATCAACTTCTGCTGCTCTTCGGTGATGTCCTTGTTCAGGAAGTAGATGTCGTAGTGCTGCAGGGTGGTTTCGGCATCGACCGGGAACTCATAGATCACGGTCATGAAGTTGGCCCCTGGCGGCACGTTGAACATGGTGCACGGCCAGGCCCAGAAGCCGGCGAACGACGGGTCTTTCACGCTTTCGTCGAACTTGAACGACTGCTCCGAAGGCTTGGCCAGGCCATATTGCAGGGTCCAGTTACCGTGCATGGTGTGGCTGTACTGGCCGACGTCGACCGAGTCGGAGAAGCCTGGATGCGCCGGGGCGCAGTGGTAGCATTCCAGGTAGTTGTCGACGATCGACTTCCAGTTGGCCGGGGTGTCACTGACGAAGCGCGCCGCCAGGTGCAGGTCGTCGATGACCGCGCAGGCTTCACGCATGCGTGCTTGCATGCCTGGCAGCTGGTCTTCGACGGAGCCGGCCTCCATGTCCATGTTGATGAAGATGAAGCCGGCGTATTCCTCGACGCGCAGCTGCACCAGGGTGGAGTTCTCTTTGTCGAAGTTGACCACGTTGTCGCAATTGCGGGCGTGGGCCAGTTCGCCGTCGAGCTTGAAGGTCCAGGCGTGGTACGGGCAGGTGATGACGTTTTTGGCCTTGCCGCTACCGCTGAGCAGCTGGTGGCCACGGTGCGGGCAGACGTTGTAGAACGCACGCAGCACGCTGTCACGGCCGCGTACGACGATGATGCTTTCGCCGATCACTTCGCGGGTGATGTAGGCATTGTTGTCTGCCACTTCGCTGCGGTGGCCCACGCAGATCCAGCTGCGGGCGAAGATGGCTTCTTTCTCGTGTTCGAACACAGCGGCCTTGGTGTAGAAATTGGCCGGGATGGTGAAGGCCTCGTCGGCGTTCGCACAGAAATCGGCGGGCAGGCGTTTGAAGTCGTTCATGACAGGTTTCTCACAAGCTCGGTTTATAGTTGTTGGTTAACGCGTACCTGCCGGTTAACAGGTCAGGCAAAAAAAATTGCAGACAGCAAGGGGGCTGCTAGGCAGCCCATCGCGGGCAAGCTCGCTCTTACAGGGTTAATCAGTGCACCGCAGCTGCACTGCGCGGGGCGTGTTCGGCAGGGGCTTCACCGGCCATCCGTGCTGCCTCTTCCTCGATGACGTGGGCCGGTACCTGGCCGTAGTCGGCGATCATCCACTTGAAAAAGCCATAGATCTTCACCAGCAGAATCACCATGAACGGGATTGCAGTGAGCACCACGGCGGTCTTCATGGTCGACAGCGAGGCCTTGGCGAACAGCATGGCCAGTGGCACCAGGGTCAGCACCACGCACCAGAACAGGCGGTGGGTGGGTGTCGGGTCGTCACCTTCACGCAGGTTGCGGGTGCTGGTGGCAGCCACCGCATAGGCCGCGGCATCCATGTGCGAGGCACAGAAGATGGCCATGATGAACAGGTACACACCGAGGAACACCTGGCCCCACGGCAAGGCCAGCAGCAGGTGCGTCACGGCCGATTCGCCGCCTTGTTCGGCGAGCATTTTCGGTACATCCACGGCGCCAGTGATGAACTGGTGCATGCTGTAGCTTTCCAGCGCGCCGAAGAAGAACCAGCAACCGAAACTGCCCCCCAGCAGCAGGGCCAGGACCACGTCCTTGATCTGCCGACCGCGCGAAACGCGGGTGACGAACATGGCCACACCCGGGGCGTACGACACCCACCACAGCCAGTAGAATACTGTCCAGTTGCGGGTGAAGGCGCCGTCGCCCGCCGGGTCGGTGAACAGGCTCATGTGCACGTAGTTCTGGATCATCAGGCCAATCGAGTTGGCGGTGTTGTTGAGGGTGAACTGGGTCGGGCCCACCAGCAGGACGACAGCGGCAAACACCAGCGCGCCGATGCACACCATCTTGCTCAGGCGCTGCAGGCCACCATCGATACCGATGTAAGAGCTGAGCGAGAACATCACTGCGACGCCACCGATCACCATCAATTGCACGGTGAAGGTATCCGGGGTGCCGGTCAGGTCATGCAGGCCGCGGGTCAGGGTCGAGGCGGTGAGGGCCAGCGACACAGTCAGTGCGCCCATCATGGTCAGCAGGAAGATCAGGTCGACGCTCCGGCCTACCGGCCCGGTGGCCTTGAAGCCCGTCACCGCTTCGATAACCGAAGCCAGGTTCAGGCCGCTCTTCTTGCGTACATGGAAGTGGTAGGCCATGGCCAGTGATGTCAGGGCGTAGATCGACCAGGCGCTGATGCCCCAGTGGAAGAACGAGTAGCCCACGCTGTACTCCAGTGCCTTGGGGGTGGCAGCAGCGATGTTCAGGCCCGGGGTCTGGTAATAGTAGGCCCATTCCATTACGCCCCAGTAGAGGGTCGACGAACCCATGCCGGCACAGATGAACATGAACACCCAGGTGGCGGTGGCATATTCAGGCTTGCCACTGCCCAGGCGGATGTTGCCGTACTTGCTGAAGGCCAGGTACAGCACGGCCAGGGTACTGCCAAACACCAGCACCTGCACGCTGGTACCGAAGGTGCGGGTGGACAGCTCGAACAACTGGTTGGCGGCGCTTTCAGCCTGGGCGGGGAAGGCTGCAAGGCCGATCACGGTGAGCAATACGGCGATCAGGCTCACGGTAATCAGGAACACATCAATCTTTTTATTCTTGTGCGACATCATCGTCTCCTGGACGTTGGCGTACTTGTTATACCCGGCAGGCATCCGGGGTGTTGCGGTACCACTCCTTCCTTGGGCGTTAACTACTGGTTAACCAATATCTAATGGTTAACAGATTTTGCATACAATCCACGTCGCTCGCAAGAGGCAAAGGGCCGATTGTCAGACACTTCTGACAATCGGCCCGGGTGTTATCAGGCTTCGATCAGCGCGGTGATGGCCTGGCCCACCTGCTGGGTAGACTGCTGGCCACCCATGTCGCGGGTCACGTCACCGGCGGCGATGACCTGCTCGATGGCTTTGAGGATGTCGTCGTGGGCGGCGCGGTAGCGTGGGTCGGCGCCTTCGTTGCCGAGGAAGTCGAGCATCAGTGCACCGGACCAGATCATCGCGATCGGGTTGGCGATGTTCTTGCCGTAGATGTCTGGCGCCGAGCCGTGCACCGGCTCGAACAGCGACGGGAATTTGCGTTCGGGGTTCAGGTTGGCCGAAGGCGCGATGCCGATGGTGCCGGCGCACGCCGGGCCCAGGTCGGACAGGATATCGCCGAACAGGTTCGAGGCCACGACCACGTCGAAGCGGTCCGGTTGCAGTACAAAGCGGGCGCAGAGGATATCAATGTGCTGCTTGTCCCAGCTGATTTCCGGATAATTGGCTGCCATCGCTGCGGTGCGCTCGTCCCAGTACGGCATGCTCACGGCCATGCCGTTGGACTTGGTGGCCGAGGTGACGTGCTTGCGCTCGCGGGTCTGGGCCACCTCGAAGGCGTACTTGAGAATGCGGTCGACGCCACGGCGGGTGAACACCGATTCCTGCAGCACAAACTCGTTTTCGGTGCCTTCGAACATGCGCCCGCCCAGCGACGAGTACTCGCCTTCGGTGTTTTCGCGGATAACCACGAAGTCGATATCGCCGGGTTCACGACCCGCCAGCGGGCAGGGTACGCCGGGGAACAGGCGCACCGGGCGAATGTTCACGTACTGGTCGAAGTCGCGGCGGAACTTGAGCAGCGAACCCCACAGCGAGATGTGGTCCGGCACTTTATCTGGCCAGCCCACGGCACCAAAGTACAGGGCGTCGAAACCTTTGAGCTGTTCGAACCAGTCATCCGGCATCATCTTGCCGTGGGCCAGGTAGTAGTCGCAGCTGGCCCACTCGAAGAACTCGAAGCTGATGTCCAGGCCGTGCTTGCGCGCGGCGGCCTCGACGACCCGAATACCTTCAGGCAGTACTTCGTTGCCGATGCCGTCGCCTGGGATTGCCGCGATTCTGAACGTCTTGCTCATGGGGTGCACTCGTTGTCTAGGGAACAGGTGCTGGTCATGCTATAAGGGCTTGAGCCGGAGATAATCTCGCCAATCATGGATTCTTGGAACACGATACGTGAATAATCTGCCCAACCTCGACGACCTCAACATCTTCCTGCAAGTGGCCAAGCGCGCCAGCTTTGCGGCCGTGGCCGATGAGCTGGGCATGTCGGCGGCGTATATCAGCAAACGCATCCGCATGCTCGAGCAAACACTGGAAGTGCGCTTGTTGCACCGCACCACGCGGCGGGTGACGGTGAGTGAGGAAGGCGAGCGGGTGTATCAGTGGGCTTTGCAGATATTCGATGCCGTACAGCGCATGGGTGATGACATCAGCGCCCAGCACCGCGAGCCGGCCGGGCAGTTGCGCATCGCCAGCAGCCTGGGGCTGGGGCGGCGCTTCGTGGCGCCGGCTTTGTCGGAGCTGGCCGAGCGCTACCCGCGGCTGGACATTCGCCTGGATGTGCACGATCGCCTGGTGGACCTGATCGCCGAAGGTGTCGACCTGGACATCCGCGTGGGCAACGCCATTGCCCCCAACCTGATCGCCAAGCCGCTGGCGCGTAACCGCCGGGTGCTCTGTGCTGCGCCGGCTTACCTGGCGCGGCGGGGTTCGCCCAAGGTGCTGGGCGACCTGGGCAGCCACGACTGCCTGGTGATCAAGGAACGTGACCACCCGTTTGGTGTGTGGCAACTGATGGGGCCGATGGGTGAAGAAAGCGTACGTGTGACGGGCGGCCTGTCGACCAACCATGGTGAAGTGGCGCACCAGTGGTGCCTGGATGGCCGAGGGATACTGCTGCGTTCATGGTGGGATGTGCATGACAGCCTGCAGGACGGGCGCCTGGTGCAGGTGCTGGAGGCCTATCACCAGCCGGCGGATATCTGGGCGGTATACACCTCGCCGCTGGCCAGCTCGGCCAAGGTGCGGGTGGCGGTGGACTTTTTCCGGCAGTACTTTGCCGAGCGCTACAGCTTGCCGGAGTAGGCCGAACCCAGATCATGTGCGCTCCGCTTTTGATTTTTTATGGGATCAACTGTCTTGCACCATCAATCAGGCTACCGCATCACCCTGCAGGAGCAGCACAAGGCTGCTCCTACAACAACCAAAAGCGCAGCGCGGTGGGTTTCAGGGCACGGGGATACGGGAAACCGCCTTCACTTCGCGCAGCGCCAGGCTTGACTGGATCGAGGCAATGCCTGGCTGACGGCGCAACACCTCTTCCACGAATCGCCCATAACTCTCCAGGTCATTTGCCAACACCGTCAGCACATAGTCAGCCTCGCCGGTTACCTTGTGGCAGGACAGCACCTGCGGCAGTTTCAATATCACCTGCTCGAACTCATCCGGTGCGTTGGCCGAATGGTTGCCAAAGCGCACCTGGGCAAACGCCATCACGTCGTAGCCCAGCTTCCTGCGGTCGAGGTTGGCCTGGTAATCCTTGATGATGCCCAGCTCTTCCAGCCGTTTGCGCCTGCGCCAGCAGGGCGTCACGGTCATCGACAAACGCTCGCCCAGCGCAGCGCTCGACAGGGTGCCGTCCTCCTGCAAAAGGCGCAGTAGCTCGCGGTCGGTGTCGTCCAAATGTTCGATAGCAAAGGCTTTGCTCATTGCCGGCCAATTCTGTGATTAATTTCCTCAAGCATCCGGTTTGGCTGAGCATAAAGCAAAGCATTTTCACGGTTCAGGCGCGAAAATTGGTTATCCGGTAACCCTTGAAAAAGGACATTCGTGTGCTGACAGTTTTTAGCAACAATCACCGCTTGCACCATGGCTCGGAACTCAAGGACGGCGCCATTACGCCATCGTTCGAAAACCCCCAGCGTGCCGACACCGTACTGGCCCGGGTGCGCAGCACGGGCCTTGGCGATGTCATTGCCGAACAGGCCTTCGACCGGGCCTGCTACGTGGCGGCGCACAGCGAGCGCTACGTAAGCTTCCTGGAAAACGCCTGGTCGGAATGGGCCGCCACCGGCAAAACCCACGATGCGCTGCCGCTGGTGTGGCCAGTGCGCGACCTGGCCATCGACCGTGAGCCCGGCTTCATCGACGGCAAGCTGGGCTTTTATGCCATGGACGCGGGGGCCCCGATCACCGCCGGCACCTGGGAGGCGGTGCGCAGCAGCGCCGATGTTGCCTTGACCGGCATGCAGCGCATCATCGACGGTGCCGACAGTGCCTTCGCCCTGTGCCGCCCACCGGGGCACCATGCGGCCCGGGAATACATGGGCGGCTATTGCTACCTGAACAACGCCGCCATCGCCGCCGAGCGCTGCCTGAGCCAGGGCGCCAGGCGCGTGGCTGTGCTGGATGTGGACTTCCACCACGGTAACGGCACACAGAACATCTTCTACGATCGCCCCGATGTGTTCTTTGCCTCCCTGCATGGCGACCCGCACGTGTCCTACCCGTATTTTTCCGGCTACGCCCATGAACAAGGCGCAGGCGCTGGCGAAGGTTTCAACGCCAACTACCCGATGGGCAAGGGCACCCGCTGGGCCCAGTACCAGCCGGCTTTGCAGGATGCACTCAAGCGCATTGTCGCGCACAAGCCGCAGTTTCTGGTTGTGTCGCTGGGGGTCGACACCTTCGAGGATGACCCGATCAGCCACTTCAAGCTTACCAGCGACGACTTCCTGCGCATGGGCGCCGAGATCGCCAGTGCCGGTATCCCGACCCTGTTCGTGATGGAGGGCGGTTACATGGTCGACGAAATCGGCATCAACGCAGTGAACACCTTGCAAGGTTTTGAAAGCGCGCGCTAACCCGCCTGAGAAGCCGTGACGAAGCCAGTAATGGGCGTCGCCACGGCACCGCGACATGTGACAGGCCAACAATAACAAGAGGTCGCCATGCAAGACATGCCCGCAAGCCTTGAGCAAAGCAAACCGGTAACGCCCGACCGTGACGGGCACCTGCAACGCACGCTGGAAAACCGCCACATCCAGCTGATTTCCATAGGGGGCGCCATTGGCACCGGCCTGTTCATGGGCTCGGGCAAGGTGATCGCGCTGTCCGGCACCTCGATCCTGTTGGTCTACGCCATCCTCGGGTTCTTCGTGTTCTTCGTCATGCGCGCCATGGGCGAGTTGCTGTTGTCCGACCTGCGCTTCAAGTCGTTCGCCGATATCGTTGCCCATTACCTGGGCTCGCGCGCCGGCTTTGTGCTGAGCTGGTCGTACTGGCTGAGCTGGAGCGTGGCGGTGGTGGGGGACGTGGTCGTGGTGGCCGGTTTTTTCCAGTACTGGTACCCCGATGCACCGGCCTGGCTACCCGCGTTCTTCACCCTGTTCGTGCTGCTGGGGCTGAACATGCTGGCGGTGAGGATTTTTGGCGAGGTAGAGTTCTGGTTCGGCATCATCAAGATCGTCGCCATCGTGCTGTTGATCATCACGGCAGCGGTCATGATCGCCACGTCCTATACCTCGCCCAATGGCGTGGTTGCCTCGCTGTCGCACGTGGTCGCGCCGGGTGCGGTGCTGCCCCATGGCATCAGCGGTTTCTTTGCCGGGTTCCAGATTGCCGTGTTTTCCTTTGCCGGTACCGAGCTGATCGGCACCACCGCAGCGGAAGCGAAGAACCCTCATCGCTCGCTGCCCAAGGCCATCAACACCATCCCCTTGCGCATTCTGCTGTTCTACATCCTGGCGCTGGTGTGCATCATCAGCGTGGTGTCGTGGGCCGAGGTGCCGGCCAACCGCAGCCCCTTCGTCGAACTGTTCCTGCTGGCCGGCTTTCCGGCGGCGGCCGGCATGATCAACTTTGTGGTATTGACCTCGGCTGCCTCTTCGGCCAACAGCGGTGTCTACTCGGGCTGCCGGATGCTGTTCGGGCTGGCCGAGCGGCGTAACGCGCCGGCCCTGTTCGCCAGGCTTTCGGCACTGAGCGTGCCGGTGTACAGCCTGGTGTTTTCCGGCGTGTGCATGCTGATCGGGTTGAGCCTGCTGTTCATCATCCCGGAGGTGATGACGGTGTTCACGCTGATTTCGACCGTGTCGGCAATCCTGGTGATCTTTACCTGGTCGATGATCCTTGCTGCGTACCTCGCCTATCGCAAACGCAACCCGGCTGCGCACAATGCTTCGGTGTTCAAGTTGCCGGGCGGGGTGCCGGTGGCGGTCACGACCCTGGGCTTTCTCGGCTTTGTGCTGGTGTTGCTGGCACTGCAGCCGGATACCCGCCTGGCATTGTGCGTGATGCCGTTGTGGTTCGTGTTCCTGTTGCTGGCCTACCGCCGCCGCGCTCAAGCGCATTCCTGAGCACAACACATACTCTGTGGGAGCGGGCATGCCCGCGAAGCAGGCGACGCGGTGGATGGCACGGGCTCTGCCCGTGATCGCGGGCGCGCCCGCTCCCACAGGGTGCAAGTTTTGTTCATAGTGCCTGTTGCTCGATCAACCCCAGGCACCGCTGCACGATCGGGCTCACATCACCCTTGCGCCGGCTCAGAATGATCGGGCTGACGGCGCTGCTATCGAGCAAGCCGACATATTCGATATCGGTGCGGTGTTGCTGTTGTACCGACGCCGGCACCAGCGTTACCCCCACGCCGACGGCCACCAGGCCGATGGCCGTCTGCAATTCGTTGGCCCACTGGCTGACGCGGATGCTCATGCCATGCTGGGCAAACAGCGCCAGCACGTGGTCGGCATAACTGGGCCGGGGGTTGGCCGGGTAGAGGATGAACGCCTCGCCAGCCAGCTGCGCCAGGCTGACCGGGCTGCCCGCCAGCGGGTGGCCCTTGGGCAGCACGGCCACCAGCGGGTCCTCCCGCAGAACCTCTTGGTGGATGGCCGCGTCGTCGATGCGAATGCGCCCGAAGGCGATGTCGATGCGCCCGCTCTTCAAGGCTTCCACCTGCTGCAGCGTGGTCATCTCGCTCAGGCCCAGTTCCAGCTCGCTGTCCTGGCGCAGCTCGCGGATCAGCTCTGGCAACACGTTGTACAGGGTCGAGGGGGCAAACCCGATGCCCAGCCACTGGCGCTGGCCCTGGCCAATGCGGCGGGTGTTGTCGCTGATGTTCTGCAGTTGCTGCAGCACGGTGCAGGTCTGTTCGTAAAAAAAACGACCGGCCTCGGTCAGCCGCAGCGGGCGTTCGCGCACGACCAGCAGGGTGCCGAGCTGGTCCTCCAGCTGGCTGATCTGCCGGCTCAAGGGGGGTTGGGCAATGTGCAGCAGCTCGGCGGCGCGGGTGAAGTTCAGGGTCTCGGCCAAGACTTTGAAGTAACGCAGGTGGCGCAGCTCCATCAGACCTCCAGGGTATGGTGGGAGATTCATTTGATATTGGACGGTCATCAGGGTCTCGCGCAATCCTTGAGCAATCAAGTAAATGCACCATTCGGGCCTGCAGCTGGCAGCCCGACCTGACGGGACCTGGCCACAATGACAAGCGCGCTGATTGAACGTATTGATGCAATTATCGTCGACCTGCCGACCATTCGCCCGCACAAGCTGGCAATGCACACCATGCAGCAGCAGACCTTGGTGGTATTGCGCGTGCGCTGCAGCGATGGCGTGGAAGGTATCGGCGAGGCCACCACCATCGGTGGCCTGGCCTATGGCTACGAAAGCCCCGAGGGCATCAAGGCCAACATCGACGCGCACCTGGCTCCGGCGCTGATTGGCCTGGCGGCAGACAACATCAATGCGGCCATGCTCAAGCTGGACAAGCTGGCCAAGGGCAACACTTTTGCCAAATCGGGTATTGAAAGCGCCTTGCTCGACGCCCAAGGCAAACGCCTGGGGCTGCCGGTGAGCGAGCTGCTGGGCGGCCGAGTGCGTGACAGCCTGGAAGTGGCCTGGACCCTGGCCAGCGGCGACACCGCCCGTGATATCGCCGAAGCGCAGCACATGCTGGAAATTCGCCGTCACCGGGTGTTCAAGCTGAAGATTGGCGCCAACCCGGTGGAGCAGGACATCAAGCACGTGGTGACGATAAAACGCGAACTGGGCGACAGTGCCAGCGTGCGGGTCGACGTCAACCAGTACTGGGACGAGTCCCAGGCCGTGCGTGCTTGCCAGGTGCTTGGCGACAACGGTATCGACCTGATCGAGCAACCGATCTCGCGCATCAACCGTGGCGGCCAGGTGCGCCTGAACCAGCGCAGCCCGGCCCCGATCATGGCCGATGAGTCGATCGAAAGCGTCGAGGACGCCTTCAGCCTGGCCGCCGACGGCGCGGCCAGCATCTTCGCCCTGAAAATCGCCAAGAACGGTGGCCCGCGAGCTGTGTTGCGCACTGCGCAAATCGCCGAGGCCGCCGGTATAGCGCTGTATGGCGGCACCATGCTCGAAGGCTCTATCGGCACCCTGGCCTCGGCCCATGCCTTCCTTACCCTGCGCCAACTGACCTGGGGCACCGAGCTGTTCGGCCCGCTGCTGCTGACCGAAGAAATCGTCAACGAGCCGCCGCAGTACCGCGACTTCCAACTGCACATCCCCCGCACCCCAGGCCTGGGCCTGACCCTGGACGAACAGCGCCTGGCGCGCTTCGCCCGTTGCTGATCAGCCAACAAGGAGATAATCATGCTGTTCCACGTGAAGATGACCGTGAAACTGCCGGTCGACATGGACCCGGCCAAGGCCACCCAGCTCAAGGCTGATGAAAAGGAACTGGCCCAGCGCCTGCAACGTGAAGGGACCTGGCGCCACTTGTGGCGCATTGCCGGGCACTACGCCAACTACAGCGTGTTCGACGTGCCCAGCGTCGAGGCGCTGCACGACACACTGATGCAGCTGCCGCTGTTCCCGTACATGGACATCGAGGTCGACGGCCTGTGCCGGCATCCCTCGTCGATTCACAGCGACGACCGCTGATCCGCACCTGTCTGCCTGACAAGAACAATATGAGGTACGCACGATGACCGTGAAAATTTCCCACACTGCCGACATTCAAGCCTTCTTCAACAAAGTGGCTGGCCTGGACCACGCCGATGGCAACCCGCGCTTCAAGCAGATCATCCTGCGTGTGCTGCAGGACACCGCGCGCCTGGTCGAAGACCTGGAAATCACCGAAGACGAGTTCTGGCACGCCATTGATTACCTCAACCGCCTGGGGGGCCGTAACGAGGCTGGCCTGCTGGCCGCAGGCCTGGGTATCGAGCACTTCCTCGACCTGCTGCAGGACGCCAAGGATGCTGAGGCCGGCCTGAGCGGTGGCACCCCGCGTACCATCGAAGGCCCGCTGTACGTCGCCGGGGCGCCGTTGGCACAAGGCGAAGCGCGCATGGACGACGGTACCGACCCCGGCGTGGTGATGTTCCTGCAGGGGCAGGTGTTCGATGCCGACGGCAAGCCGCTGGCCGGCGCCACCGTCGACCTGTGGCACGCCAACACCCAAGGTACCTATTCGTACTTCGACTCGACCCAGTCCGAGTACAACCTGCGCCGCCGCATCATTACCGACGCCGAGGGGCGCTACCGTGCGCGCTCCATCGTGCCGTCGGGTTATGGCTGCGACCCGCAGGGCCCGACCCAGGAGTGCCTTGACCTGCTCGGCCGTCATGGTCAGCGACCGGCGCACGTGCACTTCTTCATCTCGGCACCGGGGCACCGCCACCTGACCACGCAGATCAACTTCGAGGGTGACAAATACCTGTGGGACGACTTTGCCTACGCCACCCGCGACGGTTTGATCGGCGAGCTGCGGTTTGTCGAGGACGCTGCTGCGGCGCGTGATCGCGGCGTGCAAGGCGAGCGTTTTGCCGAGCTGGCGTTCGACTTCCACCTGCAGGGGACCACGGCGCCGGAGGCCGAGGCCCGCAGCCACCGGCCGCGTGCGTTGCAGGAAGGCTGAGACCTTTGGGGCTGCTGCGCAGCCCATTCGCGGCACAAGGCCGCTCCCACAGGGATCGCGCGCGACAGTGCCATCGTGCAATCCCTGTGGGAGCGGCCTTGCGCCGCGAATGGGGCGCGTAGCGCCCCCACAATGCTGACCATTTTTCGCTGTGTTTTTGCCTGGGCCTTTCCGTGCGGGGAGGGCCCGGGCTTTTTGCTGCCGGGGCCGGTGATCTAGAATCGATCTTTTGCCCGAGCCCCGCCCATGCTGCCCATCGCGCTGCTGCCAACCACCGCTGACCAGGCTCCGCTGGTCCGCAACCTCTACCAGTTCTATGCCTACGAGTCCTCCGACTGGGAGCAGGAAGACGTCGAAGTGGATGGTCGTTTCTACATCCACGACGAGCACCTGCAACGCTACTGGCAGGACGAGGGCTGGGGCGCGTACCTGGTGCTGGCGGACGGTTTCATCGCCGGTTTCGTGCTGGTGGAACGCAGTGAGCTGCCGGGCATTCACGCGCTTGAACTGGCTGACCTGTTCATCCTGAAAAAGTACCGCCGCCAGGGCATCGGCCAGGCGGTAGCGTTGCAGCTGCTGGGCGGCGAGGGCGACTGGTTGCTGCGGTGCTACGCACACGACGCACCGGCCGTGGCGTTCTGCAGCGCCGTACTGGCGAACCTGTCGCGCCCGGCACAGGCCATTACGCTGACGGATGAACCGGACCTGCTCAGTTTCCTGGTGAGCGGCGCCCGGCATTGAGGATTGGCCGGCCGTTGTGCGACGTTGAAGCGGAATAGCGACATTTTTGTGAGCTACTTCACAAAATCGTCATGGGCGGCATAATGCCATCAACGCCTCCCTAGACCTGGCAACCGCTTGCCGGGGTCCTTTTTCTTGCGCTTCGAAGGTTCAGGTAAAGTTCATGTCGCTAGCTGCAAACCCCGACATCATGTACCGGCTGTTGATTCAGAGCGTGGTGGATTACGCCATCTACCTGCTCACCCCCGAGGGTATCGTCGCCAACTGGAACCCCGGTGCCCAGCGCGCCAAGGGCTACCTTGCCGATGAAATCGTCGGCCAGCATTACTCGTTGTTCTACCCCGATGCCGAGCGTGCAGCCGGGCGGCCAGCGCTAAACCTTGAACAGGCGCGGCGCACGGGGCGTTTTGAAGAGACAGGCTCCCGCCTGCGCAAGGACGGCACGGCGTTCCACGCCCATGTAGTGATTGAAGCCGTGTACGACGATGCCGGGCAACTGGTGGGGTTCGCCAAGGTCACCCGCGACATTTCCGAACGCCGCCGCCAGGAACTGGAGCTGCTGCAGGCCAAGGAGCTGGCCGAGCAGTACAGCCAGGAAATGGCCAAGCTGTCGCAATTCCTGGACTCGGTCATTGCCAATATTCCCGCCAGCGTCATTGTCCAGGACCTGGAAAGCCAGCGCATCCTGTTGGCCAACCAGCAGGCCGAGCGCCTGTTCGGCGGCCCAGGGCGCAGCATGATCGGCCAACGGCCTGGCGAATGCCTGAGCCCGGCGGCCGCCGACTACCTTGAGCAGCAGCTGGCCCGTGGTGCCCGTAACACCAAAGGCCATGCTGCCGAGACCCGGGTCGAGACCGCCCGTGGTCCACGGACCCTGCGCAGCCGTACCTTGCTCAGCCAGCACTCCGAGGGCCAGGCGGATTACGTGCTGTTTGTCGCCGAAGATGCCACCGAGGAACTGGCGGCCCACGCACAGATTCACCACATGGCGCACCATGATGCGCTTACCGGGCTACCCAACCGCACCTTGTTCCACGAACGCCTGCGCCAGGCGCTGGTGCGTGGCAGCGAGAACGCCAAGCTGACCGCCGCCCTGTGCCTGGACCTGGACAACTTCAAGAACATCAATGACTCCCTTGGCCATGCCTTCGGCGACAAGCTGCTGCGCGAGCTGGGCAAACGCCTGCGCCGCGAGCTGCGCGAGCACGACACCCTGGCCCGGCTGGGTGGTGACGAGTTTGCCGTGGTACTGACCGGGCTCGATGGCCGCGATGCTGCGTGCAACACTGCGCAGCGGCTGATCAACGCGATCAGCCCGCCGTTCCGGATCGAAGGGCACCAGTTCTCCGTGGGGGTAAGTATCGGCATCGCCATCGCCCCGGATGACAATGATCAGGCCGAGCAGCTGCTGGGCTACGCCGACATGGCGTTGTACGAGGCCAAGCGCAACGGCCGCAATCGCTATGAATGCTTCGACGTGGAGCTTGACGTCGCTGCCCGCCAGCGCCGCCTGGTGGAAACCGACTTGCGCACAGCGCTGCACCTGGGCCAGTTGCAGCTGCATTACCAACCCGTGGTGGACCAGAAAACCAGTAGCGTGACCGGTTATGAGGCATTGCTGCGCTGGGAGCACCCGACCCGGGGCATGGTCATGCCCATGGACTTCATCCCTATCGCCGAGGAAACCGGGCTGATTCATGAACTGGGTATCCGGGCCTTGAACCTGGCCTGCCAGGAAGCGGCCAGCTGGGACAGTGAGCAGACGGTGTCGGTCAACCTGTCGCCGGTGCAGTTCAAAAATGCCAACCTGGTGCAGCTTGTCGCCTTGGCCCTGGCCGACTCGGGCCTGCCGGCGCAGCGCCTGGAGCTGGAAATAACCGAGTCGGTGTTGCTGGGTAACAGCGACGAAAACGTGCGCACCTTGCGCGCGCTGAAGGACTTGGGGGTATCGATTTCGCTGGACGATTTTGGAACCGGCTATTCATCGCTCGGCTACTTGCGCTCGTTCCCGTTCGACCGGATCAAGATCGACAAGTCGTTCGTGCATGACATGTGCGACAGCCGTGAAGCAATGTCGATCATCCGCGCCATTACCGACCTGTCCAACAGCCTGATGATCAAGACCACGGCCGAAGGGGTGGAGTCGCAAGAGCAGATGCGCCGGCTGGCGGCGGAGGGGTGCTCGCATTTCCAGGGCTACCTGTACGGGCGGCCGGCACCGGCGAGCGAGCGGTTGAAGCAGGTCATTACGCCAGGCTGACGGCTCACGCAGCCGATTGTGGGGGTAATTGGCTTGCTCAAATTTCAAGAGCTTGTGCAATCCTTGTGGGAGCGGCCATGCCCGCGCCCACAAGGTCCGTGTCGCGCTTACGAATTTCAGCTATTCCAGTCTGGCGCAAACGGCGGGCTTACCACGCGCTGGTCTTTCGGCAATTGGGCAATCGCCGTGCGGTCTTCGTCGTCCAGTTGCACGTTCAATGCAGCCAGGTTGGCCAACTGGTTCTCGCGGCTGCTGGCTTTGGGGATCGCCGCCACACCGTCCTGGTCCAGCAACCACTTCAGTGCCACCTGGCTGGGCAGCACGCCATGCTTGCGGGCAATCGCCTGGATCACTGGCTGCGCCGCCGCCTGGCCCCGGGCCAGCGGGGTGTAGGCGGTGAGCAACAGGTCATGGCGGCGGGCGTAGTCGAGCAGCGGTTGCTGGCCGAGCAGCACGTGGTATTCCACCTGAATCGCCGACAACGGCGCGCCCAGGGTTTCCACCACCTGGCGCAGCAGGCCCAGCGGGAAGTTGGCCACGCCAATATGCCGTGCCTTGCCCTCGTCACGCAGCGCAACCAGGGTGTCGATACTGCGCGCCAGGTCCCAATCCTTGCCGGGCCAGTGGATATGGAACAGGTCGACCTGCTCGGTGCCCAATGCGCGCAGGCTGTCTTCCAGCGACTGGCGCATGGCCTTGGGCTCCAGGCGGTCCCACCACACCTTGGTGGTGAGGTGGATCTGTTCGCGTGGTACGTCGCTGTCGCGCAGGGCCTGGCCAACGGCCGCTTCGTTTTCGTAGGCTGTGGCAGTGTCGATGTGCCGGTAACCCAGGTCCAGCGCCTGGTGCACGGCCTGGGTGCATTCGGTGCCGGTCATCGGCCAGGTGCCCAGGCCGATTGCAGGCAGGTCCAGACCGTTTCGGGTGGTGAGCCTTTGCATGTAAATTCCTTGTAGGGTGTGCAGGGTTCGCATTCGATGGTCGGCGATCAGCGAAGCGCGGGCCATGCGTTCGAGGCACAAACTGGTCGATCAGCGAACAGTATTTGCCGTCAGCGTGGGCAAGCGGCAATTGAACTTCCTTATCCTGCGGCATCTCTTCTAGAATTCGAGCTGTTGCATCCGCCGGGCCACGCCTGCGCGGCCTTCCCTGGGCGTGGCATGCCGCCGCGCCGTCATCGAGAGAGCCATGAGTTCCAGCACACCGCTGTCCGGCGTCAACCAACCCTTGCGGGGTATCGCACTGGTGGTGGGAGCGACGTTCCTGTTCGCCAGCCACGATGCCCTGTCCAAATTCCTCGGCGGCCTTTACCCGATCGTGATGGTGGTGTGGGCACGTTATGTGGTGCATACGCTGCTGATGGCCGGCATTTTTCTGCCCAAGTCTGGCCTCAACGTATTGCGCACCCGCCGGCCGGTATTGCAGACCTTGCGGGCCTTGAGCCTGCTGAGCACCAGCTTGCTGTTCACCAGCGGCCTTCAGTACCTGCCGCTGGCTGAGGCGACGGCGGTCAACTTCCTTGCCCCGGTGCTGGTCACCGCGTTGTCGGCGCCGCTGCTCAAAGAGCGGGTGACGGTGGGGCAGTGGGTGGCGGTAGTGCTGGGTTTCATCGGCGTGCTGGTGGTGGTGCACCCGGGTGGAGCGATGTTTACCCCGGCCATTCTGTACCCGTTCGGTTCGGCGTTGGGCTTCTGCTTCTATCAGCTGCTGACGCGCATTCTGGCTGCACATGACAGCCCGACTACGAGCAACTTCTATGCAGGGCTGTGCAATACCCTGGCAATGAGTGCACTGGTGCCGTTCTTCTGGGAGGTGCCGCGGTGGGACCATGCCCTGCTGATGCTGGCACTGGGCGGCTTTGGCATGACTGCGCACCTGCTGCTGACCCAGGCCTTCCGCCATGCGGCACCGGCGTTGCTGGCGCCGTTCAGCTACTGCCAGATCGTGTTTGCCGGTTTGCTTGGGCTTGTATTCTATAGCCAGGTGCCGGATACCTTGAGCCTGGTGGGGATTTCGGTGATCTGCCTCAGTGGGCTGGGGGCGGCGTGGATGCAGCGGCGCAAGTAAAACCTGTACCGCCTGTTCGGATTGATGCGCGGGTTTACCTGCGAAGAGGCCGGTACAAGCAAACCTGACAGAGCCAGCCTATCACCCTCTAACAGCCACTCTATTAGAACTCTGCCCAAGCTCGTCTAGTCTTTCCCGTGGCCCCGTGTAGACCTGATGAGGGGTAGCACGACCCCCCACGCTCGGCTGAAAGAACACCTGGCATAGACCGGAAATCTGGATAACCGACCCAAAGGTACCCGCAGATGTCGAACGAATCGAAATGCCCGTTCCATCAAACCGCAGGTGGCGGCACCACCAACCGTGACTGGTGGCCTGACCAGCTCAACCTTCGAATTCTTCACCAGCATTCGTCGAAGTCCAGCCCCGATCCGGACTTCGACTATGCCAAGGCGTTCAAAAGCCTCGACTTCCAGGCCCTGAAGAACGACCTGACTGCCCTGATGACCGACTCGCAGGACTGGTGGCCTGCCGACTTCGGCCACTATGGCCCGCTGTTCATCCGCATGGCCTGGCACAGCGCCGGCACCTACCGCATTGGCGATGGCCGCGGCGGCGCGGGCTCGGGGCAGCAACGTTTCGCCCCGCTCAACAGCTGGCCGGACAACGTCAGCCTGGACAAGGCCCGGCGGCTGCTGTGGCCGATCAAGCAGAAGTACGGCAACAAGATTTCCTGGGCCGACCTGATCGTGCTCACCGGCAACGTTGCTCTCGAATCCATGGGCTTCAAGACTTTCGGCTTCTCGGGCGGGCGCGCTGATGTATGGGAGCCGGACGAAGATGTGTACTGGGGTTCGGAAAAGGTCTGGCTGGGTGGCGATACCCGCTACGGCAAGGAACAGGTCAAGGCGCAGCCACCCGGGCAGGGTGACCTGGTGGCCGAGCCGGCCAAGCATGGTGAAGAGCAGAATCGCGACCTGTCGGCTGAGCGTAACCTGGAAAACCCGCTGGCCGCCGTACAGATGGGCCTGATCTACGTGAACCCGGAAGGCCCGGAAGGCAACCCAGACCCGGTGGCCTCTGGCCGGGACATCCGTGAAACCTTTGGCCGCATGGCCATGAACGATGAAGAAACTGTGGCGCTGATCGCCGGTGGCCACGCCTTCGGCAAGACCCACGGTGCCGGCCCCGCCGACAACGTCGGCCCCGAACCCGAAGCGGCAGGCCTGGAGTTGCAGGGCCTGGGTTGGCCCAACAAGTTTGGTTCAGGCAAAGGTGGGGATACCATCACCAGCGGCCTGGAAGTGACCTGGACCTCCACCCCGACCAAGTGGAGCAACGAGTACCTGAACAACCTCTTCAGCTTTGAGTGGGAGCTGACCAAAAGCCCGGCCGGCGCGCATCAGTGGCAGCCGAAAGAGGGCAAAGGCGCAGGCACAGTGCCAGATGCCCACGATCCAGGTAAAAAACATGCACCGTCCATGTTGACCTCTGACCTGGCGCTGCGCTTCGACCCCATCTACGAGCCGATCGCTCGCCGCTTCAAGGACAACCCTGACCAGCTGGCGGATGCCTTCGCCCGCGCCTGGTACAAGCTCATCCACCGCGACATGGGCCCACTGGCGCGCTACCTGGGCCCGGAAATGCCCAATGAAGAGCTGCTGTGGCAAGACCCGTTGCCCAAGGCCGATCCAGCCACGATCAGCGAGCAAGACATCGCAGACCTCAAAACCAGGATTCTGGCTTCGGGCTTGACTGTGGGTGAGCTGGTCTCCACCGCGTGGGCATCCGCGTCGACCTTCCGTGGCTCCGACAAGCGCGGGGGGGCCAATGGCGCACGTTTGCGCCTGGCGCCGCAGAAAGACTGGGCTGCCAACCAGGGTGTAGACAAGGTGCTGGCGGCGCTGGAGAAGATACAGGGCGAGTTCAATAGCGGCGGCAAAAAGGTCTCCCTGGCCGACCTGATCGTACTGGCCGGTACTGCAGCCGTTGAAAAAGCTGCCCGGGATGCTGGCTACAGTGGCAGCGTCGGGTTCCGCCCGGGCCGCGTCGATGCGTCCCAGGCGCAGACCGACGTCGAGTCGTTCGCCGTGCTGGAGCCGTTGGCCGATGGCTTCCGCAATTTCGCCAAGGCTCGCTACAGCGTCAAGGCCGAAAAGCTGTTGCTGGACAAGGCCCAGTTGCTGACCCTGACTGCGCCGGAACTGACCGTGCTGATCGGCGGCCTGCGGGTGCTGGGTGCCAACCATGGCGGCAGCCAGCAGGGCGTGTTCACCGACAAGCCCGGCACCTTGAGCAACGACTTCTTCCGCAACCTGCTGGACATGGGCGTGGAATGGAAGTCGACGTCGCCGGACGACGAAACCTTCGAAGGCCGCGACCGCAAGACCGGGCAGGTTAAATGGAACGCTAGCCGGGTTGACCTGGTGTTTGGTTCGCATGCCCAGCTGCGGGCGCTGAGCGAGGTGTATGGCAGCAGTGACGGGGGTGACAAGTTCGTTCGGGACTTTGTGGCCGCCTGGCAGAAGGTCATGGAGCTGGACCGTTTTGACCTGAAGTAAAGGTGTTATGGGGGGCGCAAAGCGCCCCCTTGGCCCTGGTGATCCCGCCAATTCCAGGTCGGATAGGTACAAAAGCGTCCTCGTCGGTTCTGTTGCAATGCTTCTCAGGCAGCCAGCCTGAACAGCGTGCTTACAACGACAAGGAACCCCGACCATGCAAATGCCAAAGACCCTCAAAATCCGCAATGGTGACAAGGTGCAGCCGACCTTTTCGGCGCAGGAGTATGCGGCTCGCCATGCGCGGCTGCGGGCCTACATGGCAGACCAGGACATTGAGGCGGCGATCTTCACCTCGTACCATAACGTCAATTACTACAGTGATTTCCTCTACTGCTCGTTTGGCCGTCCCTATGCGCTGGTAATCACCCAGGACAAGGTTGTCTCTATCAGCGCCAACATTGATGGCGGCCAGCCATGGCGGCGTACCGTCGGCACTGACAACATCGTCTACACCGACTGGCAACGCGACAACTACTTCGTTGCCATCCAGCAGGCGCTGCCGCTGGCCTCGCGTATTGGCGTCGAATACGACCACCTCAACCTGCAAAACCATGCCAAGCTGGCCGCCTGCTACCCCAAAGCCGAGCTGCTGGACATTGGCGCGCCTTGCATGCGTATGCGCATGATCAAATCGGCCGAGGAACAGGCGCTGATCCGCCATGGTGCACAGGTCGCGGACATTGGCGGCGCGGCAATTGTAGAGGCGCTGCGCGACCAGGTGCCTGAGTACGAGGTGGCGCTGCATGCCACCCAGGCAATGGTCCGCGAAATCGCCAAGCGCTTCCCCGATGCGGAGCTGATGGACACCTGGACCTGGTTCCAGTCCGGGCTCAACACCGATGGCGCACACAACCCAGTGACCAGCCGCCGCGTCGGCAAAGGTGAAATCCTGAGCCTCAACTGCTTCCCGATGATCGCCGGCTACTACACCGCGCTGGAGCGCACACTGTTCCTCGACCACTGCCCGGATGAATACCTGCGCCTGTGGCAGGCCAACGTGGAAGTGCACGAGGCGGGGTTGAAACTGGTACGCCCGGGCATGCGCTGCAGCGACATCGCCCGTGAACTGAACGAAATCTTCCTGCGCCATGACCTGCTGCAGTACCGCACCTTCGGTTATGGCCATTCGTTCGGCACCCTGAGCCACTACTACGGGCGCGAAGCGGGGCTGGAGCTGCGCGAAGACATCGACACAGTGCTGGAGCCTGGCATGGTGGTGTCGATCGAACCGATGATCATGCTGCCCGAAGGGCGACCGGGGGCGGGTGGGTATCGCGAGCATGACATCCTGATCGTCAACGACAAAGGCGCCGAGAACATCACCAAATTCCCGTATGGGCCGGAGCACAACATCATTCGCAAATAAACACCGAAGCTGGCCTCATCGCCGGCAAGCCAGCTCCCATAGCTACTGCATAGCACGCAATACCTGTGCAGTCCCTGTGGGAGCGGGCTTGCCGGCGATGAGGCCAGCCCGGACAACAAAAATATCACTGTATGACCACCAGACCCTGCCTCCAATTAAAAGAACCAGAGGGTACCCGTCATGTCCAGCACCACACTTGACCCATCCGCCGTCGCCGGCCCCACATACAACGCCGAACGCCAGGCCCTGCGCAAGGCCGCCCGGGCCAGTTTCATGGGCAACTTCGTCGAGTGGTTCGACTACGCCGCCTACGGCTACCTGGCCACCATCATCGCCGCCACCTTCTTCCCGCAAACCGACAAGACCACTGGCCTGCTGGCAACCTTCGCTGTGTTTGCCCTGTCGTTCCTGGTACGTCCGCTGGGCGGCATCGTCTGGGGGCACTTTGGCGACCGCCATGGTCGGCGCAACGCACTGTCGTGGTCGATCCTGATCATGTCGGTATCCACCTTCTGCATTGGCCTGTTGCCAGGTTATGCGCAGATCGGCTTGTGGGCGCCGGGCTTGTTGCTACTTATCCGCCTGGTGCAGGGCTTTTCCGCCTCCGGTGAGTACGCTGGTGCTGCGGCGTTTCTGGCTGAATACGCGCCGCCCGGCCGGCGTGGCCTGTACACCAGCATCGTGCCGGCCAGTACGGCGGCGGGGTTGCTGTTTGGTGCGGCGTTCGTGGCGGTGCTGCACGAACTGCTCAGCAGCCAGGCCCTGCACGAATGGGGCTGGCGCCTGCCGTTCCTGCTGGCGGCACCGTTCGGCCTTGTAGGGCGCTATATCCGCATGAGCCTGCAGGACACACCCAAGTTCCTGGAGATGGAACAGCGCCTGGAAAACAAGGCCGGCATGACGCCTATGCCGCTGCGCGAGCTGCTGGGCCAGCACCGCCGCAGCCTGGCCATCGGCATTGGTGTCACCTGCCTGAACGCGGTGGCGTTCTATTTGCTGCTCAGCTACATGCCGACTTATCTGTCCAGTGAAATGGGCATGAGCGAGCGGGATTCATTCATTGCTTCGACCGTGTCGCTGGCCACTTACATCGGCTTGATCTTCCTGATGGGGCGGCTGTCTGACCGGTTTGGCCGCAAGACCATGCTGGTGGTGGCTTCGCTGTTGTTCCTGGGGCTGACCGTACCGTTGTTCCGCCTGCTTGACGGTCAACCGCTGCTGGTCATCCTGGCGATCCAGATTTGCTTCGGGGCGATTCTGGCGATGAATGACGGGACGTTGCCGTGCCTGCTGGCCGAGATTTTCCCCACCCGGGTGCGTTTCAGCGGGTTTGCCCTGAGCTTCAATGTGGCCAACGCGCTGTTTGGCGGGACTGCGCCGTTCATTGCCACCTGGCTTATCCAGGTGACTGGCAGCAAGCTGGCGCCGGCGGGGTATTTGCTGGCGGCAGCACTGGTGGCGCTGGTTGCCATGCTTATGTGTCGGGAGACCGCACATTCCGCCCTGGAGGATTAACTACCCTGTACCGGCCTCTTCGCGGGCGCGCCCGCTCCCACAGGGACCCCACAGATTCGAATACTGTGGGGTCCCTGTAGGAGCGGGCGTGCCCGCGAAGAGGCCGGTAAAACCAGTACAAACCTTGAATTAATGCAGCGAAGCCTGCCGCCGCTCCCCCAGCGGCGACAAGCCAAAGAACCGGCTGTAGCTCTTGGAAAAGTGCGCCGGCGAGCTGAACCCGCAGGCCAGCGCCACCTCGCGCACCTGCACGTCACTGCGCAGCAGCAACTCCCGCGCCCGCGACAGCCGCAGCTCCAGGTAGTACTGGCTGGGCGTGCGCTGCAGGTATTTATGGAACAGCCGCTCCAGTTGGCGCACGGTGACCTCGTTGAGGCTGGCAAGCTCCTCGAGCCCCAATGGTTCCTCCAGGTTGGCCTCCATGATCGCCACCACCTGGCTCAGCTTGGGTTGGGCGCTGCCAAGCAGGGTGCGCAGCGGTACCCGCTGGCGATCACGCTCGCCCCGCACCCGGTCGCACAGCAATAACTCGGCCGCCTTGGCCGCAATGTCCTGACCCCCGGGCTCGCGCGCCACCAGTTGCAGCATCATGTCCATGGCTGCCACACCGCCCGAGCAGGTATAGCGGTCGCGGTCCAGTTCGAACAGCTGGCTGGAAATGACAATGCCGGGGAAGTGCGCCTGCAGTGTCGGCAGGTCTTCCCAATGGATGGTGCAGCGGTAGCCTTTGAGCAGTTCGGCCTTGGCCAACAGGTAGCTCCCGGTGCAGATACCACCCAATGGCAGGTGCTGGCGGGCCAGCTTGCGCAACCAGTCGATCAGCGGGCGGCTGCTACGGCCCCGGTCGATCGGGTTGGCCCCGACCACCAGCAGCGCATCCAGCTGGGGGGCGTTGGCGATGCCGTAGTCAGGCAGTACCCGCATGCCGTTGCTGGCGACCACTGGCGCCTCGTCTGCGGCAATCAGCACGCTGCGAAACAGTGGTTTGCGTGCGGCCAGGTTGGCCATGCGCAGGGTTTCCACCGCCGACGCCAGGCCGATGGTGGTGAAGTTGGGCAAAATCAGAAAGCCGAACGTCTTTACCGAACAACTCTTTACAATAGAGGGCGATAGGTTTGCAGAAGCGGGGTAGACCATTGCGCTGTTCCTGTGCAAGCTGAGGCATAGTTCGTCAGGGGCAGTGAGAAAATACAGCCTCGCGTGGTTCTTGTTGTTATAGGTCGTTGCCGGCTCGATCTTACACCCCGGGCGCAGCGGCCAGGAATGGCCCCGCCGGCTGGCAGGGCCGACAGTGATTGCACAGAGAAGGTGATCGTTCGTGAACCCCGAAACCATGCTGGCGGCATTGCCAGGCTACGCCATGTCGCCCGAGTCGATCCAGGTGCTGCCGGATGCCAAGGCATACCGCGCCTGCTTGCTCGAACGCATCCACGCCGCGACCCGGCGCATCGTCATCGTCGCCCTGTACCTGCAGGAAGACGAGGCAGGCCAGGAAGTGCTGGATGCGTTGTACCAGGTCAAGGCCGAGCGACCAGGCCTGGAAATCACCATTGTGGTCGACTGGTTTCGTGCCCGCCGTGGTCTGCTGGGGGGCGGGCGCCAGCCGGGTAACGCCGCCTGGTATCAGGCCCAACGCCAGTTGCGTGGGCTGGATATCGTGATTCATGGGGTGCCGGTGCAGACCCGCGAGCTGTTCGGCGTGTTGCACCTGAAGGGCAGCATCATCGACGACTGCGTGATCTACACCGGCGCCAGCCTGAACAACGTGTACCTGCACCGCTTCGACCGTTATCGCCTGGACCGCTACCACCTGTTCCAGTCCCCGGGGCTGGCCGATGCCATGGTCGACCTGGTGCGGCGCCTGCTGCACCACACCGCCACACCGCGCCTCGACTTGCCTGCGCCACCTGCCACCCGTAGCCTGCGCGGCGACATCCGGCGCTTGCGTGCGCGGTTGCGGCGCATGGCATACGAGGCACCGGCCAGCATGGCAGGGGAAGGGCTGCGGGTTATTCCGCTGTTGGGCGTGGGCCGTGGCAACCCGCTGAACCGGGCGCTGTGCGCCTTGTTGGCGGCGGCGCGCACGCAACTCATCATCAGTACGCCGTATTTCAACCCCCCGCGGGTGGTGATGCGCGAGCTTGACCATGCGCTGGAGCGTGGTGTGCAGGTTGAGCTGATTGTCGGCGATCGCACGGCCAATGACTTCTATATCGCCCCTGGCGAGCCGTTCAGCGCCAGTGGCGCCTTGCCTTATCTGTATGAAGACAACCTGCGTGCCTTCGCCCGGCGCCGCCATGCCGCCATTGCCAGCGGCCAGTTACAGGTACGCATCTGGAACGATCCTGGGCATACCTTTCATGCCAAGGGCGTGTGGGTCGACCAGCGCTATTCGTTGCTGACCGGCAACAACCTGAACCCGCGCGGGTTCAACCTGGACCTGGAGAACGGCCTGCTGATCGATGACCCGCACGGGCAATGGCTGACGCCGAGGGAAGCGGAGTTGAACGCGCTACGCCGGCATGCGCCGAAGATTGGTTCGGCAGAGGCGCTGGGCGTGAAGGCCGAGCATCCCAAGGAGGTCCGCAAATTTCTGCGGCGCTTGCGTTTCAGCCGTTTGGAACCGTTGATCAAGCGCGTGCTCTGAGGCACTGCGCCAGGCACTGCCGTGCTTTTTTGGGGGCAACGGGTGAGTTTGCTTTCAGGCATCAAGGGGGCGAGGGCACCGCGATTTCGGTGGTGCACGCGGTGCCTTGATGTCAATATGATGTTACCTGCGTGAGCCCTCCGTTGGGGGCTGGGCTATCATTTGCAGTCAACCGTACAAGGCCCCTCTGAAAAATCATCACGAGCGCATACAATCGGGCCCTTTCTTCGTTAACCAGATAGGCCAAAGCGTATATGGCGCTAGATCCACCCACGATGCTGACCATCTCGGTCGCCCTGGCAGCGGCGGCTGCCCTGTACCTGGCGATTGAGTGGCGCAGTGTCCGCGAAACCTCCTTGCTGTTCTGGAGCGCCGGCTTTGCCACGATTACTGTCGGTTGTGTTTTGGCCTTGTTGCGCGGGTCTGGGTTGTTGTTCATCGGCATCTGGTTCGCCAACGGTTTGCTGGTGGTGGCGCACGGGTTCTTCCTGACGGGCGTATTGCGTTTTACCCAGGACCGCTTGTCGCGGGGCTGGCTAATGATTGTGGTGGTCTGGTTCGCCTTGCTGTTGCTGCCTGTAGGGCCGCAGTGGTCGAAGGTGATGCTGATGGTCAACTCGTTGCTGGTGGCGTCGCTGACGCTCAAGGCCAGCTCCCTGCTGCGGCCCCATGGCAAGTCGCTGAGTGTGGGGGCAGTACAACTGCGCTATGTGTTGCTGATCCATGGGCTGTTCTATGTGGCCAAGGCGGGCATTGCCATCACGCCGGGGACGTTGATTGACCTGGCCACCTTTGGTGGCCTGATCATCCAGATCTCCTTGGTCGAGGGGGCGATGGCGATCATGCTGATTGCCTTGTCGATGACCGGCACCGTGCGCTATCGGCGCGAGGAGCGGATTGCCCGGCTGGCAGCCCGCGACCCGTTGACCGCGTTGTATAACCGGCGTGCGCTGGAGGTGCGGGCCGGGCATTTCTTCAAGGACGTGAGCCCGGCGCAGCCTGGGGCGTTGCTGCTGATCGACATCGACAACTTCAAGCTGGTCAACGACCTGCACGGGCATATTGCCGGGGACCGCTTGCTGGTTGCCTTGAGCGAGATGATTCGCACGGTGCTGCCGGAGCGGGCGCTGGCCGCGCGGTTGGGCGGCGATGAGTTCGTCATCTTGTTGAATGGGGCGAGTAGCGAGCAGGTAATGGAGCTGGGCGGGCTGTTGCGCGAGCAATTCCAGCAGTATGCCGGCAAGACCGTGCCCACGCCGCACGCGGTTACCTTGAGTATTGGCGTGAACCTGTTCGACCAGCCGCCGGCGAGCCTGGCGGCATTGATCGAGCAAGGGGATGTGGCCTTGTACCAGTCCAAGCGCAGTGGGCGCGACAGTATTCGGTTTGTGGAGCGTCCGATGGCTGACATTAATCACTAGGCTGCTTTTTGCTTTTTGCTTTTGCTTCTAAGCGCGCGACAGTTCAGGCAACGCAGATTGCGACTTCAGGAGGCCGAGCGCAGGGCTTGCGGAGGGAGGTGACGGGCATGGATGCCCGTCAAGCGCTGGGCCCCAGGATGGGGCCTGCAGCGCGGTCCTCCCGGGAGCAAGCCCGGAGCGAGGGGACCCCGGAGCGCAGCGTAGGGGCCGGATGATGGGAGCGCAGCGTTTTTTGGTTACTTTTTGTCGCGTTTGACAAAAAGTGACCCGCCGTAAGGGCGGAAAGGTGATTTGGCGCCACCTTTGAAAATGAATGTTGACTCATTGTTGATGCCCACACCTGAATGCGAACAGCGAACAGCGAACAGCGAACAGCGAACAGCGAACAGCGAACAGCGAACAGCGAACAGCGAACAGCGAACAGCGAACAGCGAACAGCGAACAGCGAACAGCGAACAGCGAACAGCGAACAGCGAAACAGTGCTGGTTTTTAGCTCGCGCATAGGCCATTTGCGATGGCGACACTAACTCACCTTTTCGCCC